>JACRIX010000035.1 GCA_016215645.1 Rhodocyclales bacterium
GGTCCAGACCTCGCGATCGACGTGGGTCTGCTCCTCCCAGCGCGCATGGTGGGGGGCGACCTCCTGCTCCATGAAGCGGCGGGCGGTGTCGCGGAAGGCGGCGTGGTCTTCGTCGAACAGGGTGCGCGGAATCGTGAACATGGTTTTCCCCGGGGCAGCGAAAGCCGCGCATGCTACCAAGCAAGCGCTTGCTTGACAAGGAAGGGGGCCGGGACAAGAATTGCCGCCTCGCGAGAGGAGGCCGCCCGATGATTCCCACACCACCCATCATGACTGCCACGCACGAGGTGCTGAACCAGGCCCGTGCGCTGGAGAACTACAACGCCTACGCCAACAACCTGCCATTGCAGGAGGCCGTGGCGCAACAGGGCGCCGGCTGGGCGCAGGACTGGCTGCTGGCGCGCGGCGCGGAGGTCGGCAGCGCGGAGTGGATCGAACACGGGCGGCTGGCCAATGCCTACCCGCCGGTGCTGAAGCTTTTCGACCGCTACGGCAACCGCCGCGACGAGGTCGAGTTTCATCCTTCATGGCACGAGTGCCTGGGCTGGCTCAAGCGCCATGGCTGCGACACCGGCCCCTGGGCCGACCCGAAGCCGGGCGCCCACGTCGCGCGCGCCGCGGCTTACGTGATGTTCGCCGAGATCGAATGCGGCTCGCTGTGCCCCACCACCATGACCTACGGCGCGGTGCCGGCACTGCGCCACGTGCCGGAACTGGCCCGCGAATGGATGCCGAAACTGCTCTCGCGCGACTACGACCGGCGCTTCATCCCGGCGGCCGAGAAGGCCGGCGTGATGATCGGCATGGGCCTCACCGAAAAGCAGGGCGGCTCGGACGTCCGAGCCAACACCACGCGCGCCGAGCGCATGGACGACGGAACCTGGCGCCTCACCGGCCACAAATGGTTCCTCTCGGCGCCGATGTGCGACGCCTTCCTGGTCACGGCGCAGACGGCGAAGGGCCTGTCGTGCTTTTTCGTCCCGCGCTGGACGCCGGAGGGGCGGCTCAACGAGATGCGCATCCAGCGCTTCAAGGACAAGATGGGCGACCGCTCGAATGCCGGCACCGAAATGGAGTTCTGGGGCTCGATGGGCTGGCTGGTGGGCGAGGAGGGGCGCGGCATCCCCACCGTGCTGGAGATGGGTGTCTATACGCGGCTGGATTGCGCGATCGGCAGCACCGGCATCATGCGCGGAGCACTCTCCCAGGCCATGCACCACACCTCGCTGCGTTCCGCCTTCGGCAAGCTGCTCAAGGACCAGCCATTGATGCGCAACGTGCTGGCCGACATGGCGCTGGAAGTCGAGGCGGCGACCGCGCTGTCGATGCGCCTGGCGCGCGCCTTCGACGCGCAGGATGACGAAGCGGAAAGCCTGTTGCGCCGGATACTGACGCCGGTGGCGAAGTACTGGATCTGCAAACGCTGCCCGACGCTGGTGGCCGAGGCCATGGAAGTGCACGGCGGCAACGGCTACGTCGACGAAGGCCCGATGCCGCGCCTGTTCAAGCAAAGCCCGCTGAATTCGATCTGGGAAGGCTCGGGCAACGTGATGTGCCTCGACACCCTGCGCGCCATGGCGCGCCACCCGAAGAGCATCGAGGTGTTGACGGCCGAGATCACCCCGGCGCTGGGCCGCAACCACGCCTTCGACGCCTTCGTCGGCGCGCTGCAAAAGGGGCTGGCGAATCCGCAGGACATCGAGACCCGCGCCCGCGAACTGACGCAGGGCATCGCGCTGGCGATGCAGGGCGCGCTGCTGCTGCGCCACGCGCCGGCAGCGGTGGGCGATGCCTTCTGCGCCTCGCGACTGGCGCCGAACCACTGGGGCGCCAGCTTCGGCACGCTGGCGGCGAACAGCGATTTCGCCACGATCCTGCAACGCGCCTGGCCCGGAGACACCGCGTGACCACCATCGACCCCGCCTGGCTGGCCGCCACCGAGTTCATCGACCACCAGCACCCGGCGGTACGCGAGTTCATCGCCGCAAGAGTCGGCGCTGGCGATACGGCGAAGGACAAGGCGCTGAACCTTTACTACGCCGTGCGCGACGACATCCGCTACGACCCCTACGCCAGCAGCATGCGGCGCGAGGCGATGCGCGCCAGCACCACGGTGATCAAGGGCACCAGCTATTGCGTGCCCAAAGCCATCCTGTATTGCGCCTGCCTGCGCGCCCTCGGCATCCCGGCGCGGCCCGGCTTCGCCGACGTCAAGAACCACCTCTCGACCGAGAAGCTCACACGGTTGATGGGCACCGACCTCTTCGCCTGGCACGGCTACGTCAGCCTGCTGCTCGACGGCAAGTGGGTCAAGGCCACGCCGGCCTTCAACTTCGCCATGTGCCAGCGCTTCGGCGTGCTGCCGCTGGATTTCGACGGCGAGCACGATGCGCTGATGCACCCCTACAACTCGTCCAACCAGCGCCACATGGAGTACGTCAAGCAGCGCGGCGAATTCGACGACCTGCCCTACGAGGAGCTCAAGGCCGACATGTTCCGCCTGTATCCGAAGCTGATCGAGATCAGCGAAGGCCGCAACGGCGACTTCGACCACGAATCGGTATTGAAGCCGACATGACTGTTCGCGTGGAAAAACATGGGGCGGGAAGCACGGTGGTCATCGACCGCCCTGAAACGCGCAACGCCATCGACCGCCCCACGGCGCAGGCACTCGCTAAGGCCTTCCGCGAATTCGATGCCGACCCGGCGCAGCATGTCGCGGTGCTCTGCGGCGCCAACGGCCATTTCTGCGCCGGTGCCGACCTCAAGGCCTTCGTCGCCAACCCCGGCGAATGGTCGCTCTCCGAGGAGGGCGACGCGCCGCTGGATCTGATCCTCACCGGCCGCGCGGTGGACGCCGACGAGGCCATGGCCATGGGGCTGGCCAACCGCATGGTGCCCGCAGGCGAAGCGGGTGCCGGGCGCTTCCGCGAAGGAGAGGGGCGCCATGGCCGCTTCTAGGAAATCCCTGATCAAGGACGAACCCAACCGCCGCGCCGAGATCGTGCGCGCGGCCAGCCGTTTGTTTGCCGACAAGGGTTATTCCGCGACCACCATCCGCGACATCGCCCGCGCCGTCGATATGCAGTCCGGCTCGCCCTTCTACCACTTCAGGACCAAGCACGACATGCTGCTTGCCGTGGTGCTCGAAGGCATGGCGACCATCAGCCGCGCCGTCGGTGCCGCCGCCGCGCAGGGCGGCACGCCGCGCGAAATCTTCGATGCCATGCTGCTGGCCCACCTGGAACAGCTGCTGGCCGAGGACGGCCGCCACTTCGCCGCCACCCTGCTGCACGAGAGCCACCATCTCGAAGCCGCCGCGCTGGCCGAGCTGATCGAACAGAAGGATGCCTACGAGGCCTTGTGGCAGAAGGCACTGCGCGAGCTCAGGCGCGCCGGCGACATTGCAGACGACAGCCATGTCACGCGACTGTTCCTGATGGGCGCACTGAACTGGACAGTGCAGTGGTACCACCCCAAGGGCGGACGCAGCGTGCGACAGATCGCGCGGCAGTTGTCGGATCTGCTGCTGAATCCAAAGTCGCGCTGAGCCGCGCCACCCAGCGCTTGCGTCTGGGGCCCGGAACGGGACACAATGCGGCGCTACCCTGAACCGAGCCAAGCATGCTGGAACTGAGACCCTGTTGCGAGCACTGCGGCATAGACCTGCCGCCCGAGTCGACCGAGGCGCGGATCTGTTCGTATGAATGTACCTTCTGCGCCGACTGTGTCGATGCGGTACTGGACAACGTCTGCCCCAATTGCGGCGGCGGTTTCGTGCCGCGCCCGGTACGCCCGGCGCGCGACTGGAAAGGCGGCAACCATCTCGCCAAGGACCCGGCCGGCGCGGTGCGCAAGCATCGGCCGGTGGATCCGGCACAGCACGCCGAATTTGCCGCGCCGATCCGCGGCATCTCGCCGGAAGGTCGCTAGATGAGCCTGCGCGAACTGCCGCGCGTGCAGCAGGTGGCCGGCGAACCGCGCCGCCGCTGGTTCCATGACCACGAAATGGATCTGGTGGTGTGGGAGGACGAGGACGGGGCGCCGATCGGCTTCCAGCTAGCCTACGACAAGCACCGCAATGAGCATTCGATCGAATGGCGCGCCGGGCGCGGTTTCACCCACTACCAGGTCGATGACGGCGAGGCGGCGGCACTGTCCAAGGAGACGCCCTTCCTCTACCTTGATGGCGCCTTCCAGCGTGACCGCGTGCTGGCGGAATTCCTCGCCGCAGCGGCTACACTGCCCACCGAGGTCGCCGGCTTCGTTGCCGCGCGCCTGCGCGAATTCGAGGGAAGGCTGAAATGAGCAAAGCCTGGCTGATCGGTCACATCACGGTCAAGGATGCAACAAAGTGGGCGGAGTACCGCTCGCGGGTGCCGGCGACGCTGGCGCCCTTCGGCGCCGAACTGGCGTTTCGCGGCACGCTGGCGCAGGTGCTTGCGGGCAGGCACGGCCACACCGAGGTGGTCGTTGCCGGCTTTCCCGACCGCGCCGCCCTGGCGGCCTGGCACGCCTCGCCCGCCTATCAGGCGCTGATCCCGCTGCGCACCGAGGCGGCCGAGGTGGAGCTGCTGTCCTATGACAGCTGAGACCCATCCACTACCGCCGTTTGCCGCACGGGCGGCGGCGGTGCTGGGCGGCTACCTGATTGCGGCGCTGGTGGCGACGCTGGTCGTGCGCGTCGCCTACGCGCGGGTGCCGGAAGCCGAACTTTCGGGTGGCATGGCGGCCTTCGGCATGGCCCTGCTCTACCTGCTGGCCTTCGGCGGCATGGCCATGGCACATAGCGGCCTGCTGATTTACTGGCTGCGCGGCCGGGTGCGGCTGTGGATGCTGGCGCTGGGCGCGGCGCCGGTGGCGCTGGCAAGCTTCGTGCTCGGCTTCTTTTTGATGTCGATGTCGGTCTAACGCCCGAGCCGATACACGGCGAGGCTGCCGAGGAAGTTCTGCTCTTCGGTGACGGCACGGCCGGCGTCGTCGAGCACCTGGCGTTCGCGGATCACCAGGCCCATCTTCTGGCACAGGGACTCGAAGTCGAGGATGGTGAAGAAACGCAGGTTGGGCGTGTCGAACCACTCGTAGGGCAGGTCTTCGGACACCGGCATGCGCCCGGCCATCACCGCCATGCGGTTCTTCCAGTAGGCGAAGTTGGGAAAGCTGACCACGGCCTCACGGCCGACGCGCAGCATTTCGCCGAGGATGCGCTCGGTATGACGCACGGTTTGCAGCGTGCGCGACAGCACCACGTGGTTGAAGGTCTGGTCGGCAAAACCAGCCAGCCCCTGTTCCAGGTTGCCCTGGATCACGTTGATGCCGTTGGCAATTGCCGCGAGGATTTCAGCGTCTTCGAGTTCGAGGCCATAGCCCTTGGCACCGCGTTCGTCGATCAGGCGGCGCAGCAGGCTGCCGTCGCCACAACCGAGGTCGAGCACGCGCTCGCCGGGTTGCACCCAGCTGGCGATGAGGTCGAAATCGGCACGTTCGAAGGGCGAGTTCACAGCTTGATCCGCTTCAGATAGGCGTTGACCACGGCGTGGTAGTGCGGGTCGTCCATGAGGAAGGAATCGTGTCCATGCACGCTTTCGATTTCGGCATGGGCGACATCCTGGCCGTTATGCACCAGGGCGTGCACGATGTCGCGCGAACGCTCGGGCGAGAAGCGCCAGTCGGTGGAAAAGCCGATTACCAGGAAGCCGGCGCGGGCCCGCGCCAGGGCCCTGGCCAGGTCGTCGCCATAGTCCAGCGCGGGGTCGAAGTAGTCGAGCGCCTTGGTCATGCGCAGGTAGGTGTTGGCGTCGAAAATGCCGGCGAACTTGTCGCCCTGGTAGCGCAGGTAGGACTCGATCTCGAATTCGACGTCGAAGCCGTAGCTGCCCGCCCCCGATTTGATGCGGCGACCGAACTTCTCGGCCATCTGGTCGTCGGACAGGTAGGTGATGTGGCCCAGCATGCGCGCCAGGCGCAGGCCGCGCAACGGGCGCACGCCGTGCTCGTAGAAGTGGCCGCCGTGGAAATCCGGATCGGTGAGGATGGCCTGGCGGGCGACGTCGTTGAAGGCGATGTTCTCGGCCGAAAGCTTGGGCGTCGCGGCAATCACCAGGGCATGGCGCACGCGCTCGGGGTAGGACAGCGTCCATTGCATGGCCTGCATGCCGCCAAGGCTGCCGCCCATGGTGGCGGCCCAGGCGTCGATGCCGAAGCGGTCGGCCAGTCGTGCCTGGGCGTCGACCCAGTCCTCGACCGTGACCACGGGAAAGTCCGCACCCCAGGGCTTGCCGGTGGCCGGGTCGATGCTGGCCGGACCGGTGGAACCGTGGCAACCGCCGAGGTTGTTCAGGCCGACGATGAAGAAGCGGTCGGTATCCAGCGGCCGGCCGGGGCCGACGATGTTGTCCCACCAGCCGACATTGGCCGTGGGATTGCCAGATTCGTCGGCGCTATGCCCGGCGAGATGGTGGTGGCCAGAGAGCGCATGGCAGACCAGGATGGCGTTGGACTTGGCGGCATTGAGCGTGCCGTAGGTCTCGTACACCAGGTCGTAGGCCGGCAGCACCCCACCGCCCTTGAGGTGGAGGGGTTCGGAAAAATGCGCGATCTGCGCGCTGACGGTGCCGACGCCTGACATGGTTCAGAGTTTATCGAGTTGCTCGGCGATTTTGTCGGGCTCGTCGAGCTTCAGCAGCTTGGCAACGCGCAGGGCCAATTGGGCCGCGTCGGATTTCATGACCTGCTGCTTGACTTCGAGGATCTGCGCCGGATGCATGGAAAACTGGCGCAGACCCATGCCCAGCAGGAGCTTGGTCAGCTTCGGGTCGCCGGCCATTTCGCCGCAGACGGCGACCGGCATCAACGCGCGCTGGGCGCTCTGGATGGTCTGCGCCATGAGCTTGAGTACCGCCGGATGCAGCGGGTCATACAGGTGGGCGACGGCATCGTCGGTGCGGTCGATGGCCAGGGTGTACTGGATCAGGTCGTTGGTGCCGATGGAAAGAAAATCCAGCTTGCGCAGGAAGGGCCCCAATGCCAGGGCGGCCGCCGGAATCTCGATCATGCCGCCGATCTCGACGCGGCTGACTTTCTGCCGCGCGTCGTTCAGTTGCAGGCGCGCCAGATCGATCAGCGACAGGGTCTGCTCGATCTCGACGGCATGCGCCAGCATGGGGATCAAGAGCCGAACCTTGCCATAGTGCGAGGCGCGCAGGATGGCGCGCAACTGCACCAGAAAGAGTTGCGGCTCGGCCAGGCAAAAGCGGATGGCACGCAGGCCCAGCGCCGGGTTGGGCGAGACGCGGTTGCCGGCGCGCTTGCGCAGGGCGCGGGCTTCCTTGTCGGCGCCGATATCCAGCGTGCGGATGGTGACGGGCTTGCCGTTCATGGCCTTGACCACGGCGCGGTAGGCCTCGAACTGCTCTTCCTCGTCGGGCAGTTCGTCGCGGTTCATGAACAGGAACTCGGTGCGGAACAGGCCGACGCCGTCGGCGCCGGCTTCACGGGCACGGTCGGTGTCCTGCGGCAGCTCGATGTTGGCGTGGAGTTCGACGTCCTCGCCGTCCAGGGTTTGCGAGCGCGAGGTGACCAGGCGCTTGAGCTTGGAGCGGTCCAGTTCCAGCTCGGCCTTGCGCAGGCGGTATTCCTGCAGCACGCCGAGGTCGGGATCGACGATCAGGGCGCCGCGGGTGCCGTCGATGATCAGCAGATCGTCGTCCTGGATCAGCGGTCGCGCGTGCTGCATGCCGACCACGGCGGGAATCGCCAGGCTGCGCGCGACGATGGCAGTATGCGAGGTGGACCCGCCGAGATCGGTGACGAAGCCGCCGATCTTGAGGTTCTTGAACTGTATGGTGTCGGCCGGCGAGAGGTCGTTGGCGACCACGATCAGGTCGTCCTCGGCCGTGGTCTTGCGCCGGGTGATCTTGCGCGCCTTGCCCTGCAGGACCTTGAGCACGCGCTCGACCACCTGGACAATGTCCTGCTTGCGCTCGCGCAGGTAGGCGTCCTCGAACTCGTCGAACTGGTCCACCACCAACTGCATCTGCTGCACCATGGCCCACTCGGCATTGCAGCGACGTTCGCGGATCAGTTCGCGCACGCCGTCGGTCAGTGTCGGATCGGCGAGGATCATGGCATGCACATCGACGAAGGCCGAGAGCTCGGCGGGGGCGCCGGGCACGCTGGCTTCGGCGCGCAGGGCATCGAGTTCGACGCCCGCGGTGTCCACCGCCTTGTCGAAACGCGCCAGCTCGGCAGCGACGTCGCGCTCGCGCAGCTGGTAGTGCGCGACTTCGAGCGCCGCATGCGATACCAGGTGGGCACGGCCGATGGCAATGCCGCCGGAAACGGCCTGGCCGTGGAGGCTGAAAGTCACTCGTCCTCCCCGAAACGGTTGCCGATCAGCGCCAGCATGGCCAGCAGCGCCTCGTCGGCACGATCACCCTCGGTGTCGATGGTCACCGTCGAGCCCTTGCCGGCGGCCAGCATCATCACGCCCATGATGCTCTTGGCGTTGATGCGGCGCGTACCGCGCTCCATCCAGACTTCGCAGGGAAAGGAACCGGCGAGCTGGGTGAGCTTGGCGGAGGCGCGGGCATGGAGCCCGAGTTTATTGACGATTTCTGCTTCGGCGCGCGGCATGTCACGCCCCCGCCGGGCCGCCCCAAGGCGGCGTGCGTTCAGGATCGCGGAAGCGACAACGTCGCTGAACCGTTGTCACCCCTTGCCGCAGGAAAGGGGCTGGGGGACAGGTCCTCATCAGTGCCTGGCCATGTTGAGCACGCCGTCGCGTCCGCCGGCGATGGAACGCGTAACCAGGGTTTCCATGTCCTTGTCGCGATAGGTCAGGGCGCGCAACAACATCGGCAGATTCACGCCGGCAACGCCTTCGATGCGGCCGGGTTCGAGCAGCTTCATTGCCGTGTTGGAGGGCGTCGCGCCGTAGATGTCGGTAAGGATCAGCACCCCGCGACCGTTATCGACCAGCGTCAGCATGTCGCGCGCCAGGGGCAGGGCATCGAGCGGATCGTCCTGCGCGGCCATGCCGAGCTGGACGATCTGCGGCGGCCGCTTGTTCAGCACGTGGCAGGCGCACTGGATCAGGGCTTCGCCGTAGGCGCTGTGGGTAAGGAGGAATATGCCGATCATGGATTGATTGTAACAGCCCGCTGTGACTGCGTTTCCGGCCAAACGCAGGCAGCGGCGGGAGGCTCAGGGAAGTACCGCGAGCTTCAGGTCGGGCAGGTCGATCTTGAGCCGCGTCCGCATCGCCGGGGTGGCGCTCGCCGTACCGTCGGCGCCGACTCTCAGCACGGCCTCGACATCGAGCCGGCTTGCCATCGTTCGCCAATCGGCGCCGGCAATGAAGATCGGCTTGGACAGTGCGTCGGAACGCATGCCGGCCTTCGCCCCCGGTGCGATCAGCACGGTCACGGCCTGCGTACCCTCGGCCGGATAGCCGGTGCGCGGGTCGAGCAGGTGGCAATAGCGATGGCCACCGATCTCGAAGTAGCGATGGTAGTCGCCCGAGGTGCCGATGGCCTCGCCGTCGCGCAACTCCAGCGTGGCCAGCGGCGCGCCACCCACGGTTTGCGGGCGCGGATGCTGGATGCCGATGCGCCAAGGCGTGCCGGCGCCGTCGCGGGTACCGAGCGCCATCACATTGCCGCCAATGTTCACCAGCGCATTGGCAATGCCGTCGGCCTTGAGCAGGGCCGTGGCACGGTCGAGGGCCACGCCCTTCAAATAGCCGCCGAAGTCGAGGGCCACTGCCTTGTTGCGACTTGTCACCTGCCGGCCATCCAGCCTCAGGTCGGCGATCGAGGGCCGCTGGGCGATCAGCGCCTTGAGCGCCGGGCCGTCGGGCAGGCGCGGCAGGATGTCGTCGCTATGGAAGCCCCACAGCGCGATCAGCCTGCCGACGCCGGGATCGAACAGGTGATCGCCGGCGGCGGCGACGGCCTGCGCCTCACGGATGTAGCCGGCGAATTCGGCGGATACCTCGTGGCGGCGCCCGGCGGCGATGGCCTCGTTGAGCGCCGAGAGCTCCGAGGGCTGCCAGGCGTGGTAGGTCCGGTGCAGGACATCGAAATCACGCAGCACCTTGTCGGCGGCGGCGCGCGCCTGGGCCTCGGGCACGCCGGCAATCGCCAGCTCGACGCGGGTGCCGAAGACATAGGACTCCTGGCGCCAGGGCTCGGGCTGGCCGCAGGCGCCGAGCAGGCAGGCCGCGGCCAGCAGGATCAGGAGCCGGATTACGCCCGGCACTCCCGTTCCAGGGCGTCGATGGCCATGGCGGCGACGTCGAACTTCGTCTGTTGCGCGATCTCGACGAAACAGGTGGGGCTGGTGACGTTGATTTCGGTAAGGCTGTCGCCGATCACGTCGAGGCCGACGATCAGCAGGCCGCGCGCCCAAAGAGTCGGCGCCAGTGCCTCGGCGATTTCGCGGTCGCGGCCCAGCAGCGGCCGCGCCACGCCCTTGCCGCCGGCGGCAAGATTGCCGCGCGACTCACCTGGCTTGGGAATGCGCGCCAGGCAATAGGGCACCGGCTCGCCGGCGATCAGCAGGATGCGCTTGTCGCCGTGGGCGATCGCCGGCAGGTAGCGCTGGGCCATGATGCTGCGCGTGCCGAAATCGGTCAGCGTCTCGACGATGACATTGCGGTTGGCATCCTCGCGAGTGACGCGGAAGATGCTGCTGCCGCCCATGCCGTCCAGCGGCTTGAGGATGACGTCGCCCAGTTCGTCGATGAAGGCGTGGATGTCGGCCGGGTCGCGGGCAATCAGCGTGGTCGGCGCGAATTGCGGAAACTCGGTGATGGCGACCTTTTCGGAATGGTCGCGAATCGAGCGCGGCTGGTTCCAGATGCGCGCGCCTTCGGCCTCGGCGCGTTCCAGCAGCCAGGTGGCGGCGACGTATTCGAAATCGAAGGGCGGGTCCTGGCGCATCAGCACGGCGTCGTAGGCGGTGAGCGGCTGCGTCGCTTCCTGCGTTACCGAGTACCACACGGCGTCATTGGCGCCGACGGCCAGCTGCCGGGCATGCGCCCGGACGCTGCCGTCGCGCCAGGTCAGGGCCTCGCGCCGGATGGTCCACACCTCGTGGCCACGGCGCACGGCGGCGCGCATCATGGCTACGGAAGAATCCTTGTAGGACTTGAGGCTTTCGAGCGGGTCAAGAATGAAGCAGAACTTCATGTCCTACTCCTGCGGCGCCGCGCGCTCGAGTTCGAGCGAGGCGGCGAGCATGGCCAGGCGCGCCACCACGCCGTAGGCATAGAAGCGGTTGGGCGGCGCATCGGGGCCGAGCTGGATGTCGGGCAGCGAACAGCCGGTCTCGAAGGCCAGCGGCTTGAAGGTCATGCCGGGGGCATTGAGGTTCTCATTGATCGCGCGGCCGGTATTGACGCGGTAGAAGCCGCCGACCACGTAGCGGTCGATCATGTACACCACCGGCTCGGCCGTGCCTTCGTCGACGCGCTCGAAGGTCGGCACGCCTTCCTGGATGATGACTTCGGTGACGGCCATGCCCTCCTTGACCACCGCCATCTTGTTGCGCTGCTTGCGGTTGAGGTTCTTCACTTCGCTGGCGTCCTTCACCGTCATGATGCCCATGCCATAGGTGCCGGCGTCGGCCTTGACGATGACGAAGGGCTCGGACTCGATGCCGTATTCCTTGTACTTGGCACGCATGCGGTAGAGCAGCGTGTCGATGTTGGCGGCCAGGCATTCCTCGCCGGAACGCTCGTGGAAATTCACCTTGCCGCAGGTTTCGAACTCGGAATTGATCAGCCAGGGATCGATGCCGATCTCCTTGGCGAAGGCGATCGCGACGTCCTGATAGGCGGCGAAGTGGCGCGACTTGCGTCGCACGTGCCAGCCGGCCCACAGGGGCGGAATCAGGAACTGCTCATGGATGTTCTCCAGCATGGCCGGCACGCCACCCGAGAGGTCGTTGTTGAGCAGGATGGCGCAAGGGTCGAAATCCTCCAGCCCCAGCCGGCGGCCTTCGGCGCCCAGGCGCCTGAGCGGTTCGAGGACCAGCTTCTGCCCGTCGGGCAGATCCAGCGCGGTCGGCGCGGTGATGTCGGGCAGCAGGCTGCCGATGCGCACGTTGAGGCCGGTGTGACCGAGGATGTTGGCCAGCCGCGCCACGTTCATCAGGTAGAACTGGTTGCGCGTGTGGTTTTCCGGCACCAGCAGCAGGTTCCTCGCCTCGGGGCAGATCTTCTCGATCGCCGACATCGCCGCCTGCACGCACAGCGGCAGAAAGGCCGGGTTGAGGTTGTTGAAGCCGCCAGGGAAGAGATTGGTATCGACGGGGGCGAGCTTGAAGCCGGCGTTGCGCAGATCGACCGAGCTGTAGAAGGGCGGCGTGTGCTCCAGCCACTGCGTGCGCAGCCAGCGCTCGACCGTGGTGGCGTGGTCGAGGATGCGGCGCTCGAGTTCGAGCAGGGGGCCGGTGAGGGCGGTAGTGAGGTGGGGGACCATCGGAAGGGGTTCGGGAGCCGTGGCGAACGGCGAAGTGTAGCAGCACGGGCCGTCCGTCACGGCACAGCCGCCATCGGCGTACCATAGTTGCCGTACCTGCCTCGACGCTGCCGCCGCCATGCCAACGATGCCGCCGTCCCTGCGCTGCCTGACCATCATGTCCGCCGCCCTGCTGCTCGGTGGCTGCGTCAAGATTTTCGTCGTCGGCCACACCGACGACTGGTCGGACTACATGACCGGCACCGGAAGCGCCGACCCGCTCGGCGGCGAAGGCCACGCCGAAATCAGCTTCGCCAAGCTCGGCACCCGCTGCGCCGGCAGCTTCCGCGACTATGCACCGGGCAAGGCGCGCGGCGAAATACGCTGCGACGACCAGCGCGTGATCAATACCGAGTCCTGGGCGATTTCGCTGTCGGCAGGCAAGGGTTACGGCGTCGACCAGCTCGGCCATCGCGGCACGTTCGAGTTCTACACCGACGAGGGCGAGTACCGACGCGAATTGGAAAAGGTGCGCGCCGAGGTCGACAAGCGCAACCTGGACATCTCGCATCTGCGCTCGCCGAAGCTCGTGACCCAGAGCACCCAGCAGCGACTGCTGCCCCAGGGCACCATCAGCAGCCTGCCGGCGGCGGCCCCTGCGCCGGCCGCGGCCACGGGGCGCAGCGAGGCAACACCGCTGCCGATGGCCACGGGCAAGCGCCTGGCGCTGGTCATCGGCAACGGCGGCTACCGCGACGCACCGCTGAAAAACCCGGTCAATGACGCGCGCGCGCTGGCCGCCGGGCTCAGTGCCCTGGGATTCGAGGTGCTGAAGGGGGAAGATCTCGGCCAGCGCGAAATGACGCGGCTGATCGCGCGCTTCGGCGAACGCCTCGCCGGTCACGACGTCGGCATGTTCTTCTTCGCCGGCCATGGCATCCAGATCCGCGGCAAGAACTACCTGATCCCGGTGGATGCCCAGATCGCCTCGGAGAACTCGGTGCGCGCCGAAGCCGTGGATGTCGATGCGGTGCTCGACCAGCTGTCGTCCAGCCCGCTCAACGTGGTGATCCTCGACGCCTGCCGCAACAACCCCTTCGAGCGCCGCTTCCGCAGTGTCAGCGGCGGCCTGGCGCAGATGGACGCGCCCCGGGGCACGCTGATCGCGTACGCCACCGCGCCGGGCAAGGTGGCCCAGGACGGCGAGGGCGCCAACTCGACCTACACCGCGGCGCTGCTCAAAGTGCTGGGCGAACCGGGCCTGCCGGTGGAGTCGGTGTTCAAGCGGGTGCGGGCGGAGGTGGCGCGCGTCACCGGCGACAACCAGGTGCCCTGGGAGGCCTCGTCACTGACCGGCGATTTCTATTTCGCCCTCCCCGTGGCGCAGGCACCGCCACCCGCCGCGGCGAAGGGCGCGCCGGCGGCAACCGACACCGAGGCCGAGCTGCTGTTCTGGCAATCGGTCAAGGACAGCCAGGATGCAGCGGACTTCGAGGCCTACCTCAGGCAGTATCCCGCCGGGCGCTTCGCCGACATTGCAAGGAACCGCCTGAAACGCCTGACGGGCGGGAAATAGCCGTCAAAGGTCGGTTCAGCACAGCCCCTTGACCGCGAACTCGGCGAAGCCCTCGGGCAGCAGGGCCTGGTCCAGGCTGCGCTGCGAGAACAGGAAGCGGCCGTCGCAGACGAATCCGAGCTCGCCCCAGTCGACCGCGTTGAGCATGTCGGCCAGTTGCTGCAGCTGCGCCGGCTTGAGATCGGCACAATGGGGAAACAGCGCCAGCACCGCGCCGTCGTAGTTTTTGCAGTCATGCAGGAAAAACGGCCGCGCGTTGCGCGTCTTGCCATTGACATAGATGCGCGGCGCGGCGGAAACATGGTGGCGGCGGCCCCACTTCCACCAGTTGGCCTCGTCGAAGCGTATGACCCGCCGCGCCAGCAGGCGCTCCTTGTGCTGCTCCAGCCAGGCGATGGGGCCTTGGCGGTCGAGGTAGATCATGCGCCGCGTCTGCCCGGTCTGCGCCGTCTTCGAGCAGACGAACTCGACGTTGGCATGTTCGGGGTCACTGAAGATCTCGTCGGCGCCGGAGACCGCGCCGACCTTGACCGCAAACACGCTGGCCAGCGGCAGGCTGTAGATGCCACGGGTGAACATCAGTTGCCCACCCGAGAGGGCCATGCGCCGGCCGTCGCGCAGGCGATGGCTGAGGTCGCCACGGACAAAGCGCCAGATGGCGCAGTTGGGCTGGGCGCCGGCGAAGATCCTGGCGTCGCCGAGGTCCTCGAAATCGGTGATCGTGCCCTGGTCATGGAGCCAGGTGTTGAGCCGCCCGGCGCCGGTGGCCTTGAGGAAATCGCGCGGCGTGATGAGGATCAGCTCGCCCAGCGGCGCCAGATGCCTGACGCATTTCTCGATGAAATGCAAATACAGGTTGGCGTGGCCGTCGAGCAGGCCGGGGGCGAGTTGCACGGCGGTTTCGGGGAGGATGTCACGCGCCTTGACGTAGGGCGGGTTGCCAATGATGCTGACGAACTTCTCGGCTTCGGGGTAGGTGAAAAAATCGATGTTGAGCGCGCCCGGTGGACAATGCGCGGCATCGACTTCGATCGCCACGCAGTCGGGAATGCGCGACGAAAAAGCACCGTCGCCGCAGGCCGGGTCGAGCGCACGCCCGGCGTTGCGGCGCAACGCCAACATGCGCTCGACGATCTCGGGCGGGGTAAAGACCTGGCCGTAGCGGGCAACGTCGCGGGCGGCGGCCCCGGTCAGAAGGTCCCGATCACCCACATCGGCACGCGCAGTCCCGCGTCCTTGGAATCCTGGCGCACCCACTGACCGTCACCGCTGTGGTCGACCAGGTAATAGGACACGCCGTGAGCCGGCGTCACCTTCTGCATGTAGAGCTTGCCGGCCATGCGGAATTCCTCGACCTTGTCCTCGCCACGCTTGGTGATGGTGACCTGGGGTTCAAGGGCTTCGTTGAGCAACCCGGGCGGCGGCGGGGGCGGCTCGGGAATCGGTTCCAGCTTGGACGGACGCGTCTGCGCGGTGACGTTCAGCGCAATCACGGCAAGCAGCAGGGGGAGCAGGCGGCGCATGGTGGATCCTTTTTGAATTGCCGCAAGTCTATCAAAGGTTAAGCAGCAGCTCGTGTTCTTCGGGCAGGGGGCCGAAACCGCGTGTTTCGTAGTGGTCGAAGATCGCCGCGACCACGCGCTCGGGCTCGTCGATCACCTGCAACAGGTCGATGTCTTCCGGATTGATCATGCCTTCGACGATCAGGCGGTCACGGAACCATTGCAGCATGCCGGCCCAGAATTCGCTGCCGACCAGGATCAGCGGGATGCGCGGCGTCTTGCCGGTCTGGATCAGGGTCAGGGCTTCGAGCAATTCGTCGAGGGTGCCGAAGCCGCCGGGCATCACCACGTAGGCGGCGGCGACCTTGACGAACATGTACTTGCGGGCGAAGAAGTGGCGGAAGCTCTGCGAGATGTCCTGATAGTGGTTGGTCTGCTGCTCGTGGGGCAGCTGGATGTTGAGGCCGATCGAGAGGCTCTTGCCCTCGAAGGCGCCCTTGTTGGCGGCCTCCATGACGCCCGGGCCGCCGCCGGAGACAACGGCGAAACCGGCGTCCGACAACAGGCGCGCGATTTTTTCGGTTTGCTGGTAATAAGGCGAATCCGGCGTCACCCGCGCGCTGCCGAAGATCGAAACGGCGGGGCGCACGGCGGCCAGGCGCTCGGTCGCCTCGACGAACTCTGCCATAATGCCGAAGACTCGCCAGGCCTCGCGCGCGCTGGTCGCCGGTGTCGTCGGCGCGGCCGCTTCAAGGCTGCGCGCACCCTTGGCCAGCGCCTTCGGCAACTTGTCCTTTTCATTCATTCCGCATCAACCCCCAATGCCCACGCTGCTGCTCGTCGACGGATCGTCCTATCTCTACCGCGCTTTTCACGCGCTACCGGATTTGCGCACCTCGGGCGGCCAGCCGACCGGGGCGATACGCGGCGTATTGTCGATGTTGCGCGTGCTCGATGCCGACTATAAGGCAGATTTTCGCGCGGTGGTGTTCGACGCCAAGGGCAAGACCTTTCGCGACGACTGGTATCCCGAGTACAAGTCCCACCGCCCGCCGATGCCGGAGGACCTGGTGGCGCAGATCGAGCCCTTGCACGAATGCATCCGCGCCGCGGGCTGGCCGCTGCTGATGGAATCCGGCGTCGAGGCCGACGATGTGATCGGCACCCTGGCGCGCCAGGCGGCAATGGCCGGCATCGATTGCGTGATCTCGACCGGCGACAAGGACCTGGCGCAACTGGTCAATGAACGCGTGACGCTGGTCAATACCATGAACGGCGAGAAGCTCGACATCGCCGGCGTCAAAGCCAAGTTCGGCGTGCCGCCGGAGCGCATCGTGGACTACCTGGCGCTGATCGGCGACAGCGTGGACAACGTGCCCGGGGTGCCCAAGGTCGGCCCCAAGACGGCCGTCAAGTGGCTGGACACCTGGGGCTCATTGGATGCCATCGTCGCCCAGGCCGGCTCGATCGGCGGCGCGGTCGGCGAGAACCTGCGCCGGCATCTCGACTTCCTGCCGCTGGGCGTGAAGCTGGTCACCATCGCCTGCGAGTTGCCGTTGCCCTTGCAGGCGACCGAGCTTGCGCCGCAGGCACCGGATACGGCGAAACTGGAAGAACTCTACGCCCGGCTGGAATTCAAGGGCTGGTTGCGCGAGCTCAAGGGCGAGGAAAAAAAGGGGGACAAAAAAAAGGGGGACAGACCACGTTTTTCAAGAGCCGGCGCCAACGAAGCGGAATCCGAGGCGGAAAAACGTGGTCTGTCCCCCTTTTTTTCGATGGTCGAGCCCGACCGCAGCGGCTACCAGTGCATCCTCGACGAAGCGGCGCTGGATCAATGGCTGCTGCGCCTCGACGCCGCACCGCTGGTGTCGCTGGACACCGAGACCACCGACCTCGATCCGATGCAGGCGCGGCTGGTCGGCATCTCCTTCGCCATCGAGAACGGCCCGGCCGCCTACCTGCCGCTGGACCACAGCTATGCCGGCGCGCCGACGCAACTGCCGCTGGCCGAGACCCTGGAGCGGCTGCGTCCCTGGCTGGAATCGCCTCACAAGGCCAAGCTCGGCCAGCACCTCAAATACGACCGCCACGTGTTTGCCAACCACGGCGTGCAGCTGGCCGGCATCGTCGAGGACACCTTGCTCCAATCCTATGTGCTGGAGTCGGACAAGACCCACGACCTGGGCGGGCTGGCGGCACGCCATTGCGGCCTGTCCACGATCAGTTATGACGCGGTGACCGGCAAGGGTGCCAGCCGCATCTCCTTCGCCCAGGTCGATGTCGCGCGCGCCGCCGAATACGCGGCGGAAGATGCCGACGTCACGCTGCGGGTGCATCAGGCGTTGCGCCCGCAACTCGCCGCCGCGCCGGAACTCGAAGCGCTCTACCGCGACCTGGAGCTGCCGGTGGCCGAGGTGCTGTTCCGCATGGAACGCCGCGGCGTGCTGATCGATGCCGATGTACTGGCGCAGCAGAGCGACGAGCTCGGGCGCAAGATCATGGCCATCGAGACCGAGGCCCAGCAGCTCGCCGGCCAGCCCTTCAACCTCGCTTCGCCCAAGCAGCTGGCCGAGATCCTGTTCAAGCAGCAGGGCCTGCCGGTGATCAAGAAGACGCCCTCCGGCGCACCGTCGACCGACGAGGAAGTGCTGGAAAAGCTGGCCGAGGACTACCCGCTGCCGAAGAAGATCCTCGAACATCGCAGCTTCGCCAAGCTGAAGAACACCTACACCGACAAGCTGCCGAAGATGATCAACCCGGCCACCGGCCGCGTGCATACCAGCTTCGGCCAGGCCACGGCGGTCACCGGGCGTCTGGCTTCGACCGACCCCAACCTGCAGAACATCCCGATCCGCACCGCCGAGGGCCGGCGCATCCGCTCGGCATTCATCGCGCCGGAAAATCGCCGTATCGTCAGCGCCGACTATTCGCAGATCGAGCTGCGCATCATGGCCCACCTGTCGGACGACCCGCGCCTGCTGGAAGCCTTCGCCCAGGGCGAGGA
>JACRIX010000037.1 GCA_016215645.1 Rhodocyclales bacterium
CAGTACCTGGTCGATGCACCGTCGCGGCCCTTCACCCTGGCCTCGAAGATTCTCGGCCTGGTGCTGATCGCCTTCGGCCTGGCTCTCCTCGTCATGATCGCCATCGGCTTCTTCGGCGGCGGGCATTGAGTCGGGGCGGCGCCACGTCTTCAGGGAGTAGTCAAATGCGATGCAGTTTTCTTGTGGCCGGTTTAGTCGCGACCTTCATGGCTGGAAGTGCTTGTGCACAGGCCGAACTTGATACCGAGGCGGCGGAAAAGTTGCTCAAGCGCAACGATTGCTTCAAGTGCCACGCCATCGACAAGGACAAGCGGGCACCGGCCTACAAGAAGGTGGCGGCGCGCTTGCGGGCGCGCTCCTATGGGGTGGATTACGTGATCAAACATGTCACCACCGGTCCCACGGTCAGGCTGGAGGATGGCACCGAAGAGCAGCACCGGGTGATTGACACCACGGACCGGGCCGAGCTCGAGAACCTTGCGCGGTGGTTGCTGGCGTTGAAATAGCGCGCATCGCCAGACGGGACATGGTTGGCAGCGGGCCGGCGGGTGTCCTCTAGGGTGTGTTCTCAATTGGGGCAGCTCGCCGACCAATTGAGAACACACCCTAGTATGCTTGCGCCTCTACGCACTCCATCCAATCGGCCATGCCCCTGCCTGCCACCGCCCGAGAAACCACCCTTGACCTGATTTCCTTCATCGACGCCAGCCCCAGCCCCTGGCATGCCGTGGCGACGGCAGCGCAGCGCCTCTTGGCGCAGGGCTTTTCCCGGCTGGAGGAGAGTGAGCGCTGGTCGCTCGCACCCGGTGGGCGGCACTACGTAGTACGCGGTGGCGCGTCGCTGATGGCGTTTGTGGTCGGCCGCCGGCCGATCGCCGAGGCGGGATTCCGCATTGTCGGCGCCCATACCGATTCGCCCGGCCTGCGCCTGAAGCCGCGCCCGGCCCTGGGCGGTGACGGTCTGGCGCGCCTCGGCGTGGAAGTGTACGGCGGTCCGGTCCTGGCGACCTTTGCCGACCGCGACCTGGGCCTGGCCGGGCGCGTCATGGTGCGCGCGTCGGGCGGCGCCGAGGCGCGCCTGTTGAACATCGACCGGCCCTTGCTGCGCCTGCCCAATCTGGCGATCCACATGAACCGCGAGGTCAATGAGCAAGGCCTGAAATTCGACAAGCAGACCGAGCTGCCGCTACTGCTTGGCCTGCTGGGCGAAGGCGAGAAACCCGAGGCGCGATTGCGGGCGCTGTTGGCCAAATTCGCCACATGCGAGGCGGCCGAGGTGTTGAGTTGGGAACTTGCGGCCTATGACGTGCAGGCGGGCAGCCTGTGGGGTGCCGACGAAGAATTCATCGCCAGCCGCCAGCTCGACAACCTGGCCTCCTGCCATGCCGCGCTGACGGCGCTGGGCACCGCCGATGCGCCGTCGGCGACGTGTGTCGCGGCGCTTTTCGATCACGAAGAAGTTGGCAGCGAAAGCGCAGCGGGGGCGGGCGGCAGCATGGTCACCGATGTGCTGGCGCGCATCGGCATCGCCGCCGGGCTGGACGGAGAAGACCGGCGCCGCGCGCTGGCGCGCAGCTTTTTCGTCAGTGCCGACATGGCGCATGCCTACCACCCGAATTTCCCCGCGGCCTATGAACCCGACCACAAGCTCAGGGTGAACGGCGGCCCGGTGATCAAGAGCAATGCCAACCAGCGCTATGCCACCGGGGCCGAGTCGGCGGCGCGCTTCATGGCGGCCTGCGAAGTGGCCGGCGTACCGTTCCAGCAGTATTCCCATCGCGGCAACCTCGGCTGCGGCAGCACCATCGGCCCCATCGTCGCGGCCCGACTGGGCATTGCCAGCGTCGATGTCGGTTCGCCGATGTGGGCCATGCACAGCGCCCGCGAAAGCGCCGGCGCGCTTGATCCGGCGCACATGATCGCCGCGCTGGCGGCGGTCTATGCCGACTGAGTCAGCGAGCGCAGGATTCGCCGCAGCGAGGCCAGGGCCGCTTTCGGATTGCCGTCGTACTGGGCGCGGATGATGGCGCCATCCACGGCGGTGGCGAGGTCCGTGGCCAGGAGTCGGCGCTGGCGGTACGCCGACGCTGATGCCGGGTCGTGCGGCAGCAGGCGTGTAATGGCTTTCGCCATGTCGGCCTTGTGGCGGCGCGTGATTTCCTTGACTCCGGGCACGGCCCCGCCCAGTTCGCCAACGCTGTTGATGAAGGCGCAGCCGCGAAAGCCGTCATTGGCAAACCATTCCTTGAGCGCTGGCACCAGGGCCTGCGGCGTGCCGCCATGGCGCGCCAGCGCACCCTCGAACCAGGCCATCCAGCGCGCGTGCCTGTGCTCGAGGAAAGCCAGCACCAGGTCGTTCTTGCTTGGGTAGTGGCGGTAGAAGCTGAGCTTGGCCACGCCCGACTCGGCGATCACGCGATCGATGCCGGTGGCGCGGATGCCGTCGCGATAGAACAGGTCGTGGGCGGCGCGCAGGATGCGTTCGCGCGCGCCCGGTGGAGGGAGGGCCGGAGTGTTCATGCCGTGATTGTAGACAGGTCTGTCTACTTTGTATATCCTGTGCCGACCCCAACCCGAAAATCACCAGGAGCCGAGCATGGAGACCAAGCCCCCGCTGCCGCCCTTTACCGCCGAAACCGCCGCGCAGAAAGTGCGCATGGCCGAGGATGCCTGGAACACGCGCGATCCGGATCGCGTGGTGCTGGTCTATACCGAGGACACGCGCTGGCGCAATCGCGCCGAGTTTCCGGTGGGCCGCGAGCAGGTGAAACAGTTCCTGCAACGCAAGTGGGCCAAGGAACTGGACTACCGGCTGATCAAGGAGCTCTGGGCCTGTGCCGGCAACCGTATCGCCGTGCGCTTCGCCTACGAATGCCACGACGATTCGGGCAACTGGATGCGTGCCTACGGCAACGAGAACTGGGAGTTCAACGAGCAGGGCTTCATGATGCGGCGCTTCGCCAGCATCAACGACCTGCCGATCAAGGACTCCGAGCGCAAGTTCCACTGGCCGCTCGGACGCCGGCCGGACGACCATCCGGGGCTTTCCGACCTCGGGCTCTGATTCGCCGGCGGGCGCGGCATCGCCGCGCCCTGTGCCTTATTTGGTCTTCGTGAAATCCGGGGTGCGCTTTTCCTTGAAGGCCGTAATGCCCTCGCGCGCGCTGTCGAGGCAGGCCGAAAGGCCGAAGGAGCGGTAGCCGACTTCCAGCGCCTCGGCGAAGCTCGCTGCCGCCGCCGCGTCGAGGATGGAGCGCTCCATCAGGGCTATGCACTCGCGGCTCAGCACCTGGCCGCTGGTGGCACGTGCCTCGACCGGATCGATGCTGATCTTGACCGGGGTGTCGCCTATCGGCCTGACCTTGCCGGCGAGTTCGCGCGCCCGCGCAACCGCCATCGCCACCAGGTGGTCGACGTCGTCGGCGATGCCGTCGATGATGCCCAGTTCATGGGCGCGCGCGGCCTTCAGGCGCTCGGCGGTGCGCAGCATGGCGTTGAAGGTTGGCGCGGCATGCGGCCAGCGGCGATAAGGTACTGCCATGGCGCCAATGCCGTGGGTGATGCCCAGCGTCACCTCGGGCATCTGGATCCAGGCGCGTTTCAGCGCCACGATGCCGTGGCAGCGCGAAGCGAGTTCGAAGCCGCCGCCCAGGGCGATGCCATTGAGCGCAGCGACCACCGGCTTTTTCATCCGGTCGAGATGCACCAGCAGGCGCGAGCAATCGCGCGCGTATTGCGCCGAGGCATCCGCGTCGCCCAGCATGTCCACGAAGCGGCCGATGTCGCCGCCGGCGCAGAAGGCCTTGGTGCCGTAGCCGGTGATGACGAAGCCGGTGACCTTGGGATCGTTTTCGAAGCGCTTGATGACCGAGAGGATTTCGTCGTTCATCTCGTCGTGCAGGGCGTTCATCGCCTCGGGGCGGCGCAGGGTGATGACTTTGACATCGCTCAGATCGTCGACCAGGATGTGGCGCAGAAAGCCCTGGTAGGCATCGAAGGGCCGCGTCGGCATCGGCATGCCGGGGCGTTCGCCGCGCAGGCGGATCAGCGCCTGGCCGGTGGTCTGCTCGCCCAGGGTGCGCATCAGGTCGAGTGGGCCGTGCTTGAAGCCCAGCGCCAGGCGGCAGCCGAGGTCGAGGTCGGCCGAATCGCCGATCCTGCGGTCGACGATATCCACGCTTTGCGAGAACAGGATGCCGAGCAGGCGCTGGTGGATGGCCTGCGCCGTGTCCGGGGCGACCGCGACCTTCTTGCCGGGTGGCACCGTCACCCAGGTGTCGACCGACTTGAAGATCGGTGCAGGGTCGTAGTGTGATCCCTCCATCTCGGCTTGCAGGGTGTTGGTCTCGGTGATGATGGGGTTGCCGTGGGCCAGGTTGAGCACGAAGAAGGGGCCGGCATGGACGAACTCGGAGGCGACGCTGTCCACCTCGGCGGCGGTGGCGCGGTCGAGCAGCATGGCGGATTCGTTGCACCAGTTGTCGAAGATGCGGTCGAGCATGAAGCAGGCCACGTCGGCGGTCAGCAGCGGCACCTTGCCCGTCATGCAGAAGGCCCAGCGCAGGTACTCGACCACGGCCGGGTCCGACTTTTTCCACTCGATGACTTCGACGGCGGGATTGCGCCAGGCCGGGGCGAAGAAGTGGGTCACCGTGGCGCGCTCGGGGTGTTTCATTTCGCTGAAGATCATCTGCGCCGGCAGCGAACTGGTGTTCGAGGTGATCAGCGCATCGGGTCGCACCACGGCTTCGATCATGGCGAAGATCTTGCGCTTCAGCGGCAAGTTCTCGGTGGCGGCCTCGATCACCCAGTCGGCATCGGCGATGTCGGCGTAATCCATGGTGCCGTAAAGATTGTGGATCACGTCCCTGGCCTCGGCCTCGCTCATCTTGCCGCGCGCCACGGCCTTCTTCGAGTACTCGGCAAAGCGCAGCAGGGCGGATTCCACCGCCTTCTGGTTGACGTCGACGAGGTAGAGCTTGAGGCCGGGAATCGCACTCTTCAGGTAGTAGCCGATGTCCGGGCCGATGGTGCCGGCGCCGATGATGGCGACGGCGCGGGGCAGGGGGCGGGCGGGGGTGGCAAGCAGCGGATTGGCGTAGCGGGCGGTCATGGGGCTATCCTTGTATGCGGTATACAATGGATTATCCAACAAACCCGCCGCGGGTTCAATCGGCAACGCTTCCTGCCTCAGTACCCTTTCGTGCGCTGCTCCTGTGCCGGCTTTCCCGCCCCGGCCTCGGGCTTCTTTGAACCTGCCTTGTCCATTGGCTCCTTGACCGGGACGTCCGCTTTCTTCTTGTCGACCGTCGCCGGCCGGCGCCCCTTGTCGGCTGTCGCCGGCTCCTGGTCGGTTGGCGCCGTGCTGGCCGGGCAGGCGGGCCCGGGGCATTTTTCCCAGTATTTTTCAGCCGTGGCGGCATGGGCCTGGACCATCGCTCCCGCAATGAGTGCAATCAGCGCCTTGTGTTTCATTTGCGTATCTCCTCGCGCAGTGCGCGCAGCACGTCGATCTGCCACTTCTGCCATTCCTTGATGTCCGGCAGCTTCTCGATTGTCAGCTCGGCCTGTTTGTCGTCCCAGGTCCGAAATTCGACAACCAGGCTTGATACTTTGTCGCTGTAATACAAATGCGTCGCATCAAGCGAGGAGAACAGCTTGTCGCGCGCGCTGGCCCGCTCGTACACCGCCTTCTTGAAGAACTCGCGCTCTTCCTTGCCCGGCGGCGTCTTCATGGCATCGAAATGCCGGCGCATGCGCATCAGCCGCGACCAGTTGTCGACGTAGCGCGAGAACTCGACCGCGACGTCGTCGGCGGTCTTGGCCTGCTTTTCGAGGAAGAAGCGGTTGGTGGCCAGGCCGAAGTTGTAGCTGGCGAGCAGCATGCCGGC
Organism: Rhodocyclales bacterium; assembly: GCA_016215645.1. Lineage (GTDB taxonomy): Bacteria > Pseudomonadota > Gammaproteobacteria > Burkholderiales > Rhodocyclaceae > Sulfuritalea. The sequence continues at coordinate 5,892 of JACRIX010000037.1, forward strand.
GATCAGGCTGACGATTGCCGTGATCGCCGGCGCCACCCAGGGCGCGGCGGGCTTTGCCGTTACCGGTTTGTCCTCGCCTGAGGAGGTCTCGGCGTTCATCGCGATCCTCCTCAGCGCAGTCCGGCGGCCGTATCCAGGCGCAGCCGCACCGAGCGCCGGCGCTGGCCGGAGGCCTTGAAGGCGAGCGTCGTCGGTGCGTCGGTCTGGCCGAGGATGCGGGCCAGCGTTGCCTCCACCGTCGGCGTGTCGTCGTCGAAGTCGCCGTGGTGCCGGGCGCGCGCGGCACTCGGTGTATGGTCCGGGTTCGCGTTGGGCGAGAGGATCCATTCCGCCCCCCCGGCACCGAACAACTGCATCAGTTGCGGGTCACTGCTGACGAACTTCTCCATGCCGAGGATGGGCTCGCCGTCCGGATGGATCAGCGGTATGCGCATGGTTGCCTCGAAGGCGTTGGACACCAGGTAGAGCAGCGACTTGTGGTAGATGCCGGCGCAGTTGTCGTTTTGCTCGGTGTCGTCGTCGAGGGTGAACAGGGCGAAGCGGCCGACCTTCGCCAGGGCCGGGAGCCAGGCTTCCTTGAACAGGGAGGTGGTGATGGCCGGCGCCCACAAGGTGGCCGATTCGACCTTCCGGCCCAGGCCCTTTTGCCCGTCCATCGGGCCGCCCTGGATTGCGCCTTTGGTGCCCAGGTATTGCAGCACCGGCGCGTGGAAAATGCTCCCCGCGCTATGGCCGACGATGTGGAATTCGTAGCGGTCATCCGTCTCGGCGAGCGCGGCCAGTTCATCCAGCACCAGGCGCGCGCCGCCTTCGGTGGAGGTGGTGGCGCAGATCGCGTTTTCCTTCATTTCGTTCCACATCGCGCGGCCGCCGGCGAGGCGTGCCAGGGGCTCCAGTGCATCGTCGAGCCGGTCGAGCAGGAAGTCCTTGGCGGCGTCGAGAAAGCCTTCCGGGCGGCGCCGGCTCACGGCATCCTCGAGGATGTTCTTGATCGTGCTCCAGGCGTCGCTGTGCCAGATGAAGGCCAGCGGATAGCACTCGGCATCCAGCATGGCCTTGCGGTAGTCGGCGACCCGCTGCAAGGCGGATTCTTCGCCGACCAGACCGCCGTGGGCATAGAGCACGATGCGTTTCTTCGTCCAGTTGGCGGTGATGCGCGGGATGTCCTTGCGCACGATCTCCCGCACCAGTTCCGGGCTGGTGCCGATATCGCCGCCGGGGTCGAGGCGACCGTCATTGCCCAGGCTGATCACGTGCGGGCGCAGATCGTTGTACGACCAGGCCTTGGCGCGCACCGTGCCGGCGAAGGCCAGCGGCGAGGTCGAGTCGCCGGTTGGCAGTTCGATCGGCACCGCCAGGCGGGCCACCCAGGCGTCGGTGCCGTTTTTCAGCCAGTCCTGGTAGCTGACATGGGCGTATCCCTGATGGCCCCAGCCCTTGCCCCAGGAGTTCTGCAGCCAGAAGCCGCGTTCGTCATAGGCGACGATGGCGAAGGCGTGGCCGCCGAGACTGTCGTCGGCGAATTTGATCCGCCCGTCCTTGCCGACCGCATCCCAGCCCGAATGCACGTTGCAACTGACGTAGAGGATGCCGACCTCGGTGATCGCCGCGTGCATCGCCACGAGGTCGCGGTGGTTGACGCGGAAATAGGCTCCCAGCGGTCGCCGCGCGGCATTATTGACCACCGCTTCCGACAGCGTGCCGCCGCCGGACCGCTTCCAGAGCGCGACATCGCAGACACCGTGCTTGTGCCAGCCCTTCATGGCGCCGCGGCAGCTCGATCCGTCGTAGTCCTCGCCGGGCCACTCGTCGTAGCGGCGTGCCAGGTCGTAGAGCATGAGGGGGCTGATGTCCTGCAGCGCCGGGTCGCGGCGCCGGGTGCGCAGCAAGTAATGCACCACGGTGGCGAGGCCGAAGCCGGTGCAGGCGCCCTCGCGTCCCTGATCGAGGATTGGCACCCTGGCCTTGCGGAAGTCGCCAAGCTCGCGATAGCTCGGGACTTCCACCAGCGTCGGCGTGTACATCAGGTCGCGAAAGTCGACCAGATCGGGGCGCGCCGTCAGCCGCCGGTCGCCAAGGGCAATGGATGGTTTTGCTTTGGGTTTTCCTGGCATGGTCACTCTCCTCATTGATGACATGAGTCGTCGTGCGCTGCCAGGGGGGTATGCAGCCGGATTCCCTCGATGCGGCGAGGGTAGGTGAGACGGATTTAACGCCGCAATCCGAAGAATTGCAAGCGGCATTTCTGCTGCGCCGCAGCGACGGCAAGGGCTTGCCGGTGCCGTGCCGCCGCGTGCGCCGATGAAAGTCGGCGCTGGTACTACGCCGATTTCTGGCCGATGTAGCGCGGGTTCTCGAACAGCGAGCCGATGCGCACCTGTTTCACCTCGGGATGGTCGGGCACGAGGTAGATCACCGGCGTCAGCATTTCTTCGAAGATGCCGCGCAGGCTGCGCGCGCCGACCTTGTATTCCATGGCCAGGTCGGCGATCTGTTCGAACACCAGCGGCTCGATCTGCAATTCGACGCCGGATGTTTGAAGGATCTGCTGGTACTGCTTGTAGATCGAGTGCGCGGGCTCGGTCATGATGCGCACCATCATCTCGCGCGACAGCGGCTTGAGCGAGGCCACCACCGGCAGCCGCCCGGCGAACTCCGGGATCAGGCCGTATTCGAACAGGTCGGTGGGCTTGATACGGGCGTTGAGGCGATCGAGCAGCTTCTGGTTGTCGTCTTCGGAGGTCGAGATGAAGCCGAAGGAATGGGTGCGCGAAAGGATTTCCTCGATGCCGACAAAGGCGCCGCCGCAGATGAACAGGACTTCGGTGGTATCGATGTAGTCCGCTTCATTGAGCTTGACCGGCACGCCTTCCATGATCTTCAGCAGGGCGTGCTGCACGCCCTCGCCCGAGGTGCCGCGCCCCATGCCGAGGCGGGCCTCGTCCGATTTCAGCTTGTCGATTTCGTCGATGAAGACGATGCCGCGCTGGGCCCGTGCGACGTCGCCTTCCGCCTTGTCGATCAGGCGTTGCAGGATGGCCTGGATCTCTTCATTGACGTACTCGCTTTGCGCCAGCGAGGTGGCGTTGGCGGTGACGAAGGGTACCTGCAACACCCGCGACAGGGTTTCGCACAGGAGGGTCTTGCCGGTGCCGGTGGGGCCGATCAGCAGCACGTTGCTCTTGATGATGTCGAGCTTTTCCGGCGCCGCCAGCGCGATCTTGCGGTAATGGGTGTAGACCGCGACGGCCAGCTGCCGCTTGGCCTCTTCCTGGCCGACCACGTGCTGGTCGAGGTACTTGACGATCTGGCTGGGCGTCATGGTGGTATGCATGTCTCGAAGCTTACCTGCAAAGCAGTTCGCGCAATGCCGTCTTCAACACCTTGCCGGTGTTGTTCTTCGGCAGCGCGTCCACCATGACGTAGCGTTTCGGCCGCTTGAAGCGGGCGATGTTGTCCAGGCATAGTGCGTCGAGTTCGGCGGTGTCGGGTGCCGCGCCGCGCGGCACGATGAAAGCGATGACGATCTCGCCCCAGTCGGCATCTGCCTGGCCGACCACCGAAACTTCGCTGACGGCCGGGTGGCGCAGCAGGACTTCCTCGACCTCGCGCGGGTAGATGTTCGAGCCACCGGAGATGATCACGTCCTTGCTGCGATCCTTGAGCGTCAGGTAGCCGTCGGCGTCCAGGCTGCCGACATCACCGGTATGCAGCCAGCCATTGCGCAAGGTTTCGGCCGTGGCCGCCGGGTTGTTCCAGTAGCCGGCCATGACGGTGTCGCCGCGCACCAGCACCTCGCCGATCTCGCCGGTGGGCAGGGGCGCGTCATCTGAGTCCGCGATGCGGACCTCGACGCCGGTAAAGGCCGGGCCGACCGAGGCCAGGCGCTCTGCGTGGCGCGGATGTGCCGTGTCGATATGCGTGCCGCGATGCAGGCAGGAGATGGTCATCGGCGACTCGCCCTGGCCGTAGATCTGTACCAGCGTGTTGCCGAAGCGCGCCACAGCGGCCTTGCAGTCGGCGAGATACATCGGCCCGCCGCCGTAGACGATGGTCTTGAGATGGGCGCTGTCGGCCGGTGGATGATCGACCAGGCGCTTGACCATGGTCGGTGCGGCGAACATCGTCACGCCGCGATGCGCCTGCAACAGTGCGTAGATCTCGGCCGGTTCGAAACCGCCGGACTCTGGCGTGACGTTGAGGCCGCCTTGCGCCACATGCGGCAGCATGTAGAAGCCCGAGCCGTGCGACATCGGCGCCGCGTGGATGATGGCGTCGCCGGGGGCGATGGCATCGACGTCGGCAAAATAGTTGAGGATCGCCGCCATCAGGTTGCGGTGGGTCAGCGTTACCCCCTTGGGACGCCCCGTGGTGCCGCTGGTGTAGAACAGCCAGGCGGGATCGTCACCGTGGCGTTCGGCGACAGGGGCGGGCGCGGCGCGGCCAATTTCATCCCAGTGCGCGGAGCCGATCTCGATGGTGCCCTCCATGCTGGTCACGGCAAGTTCGCTGACGGCCGGAGACAAATCGGGCGTCGCGAAGCACAATCGCGCGCCGCTGTGGTCGAGGATGTATTCCAGCTCGCGGGGATGCAGCTTGGCATTGATCGGCACGGCCACCAGCCCGGCATGCCAGCAGGCGAACATCAGCTCGACGTAAGCGGGGCAGTTCTTCATCACCAGGCCGACGCGGTCATTTGGCCGCAGGCGCGCGGCCAGGCCGGCGGCGAGGCGGGCCGTGCGCGCGCCGAGTTCGGCATAGCTGGCAACGGTTTGCGTCCCGACCGCCAGCGCCGGCCGCTGGGCATGGAGGCGCGCCGCGCGTGTCAGCAGGTGGGCGACATTGATGCTCATGGAGTGGAATGTAGCAAATTTGTGTCCTGTGGCGGCGCGCCAGCCGCTTTACGGCGCCCCGGCACGGCGTGCATACTTGTCCGCATGACGTGCTCCAATTGCGGTAACACGCTACCGGTCGCTGCCAAATTCTGTCCGCACTGCGGCACGCGGATCGCCGGGCTCGTGCCCGAAGACGGCCAGCGACGTCATGCCAGCATCGTGTTTTCCGACCTGTCGGGCTATACGGCGCTCAACGAGCGGCTCGATCCGGAGGAGGTCGAAGCCATCATGGGCCGCATCAAGGAGGCGGCGACCCGCATCATCGGCTGTCATGGCGGCGTCATCAACCAGTTCATCGGCGACGAAGTGGTCGCCCTGTTCGGCATCCCGGTGGCGCGGCGCGACGATGCGGTGCGGGCGGTGCGCGCGGCGCGCGAACTGCATGCCGCGGTGCGCGCCATCGGCCAGGAGGTCGCGCCGCGGATCGGACGTGCGCTGACCATGCACAGCGGCATCAATACCGGCCTGATCGTGGCGCGGCGCAGCGATTCGCGCGACGGGCATTTCGCCCTCACCGGCGATACGGTGAACACTGGCGCGCGCCTGCTCGGGCTGGCCGCCGCCGACGAAGTGGTGATCGGACCCGATACCTGGCGCGAAGTCGGCGCGCAGTTTTCCGTGCGGGTCGGCGAACCCATCGAGGTCAAGGGCAAGGAGCATGCGATCACGCCGTACCGGATCGTCGGCGAGCTTGCCGCCGACCCCGTGGCGCGGCCGTCCATTGTCGGCCGCGATGCGGAACTGCGGCGCTTCGCGGCACTGGTTGCGGCCTGCGGTGGGCAGACGCAGGGCCAGGCTCGGGGCGGCGTGGCGCTGGTACGCGGCGATCCGGGCATCGGCAAGACGCGCCTGGTCGCCGAGTTCGGCGAACTCGCGCAGCACCACGGGCTGTCCTGCCATGCCGCAGCGGTGCTCGACTTCAGCGTCGGCCGCGGCGGCGACGCCATGCGCAACCTGATGCGCAGCCTGCTCGGCATCGCCGCCGATGCCGGCGTGGACGACAGCCGCAGGGGGCTGGGCGAGGCCCTCGCCGCCGGTTGGGTCGACGGCGAGCAGGAGCTGTTCCTCTGCGAACTGCTCGACATTCCACCGCGGCCCGAACTGCGCGCGCTCGACGCGGCGTTGACGGGTGCCGTGCGCGAACAGGGCGCCCGCGCCGCGATCGACGCGCTGGTGCGCGCCGCCGCGCTCCGGCGGCACCTGCTGCTGCTGGTCGAGGACGTGCATTGGGCCACAGCCGCAAGCCTGGAGGGAATCGCGGCGTTGGCCCGCATCGCCGCCGCTGCGCCGCTGCTGCTGGTGCTGACGACGCGCATCGACGGCGACCCGACGCGCACCGTGCTGCGCGACATGGTGCGCGAGGGGCGTGTCACGGCGTTCGACCTGGCACCGCTTGCCGCCGACAGCGCGGTCGAGCTGGCTTCCCGATTTGCCGGCCTCGATGCCGGGGCGATGCGCGAAATCGTCGAGCGCGCCGAGGGCAACCCGCTGTTCCTCGAACAACTGCTGCTGAATGCGGGCAGTTCGGCCCTGGCCGTTCTGCCGGGATCGATCCAGGCGCTGGTGCTGGCGCGCATGGACCAGTTGCCTGTCGCCGTGCGGCAGATGTTCCAGGCCGCCGCGGTGCTCGGCCAGCGCTTTTCGCTGGCGGCCTTGCGCTACCTGGTGGCGGATGAATCCTGTGATTGCGGTGAACTCGTCGCGCGCCAGTTGCTGCGGCCGGCGGGCGCCGACTGGCTGTTCAGCCACGCCCTGATCCGCGACGGCGCCTATGAGTCACTGCTGAAATCGCGGCGTCGCGAACTGCATGCGCGCGCCGCCGAGTGGTTCGCCGCGCGCGATCCGGGCCTCTGTGCCGAGCATTACGAACTCGCCGGCGACATTCGCGCCGCAGGCGCCTATCTGGCCGCCAGCAATGCCGAGGCGCAGCGCTACCGCTACGAGCGCGCCGTGGTGCTGGCCGAGCGCGGCCTGGCCCTGGCGCGTGAGCCCGGCGAACGCCATGCCCTGGGCCTCATGCGCGCCCGCATGCTGCTCGACGGTGGTCGCGCGCAGGAGGCGATCGCCGCCGCGGGCGAAGCGCTGGAACACGCCGCCACGCCCGCCGCACGCGCGGCGAGCCTGATCCTGCAGGCGGCGGCCATGCGCATCCTCGACCGGGCGGACGCCGCGCTGGCCGTGCTGGCCGAAGCCGAGCCGCTGGCGCGCAGCGCGGGTTCGGATCTCGACCTGGCGCGCCTGCACCACCTGCGCGGCGGCTTCTGTTTCGTCCTCGGGCGCTCGGCGGACTGCCTGCGCGAACACGAGGCCGCGCTGGCGCACGCGCGCGCCGCCGGCTCGGTCGAGGCCGAGGCCAACGCGCTGTCGGGCCTGGGCGATGCCAGCTACGTCAGCGGGCGCATGCGCAGCGCGCAGGAGCGCTTTCGCATCTGCGTGGAACTGGCGCAACGCCACGGTCTGGGTCGCATCGAAGTCGCCAACAAGCACATGCTGGGCTGGACCTTCCATTACCTGGGGCAGCTCGACCAGGCGCTGGCCGCCGGCGAGGATGCGGTGGACATGGCCAGGCGAGTTTCGGCGCCGCGCACGGAAGCCGTCGCCCGACTGACCACGGCCTACACCTTGGGCTGGTTGGTTGGACGGCTGGGCCCCGCTTTCGAGCACCTCGACCGCGCGCTGGCCTTGGCGCAGGGGCTTGGCGCGACGCGTTTCGAGGCGGAGAATTACGTCTTCCGTGCGCTGCTCGAACTGCGTGCCGGACGCCGCGAGCCCGCGCTGGCGCAAGCACGCGATGCGCTGGCCTTTTGCCGCGGCACAGCCATGGACTTCATCGGCCCGACCGCGCTTGGCGTCCTGGCGCAAATCACCACTGACGAGGCAGAACGGCAACAGGCGCTGGCCGAGGGCGAGGCCTTGCTGGCGCAAGGCAGCATCAGCCACAACCATTTCGATTTCCACGCCTGCGCGATCGACGCCAGCCTGGAATCGCGCGACTACGCGGCTGCCCTGCGCTACTGCGCCGCGCTGGAGCGCTATACCGCGGCGGAGCCGATACCCTGGAGCGATTTGGCCATTGCCCGCGGCCGTCTGCTGGCGCGCCATGGGCGCGGCGAAGCCGGCATCGAAATGCGCACGGCCCTGCAAGCCCTGCGCGAACAAACGGCGCGGCTCGGATTCGCTGTCTGGCTGCCGGCGCTGGATGCGGCGATGGCGAAGTAGGGCTGCCGATTCAAAAGTCGGCGCTGGTGACACGGCGCGGCAGGCTCGGCGACACCAGCACTCTGGCATAGCAGCCCAGGTAGATGACGAAGGCGCCGGCCCAGAGCAGGGTGGCAAGCGCTATTGCCTGGCTCTGCACTACCTGCGGGTCGCCGCCAGCGCCGACTCCGGCGGCCACGCGCAGCACGGCAGCGAGGAACATCGCGCCGCAGGCGACCATCATCGCTGGCGGCATTTCCAGCGGACGCCCGGTATGGCGTTGGCTGACGCGGGTCATCAGGCCCAGCATCATCATGCCGAGGCTGCCGACGGTAAAGGCATGCAGCCAGGCGGCTTCGGGCAACGCCCCGGTGAGGTCGGCGACGGCCTTCAGCGCAAAGGCCAGCAGCAGCCAGGCAAAGCCCAGGTGCATGGGCAGCAGCAAGGGCACGTCGGCCACGCGCCAGCCCTGCCAGCGCGCGCTGCGCAAGCCGTAGAGCAGGGTGCAGGCCAGCGCTGCACCGCCGGTCCACAGGCGCGGTGCGCCGCCCAGATCCCAGGCCGCCAGTGTCAGCAAGGCAACAAATCCGGCGAGCTCCAGGCGCATCAGGAAGGCGGGTGGCTCGCCGCGCCCGGTTTCGCGCAGCGCCGTGCCGGTGAAGATCGGTGCCAGCACGCCGCCCTTGAGCACATAGAGCACTACGATCGTATAGATTGCGCCGCGCAAAGACTGTCCGGCCAGGTCGGCATCGCCCCTGGCCGCGCCGTGGTAATAGCACAGGTTGGCGACGAACAGGCCCGCAAGAATCGGCAACAGCAGCAGATAGAACCGATTCTTCGCCGCCGCCAGTTGCGGCGCCAGCATGGCGATCGCCGCGGCATAGAGCAGGCAATCCAGTATCGCCGGCAGCGGGGCGGGCAGCACGGATGAGGTCCAGAATGCGATGCGCCCGAGCAGCCAGAGCGCCACCAGCAGCGTGAGGCGGCCGCCCTCGATTTCTTCGGTACGCGCCCAACTGGGCAGCGCGGTGATGACGATGCCGAGGATGATCGCCGCGGCAAATCCGAAGATGAATTCGTGGGCGTGCAGCAGTTTCAGCGGCAGCGCCCCGGGCAACTGCCAGTGACCGAGATAGGCGCCCAGCCAGGCGATCGCCAGCAACGGCGCGTACAGGCTGCCCAGCAGATAGAAGGGGCGGAATGCGCTGGCCCATAGGGGGGAGGGGGTCACGTGCCGGTCTGAGTGCGTAGCGGAAGGGATCAATTATGCGGGAAGCCGCGCGCCGGCGTCGGGCGCGCCTGCCGGAGACATGCCCACCGGGCGTAAGATCCGGATCGACCGCCCGCCCGGGACGGTGCTGAAATTGCGATTCATCCGGAGGTACACCCATGAGCATTTCCATGTACGACGCTTGTGCGCCGCGCTTTGCCAGCATGCTGCGCCACCTGGACGCCATTCTTGGCAAGGCGCAGGCCCATGCCGCAGCGAAGAAGATCGATCCGGCCGTGTTGCTGGCGGCCAGGTTGTTTCCCGACATGCTGCCCTTCGTCAAACAGGTGCAGATCGCGACCGACCACGCCAAGGGCGCCGTGGCCCGACTGGCCGGCGTCGAGGTTCCCCGGTTCGAGGATACCGAGCAGAGCTTCGAGGAACTGCGCGCGCGGCTGGCAAAGACGATTGCCTTCATCGAGTCGTTTTCCGCGGAACAGATCAATGGCTCGGAGGACCGGGACATCGCGCTCAAGGCCGGCGGCAGGGAGCTGGCATTCAAGGGCATGCCGTACCTGATCGGCTATGCCATTCCCAATTTCTATTTCCATCTGGTTACCGCCTACAACATCCTGCGGCACAACGGTGTCGAGATAGGAAAAGGCGATTACCTGGGCAAGCCGTGAGCCCGCAATGACGGAAGCCCGACCACGAGTCGCTGTTCTCCTTGGCGCCAGCGGAGCGACGGGGCAAAAGCTCCTGCCGCTGCTGCTGGACGATCCGGGATACCACAAGATCATTGCCCTGGGCCGCAAACCGCTGGGCATCAGGCACCGCAAGCTCGACGATCGTGTGGTCGATTTCGACAATCTGGCCGCCGGATTCAACGGGCGGCGGGTCGACGACTGTTACTGTACCTTCGGCACTACGATCAAGATCGCCGGTTCGCAAGCGGCGATGACCCGGATCGATCATGACTATGTGGTCGCGTTTGCCCGGGCCGCGCTCGCCGCCGGCGCGACGCGCTTCGCGTATCTATCTGCGGCCAATGCGGATGCCGGATCATCGGTGTTCTATGCCCGCCTGAAAGGCCGCACGGAGGATGCGCTAAGGGCGCTCGGGTTTGCCGACTTGAGCATTTATCGCCCCGGCATGATCGTCGCCGAACGCGCCAACCGCCGCTGGGCCGAATCCATGGTGTTCCCGCTGCTTCCCCTGGCCGACAAACTCCTGATGGGAAATGCAGCAAGGTATCGATCAATCCCGGTGGAAACCCTGGCAGGGGCCATTGCCGCGTTCAGCCACACGCAGGGCGCCGGGAACCGGGTGCTGTATTGGCAGGAGATGGTCAGCGCCTAGCGTGTGTTCCCAGTCGGGCGACGGCTGCGTCGCTGATTGGACCGGGTGTCTGGAGCGGGTTGCCAAACGGACTTTCGCGCCCTGTTCGCTGGCTGGATTCGGCCGTGCATCTGTTCGGTCTGATCCGCTGTGAAAGCCCATGGCGGCTTTCTATGATGGTATAAATTGATGATTGGGGCAGGGCCGCGCTTGTGTGCGATCCTGCCTGTTACCCGACGCCTGTAAAAATGCCTTCAAACGCCCCATAGAACAGAAACCGCGCCCATGACCTACTGTATTGGCATCCGCCTCAATGCCGGCCTCGTGTTCCTCTCCGATTCCCGCACCAATGCCGGCATCGACCAGATCAGCACCTTCCGCAAGATGATGGTCTATGAAAAGCCGGACGACCGCTTCATGGTGCTGCTGTCCGCCGGCAATTTGAGCATCAGCCAGTCGGTGCGCGAGATTCTCCAGCTGGAAAAGATTGACCGCGGAATGGATCAGCCGCCGCTGACGATCTGGAACGCGGAGAGCATGTTTGATGCGGTGCGCGTGCTGGGCGCGGCGGTGCGCCGGGTGCACCAGCAGGATGGCCCCTCATTGCGGGCATCGGGCATCGACTTCAATGCGTCCATGATTTTTGGCGGCCAGATCAAGGGCGAGGTGATGCGGCTGTTCCTGGTTTACTCCGAGGGCAATTTTATCGAGGCCACGCGCGAGACCTGCTTCTTCCAGGCGGGCGAGAGCAAGTATGGCAAGCCGATTCTCGACCGGGTGCTGACGCCCTATACCTCGCTCGACGAAGCCGCCAAATGCGCGCTGGTTTCGATGGATTCCACCTTGCAATCCAACCTCAGCGTGGGCCTGCCGCTGGACCTGCTGGTGTACCGCGAAGGCGATCTCCGCAGCGAGCAGATCGCCTGCATCGATGACCAGAACCCCTATTTCCAGATGATCCACCGCACCTGGGGCCAGCGCCTGCGCGAAGTATTCGAAGGCATCAGCGATCCGGCCTGGTATGGCGGGATCGCGCAATACCCCTTGTGCACCCAGAGCGAGCGCTATGAGCCGATGCGCAAGATCGCGCGGCCGGAGGATCGCATCGTTTGACGGGCGCTAGGGTCTGTTCTCATTCAGTCGGCAGCCGTCGCCTGAATGAGAACAGACCCTAGGGTTTCTCCATGAATTGCCGTAAAGCAAGTACGGGTTTCATAGGAGCGCCACATCATGATGTTCCGCGTGAATTACAAGGGGATGCAGCACTACCAGGGCCGGCTTGAGCTGGCCTACGCCTACCTGGCGGCGCATTGGGGCTCGGCTTCACGGGCCTATGAACTCGGGGTCAAGCTGGAGCCCGTGCAGTAGAAAGCTGCCAATCCGAGGCGCCGCTCAGGCGGCCTGCCTTGAGGCAATTTCTCCCTGATCGAAAGCCGCCCGCAAGGCCGCCTGCTTCGTGCGGGCCAGGATGATCGATTTTTCCTTGACCGGGCCGTAGCCGCGGATGCCGTCGGGCACGCTGGCCAGCGCCACGGCGGCGGAAAGATTCTCTGTGGTGAGGCGGTCGAGGATATGGGCCACGGTGCGCTCGTACTCGACGATCAGTTCGCGTTCCTGCACGCGCTCGGGGATCCGGCCGAAGGGGTTGAAGGCGGTGCCGCGCAGGAACTTGAGGCGGGCCATCGACTTCATCACGGGCAGCAGCCAGGGGCCGAAGCGGATCTTCTTCGGTTCGGCGCCGGGTCGGGCGGCCTGGCTCCAGGGCAGGGTGATGTGGAAGTCCAGGCGGTAGTCGCCTTCGAAGCGGGCGGACAGTTCGCGTTCGAACTGCGGATCGGCGAACAGGCGCGCGACTTCGTATTCGTCCTTGTAGGCGAGCAGCTTGAAGTAGTTGCGCGCCACGGCTTCCGTGAACGCCGTAGCGCCAGCGCCGACTCTTGTTTCGAGCTTGCGTACCTGTTCGACGAGGGTCGTGTAGCGTCGCGCATAGGCCTCGTCCTGATAGCCGACCAGGAATTCGCGGCGACGCTCGATGATCTGGTCGAGACTGGTCGAGAGCTGGTGCGTCGGGCTGCGCACGTCGCCGGCAGCGACCAGGGCGTCGACGCGGGCCGGATCGAGGGCATGGCGGCGGCCCCAGGAAAAGGCGCGGCGGTTCTCCTCGGCGGCGGCGCCGTTGAGTTCGATGGCACGCAGCAGCGCCTCGGACGAAAGTGGCACGAAGCCGCGCTGGAAGGCGAAGCCGAGCATGAAGATGTTGGTGCAGATGCTGTTGCCCATCAGGCGCGCGGCGATGCGTCCGGCGTCGATCAGGGTGGTGGCGGCTTCGCCGATGGCGTCGATCACCGACTGCGTCATGGCGTCGGCCGGAAAGGCGCGGTCGGGATTACGCAGGAATTCGCCGGTGATCGCCTGGCCGGTGTTGATGATGGCGTGGGTCGATCCGGCGGCGGTTTTCGACAGGGCGTCGTCGCTGACCGCGACCACCATGTCGCAGCCCAGCAGCAGTGAGGCTTCGCCGGTGGCAATGCGCGAGGCATGGAGCTGTTGCTGGCGTTCGGCGATGCGCACGTGGGACATCACGGCGCCGCCCTTTTGCGCCAGGCCGGTCATGTCGAGCACCGTGACGCCCTTGCCTTCGAGGTGGGCGGCCATGCCGATCAGGGCGCCGATGGTGACCACGCCGGTGCCGCCGACGCCGGCGACGAGGATGCCGTAGGGCTCGCCCAGACCGCCGTGGCGCGGCTCCGGCAGGTCGGCGAATTCGTCCGGGGCGGCGGCCATGGCGCGGCCGCGGCGCAGGCTGCCGCCGTGCACCGTGACGATGGCGGGGCAGAAGCCATTGACGCAGGAATAGTCCTTGTTGCAGGAATGCTGGTCGATGGCGCGCTTGCGGCCGAACTCGGTTTCGACCGGGACCACGGCGAGGCAGTTGGACTTGAGGCTGCAATCGCCGCAGCCTTCGCACACCGCCTCGTTGATGAAGACGCGCACGGCGGGATCGGGAAAACGCCCGCGCTTGCGGCGGCGGCGCTTTTCGGCGGCGCAGGTCTGGTCGTAGATCAAGGCGGTGACGCCGGGGGTGTCGCGCAGTTCGATCTGCGTCGCATCGAGTTCGTCGCGGTGGCGGATGTCCACGCCGGGCGCGAAGTCGGTGACGCCCTTGTACTTCTGCGGCTCGTCGGACATCACGATGATGCGCTTGACATCCTCGGCGGCGAGCTGGCGCGTCAGTTGCGGCACGGTGAGGGTGCCGTCCACCGGCTGGCCGCCGGTCATGGCGACGGCGTCGTTGAACAGCAGCTTGTAGGTGATGTTGATGTTTCCCGCTACTGCCGCCCTTATCGCCAGGATGCCGGAATGGAAGTAGGTGCCGTCGCCCATGTTGGCGAAGATGTGCTGCGTTCCACTGTGGCCGGAAACGCCGAGCCAGGCGGCGCCTTCGCCGCCCATGTGGGAAATGGTGACGGTGTTGCGGCCCATCATCACCGCCATCAGGTGGCAGCCTACGCCGCCCAGCGCGCAACTGCCGGCGGGCACCTTGGTGGACTGGTTGTGCGGGCAGCCGGGACAGAAGTAGGGCGTGCGCAGCAGCGTGGTGCGCGGCTTCGACAGGGCGCTGACCTTGGCGTCGAGGAAGGCGATGTAGGCCTCGATGCGCTCGGATGGGTGGAAGCGCCCGATGCGGGAAGCGACGGCGCGGGCGACCAGGGCCGGCGTCAGTTCGGCGGTGGGCGGCAGCAGCCAGCGATGTTCGGGCTGCGGCCATTCGCCGGATTCGTCGTACTTGCCGACCACGCGCGGGCGCACGTCTTCGCGCCAGTTGTAGAGCATTTCCTTCAACTGGTATTCGATCACCTGGCGCTTTTCCTCGACCACCAGGATTTCTTCCAGGCCTTCGGCGAAGTGGCGCACCGAGTCGGCTTCCAGCGGCCAGGGCATGCCGACCTTGAACAGGCGCAGACCGATCTCGGCGGCATGGGCTTCGTCGATGCCGAGGTCGTCGAGCGCCTGGCGCAGGTCGAGCCAGGCCTTGCCGCAGGCGATGATGCCCAGCCGCGGGCGCGGGCTGTCGAAGACGATGTGGTTGAGCCGGTTGGCGCGGGCGTAGGCCAGCGCGGCATAGACCTTGAATTCCTGCAGGCGGTGTTCCTGCGCCAGCGGCGAGTCGGGCCAGCGCAGGTGCACGCCGTCGGACGGCAGGCGGAAGTCGTCGGGAATGACGATCTTCATGCGCGCCGGATCGACGTCGACGGTGGCCGAGCTCTCCGCCGTGTCGGAGGTCAGTTTGAGCGCCACCCAGCAGCCGGAATAGCGCGACATGGACCAGCCGTGCAGGCCGAAATCGAGGTATTCCTGCAAGTCGGCCGGGGCCAGCACCGGGATGCCGCAGGCGGCGAAGATGTGCTCGCTCTGGTGCGCCACCGCCGAGGAGCGCGCACCGGGATCGTCGCCGGCGACCAGCAGCACACCGCCGTGCTTTGCGCAGCCGGCATGGTTGGCG
Source organism: Rhodocyclales bacterium (assembly GCA_016215645.1). Lineage (GTDB taxonomy): Bacteria > Pseudomonadota > Gammaproteobacteria > Burkholderiales > Rhodocyclaceae > Sulfuritalea. The sequence continues at coordinate 21,037 of JACRIX010000037.1, forward strand.
TGCTTGAAGACGTCGCCGCTGCGGTCGACGCCGGGGCCCTTGCCGTACCACATCGAGAATATGCCGTCGAATTTGGGCTCGGGGAACAGGTGCAGTTGCTGCGTGCCCCAGATCGCGGTGGCGGCGATGTCCTCGTTGACGCCGGGCTGG
>JACRIX010000007.1 GCA_016215645.1 Rhodocyclales bacterium
CGCGCCGCCGTGTCCTTTCCCTTGACATTGTCCTGGAGTATCTGCGCCACCGCGCGCAGCACCTTGTCGCCAAACACATGGCCGTAGGTGTCATTGACCTGCTTGAAGTGGTCGATATCGGCCATCAGCAGGCTGGGACCGGCGTCGTTTTCGCCGCGGGCGGCAAGGCAGGCATTGATCGCAATCTCGAAGCCGCGCCGATTCACCAGGCCGGTCAGCCCGTCGGTGAGGGCTTCGCTGCGCGCCTTGACCACTTCGCTGCGCAACTGTTCGATTTCGTTGCGGCTTTCGTCGAGGCGGCTCTTGAGCATGACGATCGAGCCCTGCATATCGCGGGTCAGCGTCAGCACGGCAGTGACGCCTTCGTCGGCGCCGGCCGGTGCCAGGTCGGCGCTGAGCTTGCCCAGCGCGTTGCCGAACTGGGTCGCCTTGTCGCCGGCCTGCGCCGCCGAGAGGGACATGTCGGCCATGACCTTCTGGAAACCGGCGGCCAATTGGCGTGCGACATCTTCGTTGATTTCGGCGACATGTTTCTGGTACAGCTCATGGGTCGCCGCGTCGTCGAGGCTGCCGTCAGTCCTGAGGCGCTCGTCGACGCCGGCGCGCAACGCGGCATTGGTACCCGATACGTACTCGTACCAGACGGCGTAGCTGATCGGATGCAATCCTGCCCGCTGCCGCGACATCAGGGGCAGGGCGAGTCTGAGGAACTCCGCGCTTTGTTCGGCGCTGTCTCGGTATCTCATGGTCTTCCGCCGGCTGGAAACGATTTACGGCCCGGCCACACTTGGCCGCCGTCGCCACGCATTGTATCTCCGCGGCGCGACCAAGAGCCCTGCCGCGTGGCGTGGCGCGCCCGCACCCGGTGCCCTGTCGTCTGGAATCACACCCGGCCCTGCCCGGGGATGCTTACCTGCGACCTTCCTCGAACCAGCGCAGCTTGTCGCGCAGCGTGACGACCTCGCCGACGATGATCAGGGTAGGGGCCCGCAGCTTGGCCGATTCTGCCAGTGCCGGAAGGGTGGCGAGGGTGCCGGTGACGGTACGCTGGCTTGGCTGGGTGCCATGCTGGACGATGGCGGCCGGCCACTCCGGTGGCAAGCCGTGCTCCATGAGCTTGTCGCAGAGGTAAGACAGGCCGGAGAGGCCCATGTAAATGACGACGGTCTGGCGCCGGCGGGCGAGGCCCGGCCAGTCCAGGTTCATGCTGCCGTCCTTGAGGTGGCCGGTGACGAAGACGCAGGCCTGGGCATGGTTGCGGTGCGTCAGCGGAATGCCGGCATAGGAGCCGACGCCGGCAGCGGCGGTGATGCCCGGAATGACCTCGAAATCGACGCCATCGGCGTGCAGGGTTTCGACTTCTTCGCCGCCGCGACCGAAGATGTAGGGGTCGCCGCCCTTGAGGCGCACCACGCGCTTGCCGGTCTTCGCCAGGCGCACCAGCAACTGGTTGATCTGTTCCTGCGGCAGCGAATGGTTGCCACGCTCCTTGCCGGCGTAGATCAGTTCGGCATCCGGACGCGCCAGTGCCAGCACTTCCGGGGAAACGAGGTTGTCATAGACGAGGACGTCGGCTTCGCCGATCAGGCGCGCCGCTTTCAGCGTCAGCAGCTCGGGATCGCCGGGGCCGGCACCGACGAGGTAGACCCAGCCAGGTTGTGCGGGAGTTGGTTTCATGGGGGCGAAATATACCCGACAGCGCGAATGATATTCGAGCGTAGCGAGCAAATCAGTCGCCTCCCCCGGGCGGGGGAGGGCGGGAGGGGGCGGTGTCTATGCCGGTTTTGTTTGTGTCCATCAGGAACAACCGCCGCCGCAACTACCGCAGCCGCCGGAGGTGGGAGGCGTGATGCAGCCGCCACGAAAGATGAACTGGAATTCGCCCGGTTGCACCTCGGCAAAATCGAGGGTGGTGTTCTCCAGCAGCGGCAGGCTGCGCGGGGAAATCAGTACCGTGACGCCGGGACCGTCGATCACCAGGTCGTCCTCGCGCTCGTCGTCGAAGCCCATGCCATAGACGAGTTCGCCATCCTTATCGTCGATTTTGGCGGCCACGCGCAACATCGGCTGGCTGACGGACTCGGAGGCGGCGGCGCGCGAAATCTCTTCGGCGGCCAGGGGTGTCAGAGTGAACATGCGGGAGCTTCCTTCAAATCGGGATTCGTGCAAAGCGTACGTACTGGACGAACTTGGCCGGCCAGTCGCAGCCGGCCGTGGCGCGCAGGTGGGTGTAGGAGGCGAGCATCCGGTGGCGCAGGATGCCATCGTGCCTGCCGTCGATGCCGTGGCCGCGGCGCATCGCATAGGCGTAGCGCGTGTCGGCGGGCAATCCGCCGATATCGGAGTAGTGGAATTCGTGGCCATGCAGTTCGGCGCCGGCGTGGGCCGCAGCGCTGGTGCGCCAGGGGTGGTCGGCATTGCTTTCGAGGATCACGTAGCCGCGACCGACAGGTTTGGCATGCATGCGGATATCGCCCGGGATCGCACCGACCATTTCGGCCTGACGCCCCTTCCATTCGATGCCGCGAGCGAGGTACATGAGACCGCCGCATTCGGCATAGGTGGGCAGTCCCTGCTCGATGGCGGCGCGGATGTCGCTGCGCAAGGATCGGTTGGCTTCCAGTTGGTCAAGAAAGCATTCGGGAAAGCCGCCGCCGATCAGCAGGCCGTCGCAGGGCGGCAGCTTTGGGTCTTGCAGGGTATCGAAGAACACCGGTTCGGCCCCGGCCGCGGCCAGCGCGTCGAGGTCGTCGGCATAGTAAAAGCCAAAGGCGGCGTCGCGGGCGATGGCGATGCGCACCGGTTCGCGGCGCGTTGACGAGCGCGTCGGCGGCGGTGCCAGTGCCACATCCGTGCGACTGATCGCCAGCAGGCGGTCGAGGTCCACCTGCTCGGCAATGCGCTGGCCGATGGCGGCCACATGGCGTTCGGCTTGCGCCGTCTCGTTGGCCGGCATCAGCCCCAGATGGCGTTCGACCAGGGCCAGTTCGGCATCTTCCTGCACCGCGCCGATGACCGGGACATCGGTGTAGTGCTCGATCACCGCGCGCAGCTTGCTTTCATGACGGCGTCCGCCGAGGCGGTTGAGGATCACCCCGGCAATGCGGATCTGCGGATCGAAGGCCTTGTAGCCGAGGATCAGCGGCGCGATGCCGCGCGTCATGCCGCGGGCGTCGAGCACCAGCACCACGGGCAGGTCGAGCAGGCGGGCCAGCGCCGCATTGCTGTTGGAACCTTCGAGGTCGAGGCCGTCGTAGAGGCCCTTGTTGCCTTCGACCAGGCAGACGTCCGCATCGTGGCCATGGCGGGCGAATTGCTGGCGCAGTTCACCATCGGGCGAAAGGAAGAAGTCGAGGTTGTAGCAGGGCCGTCCGGCGGCCACCGAAAGCCAGAGCGGATCGATGTAGTCCGGACCCTTCTTGTAGGGCTGCACCGAAAGTCGGCGCTCACGCAACGCCGCCGCCAGGCCGATGCTGACGGTGGTCTTGCCCGATGACTTGTGGGCGGCGGAGATCAGAAAGCGATGCATGGCGCCGCAGCCGCTTCCGTGCTTAGAGCCGTTGAAGAAATCGTAGCGAGCGGGCTGCAGCGGGGTGCGGCCGGAGCGCAGCTACCGGAATGCACGCGGTTGTGCATGAGGATAGCGAGCACCGCCCAGGCCCTGATCCAGCACGCGCAGTAGATTTATTCACGAGCTCTCAGTCGACGATGCTGCCGGCGGCTTCGAGTTCGGCAATGTCGTCCTGCGGCAGGAAGCGCAGCACACGGACGCCGATGGTGGTGATGGTAAAGGCGATGCCCAGGCCGCCGAAGGCAAGCAGGGCTTCCGGCAGGCTGGCGCTGTAGTGGTCGATGGCGCCGTCCATGAAATCACTCTTGACGTCGTAGCCGGGGAAGATCTCCAGCGGGAAGGCCTGTCCACCGATGATGAAGACGTAGAGCAGGCAGAAGGCGCCGACGATGATTAGGGCGGAGGCGGCGAACACCGAACCACGGAAGCGGTTGAGGTCGGGAACGTAGATCAGCAGCAAGGGGATGATGGTGCCGAGCAGCACGTAGCCGACCCAGAAAAGCGTCGGGAAAATGCCGCCCGACAACAGGATGAACTCTTCGAAGGCCGTCTGTTTGGCGAAGTAGATGTTGGTCAGGTGATAGGTGGCAACAAAGTAGAACACGGCGGCGATGAAGGTGCCGAGCAGATTCTTCATGCGGGAACGGATCGCCGGATGCAGCGTCATGGCATTCCAGCCAAACATGGTCTTTTGCACGATCATGAACACGGCCAGGCCCCAGGCAAAGGACATGATGATGAACATGGCCGGCAGCAACGCGCTGCCATAGGCCTGGCGGGCGATGAGGAAGGCGAAGATGGACCCGGTGCCGGTAGTCAGCAGGATGCGCCAGATGAAGGTGGCCAGGCCCGCGGCCTTCGAATACGGGTTCATGCGCTGTTCCATCAGGGTCCACAGATAGACCGCGACGATGGCATACATGCCGGGGTAGAGGATCACGTTCCAGCCGAACACCGAGGTCGGGTTGAAGTGGGTGGCGGCCACCATCAGGCGGTCAGCCCGGCCAAGGTCGAGCATGATCACGGCCAGGCCGCCGGTAAGCATGGCAATGCAGAGCAGGGCGGAGAGCGGCGCGCGCGACTTGTAGGCCTTCTTGCCGAACACCGAACCGATCGAGGCGACGTTGAGCACGCCGGAGGCCGCGACAATCAGGAAGATGGCAAAGACATGCGGCAGGCCCCAGACGATCTGGTTGTTCATGCCGGTGACGACGTGGCCGGTGTGTTCCATGTACAGCGCGGCACCGACGCCAATGGCGGCGACCAGACCGCCCAGGGCGGCGAGCACGTAGAACAGGCCTTCTTCGTGGCGGGGATTCAAGGTGGCCATAATCAGTGTGAAATCCAATCCTTGGTGCTTAAGCCAGTTACCGAGCGCAGCGAGCCGATCAGTAGCCTCCCCGTGAGGGGAGGATGGGAGGGGCGGGTCAACTTGCCAGCCCCCGCGGTAACGAAAGCGCGATGTCTCATGATCCGAGTTGGCTCGTCGAAGGCATGGGCGCTAGATTCCCTGGTAGCGGACGCCGAGGTCAAGGCGCAGATCGCCGCGAACCTGGGTGGTCGGCACACTGGCGATGCGCTTGGCGATGGCGCTGGTGGGGTCGTTGAGGTCGCCAAACGTCATTGCGCCTTCCGGACATTTTTCGACGCAGGCGGGTTGCTGGCCCTTGTCCACCCGATGCACGCAGAGCGTGCAGGATTCGACGCAACCCTTGCCGCGCGGAACCTCGGGATTCTGCTCGCTGAGGTTGGTGTGAACAAACGAGCGCGCCTTGTAGGGGCAGGCCATCATGCAATAGCGGCAGCCGATGCAGGTGTGGCGGTCGACCAGCACGATGCCGTCGGCACGCTTCATCGAGGCGCCGGTAGGGCAGACATCGACGCAGGGCGGCGTGGCGCAGTGCTGGCACATCATGGGTAGCGTGGTGACGCGGCCGTTGCGGCGGTCGACCAGCTCGATCTTGCGGATCCACTGCGAGTTCTGGCGCGGATCGGGCAGTTGTTCGCTGACGCCGTTTTCTTCGTGGCAGGCGTCGATGCACTTGGTGCAACCGGGTGCGCACTTGGTCGCGTCGATCAGCAGGCCCCAGCGCACGGCCGGGGACGCGGCGGTACCTGCCGGACGGGCAGCCGCATTGGCCTCGCCAACCGCCATCAGGTGCAGGCCGGGGGCAATGGCGGTGAAGCCGAGACCGGCTACGCCGGCGCCGGCAGCGGCGATGAAGGCGCGGCGGGGATTGCGCTCGGGCGCGTTCATGGTTTCAATCCTGCGGCCTTGAACCTGGCCTTGGGCTGGTGGCATTCGAAACAGTCGAGCTTGACCGCGGCGTACTCATGGCAGCCCTGGCAGAAGGCCTTGCCGTCGCCCAGTACCGAGCCGGTGGTCTTGCTGGCATGGCATTCGATGCAGGCGTTGAGCGAGGCCGGCTCGCCGCGTATGCCCTGGCGCAGGCTGCGGTCGCGTTGATGCTTGAGCATCTCCATGTGGTTGCGGCGCATTTCTTCGGCCGGTGCCACGCAATGCCCGGGATTCTCGATCGAGACCGTGGGCTTGGGCGTGCGTCCGCCCTCGCCGGCAAGAGTCGGCGCTGGCGACACGGCGATGGCTGCAAAGAGCAGGGCGGCGAGGAGGCGCAGCTGCTTCATGGCGTAATTACTCGCCCAATCCCATCTGGATGTAGCCAGTGGGGCAGACGTCGGAGCAGATGTGGCAGCCGATGCACTTGTCGTAGTCGGTGGCGACGTAGCGGCCGGTCATGGATTCGGTCTTCTTGACCTTGTACACCGCGGTTTGCGGGCAATACACGACGCAGTTGTCGCATTCGAAGCACAGGCCGCAGCTCATGCAGCGCTTGGCTTCGCCCACCGCCTGCTGTTCGGAGAGGGCTTCCAGACGCTCTTCGAAGTTGCCCAGCGCGCTGTCCTTGTTGAGGTGCGTGATGTGGCGCTTGTTGCGCGCGGTGTATTGGAAATGACCGAGGAAGAGCTGGTCGTGCGGGATGACGTAGCGCTCGGAGCGGTTGTCGAAGTTATGCACCGCATTCTTGTTGGCATCGGTGCCGGTCTGATAATCCTTGATTTCGCCAAGTTGCACACCCTTTTCGAGGTACTTGCGCATCAGGTCGAAGCCATGCACGTCGATCTTGGGGCGACGGCCCGGTTCGACGCCGGCGAGGAACTGGTCGATGCCGTCGGCGGCAATCGCGCCGTGGCCGATGGCGGTGGTCAGCAGATGCGGACGGATGACGTCGCCGCCGGCGTACACGCCTGGCTTGCCGGCGACCTGGTAATTCTTGTCGGCGCTCACGGCACCCTTGCCGTTGCTGAACACTTCGAGGCCGGTGAGGTCCACCGTCTGGCCGATGGCGGAAACGATCAGGTCGGCCGGCAGGTCCTTCTCGGTGCCTTCGATCTTCTTGATGTCGAGGCGGCCGCCGACCATCTTGGCTTCGCACTGCATGACGCGCAGGGCCGTGGCGCGTCCATCCGCACCCTTCAGCACGGCGACCGGCATCCAGCCACCCATGATGGTGATGCCTTCGGACTCGGCGTGCTCGATCTCCTGCTTGCTGGCCATCATATAGACAGTGGTGAGCGTGACGTCGGCGCCCTGGCGGCGCGAGATGTCGGCGGCATCCTGCGCCAGCTGGCCGGCGATGGCGGCTTCCCAGTCGGTGGGCTTGGAATGCTCGATATGGCCGAGACGGCGGGCGACGGTGGCGACGTCCATCGAGGTATCGCCGCCACCGACCACCACCACGCGCTTGCCGACGTGCTGCAGGCGGCCGTCATTGAAGGCCTTGAGGAAGGCGGTGGCGGTGACCACGTTGGAGACGTTGTCGGCGCCTTCGGCCGGCAGGGCGCGGCCGCCCTGGGCGCCGAGGCCGAGGAAGACAGCATCGAATTCCTGGTTGATCTGGTCCATCGTGACGTCGACGCCGACCTTGGTCTTCAGGCGAACTTCGACACCGAGGTCGAGGATGCGCTGGATTTCGGCATCGAGGACGTCGCGCGGCGTGCGGTAGCCCGGGATGCCGTAGCGCATCATGCCGCCGAGGTATTCATGGTCGTCGAACACCGTGACGCCATGGCCCCGCATTGCGAGCTGGTAGGCCACCGACAAGCCGGCCGGGCCGCCGCCGAGGACGGCAACCTTCTTGCCGGTCTGTGTCTCGGGCTTCTTGAACTGGAGCTTGTTCGTGATCGCATACTCGCCGAGGAAATGCTCGACCGAGTTGATGCCGACGTGGTCCTCGACCTCGTTGCGGTTGCAGCCCGTCTCGCACGGCGCCGGGCAGACGCGGCCCATCACGGCGGGGAAGGGGTTGGCTTCGGTCAGGCGGCGCCAGGCATATTCCTGCCAGGGCATGGAAGGCTTGCCGTCGGCGCCGACGGGGGGCTTCTCGATGCCGCGCACGATATTGAGGTAGCCGCGGATGTCCTCGCCCGAGGGGCAGGAGCCCTGGCAGGGTGGGGTCGACTGGATGTAGGTCGGGCACTTGTGCGACCAGCTGGCCTGGAAGATTTCGTCCTGCCAGCGTTTGACTTTGACATCGCCATCCTTGTAACGGCGGAACGTCAGCTTTTCGGTCTGGGTTTCGGTGGTGGCGGACATGCGGGTCTCCGGAAAAAATTATTGTTCGCTATTGAGCACGATGGCGGTGCTGACCAACTGGTGCACGCCACCGACCATGCTCATCTTGAAGCCGTAGTAGGGCAGCACCTTGGTGAATTTCGCCTTGCAGATGGC
>JACRIX010000038.1 GCA_016215645.1 Rhodocyclales bacterium
GCTGATGGCCGATATCGACCACTTCAAGCAGGTCAATGACACCTACGGCCATGTGTTTGGCGACAAGGTGCTGCGCGCGGTGGCGCAGATACTCCAGGACAATGTCAAGGGAAAGGACACGGCGGCGCGCTACGGCGGCGAAGAATTCATCGTCCTGTTGCCGGATACGCCACTGGAAGGCGCGCGCCAGCTCGCCGAACGGATCCGCGGCATTGTCGAGCGCTGCCGCATCAAACGCAGCGGCGATCAAGGCGCCGTGGCCAACATCATGGTCTCGCTCGGCGCTGCCAGCTTGCGCGGCGGGGAGCGCGCGACCGACTTCATCGCCCGGGCCGATGCGGCGCTCTACACCTCGAAAACCAGCGGGCGCAACCGCGTCACCGTTGCACAGAATTGACGCCAGGCAGCCCGGATCCGCGCTACCTTCAGGCAGATCTTTGCGCGGATGGCTGGCCGCCGGGGCTGCACCCCTTGCGCGGTCGATCCCTCCCGGACCGCATGGCGTCGCCGAGTGAAATGTTCGGCCGGTGGATGTGGAAGCCCTGCGCCAGGTCGATGCCCTGGGCGATGACCTGTTGGAACACGTCCTCGTCCTCGACGTATTCGGCCACGGTGCGTATGCCCAGATCATGGCTGAGCGACACGATGCTGCGCACCAGCGCCCGGTCCTTCTCGCTGTTTTTCATGCCGAGGATGAACTCGCCCTCGATCTTGAGGAAGTCGATGGGGAAGCGCTTGACGTAGTGGAAAGACGAAAAGCCCGAGCCGAAGTCGTCGATTGCCAGCTTGAAGCCTTCATTGCGCAGGGTGGCGATAAAGCGCTCCAGCAGCGCCATGTTCTTGATCGTCTCGCGCTCGGTGATTTCGAACACCAGGCGCGTCGGATCGATGTTGAAGCGCCTGCTGATGCGCCGCGTCTCCTGGACGAAGTCATTGAGCACCAGCGCGCGCGGCGACATGTTGATGAACAGCAGGCCGCCATAGCCGGTTTCCTCGACCGCCTCCAGGGTCTTCTCCAACTGGATGAAATCGAGTTTGTGCATCACGCCCATCTTCTCGGCGATGGCTACGTACTCCTCGGCGATGACGAAACTACCGTCCTCCATGCGGATGCGCGACAGCACCTCGATGGCCTCGACCTGGCTGCCGGCCACATTGATGATCGGCTGGAAGAAGGGCACCACGCTGCGCTTCTCGACCGCGTTGAGGATCATCATGCTTTTCTCGCCCATGGTGCGGAAGACTTCCACCACATCTTCATCACTGGGCACCATCACCCGGTTCTTGCCCTCGGCCTTGGCCCGATACATCATGTTGTCGGCGACCAGGAACAGGTCCTTCATGCCCTTGGCGTGATCGGGATAGGTCGCGATGCCGATCGACACCGAACTGCTGATCGCCGCACCGTCGGGGGCCGTCATGCTCACCGCCGCCACGGCGTCAAGGATGCGCCGCGCCACGGCCTCGCCGGCCGCCATGTCGGTCTCGGGCAGGATGGCGGCAAACTCGTCGCCGCCATAACGCGATAGCAAGTCATCGTCGCGGATCGCCGAACGGATCGACGCCACCACCATCTGCAGCATGCTGTCGCCGGCGCCGTGGCCATAGCTGTCATTCACCGACTTGAAATTGTCGGCATCGATCAGCAACAGGCTGAACTTGTCGCCGTGGCGAGACGAGCGCAGCACTTCGCTTTCGATCAGTTCCCAGAACACGCGCTGGTTGTAGAGATTGGTCAGCGGATCGCGTGTCGCGTAGTACTCCAGATCCTTGGTGTATTTATCGATGGCCTTGACCGAGCCGACCACGTTCAACAGCGTGGCGAGAATGCTCTCCACCACCAGCAGGCGCATCGGATCCATCTCGTGCTGCGGCTGCATGCCGATCCCGACGATGCCCCCGATCTTGGGCGAACTGACCATCAGGGACTTGACCTGGACCTCGATGTCCTCCTCGCGCAGGGCATCGACCACCAGGGTGTTGTCGGCGACGTTGTGTCGCACCCGTATTGCCAGCCCGGACTCGAACTCCCGGGAGCGCTTCAGCAGTTGTTGCAGGCAGTTCTCGAACACCCGCTTGACCGGCTCGGTCGGCCGTCCGCGCCAGAAGATCTCCAGGTCGTAGGCTTCATCCCCGACCTTGAACAGCGAAAACATGGTGTAGGCCGGCACCACCGAATCGATATCGAGGATCAGTTGGTTCACATACTCGCGCCAATCCTTGATCACCTCGGTGGTGAGGATGAACTTCTCCAGCAGGCGGATCTCGAATTCGAGCATGTCCTTATCCACCGCAATGGAGCGGATGCGCTCGGTCAGTTGGCGAACCTCGTCGGCGACCGAATTGAACTCGGAAAAGCCAAGATCCTCTTTGCGCGCGACCAGCGCCCGCAAGTCGGCAATCCGGTTCACCGCCCGGATGTCGCGTGCCAGCGTCGCGATCGGCCCTTCCAGACGGCGCCGGATGTAGAGCACCATGAGCAGGGTGACGATCAGCATCACCGGCACGATGGGGGCGAAGGCCCAGGTGAAGCGGGCGCGGTGCGAAGCGATGTTCTCGCCGACATGCTGGGTCACGTCGATCACGCCGAGGACGTCACCGGCAGCCGCATTGACGTGGCACTTGAGGCAAACCTCCTGCGCCCGCAGGGGATAGACAACGCGAATCGTGTCGCCCGCCTCGGTATGTCGCCGCTCGCCATCCTTCAGGGCGCGCTGGATTTCCGCGTCGGTAGCTTTCTGCGCGATTTCGCCGAACAGTTCGCTGACCTTCGGGCCGCGGTAGATGTCGATCTGGCGCTGGGTGTGGTCCACGGACTTCTGGATTGCCCGCACATAGGCCTCCATCTGCTGCCGGCTCCAACCGGTGCTCATCAGCTCGAACATCGCGTTGAAGGTCAGCTCGGCAAAGGACGATGCATCCTCGACCGCATCATCGCGGACCGAGCGATCGTAAATTCCCGAAACCACGAAAACCGTCGCCGCGAATATCGCAATCGAGAAAACGGCACCAGCGGCGAGAAGCAGGCCTTTGATGCTGCGCACTGGATTCATGATCTACGGACACCCCTGCAATTGTGGTCAGGATGGAATTACCCTGATCGCCTGTTCGACCCACGCGCGTCCCCATTTTCGGGAAAAACAGGCTGAATCGAAACCAAAACGCCACATTAGTGCAAGAATCAAGCCATCAGCCACACCCCTATCGCCAGCTGTTATGATTTCGCCATGAACTCGCTGCGCCGGGCAGCACTGCTGCTCCTGCTCCTTGTCGGCAACGCGCTCGCCCAGACGGCGCCGGCGCCGGCACGACCCGTGGGGCTGGACTGCTGGGTCGGCCAGGATGGACCACCGCTCTTCACCAACTTCATTCGCTGCATGGTGGATCGCGACCTGCCCTATCCGGTGCTTGCCGACGAGCGCCTCGACGCATTCCTGACGCAGCTGCACCAGGAACTGCACGGCAAATCGGGGGCCGATGCCGAACGCATGTACAAGGCCAACATCGAACTGGTCCGCGAGTCCATTTCGATCTGGAACATCCGTATTTTCACCTTCCCCTACGAATGGTCCTGGCAGGAAGGCCGGCCACAACAGCTGGTGCGTTCGGTGCTCTGCCCGCGCGATGTGCCCTGCAGGGTAAACGTCTATCCGCATTGAGCATCCCGACCCGGCGTTCGCCGGATCCGGATGCCACGCGGCGTCCTTGCTCAGGCGACCGGACTTGGCTTCTGGAACAGCTTGACGATGGCCGCCGCAACCTGTTCCGAGGCATCGGGATAGGCCCCCTCCTCCAGCATGTGCAGGGCGGTCTGGCTGTCGCCACGTCCGGCGACCTCCAGCACATCGCCCGCGCAACGGTGAAACTGGGCATGGCGTGACTTCAATACGGAAAAGGCCGGGTTGCTGCTGAAGCGCTCGCCGCCAATGCCGTAAATCCACTTGCCAAGGGTGCACTGGTCATCGCGTGACACCGCGTCCGCCTTGAGGTCTTCCTGGCTCTTGCCCTGGATGAAGTCACGCAGTCGCGCCTTCCAGCGCACATGCGAATCGATCGCCTCCTTGCCTTCCGAGGCCATCACGAACAGGCGCGCCAGCAGCATCTTGACGCGCTCCGAGGCCTTGACGTATTCCCCGGTATTCAGCAAGCGCGTGGCGCTTTCGCTGTCGCCGGCCTGCGCCGCCGCCAGCACCTTGCCGGCACAGCGATGGAACATGGCGTGATGGACCTTCATGTCGAAAAAGGTCTCGGAGTATCCGAACTTCTCGCCGCCCTGGTCGTAGATCCACTTGCCCAGCGGGCACTGGTCGTCGCGGCAGACCACCTCGACCTTCAACTGCTCGGTACTGGTGCCGCTGATGTAACTCTCCAGCCGTACCTTCCACTTCATGTGGGCATCGACCGCGGTCTTGAAATTCAGGCCGGCAATCTCCGCGCCGTTCTCGTCGCTCCCCGTCCCTGCGGCAGCCGCCAGCGCCTGTTCCGGCGTTCCCTTGTCCCCCTTCATGATGCCTTTGAACCAGTCCAGCATTCCCATGATCGCTCCTCCCCAAGTCATGTATCCCGGAATCGGTACCGGCGTCATGGCCGGTGTGTCAAATTATCCGGCAACGCGACGACGACGGCATCAGACTGCAATATGCAAAAAGCAGGACTATCTATGCGGCGGCGCATCAATACAACACCTCACTCCAGCGTCCGCTCGCCTTCAATGCATTCTCGACACGCAGCCAGTTGGCGCCGGAGCCCGCCACCGCAATCATCGCCTGCTCGACCGCCGGCAGCAGGTTGGCGGTGCCGGCGACGAAGACCCGCGTGTTCGTGCCTTCCAGCATGGCCCAGACTTCGGCGGCGTTCCGTTCCAGCGCGGCGCCGAGCGCCACCGGGGCGTCGAGCGCCGGACGCGGGCTGACCGCCTGGAAAGCCTTGAAGGTCGGCTGGTCGAAGTAGTTGGCGAGATCGCTGTTCTCGTCGTTCATGTAGAGCATTTCCAGCGGGCTGCGGGCGCCATAGAACAGCCGGATCTGACCCTTCCAGCCACCGATGTTTTCGTAGATCTGGCGGATCAGGGTGCGAAACGGCGCAATCCCGGTGCCCATGCCCAGCATCAGGATGTCGGCCGTCTTGTCCTCGGGAATGACAAAGGGGTAGCCCACCGGCCCGGCGAACTCGACGCGGTCGTCGGGGCGCAGGTCGCACAGGTAGTTGGACGCCACACCCCTGTATTCCTCGCCATTGAACTCGTCGATGTAGCTGCAGCGGCGCACGCAGATGGCGAACTCGGTACCGTCCTTGCCCCGCTCCAGGTCCATGATCGAATACAGGCGGGCGTGGCTGCGGTTGCCAAACTGCCCCGGCGCCATGACGCGGATCAGGTTGCCCAGCGTCGCGTCGAAGGACAGGTCGCCGGTGCGCAGCACCAGGTGGCGGACTTCCTCGCGCGAGGCCGGTGGCGTGATGCGGCGCGACTGAGTCAGGGTCGCGCTGTAGGTCCGCGCGGGCGGGGCGGCGGGTGGAACGATGGGATGCATGGCGTTGGCTCCAGGAAAATCAATGATGGGATGGCTCGGCGCTGCAAGACGTGGCGCAGCCGCTGCCGGCGGCACGGCAGCCGCACTTGCCGGGGTCGCGGAAAGGCCCGAGTTGCGGATGGCGCACGGCGAAGCGGCGGTAGATGCGGTCGACCAGGATCCCGCCCAGGGCGAGGGCGAAGATGATGGCGATGGTGGTCAGATACAGGCTCATCATCCGCCCAGCCCGGCAAAGCCCATGAACGAGAGCGACAGGATGCCGGCCAGCATCAGCGACAGGGCCGTGCCCTGCGCCAGGTCCGGCACGTTGGACAGCGTCAGGCGCTCGCGCACGCTGGCCATCAGCACCAGCGCCAGGGTGAAGCCGGCGCCACCGCCGATGCTGAAGGTGACCGATTGCACGAAATCGTAGTCGCGCGCGGTCTGGAACAGCGCCACGCCGAGCACGGCGCAGTTGGTGGTGATCAGCGGCAGGTAGATGCCCAGGGCGCGGAACAGCGCCGGGCTGTATTTCTTCAGCACCATCTCGACCAGTTGCACCGAGGAGGCGATGATCACGATGTAGGAAATCAGGCGCAGGAATTCGAGGTGGAAGGCGGTCAGCAGCAGGTTGAGGCCGTAGGCGCAGAGCGACGCCACGAGCATGACGAAGGTGGTCGCCACGCCCATCGGGAAGGCCGTGTCGAGCTTGCCGGAGACGCCGAGGAAGGGGCACAGGCCGAGGAACATCGCCAGCACGAAGTTGTTGGCCAGCAGCGCGTTGACGAAAATCTGGAAAGCGGATTCAGACATGCTGGCCAGCCTCCGTGAGTGATGCCGCGCGGCGCAGCTTGCGCCGCTCCAGCCAGGCGAAGAACAAGAGCCAGGCGCCGAGGACGAAGAAGCCGCCGGGCGGCAGCACCATGATCACCCAGGGCTGGAAGCCGGCGCCGAACAGCGCGACGCCGAACAAGCTGCCGGCGCCGAGCACTTCGCGCACCACGCCCAGTGCCAGCAGGCCGAGGGTGAAGCCGACCCCCATGCCGGCGGCATTGATCATCGCCGGCAGGGGGGTGTTCTTCGAGGCGTGGGCCTCGGCGCGGCCGAGGATGATGCAGTTCACCACGATCAGCTGGATGAAGGCGCCCAGCGCATCGTAGAGGGCGAGGCTGATGGCCTGGATGGCGTAATCGACCGCGGTGACGAAGGTGGCAATGATCACGATGTACACCGCGATGCGCACTTCCTTGGGCGTGACCGCGCGCATCAGCGACACCAGCCCGCAGGAGCAAACCAGGACGAACAGGGTCGCCGCGCCCATCGACAGCGCGTTGATCGCCGACACCGTGACGGCCAGCGTCGGGCACATGCCCAGCACCATGACGAAGACCGGGTTCTGACGCCAGACGCCTTCCATGAACTCGTCCCAGGTTTGCGGTGCGGCAGTGCTCATGACTTGCTCCCCAGCTTGTCCAGGTTCGGCACCAGGCGCGGCAGCAGCGCCTGCGCCGAATCGTTGATCGCCCTGCCCACGGCGCGCGAAGTGATGGTGGCGCCGGCGATGGCGTCGATCTGCCATGCGTTGGTCTTGCTGCCGCGCTTGACCGTCCTGACCTCGTTGGCCAGCGCCGAGAGATCGCTCTTCAGCTTGACATCGAGCGCGGTGAAATTGGCGAGGAATTCCTTGTCGGTGATGATCTTGTCGCCGATGCCCGGCGTCTCGCGCATGGCCACCACGCCGATGCCGACCACGCACTGGCAGTCCGGCTGGTAGCCGAACATGATGCGCACGTTGTCGGCATAACCCTTGCCCACGCCTTCGGCAGCGATGCCGGCGAGCTTGCCGGACTCGTCATAGGCGGCGAAGAACTTGACCGATCCGGGCGGAATCGCCGTGCCGCCAGCGCCGACTCTTGAGACGCCTCCGCCCGGTTGAGCAAGGAACTCGGCAATCGTCTTTGCCTTCGGCAGCACCTTGAACACCGCGCGCTCGGTGGCGATGCGCTTGTTGGCGGCGACCGCGTCATACGTGCCCTGGTAGGCGCCGACGATGATCAGGCCGCAGATCGCCGAGACCAGACCGAGGCTGCGGATCATCGCGCCGGTGGGCGATTCGGGCGGTGGCGCCGCCGCGGCCGCAACCGCGATCGGGATCACCTTCTTGTCGTTGGCGGATGGAGCGCTCATTTTTTCGGCTTGTTCGGCAGGAAGCGCTTCTTCGGCGTCACCGCGCTGGCTTCTTCGCGCGAGATGTAACCCGGGTTCAGCGGATAGGAAGCGCGCTTCTTCACGCGGTCCATGCCAAGAATGGCGCCGCGGCCGAAGGGAACCGGCTGGGTGATCTTCTCGATCAGCGGCGAGGCGGCATTGGCGATCAGGATCGCGTACATCACGCCCTCGGGCAGGCCGCTGTAATAGCGGATCACTACGGTCAGGAGGCCGATCAGCGCGCCATACACCCACATGCCCTTGGGCGTCACCGGCGAGGTTGCCATGTCGGTGGCCATGTACACGGCGCCAAGGATCAGGCCGCCGGAGAACAGCATGAAGAAGGGATTGGGATAGCGCGCCGGATCGAAGGCGAACAGCAGCCAGGCGGTCAGCGCCGCGCTGCCCAGCACGGCCAGCGGGATGCGCCAGTCCATGAAGCGCCGCGCCGCGAGATAGGCGCCGCAGACCAGGATCAGCAGCGGCGACGGCCCCACCGCCATGTGGCCGGACAGCGAGGTCAGCAACTCGTCGGCATTGGCCAGCACGCCGTCGAATTTCCATTTCGCCAGCGGCGTCGCCCCGGCCAGCGCATCGAGGTGCTTGGCCTTGAGCCAGACCGCGGCGTCGGCCGGAATCATCAGCGGCCAGGCCAGCGTGGACGGGATGAATTCGGTGAAGCGGCCCGGCAGGAAAGACGGCGTATAGGTCGCGATCGCCGTTGGAAATGCCGCCTGGACAAAGGCGCGGCCGACCAGCGCCGGATTGAAGACGTTGAAGCCGATGCCGCCGAACAGCGCCTTGCCCAAGGCGATGGCGACGATGCCGGCGACCGCCCCCATCCACAGCGGGAAGCCCGGCGGCAAGGTCAGCGCCAGCAGCAGCCCCGTGATGACGGCCGAATAGTCGGACAATCGCCCGGCCTGGGTGCCGGTGCCGACGAAGAAACGCTCGGTGGCGAGGCAGGCGCCGGTGACCACCGCGATCGACGCCAGCGCCGAGATGCCGTACTGGAAGACGTAGAAGGCGCAGATCGGCAGCAGCGAGTACACCACGTTACGCATGATGGTCTCGACCGTCTTCGCCGCCTGCACGTGCGGCGCGGAGCGAATCTCTATCAATGGCTGAGTCATGCCGCTTTCTCGCGCAGGATCTGCTTGGCGACGCGGAACTGCTGCACCAGCGGGATGTTGGACGGGCAGACATAGGTGCAGCAGCCGCACTCGAAGCAGTCGCCGAGAAAATACTGCTCGCCCATCAAGTCGTATTCGCGCTTCGCCGCGAGCATGCCCAGGGTCGAGGGATTCAGCCCCATGGGGCAGGACTCGACGCACTCGCCGCACTTGATGCAGGGGTAGGTCTGGCGCGATTCGCGCTCCAGCATGTCCTCGCGCCGGAACACCAGCACGCCCGAAACACCCTTGGTGATCGGCACGTCGAGCGAGCCGATGGCCTGGCCCATCATCGGCCCGCCGAGGATCACCTGGCGCGCATCGAGCGCATCCACCGCCGGCACACCGGCGTAATCGAGCACGAACTTGAGCGGCGTGCCGAGGATCACGCGGTAGTCGCCGGGCTTCGCCACGCCGGAGCCGGTCACCGTCACCACGCGCTCGGTGAGGCCCTGCCCCAGCGGCAGCAGCTTGCCCAGCGCCGCCAGCGTGCCGACGTTGCTGACCACCATGCCCAGCGCGATCGGCAGGCCGCCGGCCGGCATCTCGGCGCCGAACAGCGCCATGATCAGCATTTTTTCAGACCCCTGCGGATACTTGGTCGGCACTGCCTCGACGTGGATTTCCTCGCTCACCCCAGCCGCCGCCGCATCGGCGATGGCCTGGCGCAGCACCCGCACGGCATCGGGCTTGTTGTCCTCGACGCCGATGATCGCTCGCACCGCACCGGTAGCGCGCATGGCGTAGCGGATGCCGGCGATCAGGTCGGCGGCATGCTCGACCATGACGCGGTGGTCGCAGGTCAGGTAGGGCTCGCACTCGCAGCCATTCACCACCAGCGTGTGCACCTTCGCCTGCTTCGGCACCGAGAGCTTGGCGTGGGTCGGAAAAGCCGCACCGCCCAGGCCCACCATGCCGGTATCCCAGATCGCCTGCAGGATGTCCTGGCCGGTCGCCTGCGACAGGTCGCGCGGCCGGCCCCACAAATCTTCCTGCGTCGCGCCGCGATGGGCGCGGATGACGATGGACTCGATCCAGGTGCCGCGCATGCCCGGGCGCAGGCCGATGAACTCGACCACGCCCGACAGCGGCGCGTGGTGCGGCACCGACAGCCACTCGTCGCTACGTGCGATGGGCTGGCCGCGCACCACGTCCTGCCCGACGCGCACGATCGGCCGCGGCACTTTGCCGATGTGCTGCGACAGCGGCACCGTCACCCGGTCCGGAAAGGGCAGGCGGCGGATCTTGCGGTTGGCAGTGAGCTTGCAGCTCGGCGGATGCACGCCGCGCTGGAAGGCTTCGCCGCGGAAGTAGGAGACGAGTTTCATGTCGAGGCTAGTTGTACTTTGCCGCCCGCGCCATGAGTTTCTCGACGCCCGGCTCGCTCATGTTCCAGGGCGTACCGGGATGGATGCAGCCGGCCGTGCATTTCTCGGCAGCCTTGACGATGTCGGCAAACTTCGCGCCTTTCGGGTTGATCACCACGGCCAGCTTCTGGTCGTTGTAGGCGAAGGCCTTGGGCGCCAGCGTGGTGCACTCGTCACAGGCGGTGCATTCGGGCGACTCGACCCAGACCGGCTCGTAATCGCCGCCGCCCGCAGCGGAAATCGCCGTGTCGCCAGCGCCGACTCTTGTCTCGCCACCGACCGGAGCCACCGCACCCCCCTGCCCCAGCGCCGCGCTGATCTTCGCCAGCAGGTCCTCGCGCACCCGGTTCTCGACTTCAGTCGCATCGGCCGCTTCGGCACCCATACCCGCCAGGCCGCGCAACTGGCGCCAGAAATGCAGGCGTTCCTCGACCGACTTGATGAGCTCCTTGGTCACCAGCAGGCGCATCAGGCGGTTCTTCTTGTCCACCGCCCAGATGAAGGGAAATTTGCCTTCGCGCTCGTCGGCATCGAGTTCGAGGAACTCGGCCACCGGCAGCATGCTCTCGTTCCAGGTCTCGGACGGCGCCTTGCGGAAATGCTTGAGGAAGCGCGCCTCGGTCGCCGCGAAGTCGGCAAAGGTCATCGGCAGTTCCATGCTCTGCGTCGCACCCGCCTCGTCGACATACTTCAGCGTGTAGGTCGGCCAGTCCGTGTCCGGCGAGGGGTTGCCCTCCAGGCTGACGCATTCGGCGAAAGTGGTGCCGGCATCGGGGTCGAAGCGGAACAGCGGGTAGGCGCGGCCTTCGACCGCCAGCTTGCTCTGGTCCACGCTCTTGTCGTCGCCGACGCCGTGTTCGGGCGGGCACACGGCGTAGATGTTGAACAGCGCCGGACGGCGGCTGTTGAGGCCGTCGATGTAGCTTTCGATCAGGTGATTGACGTGGGCGATGGTGCCCGACATCACGTAGGAAGTACGATGCGCCATGCCGATCAGGCTGATTTCCTTGCGCACTTCCTGCTTGCCGCGCTGGGCCGAGCCGAAGGGCGCCATGTCCGAGACCTGGCTGATGAAGCCCGAGGTGCAGGCCTGGCCGCCGGTGTTCGAATACACCTGGGTATCGACCACCAGGATCTTGATCGGCATGCCCGACATCAGCGCACGCGACAGGTTCTGGAAGCCGA
>JACRIX010000039.1 GCA_016215645.1 Rhodocyclales bacterium
CGTCTATTCCGAAATCAAGACGGAATGGGTGGTGAAAATCAAGGAAACCGGCCAGATCCTGCTGGTTGACTAAAGCGACATCAAGAACCTGAAGACCACCACCATCGAGTCCGCCAAGTTCCTGCACGACGGCGGCTGGGATGCCTCGAAGCGCTACTTCCTGGTCGCGGCGAACGCCTCGAACAAGATCGCCGCAGTCGACACCAAGCTCGGCAAGCTGGCGGCCTTGATCGACACCGCGAAGATCCCGCACCCGGGTCGCGGCGCCAACTTCATGCATCCGAAGTACGGTCCGGTGTGGGCCACGGGCCACCTCGGCGCCGATGTCGTGACCTTGATTTCCACGCCCTCGGACAAGAAGGAGCACGCCAAGTACAAGGAGTACAACTGGAAGGTGGTCCAGGAAATGAAGCACGTTCCGGGCAACCTGTTCGTCAAGACGCATCCGAAGTCCAAGCACTTCTGGGCCGACGCGCCGCAGAACCCGGACAAGGACCTGGCCGAATCCGTCGCCGTATGGAGCATGTCGGACCTGTCCAAGCCCAAGGCCATTCTGAACGTGGCCAAGGATTCCGGCCTGCCGCCGACCAAGGCGACCAAGCGTGCCGTGCATCCCGAGTACAGCGCCGACGGCAAGGAAGTCTGGATCTCGTTGTGGGGCGGCAAGACCGACCAGTCGGCGATCGTGGTGTATGACGATGCGACGCTGAAGATGAAGAAGGTGATCACCGATCCGAAGATGATCACGCCGACCGGCAAGTTCAACGTCTACAACACGCAGCATGACATCTACTAAATCGATCGAAACTTGATTGGCAGCAAGGAGAGGGGGCGAAAGCCCCCTTATCCTGTGGGGCATCAGGACAATTCAGGGAAAAGGGTGGTTTCATGGATACGCAAAAGAACGGATTTCTCGCCATGCTGCGGCGGCCGAGCGCCAGGTATTCGCTGCTGACTCTTCTGGTAGCGGGCTTCTTCGGCGGCATCTTCTTCTGGGGTGGCTTCAACACCGGCATGGAGGCCACCAATACCCTCGAGTTCTGCATCGGCTGCCACGAGATGCGCGACAACGTGTATGTGGAATACAAGAAGACCATCCACTACAGCAACCGCACCGGGGTACGTGCCGTCTGTTCCGACTGCCACGTGCCGAAGGATTGGACGCACAAGATGATCCGCAAGATCCAGGCGAGCAAGGAAGTCTGGGGCAAGATCACCGGCGTCATCGATACGCCTGAAAAATTTGAAACGCACCGCCTGCAGATGGCCGAAAGCGAATGGGCGCGCATGAAGGCCAATGATTCGCGCGAGTGCCGCAACTGCCATACCTTCGATGCCATGGATGTCGAAAAGCAGAAGCTGCGCGGCTCGAAAATGCACAAGATCGGCATTGCCGAAAAGAAGACCTGCATCGACTGCCACAAGGGCATCGCCCACAAGAAACCCAAGGGCATGAAGGAAGACGACGACGAGTGAATCGTCGAGCCAGCCACGTTCAATTCCGCGTTCGAAAGGAGCAGCACATGAGCAAGTCCATCGTTTCCACTGCCGTCGCCGGCGTCCTGCTGGCCCTCGGTTCCCATGCCGCGATTGCCGCGCCCGACTGGGGCAAGGTGCCCAAGCGCGACGTGCATGTATTCCACCCCGGTGTCACGCCGATCGAGTGGGCGACCAAGAAGTCGGACCACAGCGGCACCGCCGGCATGAAGAAAGGTGAAACCTGCGTCGGCTGCCACGAGGAGAAGGGGGCCTTGAACTTCAACTTCAAGCGCCTGGCCGACAAGGAACTGGAGCCCAAGGGCGCGCCCAAGACCATGAGCTTCCCGGTCAGTGTGCAGGCCGCCTATGACGCCGCCAACCTTTACATCCGCCTGACGTTCAAGGCGCCGTCCGGCGGCGCCGACAAGGGTGACAAGGACAACGAGGTCAAGGCGACGCTGCTGTTCGCCGATGCCAAGGTGCCACAGGCCGACCAATACGGGTGCTGGCAGAGCTGCCACGCCGATGCCAAGACCATGCCCGGCGCCGACGAGAAGAAGTCGAAGTACGTGACGGCCGGGGCCTATGAGCTGGTGCAATGGGCCAGCAAGGGCAACAAGGTCTCGGATGGCAGCGTCGGCGCCGAGCGCAAGATGAGCGGCGGCGGTACCGGGGCCAAGGCGGAAGCCAGCAAGAGCGGCGATACCTACACGGTCACCTTCACGCGCAAGAATCCGGGCGAAGGCAAGAGCGTGCCCTTCGGTCTTGCCATCCATGCCGACAATTCGCATGGCCGCTTCCATCACGTTTCGCTGGGCTACAAGCTGGGCATCGGTGCCGACGGCGACGTGAAGGCGACCAAGCAGTAATTCCCCGTCGAGTCCGGAGATGTTCGTCGCCGGTCCTTACCTGAAACGAGTGCCGGGTCTCCTGGCGCTCGTTTCCGCTTGTGCGCTGGGGCAACAAACCGTCGATGTGACGATCCAGGACTACAAGTTCCTGCCTCCCGAAGTGCGCATCAAGGCCGGCGATACGGTGAAGTGGATCAATCGTGAAAACCGCACCAGCCACTCGGTGCTGTTTCCTGCTGAAAGCGGCCTTGAGTCCGAGCGGCTGTTTCCCGGCGAAAGCTGGAAGCGGACCTTCACTGTGCCGGGCAGCCATGCCTATCGCTGCGGGCCGCACGAGGAAATGAAGGGCGTGGTCCATGTTGATTAGGCGCATCGCCGCAGGCGCCCTTGGCCTCTTGCTGCTGGCTGGCGCGGGCTTGGCAGTCGCCGAGCCGACGCCGGCAAGGCAGAAGGAACTGGTGCATATGGTGCGCCAGGACTGCGGTTCATGCCACGGCATGACGCTGCAGGGCGGCCTCGGCCCCGCCCTGCTGCCGGCCGCCCTCGCCGACAAGCCGGCGGAGGGCCTGGTGGCGACGATCATTGGTGGCCGCCCCGGCACGGCGATGCCGCCCTGGCATCGCTTTCTTGCCGAAGACGAGGCGCAGTGGATCGTCGCCCGGCTGATGGAGGGTTTTCCAAAATGAGGACAGTGCTGTATCTGCTTGGCCTGATTGCGACAGCTATCCTGCTGGCGGCCTGCGGTAGCGTTGCCGTGCGCGAAGGCGGGAGTGCCGTGCCGTTGCGCGGCACGGGCGACCTCGGCCTGGTCATCGAGCGCGCCAGCGGACATGTCACCCTGGTGAATACTTCTTCCCGCGAGGCGTACGCGCGCATCGGCGGCCTCGGCGACCTGTCGCACGCCTCGGTGGTGTATTCGCGCGATGCGCGCTATGCCTACGTCTTCGGCCGCGACGGCGGCCTGACCAAGCTCGACCTGCTCGAAGCGCGCATCGTCAATCGCGTGATGCAGTCGGGCAACGCCATCGGCGGCTCGATCTCGCAGGATGGCCGCATTGTCGTGGCGCAGAACTACACGCCAGGCGGGATCAAGGCCTTCGATGCCGACACGCTCGAATTGCTGTCGGAGGTGCCGGCCGAATATGCGCCGGGCCAGTTCTCCAAGGTGGTGGGGCTGGCCGACGTGCCGGGCAACAAGTTCGCCTATGCGCTGTTCGACGGTGGCGAAATCTGGGTCAGCGACTTTTCCGATCCGAAGCGCCCGGTGACGGCGCGCTATCCGGCCGGCCGGCAGCCCTATGATGGCCTGGTGACGCCCAATGGCCGCCACTACCTGGCCGGGTTGTTCGGCGAGGATGGGGTGGCTCTGCTTGATCTCTGGCAGCCGGAAAAGGGCGTCCAGCGGATTCTCGACAAGTACGGCAAGGGCGAAGAAAAGCTGCCCGTGTTCAAGATGCCGCACCTGCGCGGCTGGTCGGTTGCCGCGGGTCGCGCGTGGCTGCCGGCGATTGGCCGCCACGAAGTCCTGGTGGCTGATGCAAGCACCTGGATGGAAACCGCTCGCGTCGCGGTCAAGGGTCAACCGGTGTTCGTCATGGCCAGCCCCGACGGACGCCAGATCTGGGTCAATTTCGCCTTTCCCGACAACGGCTGGGTACAGGTGATCGATACTCTCAGCGGCCAGGTAGTGCAGACCCTGCAACCGGGCAAGGCCGTGCTGCACATGGAGTTCACGCCGCGCGGCGAGGCCGTATGGATTTCGGCGCGCGACGACAATCGCATCGTCATCTACGACACCCGCAGCTTCCTCCGGATCGGCAGCCTGGCCGCCGAGGCGCCCTCGGGCATCTTTTTCACCAGCCGCGCCGCGCGCATAGGATTCTGATCATGGATTCGCGCTACTCGCCACTCGAATTCGCGCTGCTCAACGGCTGGCAGCGCGACTTTCCTGTCGTCGCGCATCCGTTTGCCGAGATGGGCGCAAGAGTCGGCGCTGACGTGACGGCGGTTCTCACCACCTTGCGCCGGCTGCAGATGCGCGGCGCCATCAGTCGCGTCGGCGCCGTGTTCGCGCCGCGCCGCGTCGGCGCCTCGACCCTGGCCGCGCTCGCCGCGCCGCCTCGGCGCATCGAGGCCATCGCCGCGCTGGTCAGTTCGCGGCCGGAAGTGAACCACAACTACCAGCGCGAGCACCGCTACAACCTCTGGTTCGTCGCCACCGCTGCCGATCAGGTGGCGCTCGACGCGGTACTCGCCGGGATAGAACGCGATACCGCGTGCCCGGTGATCGCACTGCCGCTGGAGAACGAATTCCACATCGATCTCGGTTTCGACCTCGGCTCCGGCCACAAGTCGGCCGCACCGGTCACCTGCGTTTCGGCACGCCAGCCCGACGACGAAGAGAAGCGCCTGATCGCGGCGCTGCAGCCGGGGCTGGAACTCATGCCGCGGCCTTTCCGCCAGTTGGGTGAAACGATTTTCATGCCGGAGGACGAAGTGCTGGCGCGCATCGCCGGCATGATCGACGAGGGCATGATCAAGCGCTTCGGCATCGTCGTGCGCCATCATGAACTCGGCTATCGTTCGAATGCCATGGTGGTCTTCGATCTGGACGATGACGAGGTCGATGGCATCGGCGAGCGCCTGGCCGTCGAGGCGGGCGTTACGCTGTGTTATCGCCGTCGTCGCAGCCTGCCGGACTGGCCCTACAACCTGTATTGCATGGTGCACGGCCGTTCGCGCGAGGAGACCCGGCCGGTGCTTGACCGGCTCGCCGCGCTGGCCGGACAGCCGGCGACCGTGCTGTTCTCGACGCGACGCTTCAAGCAGTGCGGAGCGCGCTATTTCGATGACAGCGTGGCCCAGCGGCGGACCCACGTCCATGTCTGAGGCGGTCCCGGCGGCTCCGGACGAGACCGATCGCCGCATCATCAACGCCCTGCAGGGCGACTTTCCGCTGGTGGCCGAACCCTACCGCGAGGTGGCGGCAGGGCTAGGGCTCGCCGAGGCAGAGGTGTTGCGCCGCCTCGATGCCATGCTTGACCGCAAGGTGCTGACGCGTTTCGGCCCCATGTTCCAGATCGAGCGCACCGGCGGCGCTTTTGTGCTGGCGGCGATGCGCGTGCCGGAGGTGGATTTCGAACGCGTCGCGGCGCAGGTAAATGCCTTTCCCGAGGTGGCCCACAACTATCGCCGCGAACATGCGCTGAACATGTGGTTCGTTCTGGCGACGGCGACGCCCGAGGGCATCGCCGTGACCACGGCGGCGATCGAGGAGGTAACGGGACTACGGGTATTTTCCTTTCCCAAGGAGCGCGAATACTTCGTGGAGATGAAACTCCGTGCCTGAACTCGATGCCCTGGATCGGCGCCTGATCGTCGCCACCCAGGGCGGCCTGCCGCGCGTGCCGCGACCCTATGACGTGATCGGCGCCGGGCTTGGCATAGCCGGCGACGAAGTCATTGCCCGCCTGCGGCACATGCTGGACACGGGGGTGATCCGCCGCATCGGCGCCGTGCCCAACCACTATGCCATCGGCTATACGGCCAACGGCATGTCGGTCTGGGACGTGGCCGACGAGCGCATCGACGAGCTCGGGGCGACGGTCGGCGCGCTGGCGTTCGTCACCCACTGCTACCGCCGTCCGCGCCGCCTGCCGGACTGGCCCTACAACCTGTTCGCCATGGTGCACAGCCAGAATCGGGGCGAGGTTACCGCCCGCGTTGCCGAGATCGCGACTTTGCTGGGCGATGCCTGCCGCGGGCACGACATCCTCTACAGCACCGCAATACTGAAAAAAACCGGCTTGCGCATCGCCGGCTGAAGGGCCGAGCGGCAGTCAGCCGGGGATAGCCGTTGCTATAGAATGGTTTTCCCGTAAACGCACTGCCGGATGCCCATGGAAGCCTTTCACTGGAACTCGAATTTCCTCACCGGGCTCACCGAGGTCGACGAGCAGCACTTCCGCCTGGTAGACCTCATCAATCGGTTTGGCAACCTGGTCATGCGCCAGGAAGGTGCCTTGCCCGACGAACTCGAGCAGGTGTTTGCCGAACTGGCCGATTACGCCCGCTACCATTTTTCCGAGGAAGAGTCCCTCATGGTGGCCACCCACGTGGATGAGCGACACGTTGCGCAGCACACGCATGCCCACCAGAGTTTTCTTGATGAAGTCACGCAACTGCACAAGGGGCTGGCGCCGGGCAATTCCGGCGCCGCCCGGTCGCTGCTGCAATTCCTCACCCACTGGCTGGCCTACCATATTCTCGGGTCCGATCAGTTCATGGCCAAGCAGATGGCGGCGATCAAGTCCGGCTGTTCGGCCGACGAAGCCTATCGGGCGCAGTCGCCGACCAACGACCCGGCCACCGACACCCTGCTGGCGGCGCTGAACGGCCTGTTTCACCAGGTGTCGGAGCGCAATCGCGAGCTGGTGGAACTGAACCGGACGCTGGAAGCGCGCGTGGAGGAGCGTACTCACGCATTGCGCGAGGCCAACCAGCTGCTGGAAGACCAGGCGAATACCGACCCGCTCACCCGCCTGCCGAACCGTCGTTACGCAATGCATACCTTCGCCAGGGAGTGGGCGGCATCGGTTCGCGACGGCACGGCACTCGCCTGCATGATGATCGATGCCGATGGCTTCAAGCAGATCAACGATACCCAGGGCCACGACGCCGGTGACATCGTATTGCGCGCGCTGGCGGCCAGCCTGCAGCATGCGGTGCGTACGGACGACCTGGTGTGCCGCCTCGGGGGCGACGAGTTTCTCGTCATCTGCCCGGCGACTCCGCTGGCGGGCGCCATGCAACTCGCCGAAGCCGTCCGCCGTGCAGTCGCGGCACTTCGGGTGCGCGCGGGTGCCGGCGAATGGCAAGGAAGCATCAGCATCGGAGTCGCCACGCGGACGCCGGTGATGACCGGGGTGGACGACCTGATGAAGGCCGCCGACCAGGGCGTGTATCTCGCCAAGCGCAACGGGCGCAACTGCGTGGCCAGCCTGGAACGCTGAGCGCTGGCGGGCCGCTCCGGCGTTCAGCCAGGCGGACCGGCGTCGAGCCAGCGCCTGGCATCGTCAACCTGGGTGAATACCTCGGTGGGAAAGGCGCGAATCTCCTGGGCCTTGTAGTGAGCTGCGAGAGCAATGATCCCCGGATGGGTGGTGATGATGGCTTTTTTGATTTTCGGGTTGGAGATTCCCGCCGCCAGATCGAGCGCCCAGACATAGTCTATTTCGGTGGGTTTGGCGTTGCAGCCGGTGACGCGCAAAAAGTCGGCGATCACGTAGTGGAGGTCGTCGAAGCGGGAATCGCCCTGGTAACCGATGGTGGCGTTCCGGATGTCGTCGAAGGAGACCAGCCCGGAATAGATGAGGGCCACGCCTCGCGGCTCCCAGGCAAGTTCGTAGGCCATCGTTTCTCTATCCCCGTGCGGCAAGCAAGGCGCGTACTTTACTGACCGGCCGATGGCATGTCATCACCCCACGGGGTGATGGAAATCGCCTGACCGACGCCTATACTGGGCGCATCCGATCAGGGGCCACCATCCAGGGTGTGTATGGGCATCGTTCTTACCGGTCACGCCGAGATCGACCAGCAACATGCGATTCTCGAGCGCATGGTGGAGGAATTGGCGTGCTTCTGCGCGGAGGCGGCCGGCGATCCGAAGCACCCCTGCGAGAAATGCGGTGACCGCAAGCGCGTGCGCTGCAATCAGCGCCTGGCGTCGATCACCGGCGAGTTGCGGGCCTTCGTCGTCGGGCATTCGACCTACGAAGAACGCATGATGGAACTTCTGCCGCGGACCGCGAAGTGCAACGCCCACGTCAAGGCGCACACGGCCGCCCACAACGGCATCGCGAAGCAGTTGAAGCGGATTGCGCAGCAGATCGACAAGGAGTGCCCATGGGTGCTGGCTGGGCGCATGGAGGGCGTTATCAGGGAATGGATCGGCGACCACACGGTCCAGTTCGATGCCACGCTGGTCAGCGAGCTGGGCCGCCGCAGGAGGAGCGAGATCGATTTCGACGGCGAACTGGTGGCCATTCTCGATGAGTATGTGTTTCATAACCGTCCCACGGCTTCGACCTCGTCGCCGACCGCGACGCTGGCGCGGGAGAGGAAGCGGATGGAAGTCCGCGGGCGCTTCGAGTCGCTGTCGCCGGCGCAGCGCGAGGTCTTCTGGCTGGTGGTCAATGGCAGCAGGAACAGCGACATCGCCAGCCAGCTGGGTGTCTCGATCAATACCGTGAAGACCCATCGCGCCGCGATCTTCCAGAAGATGGAAGTCAGCTCGGTGCTCGATCTGGTGAAAAAGACCGATGTCCTGCGCCACGCCGTGCGCAAATGAGGGGCGGTCCGGCCGTTGAATGCGCCAGGCGCGGATGGTATTGTCCACGCGGAACATGGGCGGCCGGCACAACGGGGGAGCTTCAGCTCGCACTGGCCGAAGCCGGCGCCGTACCGCCGCATGCACGAATTGCCATCGGAGAACGCAATGCCTATCGTCTGGCGCGACGCTTTCAGCATTGGTTACAGGCAGATCGATGACGATCATCGACATCTGCTGGACCTCATCAATATCGTCGAAGGCGTCTTGACCGGCGAGTATGCCCTGGGCCGGCTGTTCGACGCGATTGACGATCTTGCCACCTATACCCGTCAGCATTTTGCGCTGGAAGAGCGCCTGATGATGGCGGCAATGTATCCCGGGATCGACCGGCACAAGGCGGCCCATCGTGAGCTGATCGAGCAACTGCAGAAGGCGGCGAAGCCGATCCGCGAACTGAAAGCCGCGGAGCCGCTATCCACGCTCACGATTCCCGAGGAAGCGCGTGACGCACTGGTCGGCCTGCTGCGCCACTGGCTGGTGGATCACATCATCAAGGAAGACATGCAGCTGAAGTCGGTGCTGTAGGGGCCATCTACTGCTGTTCCTGAAGGGTGGTGACATAGGCCAGGATGTCCTGTAGCTCCACTTCTTTCAGTTGGTCCAGGAGGCCGCCAACGGTTTCCTCGTCGTGCGGGCGCTCTCCCTTGATGTACTTCTCCATCTGCCGCTTGAGGTAGCTGGTGTATTGCCCGACCAGCATCGGAAACATGCCGCGCCCCATGCCGGTCTTGCCGTGGCAGGTGACACACTGTTTCTGGTAGAGCGCTTCGCCGTTGGCGAGATTGCCCGGCGCTCGCGGAATGATCATGACGCGTTCCGTCAGGGTCAGGCGGGTCAAGGCATCGTCGCTGTCCTTGAACACCGGCCATTTTGTGGGCAATTCGATCGATGCCAGGTAGGCCGCGACATCCTTGATGTCCTCGTCGGGCAGCTCGCGCTCCTGGGTGTAGGGATACATCGGGATATTTACCCGGGTACGGGCGCGGAAGGCCTTGAGTTGCGATTCCAGATATTTCGCACTCTGTCCCGCCAGGCGCGGGTATTCGCCGCGCGACCCGCCCTGGCCCAGTTCGCCGTGGCAGCCGGCGCAGGTGCTGTTGATCTCCTTGCCTTTCTCCAGGTTCTGCGCCTGCGCGCTCACGGCAAAGCCGAGCGCCAGCAGGGTCATGCGGAGACATCGCATCGTCGGGTTCCATCCATTCGCTGTCATGCGACCGATTGTCGCAGGGGCGATGTGCGCCTTTCCTTGATCTGTGTCGGATAATCGCCAAATGCCTGCATTCCCGACTGCCAACGACGGCGCCAACCTCTACCTCGACCAGCGTCGCCGCATACTTCTGCGCTGGTGGCTGCTGCTGGCGGCGGCAATCGCCGTGTCCTCAGCGCCGACTCTTCTCGGCCTGGCGCTGCCCCTGCCGCCCCTGCTCGCCGTGCTGGGTGCGCTCGGCGGCTTCAACGCCTGGCTGCAATGGCGTTCGGGCGCGTCCGCATCGGTTGGTCCCGCTGAGCTGTTCGGCCAGCTGTGCGTCGATCTGGCGGCGCTGGCGGTCCTGCTCTATCTTTCCGGTGGTGCCGCCAATCCGCTGATCTCCCTGTTACTGATTCCCGTGGCGGTCGCCGCGCTGTCCCTGCCGGGGCGGCTGACGGCAGCCGTGACGCTGCTCGCGGTGCTGGCCTATTCGCTGCTGACCTGGCTCTACCTGCCGTTGTCCATCGCCGACGTCGAGCGCGCGGCGCGCCTGCACCTGGCCGGGATGTGGCTGACCTTCGTGGTCTCGGCGACGATGATCGCCTGGTTCGTTGCGCGCATGACCGCTTCGATCCGCGAACGCGACCGGCACCTTGCCGCCGCACGCGAGCAGGCCCTGCGCGACGAGCGTGTGGTGGCGCTGGGGGCGCTGGCCGCGGGCGCCGCACATGAACTGGGCACGCCGCTGGCCACCATTGCCGTGCTGGTCGGCGAGTTGGAGCATGAGCCGACGCTCGACGCCGACGCCCGCGCCGATCTGGCCCTGATGCGCGAGCAGCTCGCGCTGTGCAAGGGCATCATCAGCGGCATGGCGGAGCGCAGCGGGGCGGCGCGCGCCGAGCAGATCCAGGTGCAGGATGCGGCTGCGTGGCTGCGTGGCGTCGTCGCGCGCTGGCAGGCGATGCGGCCACGGTCGAGCGCCGTGATCGACGTCGCCGGGGCCGGCGCGCTGCCACGCCTGGCGCCCGATCCGGCGCTGGAACAGGCGCTGGCAAACCTGCTCAACAATGCCGCGGATGCCGATGGCGGCGAGATCCGCGTCGCGCTCGACTGGGACCGGGGGCAGCTCGCCATCGACATCCGCGACCGTGGGCCCGGCTACAGCGCCGACGTACTTCGCCGTGGGGGTCGCGAACCCCTCCCGGCAAGCCGGGGAGGCGCCGGCATCGGCCTGTTGCTGGCGTTCTCGGCGATAGAGCGCCGCGGTGGTTGCATCGAACTCGACAATCCGCCGGACGGCGGCGCGTGGGCACGCATCCGCTTGCCGCGTGCGGACCAGCAGGAGACCGCAGGGTCATGAATGAAGCGATATTGCTGATCGAGGACGACGCCACCTTCAGCACCACCCTGGCCCGGGCGCTGAAACGGCGCGGCCACGAGGTCTTCGTCGCCGCCACCCCGGAGGCGGCATTGGAGGGCGCGCAGGCCGCGGCGCCGGACTGGGTCGTGCTCGACCTCAACCTGGCGGGTGCCTCCGGAATGGGGCTGATTCCGCGCTTGCGTGACGCTTTGCCTGATGCCCGCATCGTGGTGCTGACCGGTTACGCCAGCATCAGCACCGCGGTCGATGCGATCAAGCTGGGCGCCGTGCAGTACCTGGCCAAGCCGGTGGATGTCGACACCCTGCTGCGCGCCTTCAGCCACGATCTTGAGGTGCCGTCGCCGGCCGGCGCAGCGAGCGCGGCGCCACCGGCCGTGCCGATGTCGGTGGATCGCATGGAGTGGGAACACATCCAGCGCGTGTTGCGCGAGCACCAGGGCAACATCTCGGCGACGGCGCGCGCGCTCAACATGCATCGCCGCACCCTGCAACGCAAACTGCTCAAGCGCCCGGCGAAACAGTAGCCCGTCAAAAGCCGACGGCGATGCGGTAGGACGCCGCGATCCGCTGCCGGTCGGTCTCGATCAGCACCGTCGCAATCCAGTTCATCCCCCCGGAAACACAGACCGGCAGCGAGGCCTCGCCCGCATGGCGGCCATTGTTCGCCGCCAGTTCCACCCGGTTGTAGCCCATGTTCATGGTCTCGCCGGCGAAATCGATCTCGACCTTGTTCGCCCGGATTCCGCTCAGGCTGACTTCCACGCGCAAGGGCGTGAGGATGGGAATCGGTCGCGGCGCAATCGACAGTTCGATGCGCGTTCCGTCCGGCAGCAGCGCCGCGCAGGCCTGGCGTTGCAGGTCGCAGCCGGCGTCCGGCACGGCCTTGATGTCCGCCTTCGGCAACAACAATGGCGAAAAATAATGGCCGGCGACGGCGATGCCGAGCAGCAGGGCAAGCATCGCCACGGTGCCGGCCGTGGACTTGTCGAATTTCATCGGCTTTGAAGCGGGTGCGCGATGCACCGGCACGGCACTTGTCGCCCGACTCGTCTGCCAAATTGATTCACATCAATGTCACGCAAGGCCCTGCTGTCGCAAAGTGCGACAAATTGCCGCAGGGGAGTTTGACGTGGCGGCGCGCCGAAGTTGGATGCAGACAAAGCAGCGATTCGCAGTATCAACCGGAATGGGAGCAAACGATATGAAACAGTTTAGCAAGCAAGCCACCACGCTGCTGTTCGCGGCGGGGATGGGCATGGCGGCGACCGCCTGGTCGGCCGAGAGCCTGCAGGACGTGCTGAAAGCGCGCGGCCTGAGCCAGCAGGATCTGCTGGCCGCGGCCAAGACCTACGTGCCGACCGGCAAGCGTGACGAATTCGTCACCTTCAGCTCGGGCGGCCAGTCGGGACAGGTCATCGTCTACGGCGTGCCCTCGATGCGCATCCTCAAGTACATCGGCGTGTTCACGCCCGAGCCTTGGCAGGGCTACGGTTTCGACGAAAGCTCGAAGAAAGTGCTGGCCCAGGGCCGCATCGACGGCAAGGACATCACCTGGGGCGATACCCACCATCCGGCGGTGTCGGAGACCAACGGCGAATACGACGGCCAGTTCCTGTTCATCAACGACAAGGCCAATCCGCGCCTGGCGGTGATCGACCTGCGCGACTTCGAGACCAAGCAGATCGTGGTCAACCCGATCTTCAAGTCCGAGCACGGCGGCGCCTTCGTCACCACCAACACCGAGTACGTGATCGAAGCCGCGCAGTATCCGGCGCCGCTGGAGAACAAGAAGTTCTTCCCGCTCGAAGAAATGAACGAGAAGTATCGCGGTGGCGTCACCTACTGGAAGTTCGACCGCAAGGAAGGCCGCATCCTCCCCAACGAGTCCTTCTCGTTTGAGCTGCCGCCTTACTGGCAGGATCTGTCCGACGCCGGCAAGCTGGCCTCGGAAGGCTGGTCCTTCACCAATTCCTTCTGCTCCGAGCGCTACGTCGGCGGCATCGAGAAGGGCCGTCCGCCGTACGAAGCCGGCTGCTCCGCCAAGGACACCGACTACCTGCACGTCTTCAACTGGAAGAAGGCCGCCGAGATGGTCAAGGGCGGCAAGGGCTTCAAGACCATCAACGGCCACAAGGTCATCATGATGGAAACGGCGATCAAGGAAGGCCTGCTCTACCTGATCCCCGAGCCGAAGAGCCCGCACGGCGTCGATGTCACCCCGGATGGCAAGTTCATCATCGTCGCCGGCAAGCTCGACACGCACGTCTCGGTGTATAGCTTCGAGAAGATCCAGGCCGCGATCAAGGCCGGCAAGTTCGAATCCAAGGACGCCTACGGCATTCCGGTGATCGGCTTGAAGGACGCGCTGCATACCCAGGTATCGCTGGGCCTTGGCCCGCTGCATACCCAGTACGACAGCAAGCCCTGCGTCGCCTACACCTCGCTGTATGTCGATTCGCAAGTGGCGAAGTGGAACTACTGCGAAGGCAAGGTGCTGGACAAGCTCAGCGTGCATTACAACATCGGTCACCTGATGACTATGGAAGGCGATTCGACCAAGCCCGCCGGCAAGTACCTGGTGGCCTTGAACAAGCTCTCCATCGATCGTTTCGTGCCGGTCGGCCCGCTGCAGCCGCAGAGCCACCAGCTGATCGACATCAGCGGCGACAAGATGCAGCTCTTGTATGACATGCCGCTGCCGCTGGGCGAGCCGCACTATGCCGTTTC
>JACRIX010000042.1 GCA_016215645.1 Rhodocyclales bacterium
GCGCGTCTGTTCCTGCATGGTGTCCTGCATCTGCTGGAACATCTTCTGGCTCTGCTCGACGTAGGCGCCCATCATGTGCTGCATGGCCGGGCCCTGGAACTTGAGGAACTGCGCCCACAGGTCCTGGCTGTCGCCGCCGGTCTCACCGTAGAGTGACTTGGCCTGTTCCTTGAGCTTGGCCTGGACCTCGGTGAAGGACTTGATGTTGTTCTCGATGTAGTTGCCCATCATACCCTGCATGGCATTTCCATAGAAACGGATCATCTGCGACAGCAGGTCGGAGGAGAACATCGGCGCGCCGCCGGCTTCCTCTTCCAGGATGATCTGCAACAGGATGGCCCGGGTCAGGTCGTCACCGGTCTTGGCATCGACGACCTGGAAAGGTTCGTGCGCCAGAACAAGCTCCTTGACATCGGCCAGCGTGATGTAGGTGCTGGTACGGGTGTCATACAGGCGTCGATTCGGATATTTCTTGATGAGTCGGCTCTGTGTGGCCATTTGAACTCCTCCCTCATGTGCAACATTGTACTACCTGGGGTGCTGCCGCGCCGCTTCCCGGGCATGCCCGGAAAGCGGGGCATTGCCAGCGGAATCAGCAGAAATGCAGGCCGCCGTTGATGTTCAGCGTCGCGCCCGTCATGTAGCCGGCGAGGTCCGACACCAGGTAGGAGCACAGGGCACCGATTTCTTCCGGCTTGCCCAGGCGTCCCATCGGGATCGTCGCCACGATCGAGTCGCGCACTTCCTGCTTGATGGCCATGACCATGTCGGTGCCGATGTAGCCCGGAGCGATGGCATTGACCGTCACGCCCTTCCTCGCCACTTCGGCGGCGATCGCCTTGGTGAAGCCGAGGATGCCGGCCTTGGCCGCCGAGTAGTTGGCCTGGCCGAACTGGCCCTTGACGCCGTTGACCGACGAGATGTTGATGACGCGACCCCAGCCGCGATCGGCCATGCCGGACAAGACCTGGTGGGTGACGTTGAACACGGAGTCGAGGTTGGTGGACAACACCGCGTCCCACTGGCCCTTTTCCATCTTCTTGAACATCGCGTCGCGGGTGATGCCGGCGTTGTTTACCAGCACATCGATCGGGCCGAGTTCCGCCTCGATTTTCTTCACCATTGCCGCGCAACCATCGAAGTCGGTCACATCCGCCTCGGCTACCGCGAAGTCGAAACCTTCCGCCTTCGTCTTGGCCAGCCACTCGTCCTTGGGGGGAAAGTTCGGCAGGCAGTTCGCCACCACGGTGAAGCCGCTCTGGGACAGCGACTTGCAGATCGCCGTGCCCAGGCCGCCCATCGCCCCCGTTACCAATGCAATTTTCTTTGCCATTTTTGCTGCTTCCTATACGACCAATGAAATCTTTCGAACCGAAGGCGCCCTGCAAGCGGCTGCCTTCGGCCCGGGGCGATCAATACATGTGCTGACCGCCGTTGATGGAGATGTTGGCGCCGGTAACGAAGGCCGCCTCTTCCGAGGACAGGTAGGCCACCAGGCCCGCGACTTCTTCCGGCTTGCCCAGGCGACCCTGCGCGATCAGCGGCAGGATCTTGCTGTCGAGCACTTCCTGGGGAATCGCCATGACCATCTTGGTGCCGATGTAGCCCGGCGAGATGGTGTTGACCGTCACGCCCTTCTTGGCCACTTCCAGCGCCAGCGCCTTGGTGAAGCCGTGCATGCCGGCCTTGGCCGCCGAGTAGTTGGTCTGACCGAAGGCACCCTTCTGACCGTTGACCGACGAGATGTTGATGATGCGACCCCAGCCGCGCTCCAGCATGCCGTCCATCACCTGCTTGGCCATGTTGAAAGCGGAGTCGAGGTTGGTGTGAACCACCGCATCCCAGTCCGCCTTGGTCATTTTCTTGAACGTCATGTCGCGGGTGATGCCGGCGTTGTTCACCAGCACTTCGACCGGGCCGACTTCCGCGGTCACCTGGGCCACGCAGGCCTTGCAGGAATCAAAATCGGCGACGTCGCAGGGATAGGCCTTGAAGCCATAGCCCATGTCGTTCATGGTGCGCAGCCACTCGCTGGCCTTGGTGTTGCTGGGGCTGTAGGTAGTGACGACCTTGTAACCGAGGGCCGCCAGCTTGATGCAGATCGCCTCGCCCAGACCGCCCATGCCTCCCGTTACCAGTGCAACTCGCAGCATTTTGCTTCTCCTCTCGATTATTGTTGGGTCGGGGCTTTCTCGATGCCGCCGGAAATCGTGCCCCGGGCCGATTCCGACGTATTCATCAGGCTTTTTCCTTGACGTAGCTTCCCGGTGCCGGCTCGCCCGGCGGGTAGGACTTGCTGCCGAGCCTGGCGCGCGCGGGAATCTCGCCGCCGGCATGTTCCTTGAGCCAGTTGGCCCACACCGGCCACCAGCTGCCCTTGACCTCGGTCGCCGTATCGAACCACTCGTCGGCGTTGGCGGTGGCGCTCTCGTTGATCCAGTGGCTGCGCTTGTTCTTCACCGCTGGATTGATGACACCGGCAATATGGCCGGAGGCGCCGAGCACGAAGGTGGTTTCGCCGCCGAGCAGGCTGCGGCTCTGGTAGCCCGACGTCCAGGGCACGATGTGGTCTTCGCGGCTGGCGTAGATGAAGGCCGGCATGTCCACGCGACCAAGGTCGGCCTTGACACCGCACATTTCGAGCTTGCCCGGCACGCGCAGGTTGTTTTCCAGGTACATGTTGCGCAGGTACCAGGCGAGGAAGGGGCCCGGCAGGTTGGTGGCGTCGGCGTTCCAGAACAACAGGTCGAAGGCCGGTGGCGTCTTGCCCTTGAGGTAATTGCCAACCACGTATTGCCAGATCAGGTCGTTGGCGCGCAGCGAGGAAAACACGCTGGCCAGTTCGCTGCCCTTGAGCAGACCGCCTTTGCCGATGGTGGCCTCACGCGCCTGCACCGCGGTCTCGTCGACCAGGCAGCCGATCTCGCCGGAATCGGCAAAGTCGAGCAGCGTGGTGAGCAGGGTCAGCGATGCCACCGGATGCTCGCCGCGCAGGGCCGCCACTGAGAGCGCCGAGCCGAGGATGGTGCCGCCGACGCAGAAGCCCAGGGCATTGATCTGGTCGATGCCGCAGATCTCCTGCACCACCTTGATGGCCTGCAGGGCGCCCTTCTCGATGTAATCGTCCCAGGTCAGGTGCCCCAGGTCGGCCTGCACGTTCTTCCAGGAAATCAGGAACACGGTGTTGCCCTGCTCGACCGCGTAACGCACCACCGAATTTTCGGGCTGCAGGTCGAGGATGTAGTACTTATTGATGCAGGGCGGCACCATCAGGAAGGGCCGCGCGGCGACGGTTTCCGACTGCGGCGAGTACTGCAGGAGCTGCATCAGCTCGTTTTCATAAACCACGGCGCCGGGCGTCACCGCAAGATTGCGGCCGACCTCGAAGGCGCTGTCGTCGGTCATCGAGATGCGCCCCTTTTCCAAGTCGGCGATCAGGTTCTGGATGCCCTTCTGGATGCTGAGACCCTTGGTCTCCATCGCCGTCTTGACGAATTCCGGATTGGTGGCGAGGAAGTTGGACGGCGCCATTGCGTCGACCATCTGCCGCGTCAGGAAGCGCATGCGGTCCTTGGCCTGACCATCGGCCACCGGCGCCGCCTCGACCATGCGTTTAACATAGTCGGCATTGATCAGGTAGGCCTGGCGCAGGTAATCGTAGACCGGGCTTTCCGCCCAGGACGGATCATCAAAACGCTTGTCGCCGGGTGCAGGACTCGCCACCAGCGGCGCCGGCTGGTCCGGCGCCTTGCCGAGCATGACCTGCCAAAGCTTGGCATGCTGGCCCATCCATTCCTGCTGCAAGGCCGTCAGGGCCTCCGATTCGACAACCCATGTCGGCGCGGATGCGCCGGGTAGGCCCTGCTTTTGTTGCTCGGCGAGAAACTGGCTGAATCCTTGCGCGATGGCATTGCCCGCCTGAAGCATGGCTTGCATTGCGGCGTTCTGATCGAGGGAAGACGACATCCGTGGCTCCTGGCAAGACGATAATTTTGCACTGCACAATAAACCCTGTCAAGCCGCCACCGGACATAGAATCCACCCATGTATGTGATTGCAATCGCCTGGCTTTACGTCACCGTGCTGATGGCGGCGACGGAGCCGAATCTTACCGCCGGCGTGCTCACTTTCGTGTTCTACGGCTTGCTGCCGCTGGGCTTGCTGCTATGGCTGCTGGGCACGCCGCAGCGGCGGCGCCAGCGTTTGGCGAGAGCGGCGGCGGATGCAATACACGACGAGAAAGCCGCTGACGCCCAAGCCGACAAGGCGCGACCATAACCTGCGCTATTCCAGCCAGACCAGGCTGGCCATGCGACCGGTGACACCGTCGCGACGGTAGGAAAAAAAACCTTCCCCATCGCTCGCCGTGCAGAAGTCGGCGCCGGCAATGCGGCGAATTCCCAGCGCAGCGAGCCGCTGGCGCGCCAGAAGGTAGATGTCACACAGCCACTTGCCTCCGTGAACCGCGACGAACGCCTCTGCCGCGCGCGGGTCGTGGGCGAGGAAGGCATCGCGCACCTCGCCACCGACCTCGAAGGCGGCCGGCCCGATCGCCGGACCCATCCAGGCCATCAGGCGTTCTCCCGGCTCATCCATCGCCGTCACGGCAGCCTCGATCACTCCCGCCGCCAAACCCCGCCACCCCGCATGGACCGCGCCGATTACCGTTGCGCGCTCGTCACACAGCAGCACCGGCAGACAATCCGCCGTCTGTACCGCGCAGACCACACCGCGCTGGCGCGTAAAACTCGCATCGGCCGGCTCGCCTTGCGGCGCCAGGGCGGCATCGACACAGCGCGCGCCATGCACCTGCCTCAACCAGCGCGGCTCTGCCGGCAGCGCATCACGCAAGCGCTGACGATTGGCCTGCACCGCTGACGGGTCGTCGCCTACATGCTCACCAAGATTGAAACTGGCCCAAGGCGCCGAACTGAAGCCCCCTCTGCGCGTGGTCGACAAGGCGCGCACGCCAGCCGGCGCCGCCCAGTCGGGCAGGATGTGGTCAGGCACGGAGGGATTCCAGCAGTTGCTGGAAATCGTCGGGCAGTTGAGATTCCCAGCTCATTTCCACGCCGCTGGCCGGATGCCGCAGCGCCAGGCGCCAGGCATGCAGGGCCTGGCGCGGAAAGGCGTCGAGCCGCGCATCGCCGCTCTTTGTTCGGCCATAGGTCGGGTCGCCCGCCAGCGGGTGCTTGATCGAGGCCAGATGGACCCGGATCTGGTGGGTACGTCCGGTGTCCAGGCGGCACTCGAGCAGCGTGCATCTTTCGAAGCGCTCGCGCACCTCGAAATAGGTGCGCGCCTCCTTGCCGCCGCTTTTCACGACCGCCATCTTGGTGCGCTGCACCGCATGGCGCGCCATCGGCGCGTCGACCATGCCATCGCCTTCCACGGTGCCCAGGGCCAGCGCCAGGTAATGGCGCTTCACCGTGCGCGCCTGCAACTGGCGCACCAGGTCGGTCTGCGCCGTCAGCGTTTTCGCCACCACCATCAGGCCGCTGGTGTCCTTGTCCAGGCGATGGACGATGCCGGCGCGGGGAATCCCGGCGAGCTGCGGCGCATGGTGCAGCAGCGCGTTCAGCAAGGTTCCGGAGGGCTGGCCGTTGCCTGGATGGACCACGAGTCCGGCGCGCTTGTCGATTACCATGATTTCATCATCCTCGTAACGGATGTGGATGGCAATGTCCTCGGCCGCATTCCCGGTTTCCGATGCCGGCGCGGCAGGGGTGGCGAATTCGACGCGCTCGCCACCATGCACTTTGCATTTCGCCGCGGCTTCCGCGCCGTCGACACGGATCAGCCCGCCCTTCAGCCACGCTTGCAGACGGCTGCGCGAATGCTGGGGATAGAGCCTGGCCAATGCGGCGTCGAGCCGCCAGCCGGCGCATTCGGCGGGCACCGTGGCGGGCTCGGCGGGAGAAGGGCTTCGGCTATAATCAGCCGCTATTTCATGCGAGGTTTTCACCATGCCTAGTTTAGCGGCATTCATGCGCCGTCTTGTCCCGGCAGCGATCGTCATCGCGGGCGTTGCCGTACTTTCGCTCGGCGGCTGCGGGCTGCTGCCGGAGACCGCCGATGAAACCGCCGGCTGGTCGGCGAATCGTCTGTATTCCGAAGCCAAGCAGGCCATGAACGATGGCGGCTACGACAAGGCGATCAAATACTTTGAAAAGCTCGAGGCCCGCTACCCCTATGGCCGCTATGCCCAGCAGGCCCAGCTGGAGGTTGCCTACGCCTACTATCGCCAGGCAGAACCGGCCTCGACCATTGCCGCCTGCGATCGCTTCATTCGCCTGCACCCGAACCATCCCAATGTCGACTACGCGTACTACCTCAAAGGGCTTTCGAACTTCAACGAAGACCTTGGATTCCTCGGTTACGTCAGCCTTCAGGACCTGACCGAACGCGACCCCAAGGCGGCGCGCGACTCCTTCGATGCCTTCAAGGTACTTGTCGCCAAGTATCCGGAAAGCAAATACACGCCGGATGCCACGGCGCGCATGAAATACCTGGTGAATGCGCTGGCATCGCACGAGGTGCATGTTGCCCGCTACTACATGAAGCGCGGCGCCTATGTCGCGGCGGTCAATCGCGCGCAGACCGCGGTAAAAACCTACGCCGATGCACCCGCCAATGAAGAAGCCCTGTTCATCATGGTCAAGGCCTACGACCTGCTCGGCATGAACGACCTGCGCGACGACACCGAGCGCGTGATGCGCAAGAACTTCCCCGCCAGCGAATACTACGTGCGCGGTCTCAACCGTACCGAACCCTGGTGGAAGCTCTGGTAAGCCGGACCACAACCATGCCCACTGACATCCGCTCCGCCGATCTTTGCATCGGCATCGTCGGCACCGGCGCCATGGGCCGGGGCATTGCCCAGATCGCCGCCCAGGCGGGCATCCGCGTACTGATGTTCGACGCCTTGCACGGCGCCGCGGCCAACGCCCGCGAAACCGTGATCGGCACGCTCGCCAAGCTCGCCGAGAAAGGCAGGATTTCGTCCGCAGGGCAGGCCGCCGCCAGCGCCAAGCTGGAGGTCGTCACCCGTCTGGAAGACCTCGCCTCGGCCAAGGTGATCATCGAAGCCATCGTCGAAAACCTCGATGTCAAAAAGGCCCTGTTCCAGCAGCTGGAGGACATCATCGGGGCGGACTGCATTCTGGCGACGAACACCTCCTCGCTTTCCGTGACCTCGATCGCCGCCACCTGCAAGCGACCCGAACGCGTCGGCGGCTTCCACTTCTTCAATCCGGTGCCCTTGATGAAGATCGTCGAGGTCATCGACGGCCTGCTGACCGCGCCCTGGGTATCCGAAGCCCTGCTGGCCCTGGGCCAGCGCATGGGACACACGGCAGTCGCTGCCCGCGATACTCCCGGATTCATCGTCAACCACGCCGGGCGCGGCTTCGTCACCGAGGCACTGCGCGTGCTGGGCGAGGGCGTTGCCGATTTCCGCGACGTGGACCGCGTCATGCGCGAAGCCGCCGGCTTCCGCATGGGGCCGTTCGAGCTGCTCGACCTCACCGGGCTGGACGTTTCGCAGCCGGTGATGGAATCGATCTACCACCAGTACTATCAGGAGCCGCGCTACCGGCCCTCACCGCTCGCCGCGCAGCGCCTGGCCGGCGGCGTGCTGGGGCGCAAGACCGGTCGCGGCTTTTATGACTACGGCAAGGACGCGGTCACGCCATCCGAGGCGGCGGCGCCCACCACGCTTCCGGTCAGTGTCTGGGTTAGCCAGACCCATCCGGAATGGGCCGACGTACTGCGCGACATCGCCGCGGCCACCGGCATCGCGGTGGAAACCGACTACCTGCCGAGCGACAACGCACTGTGCATCGTCACGCCGCTGGGCGGCGACACCACCACCTGCTGCGTCGAACAGGGCCTCGACCCACGGCGCACCGTGGCCATCGATTGCCTGTTCGGCATGCAGACCGGCAAGGGGCCGCGCCGCACACTGATGACCACGCCGGTGACCACCCCGGCGATGCGCGACGCGGCGCACGCCATGTTCGCCGCCGGCGGCAGCGCCGTCAGTGTAATCCGCGACAGCGCCGGCTTCATCGCCCAGCGCATCGTTGCGTGCATCGTCAATATCGGCTGCGACATCGCCCAGCAGGGTGTTGCCAGCGCCGCCGACATCGACCGCGCGGTAACCCTCGGTCTCGGCTATCCCCAGGGTCCCCTGGCCTTTGGTGATGCGCTGGGTGCGAGGAACGTGCTTCACATACTCGAAGCCATGCAGGATTGCTACGGTGACCCGCGTTACCGTCCCAGCCCCTGGCTGCGCCGCCGCGCCCTGCTCGGCGTTTCCTTGCTGACGGACGAAAGCTGAGACCAGGCGCAGCGTCAGCGCTCCGCCCGCACACCATCAGGTACAGCGCAATCGGCCCCTGATCGGGGCGATCAGGGGTTCGGTGGCGTCCCGGATTCCGTGTGCACGTACTGGGTAAGCTTCATGTCGTGGTGCAGGACATGGTCCACGATCCAGCGGCGGATCATCCCAAGCGCCTCGTCGCGCGACAATGCCTTGCCATTCATCAGTTCCAGGTTGAGGCGGCTGTACTGATCGA
Organism: Rhodocyclales bacterium; assembly: GCA_016215645.1. Lineage (GTDB taxonomy): Bacteria > Pseudomonadota > Gammaproteobacteria > Burkholderiales > Rhodocyclaceae > Sulfuritalea. Next base: position 8,580 of record JACRIX010000042.1, read on the forward strand.
GGATCTCGGTATGCGCCTGGATGTGTTCCAGGACGATTTCCGTGGGCATGGCACACTCGCGCAGGATCGCTTCCTCACTGTCGAAATGCGCATTGATCTGCCGTCCCAGACGACTGAGGATTTCCGAGAAGGTCTCGGTTCCGGGGTGTGCGTCGGGATTGGCGTTGAGGCGATCGAGCTGGGCCACCAGGGCCGCATGCTCACGATCGATCGCCGGCACTCCGACCCGAATCGCGAATTCGGTCGCAGGATGCCGGTTTGCTGCTCTGCGTTCCAAGTTTTGGCTTTCGAGGGCGAGGCGACAGGCGGGGAGGCCACGGGCGACATGTGCCATTCTATACCTCGATCTACGCAGAGGGACTATCCCCGGCGTTGGCGCCTGGCCTCGAACAGGCAGATCCCCGCCGACACCGAGACATTGAGGCTTTCGACACTGCCCAGCATGGGAATCCTGGCCAGTTCGTCGCAGGTCTCACGTGTCAGGCGGCGCATGCCGTCGCCCTCGGCACCGAGCACCCAGGCACAGGGAACTTTCTGGTCGATGGCATACAGTTCCTTCTCCGCCGCGCCATCGGCGCCAATCACCCAGATGCCGCTTTCCTGCATTTCGCGCAGCGAGCGCGCCAGGTTGGTAACGACGATGTAGGGCACGCTGTCGGCAGCGCCGCTGGCGACCTTGATCGCCGTGGCGTTGAGGCCGCAGGCGCGATCCTTGGGCGCGATCACGGCATGCGCGCCGGCGGCGTCCGCCACCCGCAGGCAGGCGCCGAGGTTATGGGGATCGGTAACCCCGTCGAGCACCAGCAGCAGGGCCGGTTCGGTCAGCCCCTCCAGCACGTCGTCCAGCGTCAGGTGTTTGGCCTGGGCGGCGACCTTCGCCACCACGCCCTGGTGCTGAGCGCCGCACGCCAGGCCGTCGAGACGCTTGGCGTCGGCGGTGATGACACGCACGCCGCGGAGCTCGGCCTGCTTCAACAGTTCGCGCATGCGACCGTCCTGCCGCCCCTCGGCGACGGTGATTTCCTGAATGTCATCTGCGGCGTGACGCAGCTTGGCGGTAACGGCATGAAAGCCGTGGATCAATCGGGTTTCAGACAAGTCCGTCCTCCTTGCGCACGCGCACCTCGCGCTGCGGATAGGGTATTTCGACGCCGGCTTCGCGGAACGCATGCCAGATCGCCAGGTTGATGTCGGAGCGCAGCGCCGCGAAGCCCTTTTCCGGGTCGGCCACCCAGAACGCCACTTCGAGGTTGATGCCGGAATCGGCAAAGCCTACCAGCAGGCCGGTCGGCGGCGGGCTGGCCAATACGCGCGGCTGCGCCGCGGCGGCGGCCACCATGATTGCCATGGCTTTCTCCAGGTCGCTTTGATAGGCGATCTGCACCGGCAGCGCCTGGCGCACCTGGGGATTGCTATAGGACTCGTTCCTCACCACGGACCCGACCAGCAGTTCATTGGGCACCAGGGACTCGACACCCGTGACGTCCTTCAGCACCGTATAGCGCGTGGTGATGCGCGTCACTTCGCCGCGGTCGTTGCCGACCGAGATCACGTTGCCAAGCCGGATCGAGTTGTCGAGCAGGATGATGAAGCCGGAAACATAGTTGCTGGCGATCTTCTGCAGGCCAAAGCCGAGGCCGACGCCGACCGCGCCGCCAAACACCGACAGCGTGGTCAGGTCGATGCCGACCATGGGCAGGCCGATCAGAATGCCCACCAGCACCAGCACGGCCTTCGACAGCCGCGCCAGCACCGCCCGCAGGTTGCCGTCGAGCCCCTCCGCCGCATTCAACCGCGCCTCGATCATGCCGGCCAGCCAGAGCGCGCCAAGAACGGTGACCAGCAGCGCGACCAATCCCTGCAACACATGCCAGAGCGTCAGCTTCTGCTTGCCGGCGGTGAAGGAAACGGCCTCCAGCGCCGCGATCAGGTCGGGCAGCAGGCCGGAGATGTAGAGCGCCACAATGCCCCACACCAGCAGCGAAAACAGGCGCTCGAACTGTGCCAGCCAGGTGGCGCCGAGGAAGCTGTAGCGCAACACGTAGAACACCAGCCGGATGATGGCCAGCGAGGCCAGCAGCGGCATTGCCAGCGAAAACAGGTTGACGTGGATATGGGTATGGGCAAGGCTGCGCGCAAGCCAGACCAATAGCAGCGCCAGCACCGGAAAGGCGATGCGTTTCAGCCAGCCCTGACCGATCTCCCAAGGGCCCGCAGCCGGCAGCGGCCGTCCGCGCAGCAAGCGCTCGCCGAGCTTGGCCAGCAACAGGCAGCCGGCCAGGGCGGCGAGTTGCCAGACCAGGTCCGGCTGCCGCAAATCGGACAATACGGCATGCCAGACACTGGCGAAGTCATTGCTGTTCATTCGTTGCCCCCTGGTATTTCTGCGCCTCGTCGCGATGCCGCCGCCAGTTCGCCAGATAGCGCCGCGCCAAGCTCGGGTTGCCTTGCAGGATCAGCAGGTTCTCGGCGTTGCGCGCCTGTGCCGACCAGGTGAAATTGTAGCTGCCGGTGATGACGATGCCGCGCTCCTCCTCGGCGTCGATCAGCATGATCTTGTTGTGGGCCGAGGCGTAGCGCGTTTCCAGCCAGACCGGAATGCCGGCGGCGGCGAGCCTGGGCACCAGCGAGTTATCGCCCTTTTGCAGCATCTCGCGATCCGCCAGTACCTCGACCTTGACCCCGCGCAGGTGGGCATCCTGCAAGGCCTTGGCGATGGAGCGACTGGTGAGCAAGAAGGCCTGCACGTGAACGCTGTGCCTGGCCTGGCCCAGGTGGCGGATGATGGCGCCCTCGGCGTCGTCCCAGGGCGAGAACCATACCTCGACCGTTCCCGTCGCCGGAATCGCCGCGGCGCCAGCGCCGACTGTTGCACAGGCGCATGCCAGCGCGACCAGCAGCCGCTTCACTTTGCCCGTTCCAGCACCGCGGCATAGAAGCCGTCGGTGCCGTGGGTCTGCGGAGACAGGCTCATGTCCTCACCGCAGTCGATGGCGATGCCCTGGCCGGCGAGGACCTCGCGCGCCGACAGCCGGCGGAATTCGGGATGCGCCGCGAGAAAGGCGTCGACAATGCCTTCGTTCTCTTCGACCAGGATGCTGCAAGTCGCATACACCAGGCGACCGCCGGGACGCACCAGCCGCGCCGCGGCCGCGAGGATCGCGGCCTGCTTGAGCGTCAGCTCGGCCACGCTTTGCGGCGACTGCCGCCACTTCAGGTCGGGATTGCGGCGCAAGGTGCCCAGGCCCGAACAGGGCGCGTCCACCAGCACGCGATCGGCTTTGCCGGCCAGACGCTTGACGCGGATGTCGTTCTCGCTGACGATGCAGATGGGATGAACATTGGACAAGCCGGCGCGCGCCGCGCGCGGCTTGAGCTTGGCCAGTCGCTTGTCCGAAACATCGAGGGCATACAGCCTCCCGGTGGAGCGCATCAGGGCGCCCAAGGCCAGGGTCTTGCCGCCGGCCCCGGCACAGAAGTCCACCACCATCTCACCGCGCCGCGGGGCCAACAGGTAGCTCAGGAGTTGCGAGCCCTCGTCCTGCACTTCAAAACTGCCATCGAGAAAGGCCGGGTGCTTCTGCAAAGCCGGCTTGCCTTTGAGCCGCAGCCCCAGCGGTGCGAACCGGCAGGCCTCGGCAAGCATGCCGTCGGCGGCCAGCCGCGCAATCACCGCCGTCCGCTCCGCCTTGACGACATTGACGCGCAAGTCGAGCGGAGCAGGCGAATTCAGCGCCCGCGCCAAAACCTGCAGCGCCTCGGGCGTGATCCGCTGCAACAGGCGCTCGACCAGCCAGTCGGGCAAATCGGCCTGCTCAGCCGGCGTCATTTCAGGATCCTCGCCACGCCGGATTGCCTCCAGCCATTCCCGTTCGCCTTCCTGTAGAGCGGAATCGAGCTGGCGCTGCGACATGCCGCGCACGCGCGCCAGCGACAACAGCACCAGCTGGCGCGGGGTCGGCCGGCGCCCGCTGCCGCCGGCCAGACGTTCCAGCAGGCGTTTGCGGCGCAGCACCGCGTACGCCGTCTCGGCGATGAAGGCACGGTCGCGCACGCCGCTGCGATGGGCGCGAAAGAACCCCGACAGTGCGGCATCGGCGGGTTGCGTGAATTCGAGCAACAACGCAGTCGCGGCCACGGCGGCGTTCAGCAGTTCGGCGGCAAGGCCGACGGCATCGGCGGCCGGCGACGGCAGTGGCGGCGCGCGGCGCCTGGTGGGCATGGCTTTCCTCATTTTGACTCCCCGGCGTCATCCGCGATCTGGTCGAAGATTTCGCCCTTGCGATCGATGAAACGAATTTTCAGTGGCAGGCCGCGCGCCATGGCGCCTTCGCCGGTGCGCAGCCAGAGTTCGATCGTATCGCTGCCGCTGCGCGTGCGGACATGCAATGCGCTCCGGTCGCCCGACGCCAGCGCCAGCGTCTCCTCGCCCAGCACCTCGAAGCGGTAAGTTTCGAGTTTGCGTCCGGTGGCGATGGGCATTTCCAGGATGCCCTCGCGTGGCGCCAGCAACACCAGCTGGTAGTACATCGAGAGCATGTCCTGGGTGCCATTGACAATGGCATCGCGGCGCCCGCCATAGGCGACGAATCGACCGAGCCAGTCGAAGCTCGCCGTGTCGACACTGCCGACTCTCTCGTGACGGAATTCGCGCGGACGCAAGCCGTCGTCGGTCACCTCGCCGTCGCTGCTTTGCAGGACCTGGGCCGGCTTGAAGACGGCCGCGAGTCCCGTGGTCTCGGTGAGGCTCTTCAGTCGATAGCGGAAGCCATCGTGATCCCAGGTATGTATCGCCTGGCCGATGACGAAGCCGCCTTCGCCGCGGGTGATCAGGTAGCGCACGCGGCCGCGCCCCGGCAAGGCGGTTTTTGCCGGCGTCGGCGCAGCGGGTTCGAGCACCGGCGCCGGCGCTACGACGACCGGCTCCGGTATTGCCGGAGCCTCCGCCCGCAGCGACTCGGGCGCGACCAGCACGGGAGGCGCATCCGCTGCGGCGGCCGGCGCAGGCGTGCGCGGCCTGGCCGGCAGAGGCTTGGGAGCGGCCTTCGCCGGCGCGGCGTCAACACGCGCCGGCGGCCTGGCAAGCACCGCCTCAATCGTCGTCGCCAGCGCTTCCGGCTCCTCGCTGCCGGGCAACACCCAGGCGGGACCGACCAGCGCCGCCGCATGAAGCAGCGTCGATGCAAGCAGGGCAAACAGCAATGGCATGTCTGTCCGGGCCCTCGTCGGCGCGCTCAGCCGATGGCCGGAGCATGCAGGGCACCGCGGACCGCAGTCTCGCCCGCCAGGCGGACGCGACCGTCGATCAGGCGCAAGCGGCCGTCGAGGTGCCAACGCGCCACGCGTGGATACAGCGCATGCTCCTCGACCAGCACGCGCGCCGCCAGCGCCGCTTCGTCGTCACCCGCCAGCACCGGCACCGCCGCCTGGGCGATGATCGGCCCGCCGTCGAGCGCCGGGGTGACGAAATGCACCGTGCAGCCATGCAGGCGCACGCCGGCAGCCAGCGCCTGGGCATGGGTCTTGACCCCGGGAAACAGCGGCAGCAGCGAGGGATGGATGTTGAGCAGGCGGCCCTCGAAGCGGCGCACGAAGCCATCGGTGAGGATGCGCATGAAACCGGCAAGCAGCACCAGGTCGGGCGCATGGCTTTCAATCTCGGCCGCCAGCGCGGCATCGAAATCCTCGCGGCTGGCAAATTGCTTGTGGTCGATGGCAAGGGCCTGGATGCCGCGCGCCGCCGCGCTGGCGAGACCGGCGGCATCGGGCTTGTTGCTGATGACGGCGACGCATTCGCCGGGCAGGCCGGCATCGAGCAGCGATTCCATGTTGCTGCCGCGCCCGGAGATGAGGATCACATAACGTTTCATCGCAGCGAGGGCACCGGCAGGAAGACGGCGGTCGCAACGCTTTGCGCGACGCGGGCGATAGTGCGGTGTCCCTTGTCGGCCAGCAGCGCCGCCAGCAGGTCGAGATTGCCGATCATCTTGCCGAACTCGCGCTCGAAACTCAGGTTGGCCGGCTGTCCGGCCTGCGCCGGCTCGTTGCTCGCCAGCAGCAGGTTGCCGCCCGCATCGCGCGCATTGGCCAGTTTCCAGGCGGCAATTTCGAGATTGCGCGCGCTGTTGTGGATCTTTTGCGGGTCGAGCTCGTCGGGCAGGTAGAACTCGGTCTTCTCCTCGAAGGCCGCATTCAGCATGCCGCCCATGCCGCCGATGAATACAGCGACCCGATCACCGGCAAAATCGGCAGAGAGCGCCAGCAGGATCGCATCGGTGCCCCGCTTGCCGCCGGCATCCGCCGGACGCCAACCGGTGCGCGGGTCAAGCAGGCGATCGAGCGCCGCCTCGACGCTGGCGTGGCCGCCTTTCTTCCACTCGCGCGGGTTGCGCCGGTAGAGCTTGTCGGCCAGCACGCGCACGCTGGCGAACACTTCGCGGCGATGCAGGTCGGCCACGCGATCGATGTCGGCCTTGCCGATCTGCCTGGGATCGAAGCTGGCCACCGAGTTGCCCAGTTTGTCCATGCTGCCGCCCGTACGCTCACCGGTCTGCGCACAGGCGCCGAGCAGCAGGGACAGGCAGGCCGCCGCCACAGCGCGCAGGCTCAGGAGGCCTTGGGCGAAAGACGATGCCGCAGCCATGCCAGGAACAGCGGCATCAGCGAAAGCCCGATGGTGCCGAAGACGATCAGGGACAGATTGGACTTGACCCAGGGGATGTTGCCGAACCAGTAACCGGCAAGGCACAGCGAGAACACCCAAAGGAAGGCGCCGGCAAGGTCGAAGGCGAAGTAGCGCGGATAGCTCATGTTGCCGACCCCGGCAACGAAGGGGGCAAAGGTACGCACGAAGGGCATGAAGCGCGCCACCAGCATGGTCTTGCCGCCGTGCTGTTCATAGTAGGCGTGGGTCAGGTCGAAGGCCTTGCGGTTGAAATAGCGCGAGGTTTCGCCCCAGGCCAGGATGCGCTTGCCGGCCCAGCGCCCGATCCAGTAATTGGTGTTGTCGCCGAGGATGGCGGCCGCCAGCAGCACGGCGATGACGATGTTGATGTCGAAGTTTCCGCCGCTGGTGGCGGCCAGCGCCCCGGCGACGAAGAGCAGCGAATCGCCGGGAAGAAAAGGGGTGACGACGAGACCCGTTTCGCAGAACACGATGAGGAACAGGATGGCGTAGATCCAGGTGCCGTACTGCGCCAGCAACGCCGCGAGGTACTTGTCCACGTGGAGGATGATGTCGATGAACTGGGTGATGAGTTCCACAGCGGGCAGGTTTGCGGAAAAGTGGTGATTTTACCGGAAGCGCCATGTCCCCGATCCGATGGTACCGGGCCGTATCCCGGCGATATGTCCCCGAACCCTTGGTGAGGGGACGGTATCCCGGTGATAATCGCTCCCCCATGGGAATCATCAAGCCGCTGCCGGACCTGCTGATCAGCCAGATCGCCGCCGGCGAGGTGGTGGAGCGCCCCGCCTCGGTGCTCAAGGAACTGCTGGAAAACAGCCTCGACGCCGGCGCCACGCGCATCGACGTGCAACTCGAGGAAGGCGGCGTGCGCCTGATCCGCGTCGCCGACGACGGCGGCGGCATGGTTCCCGACGACCTCCCCCTGGCGCTGGCGCGCCATGCCACGAGCAAGATCGCCAGCCTCGACGACCTGGAACGTGTCGCCAGTTTCGGCTTTCGCGGCGAGGCGCTGGCCTCGATCGCGTCCGTGGCCCGGGTCACTGTTTCGAGCCGGCATCCGTCGCAGCAGCACGCCTGGCGCCTGCGAAGCGATGCGGAAAGCGTCGAGCCGGCGGCGCTGGCAGGGGGCACCGTGATCGAGGTCGCCGACCTGTATTTCAACACCCCGGCGCGGCGCAAGTTCCTCAAGACCGAAGCCACCGAGTACGCGCATTGCGACGAGGCGCTGCGGCGCATGGCGCTGGCGCGGCCGGATGTCACCTTCAGCATCAGCCACAATGGCAGCATGAAACGCCGTCTCGCCGGCGCCGATTTTTCCCGCCGCGCCCGCGAGATCCTCGGCGACGACTTTTTTCCGCAGGCACGGCCGCTGGACGATGCCGCCGGCCCGCTGCGGCTTTCCGGTCTGGCGGCGCTGCCGGCCTACTCGCGCGCCGGACGCGACGAGCAGTATTTCTTCGTCAACGGCCGCTTTGTCCGCGACAAGCTGCTGTCGCACGCCGCCCGCCAGGCCTGGGCCGACATCCTTCATGGCGCGCGCCATCCGGCCTATGTGCTGTTCCTCGAACTCGACCCCGCCGGCGTCGATGTCAATGTGCATCCGGCCAAGACCGAAGTGCGCTTTCGCGACGCGCAGGGCATCCACCGCTTCATCTTCCACGCCCTGCAACGCACGCTGGCGACACCGCTGGCGGCCGCGGGGGGCGAAGCCGCCACGAGCCGGACCTTCGTGCCGACCGCCTATGCCACGGCTCGCCAGGCCGGCCTGGGCGTATCGGAACCGGCGACGCGGGCCTACATGGACTTCGTCGCCGCAGGATTTAGCGCCGCGCCGGTCGGTGGCGGAACCGATGTCGTATCTCCAGTGCCGGAACCGGGCGACCGCAACAACGACGAAGGCCCGCTGCTCGGTTACGCCATTGCCCAACTGCACGGCGTCTACATCCTGGCACAGAACGCGGTCGGCCTTATCCTGGTGGACATGCACGCGGCCCATGAGCGCATCCTCTACGAGAAGCTCAAGACCGGGCTCGATGCCGGACCGCCGGCCACGCAGGCACTGCTGGTGCCGCTGGTGCTTTCCGCCAGCCCGGCGGAACTGGCCGCCGTCGACGAACATGCCGCCACGCTGCTCGCGCTGGGATTCGAAATGGCCGCCGCCGGCCCGCGCGAACTCGCCGTGCGCCGCCTGCCGGCCCTGCTGGCCGCGGGCAACGTCATCGAACTGGTGCGCCACCTGCTGCGCGAGCTCGCCGAACATCCCGCCAGCCGGGTGGTCGAGGCGCGACGCAACGAACTGCTGGCGACCATGGCCTGCCACGGCGCGGTGCGCGCCCATCGTTCGCTCGGCCTGATGGAAATGAATGCCTTGCTGCGCCAGATGGAAGCCACCGAACGCGCCGACCAGTGCAACCACGGCCGGCCCACCTGGGTGCAACTCTCGATGGCCGAGCTGGACCGGCTCTTCATGCGCGGACGCTGAGTTGACTTGGCTTTGCCGAGGGCTAGACTCGGCAGTTCGCACGACGACTGGGTAAATCACGACAAGCATGAATCCCGAATGGTGGCACTGGATGGTACTGGGTCTTGCCCTTGGGCTCACCGAACTGGCGATCCCGAGTTTCTTCCTGATCTGGTTCGGGCTGGGCGCCCTGCTGGTCGGCCTCGTCCTGCTCGCTGCGCCAGGCATGTCCCTGGCAGCACAAATCCTGCTGTGGACCATCGCTTCGGCGGTGCTTACCGCGCTGTGGTTCAAGGTCTTCCGCCAGGCGAGCAAGACGCGCTCGGGCCAGGCCGACGAGGCACTGGGCGAGATCGGCGTGCTGGTGCGCGCGGTCGAGCCCTTCGGCAAGGGTGAGGTGCGTTTCCAGAAGCCGCTGATGGGTTCCGAAGTCTGGCCCTGCCTCTCGGACGAGGCGCTGGCCGCCGGCGAGCGGGTGCGCGTACAGGCGGTCGATGGTCAGTTGCTTAAAGTCGTCAAGTCATAGGGAGCAGTCATGGGCGAGTTCATGTTCTTCGTCATTGCAATCTTCATCTTTGTGGCCGTCACCATCGCCAAGGGCGTGCGCATCGTGCCGCAGGGCGAGGAATGGATCGTCGAGCGGCTCGGCAAGTACCACGGCACGCTGCATCCGGGCCTCAACGTGATCATTCCCTACCTGGATCAGGTGCGCTACAAGCTCGTCACCAAGGACATCATCCTCGATGTGCAGGAGCAGGAAGTCATCACCAAGGACAACGCGGTGATCCTCACCAATGCCATCGCCTTCATCAAGGTCACCGACCCGATCAAGGCGGTGTATGGCGTGACCGATTTTTCCGAAGCGATCCGCAACATGATCATGACCACGCTGCGCTCGATCATCGGCGAGATGCAGCTCGACGAAGCGCTCTCCAATCGCGACAAGATCAAGGCGCGGCTGCGCGAGAGCATTGCCGACGAAGCCATCGACTGGGGGCTCACCGTCAAGTCGGTGGAAATCCAGGACATCAAGCCTTCCGAATCCATGCAGCGCGCGATGGAGGCGCAAGCCAGCGCCGAGCGCGAACGCAAGGCCATGGTGACCAAGGCCGAAGGCAACAAGCAGGCCACCATCCTCAACGCCGAAGCCCAACTCCAGGCCGCGCGCCTGAATGCCGAGGCCCAGGTAACCCTCGCCGAAGCCAGTGCCGAGGCGATCAAGCGTGTGGCAGCGGCGATCGGCAGCGAAGATGCGCCGATGCGCTACATGCTCGGCGAGAAGTACATCACCGCGATCGGCAACCTTGCGCGTTCGGACAACGCCAAGACCGTGCTGATCCCGGCCGACATCCAGGAAACCCTGCGCGGCATCCTCGGCCGAAAAATCTAAGTGGCGGCACTGCCGCCCGTTATCCTGCTGGTCGGCCCCACGGCCAGCGGCAAGACCGCGCTGGCGTTCGAGCTCGCCGCGCGCTTTCCCTGCGACATCGTCAGCGTCGATTCCGCCCAGGTCTTCCGCGACATGGACATCGGCACGGCGAAGCCGGATGCGGCAACGCTGGCACGCTACCCGCACCGGCTGATCGACCTGATCACCCCCGAGCAGCGCTACTCGGCGGCGCAGTTTCGCGCCGACGCGTTGCGCGAGATGGAAAGCATCAGCGCCGCCGGCCGCATCCCGCTGCTGGTCGGCGGCACCATGCTCTACGTCAAGGCGCTACGCGAGGGCCTCGCCGAACTGCCGCAGGCCGACGCCGCGTTACGCGCGCAGATCGACGCCGAGGCCGCCGCACAGGGCTGGCCCGCACTGCACGCCGAACTCGCCCGCCTCGACCCCGACACCGCCGCCCGCCTCAAGTCCACCGATGCCCAGCGCATCCAGCGCGCGCTGGAAGTGCTGCGGCTCACCGGCCGCCGCCTGGGCAGTTTCTTTGCCGAGCAGGCCGCGCACACCCTGCCCTTCAACATGCTCAACATTGCGCTGGTGCCCTCCGACCGCAGCGTGCTGCATGCGCGCATCGGCGAGCGCTTCGCCGCCATGCTGGCGGCGGGGCTGGTCGAGGAAGTAAAGGGCCTGCGCAAGAAATACACGCTCGACGCCGGCCTGCCCTCGATGCGCTGCGTCGGCTATCGGCAGGTGTGGGAAATGCTGGAGGGATCGCTGCCCGCGAAGGAACTGCGCGAACGCGGCATCTACGCCACGCGCCAATTCGCCAAGCGGCAACTGACCTGGCTGCGGGCCATGGAAGGGCTGGCTATCGTCGATCCGCTGGATTCACGCGCCAGCACGACCGTGATCGCCGCCGTGGAAGAACACCTGGCCTGAAAGTCGGCGCTGGTGACACGGCGACCGGGCCGGTCGCGTCCCCGGCCCTATGCTGGACGGGAATTTGCCAAAGGCGTAGTCTGTTCGCGTTGCGTCCCCAAGCGACCCCGGCTTAGCGCTTTAAACGACATTCCGGAAAGGCAGCTTTCATCCCTCCAATGACTCATGGCAACGTCCCGCTGTTCGCCGAGTTTCTACTCGACCTCTTTTGGAATACTTCCCGTAGTAGCGGAGCGCTTTCCGTTTAACAGGTAACACATTTTGATTTTGGCAACAGGATGACACCATGATGATACGCGCGCAAACTGTGGCTCTTGTATTGGCTCTGTCAGGCGCATCAGCACACTCCCTTGCTCAATTTGATGACGACATTTTTCGGTCGATAACCATTCACTGCAGCTACTCGGACCACAAGACATTTCAGTCCGAAGCGGTTTCAATTGAGGGAACAAAAAGCGGGGCTGGTGAACCGGCCTCGATCAGGACATTTCAGAGAGGCGCAACGTCACAAGACACGACCTACATTGTCAAACCGGGCGAAGTCGCAGAGTGCGTTTTTCCTTCAGGCAATAGAGTTCGTGCGAAGGTTGGGGAAGGAACGGCCCGTCCATATGGCATGTGTGGCGGAGACCCCGAAGTGTTTGCTTCCGTTTGGGTGAATGAAAGGAAGGTCGCGTCGCGCATCTGGTTTACCGGGCATTGCAGAGAAGAGAAGGGCAATCCTGACGTGAGCTTCAAGTTTTCAGGCTATCGGAAGGTATCAGTACAGAAATGCCATTCCGAAAGACCTACCGACTCGGATGTGAATGACAAGGCCCCAAATTCCAGGTCGAAGCAGCCGTTGTCAGTCTGCGTGGATTATCCTGAAATATCGCGCTTCCCACGTGACCAATTGGAATATCTCCGTCCAAATCAGAAAGTACCGGTCGTTGGAGAGACTGAGCTTCTGACGGGCTCGCACGAAGTGTGCAAGGCTGTAATCGATGAAGTGTTTAAATCTGATTTTTTTACCTCTAGTAATGATCCAATTCCGGAAACAAGCGAACTGCGTCGCCCGAATTGGGATAGGCCTTCGGTCGAACTACCCAGGGAACTGGCGGGCAGTAGCGAAAGTGTTTTTGATTTTGATAATGACGGAAAGCTTGATCGGGTTATTCGCCAAGAATTCGAATCAAATTACATGGACGGATCAGTATTGCTTGTTCTAAGTGGAAACTCGTCTTTGAAGCTCAGCGTGCCGGATTCGCCAATTGACAAGAGTTCTTGGTTCATTCCATGTCAATTGAGTCGTTCCCAGTACGAGATTCACGACTGCCCCCCCTTCTCGCAAAAGGGTGACGACGCAGGATTCTCGATGAAAATGAATAAAGGCAAGGATTCTATTTTCTTTCGAGCGAGGTATTCGAGTGTTGCGCCATTTTCCTTTCGAAGGGAAAGTTTTATCGGGGTGAGTAGCAAGTCAGAAGATTCAATAAATTTTGTTGCCGTCCTAAAGCCGATGCCCAATCGGACATTTCAGCCAATCTGTCTGTTTAGGCAAGTCACTGAGAATTTCTAGGCACCATTCAAGCTGAGAGACTTTTCCCCCACCGTGCGCTCCAAAGAGCGCTGCGCGCTGAATCGGCGCCGCGCACCCACCGCTGGCGGTCCGGATGCGGCGCCGGCCCTTGAGAGCCGCCGCGGCGAGGAGGCGTGCCAGGGGGTGTCCGCTGGGGACGTCCGACGACGCTGCTGTTTCATCGGCAGCGGCTAGTTTCGCCAGCGGCCTGGCGCGGCACCGCGGCAAGGGCAGCCGCAGACCGGCGACCCAGGGCCGGAGACGCAGCCGGCCCGCCGGAATGACCGCCGATCAAGCCGATCTACATCTAGAAATTTCTGGAACTCGTTGAAGAAGCATGAACCATGGGAAAGCGCGTCGACTACCCGTTTGAGGTCCGCCCGCTGTCGACCGAGGAAGGTGGTGGCTTTCTCATTTCCTATCCTGACTTTTCGGAGTGCCTCTCTGATGGCGAGACAATCGACGAGGCGCTCGCGAACGGGAAGAACGCCTTGAAGGCAACGATTGCCGCACTCAAGGCCAAGGAGTTGCCCGTTCCAGCCCCGAACAGCGGAGGTGTCGCGTCCGGGAAGTTTGTCGCCCGCGTTCCAAAGACGGTCCACGCGCGTCTGGCGACACGCGCAACGGCGGAGGGTGTGTCACTCAATACCCTGGTTCTCACGTTCATCGCGGAAGGCCTTGGGCGCAAGGAGCGGCGCGCGTAGTCGCGGCTTGCCGCTAAGCGAATGCCAGCGAGGCAAACAGATATGGCAAGCCGCAAACCCTTGATTCAGGCGGACGGAGAGGTTCGCAAATTGAGCACCGCAGACATGGCAAAGTTTCGGTCGGCTGCACAGGTGCTTCCGTCATCCCTGAGAAAGAAGCTCGGCGTGCGCGACCCTCACATGGCGCCGATCCAAAAACCCGCGTAGACGTCGTTTTGCGCGATTGGCTCAAGCACCGCTGTCCGGCGGAATCACCGGGCTCGTTTCATCCGAAAGTCGGCGCCGACACTACGCCGATTTGACCGCGCCAGTCAGACGACGATGGTCTTTGCCCGGCCCTTGCGTTCCTCGATCACGCCGATGTGGAAGACCTGCTCGCCGGCGGCGGCGAGCAACTGCATGGCGACGCCGGCATCGGCTTCGGCGACGATCACCACCATGCCGATGCCGCAGTTGAAGACGCGGTGCATTTCGGCGTCGGCCACCTGGCCCTGTTCCTGCAACCACTGGAACAGGGGCGGCAGTTTCCATTCGCTGCGATCGACCACGGCGGTCAGGTGCCCGGGCAGCACACGCGGGATGTTCTCGGTGAGGCCGCCGCCGGTGATGTGGGCCATGCCCTTGACCTTGACCGCCTGCATCAGCGCCAGCAGCGATTTGACATAGATGCGCGTCGGCGCCATCACTGCATCGGCCAGCGCCACGCCGCCCAGCTTCAGCTGCGGGTCGGGATTGGCGCGCTCGATGATCTTGCGGATCAGCGAGTAGCCGTTGGAATGCGCGCCCGACGAGGCCAGGCCGAGCACCACGTCGCCGGCGTGGATGGAGCGGCCGTCGATGATTTTCGACTTCTCGACGGCGCCGACGGCAAAGCCGGCAAGGTCGTATTCGCCGTCCGGATACATGCTCGGCATCTCGGCGGTTTCGCCGCCGATCAGGGCGCAGCCGGCGAGCTCGCAGCCGCGGGCGATTCCTTCGACCACGGTGGCGGCGGTATTCACGTCGAGCCGGCCACAGGCGAAGTAGTCGAGGAAGAACAGCGGCTCGGCGCCCTGCACCAGGATGTCATTGACGCTCATGGCGACGAGATCCTGGCCGACGGTGTCGTGGCGGTGCCAGTGGAAGGCCAGCTTGAGCTTGGTGCCGACGCCGTCGGTGCCGGAGACCAGCACCGGCTCGGTGTATTTCTTCGAGATCTCGAACAGGGCGCCGAAGCCGCCGATGCCGGCCAGCACTTCGGGGCGCATGGTGCGTTTGGCGGCGGGCTTAATGCGTTCGACGAGGGCGTCGCCGGCGTCGATATCGACACCGGCATCGCGGTAGGTAAGCGGGGTGGCGGCAGGGGTAGAGGCAGTCAAGATGGATTCCGCAAATGCTGGTGGAAACGCTGGTTATCGCGCGACGGCGCACCGGATGGGCGATAATCCGCGACGGAATGCATGGCTAAGTGTGAGATTTTACCGGAAATGACTGCCTCGCCTGATGATGACAAAGCCGACCGGCTGCAGGCCGCGTTGTGGATCGCGGCCGGCCTGGCGATCCTTGCCCTGCTCTACGCGCTGTCGCCGATCCTGACGCCCTTCCTGCTCGCCGGCATTTTCGCCTACATCTGCAATCCCGTCACCGACCGCCTGACCCGGCTCGGCCTGCCGCGCATGCTGGCGGTAGTCGTCGTGATCCTCGCACTGGCGGCGCTGACCGCGGGCCTGATCCTGATCGTGCTGCCGCTGCTCTACGAAGAGGCGGTGATCCTGGCGGCGCGCATGCCCGAGGCGCTGGCCCTGGTCAACGAGAAGCTTGCGCCCTGGCTGCGGCAGAACTTCGGCATCCGCCTCAAGCTCGATGCCGCCTCGCTGCAAAAACTGGCCGCGGGCAACTGGGATACCGTCCAGCTCATCCTCGAACGCCTCTACAGCTCGCTCAAGATCGGCGGCGTGGCCCTGGTCGGACTGGCGGTCAATCTGCTGCTGGCGCCGGTGGTGATGTTCTACCTGCTGCTCGACTGGCACGGCATGCTGGCGCGCCTCTCCGGCATCGTGCCGCGCCCCTGGCACGACAACATCGACCGCATTGCCGGCGATATCGACGCGGTGCTGTCGCAATACCTGCGCGGCCAGATCCTGGTCATGGCGATACTGGCCGCCTATTACACGGTAGGACTGTGGATCGCCGACATTCCCTCGGCCTTGTCGATCGGCGTCGTCACCGGCCTGTTGATTTTCATCCCCTACCTCGGCTATGCCACGGGCCTGATCCTGGCGCTGCTGGTGGCGGTGCTGCAATTTTCCGGCTGGGGACCGATCATCGCCGTGCTGGTCGTGTATGGCATCGGCCAGGTGCTGGAAAGCTTCGTCCTGACCCCCTTCCTGGTCGGCGAGCGCATCGGCCTGCATCCGCTGGCGGTGATCTTCGCCCTGATGGCCTTCGGCCAGCTGTTCGGCTTCTTTGGCATCCTCGCCGCGCTGCCGGCCTCGGCGGCCCTGCTGGTCGGCTTGCGCGAGGTCCGCGGCCTCTATCTGGACAGCCGCTTCTACCGGGGCTGATCGATGAACACGCCGCAGCAGCAGATGCTGCTCGACCTCAAACCGGAGCAGCCGCCAACCCTGGACAACTTCGTCGTCGGCGCCAATGGCGAACTGCTGCAGCGCCTGCGCGACCTCTGCGACAGCCACAGTTTCGAGGCTTTGTACGTATGGGGTGCCGCGGGCAGCGGCAAGAGCCACCTGCTCGGCGCTACCGCCGCTGCGGCCGCCCGCAACCGCCCGGTAGCCTTCCTCAATGCCGCCGATGCCGGTGCCGATTTGCCGCTGACGCCGGGCAGCCTGTTGGTGATCGACGCCATCGATGCCTTGAGCCCGGCGGCACAGATCGCGCTGTTCCGTGCCTTCAATGCGGCGCGCTTCACCGGCCTGGCGCTGTTGCTCTCGGGCACCGAACCGCCGCTGCACCTGGGCCTGCGTGAAGACCTGCGCACCCGCGTCGGGCAGACGCTGATCTACGAAATCAAGGCCCTTTCGGACGAGGAAAAGGCCGCCGCCCTGCGCCGCCACGCCATCGAGCGCGGCATGCTGATGGACCCCGGCGTGGTGCATTACCTGCTGCGCCACGGCCGCCGCGACCTGCCCTCGCTGATGGCCATGCTCAATAGTTTGGACCGCGCCTCGCTGGAGCAAAAGCGGCCGCCGACACTGCCGCTGCTGCGCGAACTGATGCAAACCTCATTTGACCTGGAAAAAGAATGAACCTGGCGTTATTCGACCTCGACAACACCCTGCTCAACGGCGATTCGGACTTCGAATGGGCGCAATTCCTGATCGGCAGGGGCGTGCTCGACCGCGAAGTGCATGAAGCCCGCAACATGGAATTCTTCGAGCACTACAAGGCCGGCACGCTCGATATCCACGCCTTCCTCGATTTCCAGTTGGCACCGCTGGCGCGCCACCCGCGCGCCGAGCTGGATGCCTGGCACGCCGAGTTCCTCGCCACGCGCATCAAGCCGCTGATCAACCCGGCGGCACGCGCCCTGGTGGAAAGCCATGCCGAGGCCGGCGACCTGATGGCCATCGTCACCGCCACCAACAGCTTCGTCACCGGCCCGATCGCCCGCGAATTCGGCATCCCGCACCTGATCGCCACCATCCCGGCGCAGGAGAACGGCCGCTTCACCGGCCAGCCGCGCGGCCTGCCCTCGTTTCGCGAAGGCAAGATCACCCGCGTCGAGGCCTGGCTCGAATCGCTCGGCCTGTGGCTGGGCAGCTTCGAGCAAAGCTGGTTCTACAGCGATTCGCTGAACGACCTGCCGCTGCTGGAGAAGGTTACCCACCCCGTGGCGGTCGATGCCGACGACACACTGGCGCGCGCCGCCGAGGCACGCGACTGGCTGCGCATCAGCCTGCGCGGCTAATCGCCGGCCCGCCGGTTTCGGGTATACTCCGCCCCCTGCAAACGCCATGGATCTCGCATCCGCGGCCGTTTCCGGAGACGTGGCCGAGTGGTCGAAGGCACACCCCTGCTAAGGGTGCATCTGGGCAAAACCTGGATCCAGGGTTCGAATCCCTGCGTCTCCGCCAGTTACAACATCTAAGCCCATGATTATGTGGGCTTTTTTGTTTTTATA
>JACRIX010000003.1 GCA_016215645.1 Rhodocyclales bacterium
GCCTGGTGCAGCGCGCCGACTGGACCCAGATCCTCAAGTACATCGTGCATAACGTGGCCCACAGCTACGGCAAGACCGCGACCTTCATGCCCAAGCCCATCGTTGGCGACAACGGCTCCGGCATGCACGTGCATCAGTCCATCTGGAAGGGCGGCAAGAACCTGTTCGCCGGCAACGGTTACGCCGGCCTGTCCGAAACCGCCCTGTTCTACATCGGCGGCATCATCAAGCACGCCCGCGCCCTGAACGCCATCACCAATCCGCTGACCAATTCCTACAAGCGTCTGGTGCCGGGCTTCGAAGCTCCGGTCAAGCTGGCCTACTCGGCCCGCAACCGTTCCGCTTCGATCCGAGTGCCCTACGTACATTCGGACAAGGCGCGCCGCATCGAAGTGCGCTTCCCGGATCCGGGTGCCAACCCCTATCTGGCCTTCACTGCGATGATGATGGCCGGACTCGACGGCATCCAGAACAAGATCCATCCCGGCGATCCGGCCGACAAGAACCTCTATGATCTGCCGCCGGAAGAGGATGCCAAGATCCCGACCGTCTGCTCGTCGCTGGATCAGGCGCTGGACTACCTGGACAAGGACCGCGAGTTCCTGACGCGCGGCGGCGTCTTCAGCAACGAAATGATCGATGCCTACATCGAGCTCAAGATGGAAGAGGTCACCAAGTTCCGCATGACCACCCACCCGCTCGAGTACGAGATGTACTACTCGATCTGATCAGGTCAAACAGTGACGAAAAAGGACGGGGACTCCCCGTCCTTTTTTGTTTTCCGGCGCCGGTCTGGCGCCTCGCTCCCGATTGCAATACACTGTTTGGCATGAGATTCCTGATCGTCGCCCTGTTTCTGCCGGTAGCGCTACCGGCATTCGCCAGTACGCTTTACAAATGCACGGACGAATCCGGCGTGGTGCTTTACACCAACCAGAAGACGCCGAAAAAAACCTGCACCGTATTGTCGCAGTCACCTTCGCCATCCGGCAACAACGGCGCTCCCAGGCAACGCGCATCGGCCACGCCGACACCGGCCGATTTCCCGCGCGTTTCGGGCAATGAGCAGAAGTCGCGCGACAACGACCGCAAGGCCATCCTCGACAAGGAACTGGCCACCGAATCGCAAAGTGCGGAAAAGGCCAGGAAAGCCCTGCAAGATGCCGGGAGCCAGCCCGCCGACAAGCTGCAGGCCCTGCGCGACACCCTGGCGCTGCATGAACGCAACATCGAGTCGCTGAAGAAGGAACTCGGCACCCTGCGCTGAGCCACGACCCTGGTCGACTCCTGCGACTGGTGCGCTTCTTGCAACACTTGCCGGCGATGAACCCAAGCGAACCCTTCAATGCGTTCAGCGGACTCGATCTGCTCTCGTCGGCCGTGGTCCTGGTCGATGCGGGATTGATCGTCCGCCACCTCAATCCCGCCGCCGAAAACCTGTTCGAGGTGAGCTCGCGGCAGCTGCTCGGCCATCCGCTGAACAAGCTGGTCGGCGAGCCGCCGGAGCTGTCGGCGGCGCTGGACAACGCCTTGAAGAACAACTGGAGCTACACCGGCCACAACATCCGCATCCAGCGCAATCCGGATGCGCAGCTCAATGTCGACTGCACCGTGACACCGGTCGAAGCCGGAAATGCCAGGCTGCTGCTGGAGGTGCGCCCCATCGACCAGCAACTCAAGGCGGCGCGCGAAGAACAGCTGGCGCAGCAGCAGCAGGCCAACCGCGAACTGGTGCGCAACCTGGCGCACGAAATCAAGAACCCGCTGGGCGGAATCCGCGGCTCGGCGCAGTTGCTGGAGCGCGAGCTGGCCAGCGAACCGCTCAAGGAATACACCCAGGTCATCATCGAGGAGGCCGACCGCCTGCAGGACCTGATGCAGCGCCTGCTCTCGTCGCACCGCGTAATGCAGCCGGCATTGGTGAATATCCACGAAATCCTCGAACGCGTGCGCCGCCTGATCCACGCCGAATACCACGACGTCAATGTGCGCCGCGATTACGATACCTCGCTGCCCGACATCACCGGCGACCGCGAGCAGCTGATCCAGGCCATCCTCAACGTCTCGCGCAATGCCGCGCAGGCGATGCACGGCAAGGGCGAGGTCATCTATCGCACTCGCGCGGCGCGCCATGTCACCCTGGCAAAGAAGCACTACGAGCTGGCACTTGAATTGCAAGTGATCGACAATGGACCCGGCGTTCCGGAAGACATCCGCGACAAGATCTTCTATCCGCTGGTCTCGGGCCGTGAAAAGGGCAGCGGACTCGGACTCACCATCGCCCAGAGTTTCGTACAGCAACATGGCGGCACCATCGAAGTCAGTTCGCGCCCCGGGCGCACCTGCTTTTCGCTGATGCTGCCGCTGGCGAGAAAGCGCAGTTTCAGTGAGGACTGACGCCCGCGAAAGCCGGCGTTACAGCAAAGGAATCATTTTGAATCCCGTCTGGATCATCGATGACGACCGCTCCATCCGCTGGGTGCTGGAGAAAGCGCTCGGACGCGAGGACATCCCCGCCAAATCCTTCGGTTCCGCCGACGACGCGCTGGCCGCGCTGGATGCCGGTCAGCGGCCGCAGGTGCTGGTGTCGGACATCCGCATGCCGGGCAAGAGCGGCCTCGAACTATTGCGCCACGTCAAGGAGCGCTATCCCGACCTGCCGGTCATCATCATGACGGCCTATTCCGACCTGGATTCCGCCGTCGCGGCTTTCCAGGGCGGCGCCTTCGAGTACCTGCCCAAGCCCTTCGACGTCGACCAGGCCGTGGAACTGGTGCGCCGTGCTCTCACGCAAGCGGCGCACCAGAATGGTGCGACGGAGGTAACCAGTGCGGTGCCCGAGATCCTTGGCCAGGGTGCGGCCTTGCAAGAGGTGTTTCGCGCCATCGGCAGGCTCAGCCAGTCACATGCCACGGTGCTGATCAACGGTGAATCCGGCACCGGCAAGGAACTGGTTGCCCGCGCCCTGCATCGCCACAGCCCGCGCAAGGATGCCCCCTTCATCGCCATCAATACCGCGGCTATCCCGCGCGACCTGCTCGAATCCGAACTGTTCGGCCACGAAAAGGGCGCCTTTACCGGCGCCTCCGCCCAGCGCCGCGGGCGCTTCGAGCAAGCCGAGGGCGGCACACTGTTCCTCGACGAAATCGGCGACATGCCGGCGGAGCTGCAAACGCGCCTGCTGCGCGTGCTCTCCGACAGCCATTTCTACCGCGTCGGCGGCCACCAGCCGGTCAGGGCCAATGTCCGCGTCATTGCCGCCACCCATCAGGACCTCGAAGGTCGGGTCAAGGACGGCCTGTTCCGCGAAGACCTGTTCCACCGCCTCAATGTCATCCGCCTGCGCCTGCCGCCGCTGCGCGAGCGGCGCGACGACATTCCCCTGCTGGCCAAACATTTCCTGCAAAAAAGCGCCCAGGAACTCGGCGGCGAGCCCAAACGGCTCACCGATACCGCATTGAAGTACCTGCAAGGCCTGGAGTTCCCCGGCAACGTGCGCCAGCTGGAAAACCTCTGCCACTGGCTGACCGTCATGGCGCCGGGGCAAAGCGTGGATGTCGCCGATCTGCCCAGCGAACTGCGCGAAGGCGCCGACAGCGCGCGACGCGACCTGCCCGCCGACTGGAACACGGCGCTGGCGACCGAAGCCGACCGCCTGCTGGCGGCGACACCCGGCGCGGTGTTCGATACCCTGACGCGCGAATTCGAATCGACGCTGATCCGCCGCGCGCTCAACGCCACCGGCGGCCGCCGCGTCGACGCCGCGCAACTGCTCGGCATCGGCCGCAATACCATCACCCGCAAGATCCAGGAACTCGGCCTCGACGACGCCAGGTCCGAACCCGGCGAGAGCTGAACCACTACATCAGCGGCATAAGTTATAGTCCTTCGCGCGCCGGCCGGATCTGCCGCGCCTTCCGGGGGACCACCATGCCTGCCACGATTGCCGCGATTGCGTCTTGCCTCGGGCCCGCCGCCCGCCGCTTCGATATCGATGTGCTCGACAGCTGCGACTCGACCAATGCGGTGCTGCTGGCGCGCGCCGAAGCCGGCGCGCCCTCAGGCAGCGTCGTCATCACCCGCGAACAAACCGCCGGACGCGGCCGCCGAGGCCGACACTGGATTGCCAGCCCGGGCGACAGCCTGGCCTTCTCGCTGCTCTGGCGCTTCGCTCCCGGCACCGCACCGGCGGGGCTATCGCTGGCGGTCGGGCTGGCCGTCGCGCATGCCATGGCAAGAGTTCCCGGAGGGACGCAGGGCGCTGGCACTGGTAATACGGCGCTGAAATGGCCCAATGACATCCTCAAGGACGGACGCAAACTCGGCGGCATCCTGATCGAGCTGGTGCCCGGGGCGCCGCACGCCGCGGTGATCGGCATCGGCCTCAACCTGCACCTGCCCGGCGCCATGACCGCCGAATTGCGTGACGCCTCCGCTGCGCTCTGCGAGCCCGGCGTCACCGCCGACGAAAACGCGCTGTATGCCATTCTGCTTGGCGAACTGCTCACCGTGCTGGAAGCCTTCGCCACAGCCGGTTTCGCGCCTATGCGCGACGAGTGGATGGCGCGCAACGCCTACGCCGATGCAGGCGTGAACCTCCGGACAGATTTTGGCGCGCCGCGTACCGGCATCTGCCGCGGCGTCGATGTCGATGGTGCGCTGCTGTTCGAGGCCGACGGCCGCATCGAGCGCATCCTGTCCGGCGAAGTCTCGCTGCGCCCGGCGTGACGATGATTCTCTGCCTCGACGCCGGCAACAGCCGCCTCAAGTTCGGCCTGCGCGCGGGCAGCGAATGGCGCGCCCAGGGCGCCCTCGACTACAGCGCCTTCGACAGCCTGGCGCAACGGCTGCCGGCGCCCCCGACACGCATCGTCGCCTGCAATGTGGCCGGCGAGGCGCCACGGTTGGGCATCGAGGCACTTGCCGCAGGCCTGCGTGTTTCGCTCGACTGGCTGCAAGGTTCGGCGGTCGCCTGCGGCGTCAGCAACGGCTACGACAAACCGCAACAACTCGGCGCCGACCGCTGGGCGGCGCTGATCGGTGCCCGCGCGCTGCACGCCGACGCCTGCGTGGTGGTAATGGCGGGCACCGCCACCACCATCGACGCCCTCGATGCCCAGGGTCGCTTTCGTGGCGGCCTGATCCTCCCCGGCCTGGCCCTGATGCGCAGCGCGCTGGCACGAAATACCGCCGGCCTGCCCCACGCCAATGGTCGCTATCGCGCGCTGGCCACCAATACCGATGACGCCATCGTCAGCGGCGCGCTGCATGCCACGCTCGGCGCCATCGAACGCGTCAGGGCAACCCAGGACAACGACGTGACCTGCCTGCTCTCCGGCGGTGCCGCGGTCGAGCTGGTGCCGCACCTGGGCCGACCCTGCCGCGTCGTGGACAACCTGGTGCTGGAAGGCCTGGCGCGCTTCAGTCAGACGGGCTGAAGCGTTGCTTCAGTAATCCCGGTTCGACAGGCGCGGCGGCGGCTTGTAGCCGAGGTCCCGTGCTCGCTTTTCGAAATGCGCCGCGTCGGCCACGCGCCCGTAGGTATTGTAGATCTGGGCCAGGTCCCAGCTGGCGCGGGCATGGCCCAGCTCGGCGGCAAAGCGCATCCACTGCTCGTGGCGATACAGGTTGGCGATCACGCCGGACTTTCCTTCGCCAAACGCCATCGCCAACCGGTAGGCGGCCTCCGCGTCGCCGCGCGCCGCACCGAGCAGGCTGGCGTCGAAGGCAGCATCGCCGTGGGCAGTCTCGAAATAGTCGCCCGAAAGTCCGACCTCGCGCTTGATCGCCGCGGCCCGCGTGGCACCGGCTTCGAGCGCCCGGGCTTGCTCGCGATGGGCACTTTGCGGGTAGTCGCGCAGGAAAGCGTGCGCCAGCGCAGCGATGTGGCTCGGGCGCCGCGCCGAATTGACTTCTGTCCAGCGCCCGACCTGGCCTTGCTTGAGATTGACGGCCATTGCGATCGCAAGGGGGCGCACCGGCATTGGCGCCACTTGCGGTGCCGGCTCACGCGCCGCCGGCCGCGCCGCCGCTTCCGGTAGCGCCAGCGTCATGCTCCATACCATCGCGGTACCGGTCAGCACTCCATGCCTGT
Source organism: Rhodocyclales bacterium (assembly GCA_016215645.1). Lineage (GTDB taxonomy): Bacteria > Pseudomonadota > Gammaproteobacteria > Burkholderiales > Rhodocyclaceae > Sulfuritalea. The sequence goes on from JACRIX010000003.1 coordinate 6,095, forward strand.
TCATCTCGGCCTCCTCCATCGTGACGCGAGTGTAGCGGAGGCAAGGACACCGTCCGGCCCGGAAAATGCGGCGCAGTGTGCGCTTCTTCACGCCATTCGTGGTCTATCCGACGGGCCGGCGTGCGCTAGTTCACGGTCGCTTTGCGCGAAAAATCGGATCATGCAGGCGCGGCGGCACTCGCACCGCCTTGCACCATGGAGCAGATATGGCCAGACCGATCGACATCGAGTTGAACGACAGCACACCGGGCATCGGTGTCACGGCGGAACGCCTGCGCGCCGACGTGGCGCGTCGACGCGAGCAGCGCGACGAGAGCGCCAGCGAAGTGGTGCGCCAGATCGATGAGGCGGCGCGGCAGAAGGCCGAGGACAAGGCGTCGCGCGAATTCGCCGAACGCCTGCGTCTGGCCGCCGCTGAGCAGGCACGGCAGCTGACGGAGGCAGCAGCACGCCGCGCCGCCGAGCAACAGGCGCAACGTGCCGCCGCAGAAGCAGCGCGGCGTCAGGCCGCCGAACAGGCCCAACGCGAGGAAGAGGAAGCCCGGCGCCGCGCTGCGGAAGAGCGCACACGCAAGGCCGCCGAAAAGAAGGCGCGCGCGGAAGCCAGGGAAAGGGCCCGTCTCGACGAGGAGGAACGCGACCGCCAGGCGATTCGGGAAAGGCTGCGCCAGCGCCGGGAACGGCGGCGCCGCGTGATCTGGCCGCTGGTGCTGGGCGTGGTGCTGCCGCTGGCGTTGGCATTCCTGTTTTTGCTGTTCTACAGCTTCGAGGGCAAGCGGGCCGAATTCGAAAATACGGCCGCGACGCTGTTTGGCGTACCGGTAAACGTCGGCAGCGCCAGGCTCGTTGTATTGCCCGGTCCGCAATGGCAAATGCACGACGTGGTGGTGGGCTCGGGCGCGGACGCGGTGCGCATCGCCCGCGTCGGCATCGCCAGCTCGCTGCCGGGCATCTTCGGCACCCCGACGCTGGCGTCGATTCATCTCGATCGCCCGCAACTGCCGCCGGCCGTGGCTTTGAAGCTGCTCGACCAGGTGTCCGATCCGATGCTGCTGAAGGCAGGCGAACTGAGCGTGAGCGGCCTGGAGTTCGGCGCCGGCGTCAAGGACCTGCCGCCGCTGACCCTGCGCGCCACATTTCGCGACGGCCGCCTGAGCGCAATCAGCGGGCAGGGCGAAGGCGCGGAAACCGGCAAGATCACGCTGAATCTGGCGCGGGAAGACCAATGGCAACTGGCGCTTGGCGCCACGCAGCTGCGCTGGCTGCTGGGTGCCGAGGTGCCGCTGGGCGAAGCCATGGTCAAGGGCACGCTGGTACCGGGCGCCTTGCAGATCGAGGAATTCTCTGCACGCCTGTTTTCCGGCGAGCTCACCGGCGGCGGCCGCCTCAGCTGGGATGGCGGTTGGCGCCTCAGCGCCAGACTCGCGGCAAAGCAGCTCGATGGCGGCAAAGTGGCCAAGGCCTGGGTGCGCGAAGGCGGCGTCGGCGCAAGCGCCACCTTGCTCGCTGAGGCGCCCGGACCGAAAGAACTCCTGTCCCGCGCCAGCCTCGGCGGCAGCTTTGCCATCGAACGCGGCGTGCTTGGCGGCGTCGATCTGGACAAGGTGTTGCAGGAACGCGGCATGGGCGAGGAATCGCGCTTCGAATCCCTGAACGGTGACTTCGTCATGGAATCACGGCGCATCGATTTCCCGGTCTTGAATCTGGTGGCCCGCGACCTGAAAGCCACCGGCACCCTAAGCATAGACGCCAACCGGGCAGCCAGCGGACGCGTCGTCGTCGAGGCCCGGTCGAGCGGGGCGCGCCGTACTGCAAGCCTGAAAATCTCCGGGTCGGCCGCGGCACCCAACTTCCAGCGCTGAAGCGCGGCGCGCTACCCCTTGCCGGCGCTGTCCGCCTGACAGACAATGGCATATCCGCCGGAGGACGCCCATGCCCGCCCACTTCCTTGCCACGCTGCCGAACTTTCTTGCCTACCTCGGCGCCGCTGCCGTCCTGCTGACGGCGTTCATCGCCATCTACCTGTTCATCACGCCGTATGACGAAATCAGGCTGATCCGCGAGAACAACGTCGCGGCGGCAGTTTCGCTTTCCGGCGCGGTGCTCGGCTTCGCCATGCCCATCGCCAACGTCATCGCCCACAGCGATACCCTGCTCGACCTCGCGGTGTGGAGCGTGATTGCCGGCCTGGTGCAACTGGCGGCCTGGGGCGTGGCGCGCGTGGCGCTGCCGCGGCTGAAGGAGGACATCGGCGCCAACCGCATCGCGCCGGCGATTTTCGTCGCCGCCCTGTCGCTCAGCGTCGGCCTGATCAACGCCGCCTGCATGACGTACTGATATTTCGAGGAGACGCACATGGCACTCATGGATTTCATCAAGAAACAGTTCATCGACATCATCCAATGGACCGAGGATGACGGCGACACCATGGCCTGGCGCTTTCCCATGGCCGAAATGGAAATCCAGAACGGTGCCAGCCTGACGGTGCGCGAGTCGCAGATGGCGGTGTTCATCAACGAGGGCGTGGTCGCCGACATCTTCGGCCCCGGCATGTACAAGCTGACGACGCAGACCCTGCCGGTACTGACCTACCTGAAGAACTGGGACAAGCTGTTCGAGTCGCCCTTCAAATCCGACGTGTATTTCTTCAGCACGCGGCAGAAAATCGACCGCAAATGGGGCACGCCCAACCCGGTGACCATCCGCGACAAGGATTTCGGCATGGTGCGGCTGCGCGCCTTCGGCATCTACGCCTTCCACCTGACCGACCCCAAGGCCTTCCACACCACGCTCTCCGGCACCCTGGAAAGCTACAGCACGGAACAGCTCGAAGGCCAGTTGCGCAACACCATCGTCGGCCATATTGCCGACATCTTCGGCGAGTCCGGCGTGCCCTTCATCGACATGGCCGGCAACCAGGTGGAATTCGGCAATGCCTTGCGCGCCAAGATGGAGCCGATGTTCCAGAGCTACGGCCTGGCGCTCGACAGCCTCAACGTGCAGAACATTTCCCTGCCTGAAGAGCTGCAGGCCATGCTCGACAAACGCATCGGCGTGAACATGATGGGTGGCATGCAGGCCTACACCCAGTTCCAGACCGCCGAGGCGATCCCGCTGGCGGCGCAGAACGAAGGCGGGCTGGCGGGCCTTGGCGCCGGTGTCGGCGTCGGCTTCGGCATGGGCCAGCAGATCGCCGGCGCCATGGCGGGGGCGCTGAATCCCCTGGCCGCGCCGCAAAACGCCGTCGCGCCAGCGCCGACTCCTGCAACGCCGATATCGGCAGACGAGGTGGTCGCGGCACTGGAAAAGCTGCACGGCCTGGTGGGCAAGGGCATCCTCACGCAAGCGGAATTCGAAGCGAAGAAGGCGGACCTGTTGAAGAGGCTGCTCTGAGTCCACGCCCCAGGTAACGGGCCATGCCCTTCAGCGCCAACTGCCCGGCCTGCGGCGCGCCGGTCGTTTTCAAGTCCTCGGCCTCCTTCCACGGCGTCTGCGAGTTCTGTCGCAGCACGCTGGTGCGCCATGGCGGCAACCTGGAAAGCCTCGGCCGCATGGCCGACCTGCTGGAAGACGCCTCGCCGATCCAGCTGGGCACCGAAGGCCGCTACCAGGGCGTACATTTCGCGGTGATCGGCCGCCTCCAGCTGCGCTATGCGGCGGGTGTCTGGAACGAGTGGCATGTGCTGTTCGACGACATGCGCGGCGGCTGGCTGTCGGACGCCGGCGGCGAATACACGCTCAGCTTCCTCACCGCGCCCAAAGCCGAACTGCCGGCCTTCGCCGGCCTGATGCCAAACGACCCGGTCACCCTCGCCGGCCGCGAGTTCATCGTCAGCAATCTTGAAGAGGCGATGTGCATTGCCGGCGCAGGCGAACTGCCCTTCGCCTTCGGCGCGGGGTATCCGGCACCGCTGGTCGACCTGCGCGCCGCCGAGGGCGAGGGCTTCGCCAGCATCGACTATTCGGAAACACCGCCACTGGTCTTCATCGGTGAATCGCTGCCCTTTGCCGGCCTGCATTTCGCCAACCTGCGCGGCGACACCGTGGCCAAACCGGCCGGCACGGTCAAGACCCTGCAGTGCCCGACCTGCGGCGGCAGCATCGGCCTTCACGACAAGGCGGTGCAAAGTGTCGCCTGTCCCTCCTGCCTCACCGTGCTCGAACCGAACCACGAGAGCCTGCGCGTCCTGCAAAAGGCCGCGGCCGCGACGCGCATCGAACCGCTGATCCCGCTCGGCGGCGTCGGCCGCTTTCTCGGCAAGGACTGGACCGTGATCGGCTTCCAGGAGCGCGCCGTCACCGCCGACGGCAAGGACTATCCCTGGCAGGAATACCTGCTGCACCATCCGCAAGAGGGCTTCCGCTGGCTGGTCGAATCGAACGGGCACTGGAACTGGGTCAGCCCGCTGGCCAATCCGCCGCGCTACCAGGTGGGCCAAGCGGCGACCAGCTTCAAGGGCGAGGACTACCACCGCTTTTCGTCGGGTTCCGCAACCACGCGCTACGTCATCGGCGAATTCACCTGGAAAGTCGAAGTCGGCGAAACCTGGGAGACCATCGACTTCGTCGCGCCGCCGACGATGCTCAGCCGCGAGGCCAGGCATGGCGAGATCACCTGGTCGCTGGGCGATTACCTGCCGGCAGCGGAGGTGGCCAGCGCCTTCAAACTCGACCATCCGCTGCCCGCGCCAAACGGCATCGCCCCGAACCAGCCCAACCCGCGGGCCGAACCGCATCGCCGGGTGTGCCGCCAGTTCTGGAAATTCGCCGCGCTGGCGCTGCTGGCCCAGGCGCTGTGGGTATTCGTCCTCGGCGGGAGTACCGTGCTCGACCAGCGCGTGTTTTTCGCCGCCGACAACGAGGAGCCGGTGACCACGCGCAGTTTCCAGCTGGAGCGCGACGCGCGCAGCGTGGTGCTGCGCCACGACACCGACCTCGACAACAACTGGCTGGGGCTCAACATGACCCTGGTCGAAAAGAACAGCGGCAAGGCCTGGGCCAGCCAGAGCGATGTCGCCTACTGGCACGGTTATGACGACGGCAACTGGAGTGAGGGCGACCGCACGCGTGAACTGGTGTTCCGCGATCTGCCGGCGGGCAACTATTTCCTGGTGATCGATCCCGAGTTTTCCACCGAGAAGCGTGTCGGCGTGGCCGACCGCGTCCGCGTCATCCGTGACCAGGCGGCCTGGAGCAACTTCTTCTTCCTGCTGATCTTCCTCGCCCTGCTGCCGATGTACAGCCGCTACCGGGTGGCGGGCTTCGAGGGCGAACGCTGGCAGGAGGCCGACTTCCTGTCCACCGGCGAGGAGTTTGGATCGGATGTCGATTCCGGCGATGACGGAGGCGACGACTGATGCCTCGCCTCGCCCTGATCCTCGGCCTGGCCGCCTTCACCGCGTTCAACTACGCGCAGTACCAGGGCTGGAGCGTGTTCTCCGACAGCGCCGACGCCCAGCCGATGCGTTCGTCCAACGCAGCGCGGACCTACCATAAATGAAAATGCGGTAATGCAGCGCCCCCTGCTGGTTTCCGTCTTCATCGTCGCCTCCTGTGGCCTGGCCTACGAGCTGATTGCCGGCGCGCTGGCCAGCTACCTGCTGGGCGATTCGGTAACGCAGTTCTCGACTGTGATCGGCGCCTACCTGTTTGCCATGGGCATCGGCTCCTGGCTGTCGAAATACGTGGCCGCCGCCTCTGTGTCCGGGCTGCTGGTGCGCTTCATCCAGATCGAGTTGCTGGTCGGCCTGCTCGGCGGCCTTTCCGCCGGCCTGTTGTTCCTGCTGTTCACCCTGCATGCCGGACCCTTCCGCTTCGCGCTCTACGGCCTGGTGCTGCTGATCGGCATCCTGGTCGGACTGGAAATCCCGCTGATCATGCGCATCCTCAAAAGCGAGGTGGAGTTCAAGGACCTCGTCGCCAAGGTGCTTTCCTTCGACTACATCGGTGCGCTGGCGGTGTCACTGCTGTTTCCGCTGCTGCTGGCGCCGCATCTTGGTCTGGTCAGAAGCGCCCTGCTGTTCGGCCTGCTGAACGCACTGGTCGCCGCCTGGGCGCTGTGGCTGTTCCGCGAGCGGATCGGCCAGCTCGCCGCGCTGCGCACCCAGTGCGTGGTCGTGATCGGCCTGTTGCTGCTGGGCTTCGGCTTCGCCGGGCAATTCGTCAGCCTGGCCGAGGCCAACCTCTACAACGAAGACATCGTGCATGCCGAGTCCAGCCCCTACCAGCGCCTCGTCGTCACCAGGTACCGCGACGAGACACGGCTCTACCTCAACCACAACCTGCAGTTCTCCTCGCGCGACGAATACCGCTACCACGAGGCGCTGGTGCACCCCGGTCTGGCGGCGCTGCCCGGCGCGCGCCGGGTGCTGGTGCTGGGCGGCGGCGACGGCATGGCGGTGCGCGAGATCCTCAAGTACCCGCAGGTGGACAGCATCGTCCTGGTCGACCTCGATCCGCGCATGACCGAACTCTTCGCCCGCTCGCCACTACTGCGCGAACTCAACGGCAACGCCCTGGCTTCCTCCAAACTGACGATCGTGAATGCAGACGCGCTGCAATGGCTGGAAGCTTCGACCGAGACCTTCGATTTCGTCGTCGCCGACTTTCCCGACCCGTCCAATTACAGTCTCGGCAAGCTTTACTCGACGGCCTTCTACCGCCTGCTCAAGCAGCATGTCGCCGAAACCGGCATGGTAGCGATCCAGGCCACCTCGCCGATGTATGCGCGGCAAAGCTACTGGACCGTGGTCGCGACGCTGGAAGCCGCCGGCTGGCGCACCGCGCCCTATCACGCGCTGGTGCCGAGCTTCGGCGAATGGGGTTTCATCCTCGCCGGAAAGCGCGAGTACCGGCCGCCGGCAGGCATCCCGGTGGCGACCCGCTTCGTCACCCCGGATGCCTTGCCGGCGCTGTTCCATTTTCCGCCCGACATGGCCCGCGTCGCGGCCGAACCCAATCGCCTCGACAACCAGAACCTGGTGCGGATTTTCGAACGCGAGTGGGGGCGGGTGCAGGCGCATTGAGCGATGCGCCGGCGGAATCATGGGTGCAGCGTTGCGACGGCGTCTCCCTCAGGCGAACCCAAGCTCGCGCCAGTGCTCCTCCTCGAGGCGCATGTGCTCGTCGAGCGCTTCCTGACAGGCGTGGAACTGCCCGAGGATTTCCTGCTTCAGCACTTCGAGGTCGGGGTTCCCGACGTGAAAGTCGCGGGCAAAGATCTCGTTGGCCTGGCGGTAGCCTTGCTTTGCCGCCCAGTCGGTTTCGGCCAGCGCGGCGACGAGATGGTGGGGATAATGCACATCGAGCAGGTGCATTTCGTTGTTCTCGTGGATGGCGCGCATTTTCACCGCCCCGTTGAACAAGTCGATGGCCTGCGGAATCTCGGCCAGGGTGCAATCCGAGTGCAGGGTGGCGGCATCCCGGGGGGGGCAGATGGGTGCCGCGCGTTCCATGGCGAGGACGGCTTCGGCGATAGCGCCGCGGATCGCGTCATGGTTGTGCCTGAGGTTGGCGATGAGCGCCCGGGTGCTGTGGTCACGGTCCATGGTGGGCTCCTGTCGGGGACGGTTCGTCGAAAGCGGCCAGCGCTGTGAGATGCCCTACCAGTACAGTCAAGTACATACTTCCGTCGCCGTCAAGGCAAGACTCGGCGCGGCGACGGCAGGGTCGCGGCTAAGCCATGGATCGCCGCGATTTCCTTGTTGCCACATCATCCGCCGCCGCGCTCGCCGCCTGCGGCGCGAACGCCCTGCCGCCGCTGCCGCCGGGGGTGCTCACCGGCGCCAACGAGGTGCTTGGCCACCGCCTGCGCCAACCGGATTTCCCGGCGCCGACGGAAACGCGGAAGGTGTCCGTCGCGATTGTCGGCGGCGGCATAGGCGGGCTCTCGGCGGCATGGAAGCTGGCGCGTTCCGGATGCGACGATTTCCTGCTGCTGGAAATGGAGCGCGAGGCCGGCGGCAATTCGCGCAGCGCGACGAACGAGGTTTCGGCCTATCCGCTGGGCGCCCATTACCTGCCGCTGCCGCCGCGAGAAGCACGCGCCACGCGCGCGCTGCTAGCCGAGCTGGGCGTGCTGCAGGGTGACCCGGATGCCGCACACCCGACCTACGACGAAAAATATCTTTGCCATGCGCCGCAGGAAAGGCTGTACACCAGCGGCTACTGGCAGGACGGCCTGTGGCCGACGCTGGGCGTGCCGGCGGCGGAGCGGGCGCACTACGCCCGCTTCCAGGATTTCATCGGCGAGTTGCGCCAGCGCCGCGATGGCGCCGGCCGCCGGCCCTTCGCCCTGCCGCTGGCCTTGTCGAGCCGCGAACCGCAACTGCGGGCGCTCGACCGCACGACGATGCGCGACTGGCTGCTGGCCCAGGGCTATACCGCACCGGGCCTGCACTGGCTGGCCGACTATGCCTGCCGCGACGACTACGGCACCAGCGCGGCGCAGACGTCGGCCTGGGCGGGATTGCATTACTTCGCCTGCCGCGACGGCGACGGCCAGGTGCTCACCGCGCCGGAAGGCAACGCCTGGCTGGCGCGCGGCCTGGCGCGCGCGGCGGCGGGACGGGTGCAGCAAAATGCACTGGTGTTCCGCGTCGAGCAACGCAAAACGGACACCGTCTGCGATGTCTACCTCGCTGCCGAAAGCCGCAGCATTCGCATCATCAGTCGCGAGCTGATCTGGGCCGCGCCCCTGTTCCTGCTTCCCCGCGTTTTCGCCAATCCGCCACCGCAATGGCTGGAGGCCCTGCGTGGCGCGGAATATGCCCCTTGGATCGTGGCCAACCTGACGCTGAAAGAGGCGCCGGGCACACGCGCCGGCCAGCCGCTGGCCTGGGACAACGTGCTGCACGACAGCGCGGCGCTGGGATACGTGGTGGCGACGCACCAGGCTTTGCGCTACGCCCCGGGGCCGACGGTGATCACCTGGTACCGCGCCCTGCACGAAGAATCGGCGTCCCGCGGGCGCCGACTCTTGCTCGACCGTGCCGGCTGGGCGAACGAGGTGCTGGCCGACCTCTCGCGGCCGCACCCGGAAATCCGCGAACTCGTCACCCGGATCGACGTCCATCGCCATGCCCACGCCATGATCCGGCCGTTGCCGGGCAGACTCTGGGGCGGCCACCGAACGCCCTTCGAGCAAGGCAGGGCGGGCGTGCAGTTCGCCCATGCCGACGTCTCCGGCCTGTCGCTGTTCGAAGAAGCGAACTACCGCGGCGTGCTGGCCGCCGAACGCACGCTGCGCCGGCTCGGCGTATCCTTCGCCTCCTCACTATGAACGGCCTGCACATCCTTGCCGAGTTCCACGAGTGCGCCGGCGAACGTCGACTGCTGACGGACGCCGATGCGCTCGCCGACGTCTGCCGCCGCGCCTGCGTCAACGCCGGTCTCGACGTGGTGACGGCGGCCTTCCATCAGTTTCCTGACGCCGGCGCCACCGGGGCGCTGGTGCTGGCCGAGTCGCACCTGGCGATCCACACCTGGCCGGAAATGGACGCGGCGACTTTCGACCTTTACGTCTGCAACCACAGCCGGGATAATCGCGCCGCGGCGGAAGCGGCCTTCGTCATGCTGAAACAGGCCTTCCTGCCGCAACGCGTCGTGCGCCGCGACATCACCCGCGGCGAGATCCAGGCAGCGCTGCCTGCCCCTGTCATATAGGACACCATGACTGTTCGGCTGATCTTCTTCCTGCTGGTCTTCGCCAACCTGGTCTTCTTCGCCTGGGCCCAGGGCTACTTCGGTGACAGCGACCCGAACCGCGAGCCCGATCGCCTTGACCAGCAGCTGCAACCGGAAAAGTTGCGCATTGTGGTACCGGCATCAACGACGGCAGCCGCGCCTGCAACGCCGGTCGCGGCCAACGCCGACAACCTCGCCTGCCGCATCGTCGGCGGCCTCGGCATGGTCAATGCCGAAGCACTCAAGGCGGCCGCCCTCGCCGGCGGCGCCGAGGCGCAGCTGATGCCGCAGGTGGAACCCAAACTGTATTTGATCGTCATCGGCGACCTGCCCAATCCGGCGGCGGCCGAAAGGAAGGCGGCGGAGCTGAAGCGCTTCGGCGTCATCGAACAGGAAACCGTGGCGCTCGACGGCAGCCGCCAGGAAATCATCCTCGGACGCCTGCCGACCGAGGCGGCGGCGCGCGAATCGCTGGCGGCGCTGAACAAGCGCGGCATCAAGTCGGCGCGCGTCGATGCCCGCGACCAACCCCCGCTCAAGGCCCGCGTCGAGTTGCGCGGGACGCCGGCAAACCTGTTGCAGCGCCTGCCGCAACTTATTGCGCCCTATGCCGACGCGTCGGTGACGGACTGCGCGAAATGAGCTTCGTGGTCGGCCTGACCGGCGGCATCGGCAGCGGCAAGAGTGCGGTGGGAAACCTGTTTGCCGAACGCGGCATTGCGGTGATCGACACCGATGCCCTCGCCCACCAACTGACGGCGCCCGGCGGCGCGGCGATGCCCGCGATCCGCGCCGCGTTCGGCGACGCAGTGGCGACCGCCGACGCCGGGCTCGACCGCGCGGCGATGCGCACCATCGTTTTCGCCGATCCGTCCGCGCGCAAGCGGCTCGAAGCCATCCTGCACCCGATGATCCGCGAGGAAAGCGAACGCCGTCTCGCCGGTGCCGACTCGCCCTATGCCATCCTCATGGTACCGCTGCTGGTCGAGTCGGGCGACTACCGCAAGCGGGTCGATCGCGTGGCCGTGGTCGACTGCCGCGAAGCGACGCAGATTGACCGCGTCATGCAACGCAACGGCCTGGCGCGCCCCGAAGTCGAGCGGATTCTGGCGGCCCAGGCCACGCGTACCGAACGCCTGGCGGCGGCTGACGATGTCATCGACAACGACGGCGCCCTGGCCGAACTTGCGCCCCGGATCGAGCAGCTGCACCGGAGCTATTTGGCGTCGGCAGCCCGGTTTGGTTGAGATTTGCAGTGAATTGGGTCACAATCCCGAGAATTTTCACCACTCGGCCGGCGTGTGATCACTTACGAATACCCTCTCAGCGAGCGCGTTCGCACGCTGTTGAGGCTCGAAGACCTGTTCGACAAAATTGCCCATTTCGCCTCGGCGGATGGCGCGATGGAGCACCATGTCGCACTGGTCACGCTGTTCGAGATCCTCGAAGTCGCCGGTCGTGCCGAACTGAAATTCGACCTCGTCCAGGAACTCGAACGTCAGCGGCAAATCCTGCTTTCCTTCCGCAACAATCCGGAGATCTCCGAGCAGGCGCTGTCCGGCGCGCTCTACGAGATCGAGCAGGCCAGTTCGCTGCTGCTGGCGATGCAGGGCAAGATCGGCCACTACCTGCGCGAAAACGAATGGCTGATGACGATCAAGAACCGCGCCGCGATTCCGGGTGGCGTCTGCGAATTCGACCTGCCGGGCTACCACTACTGGCGCCACCGTGAATCCGCCCTGCGCCGGCAGGATATCAACGGCTGGATCGCGCCCATGCTGCCGATCCGCGCCGGGCTGGCCATCGTATTGCGCCTGCTGCGCGCCTCGGGCCGCGCGGAAACCCAAACGGCCCAGCGCGGCCAGTTCCAGCTCATGCTCGGCGGCCGCAGCGCCCAGCTGATCCGGCTCAAGACCGGCTCGGGCGAACCCTGCCTGCCGGAAATTTCGGCCGGCAAGTTCGCCATCAACATCCGCTTTTTGCGTCCGGACATGGACCAGCGGCCGCGCCAGATCGATTCCACGGTGAACTTCGAACTCACGCTGTGCAACCTGTAAGGCCCGCGTCACCCCGCATCGTTTCCTGCCCGGCCTGCGGCAAACCCGTCGAGTGGGTGGCCGAAAACAAGCATCGGCCGTTCTGCTCGCCGCGCTGCAAGGGCCTCGACCTTGGCGCCTGGGCCTCGGACCAGTACCGCGTCGCGGCTAAGGAAGAACCCAAACCCGACGAGACGGGCGAGTAGCTAGCCCCAGGCGGCGCGGATCGCCGCGATGCCGTGGGCTCCGGCGCGCTGCGCGGCATCGAGATCGCCGCGCGACAAGCCGCCCAGCGCAAACGTCGGCAGTGGCGGTACGCCGAGCGCCGCCGCAAACGCCTCCCAGCCGATGCCGGCCGCCGCGGGATGGCTCGCCGTCGATCGCACCGGGCCGAAGACGGCGAAATCGCAACCGAGGGTGGCAGCCCGGTCCAGCTCCGGCGCCGCATGGCAAGACGCCGCGACCAGCGGAAAATCGGGCCGCCGTTCCAGCACCGCAAGATCCTTCGCCGGCAGATGCACGCCGTCGGCACCCGCCGCTTCCGCCAAGCCGGTGTCGCCATTGACCAGCACCCGCGCACCATACTGGTGGCAGAGATCCACCGCGGCATGAACGAAGGCGGCACGGCGCGCACCATCCAGTGTCGGCTCGCGCAACTGCACCAGGCGCAGGCCGTTTTCCAGGGCGCCGGCCAAGGCAAGCAGCTGGGCATCGATGCCGATCCGGGCCGCGTGGGTGATGGCGTAAAAATCGTGCAGGGCCAGCGCTGCCAGCACCGGCGCGTTCGCCGGCAGCATGGGCGACACCGAAAGCGCATCGGCGCGCTGCCAGGCCAGGGCGCTATGAACGTGGTCGTGCAGCTCGCCGCACCAGTCGCGCACGCGGAAGAAGTTCAGCCGCACATGGGCGTGTTCATACACATGCTCGCGGCGCAGCCAGGGGTCGGCGCGCGTCACGCCGATACCGAGCTCTTCGCCCAACTCACGTATCAGGGCGGCATGCGCGGATTCGCCCGGCTCGACCTTGCCGCCGGGGAACTCCCAGTAACCGGGATAGAAGGTGCCCGGTGCGCGCTGGCCAAGCAGGAACTCGGTGGCAAACCCGGTGGCGCCATCGGCTACCCGCCGCTCGATCACGGCGGCCGCAACGTCGGTGAGTTTCACTTCGGCGTGGGGGCGGCCGGCTTCCGGGCATGCCGTCCGGCGTAGTCGCGGGCGAACTGCCAGGCCACGCGGCCGCTGCGCGAACCGCGCATCAGGCTCCATTGCAGCGCCTCGCCGCGCGCCGCGGCGATCTGCTCTGGTGACATGCCGAACTCGCCCAGCCAGTGGCCGCAGATGTCGAGGTAGTGGTCCTGGCCGAAGGGATAGAACGAGAGCCACAAACCGAAGCGCTCGGAGAGCGAGACCTTCTCTTCGGTGGTCTCGCCGGGGTGGATGTCGCCGTCGGCGTCGTGCTTGGCTTCGAGGTTCTCCGACATTTTTTCCGGCATCAGGTGGCGGCGGTTGGAGGTCGCATACACCAGCAGGTTGTCCGGCATGCCGGTGATCGAGCCGTCGAGGATGCTTTTCATCGCCTTGTAGCCGGGCTCGCCCGACTCAAACGAGAGGTCGTCGCAAAAGATGATGAAGCGTTCGCGGCGAGGCGCGATCAGGTCCACGATCTCCGGCAGATGCACCAGCTCGTCCTTGTCGACCTCGATCAGGCGCAGGCCTTTCGTCGCGAAGCGATTGAGCACGGCCTTGACCAGCGAGCTCTTGCCCGTGCCGCGCGCACCCGTCAGCAGCACGTTGTTGGCGCTGCGTTTGGCAACGAACTGTTTGGTGTTCTGGGCGATGCGTTGCTTCTGCTCATCCACGCCCTGCAAGTCCTCGAAGCGGATGCGGTGCGGCTGCTTCACGGCTTCGAGCCAACCACGCCCGGCACGGGTACGCCAGCGGAAAGCCGTGGCCGACCAGTCGGTGGCCGGCAGCGGCGGCGGCAGCACGGCCTCGATGCGGTCGAAGAGGGCGTCGAGGCGATCGATCAGGGGTGCCACGGCGCGGTGGAGGTCGGTCATTGCGGTCTCGGAGATCGGGTAAGCTTGCGGGCTCTTGCTGTCGGCGCACTTTAGCAGATTCATGTTCCGCTCCTTCCCCGCATTCCTTGTCCTGCTGGCGCTTGCCGGCTGTTCGCAACTGCCGCCGCAGGCGCCGGCGCACGACGTGCCGAGCGCCGTATGCCCGGCACCACAATCCTGCCCGGCTTGTCCGGTCTGCCCCACGGCCGAACCGCCGAAGCCGGCCGAAAAGCCCCTGCAAGCCGCCGAATGGAACGAGTTGACCGGCTGGACGAGCGACGATCCCTCGGCCGCCTTCAGCGCCTTCGTCGCCAGTTGCCGCAACCTGGAACGCCAGGCGCACTGGAAGCCGGTCTGCGCCTCCGCCCGCGAACTCGCCGACACCACGACCGGCGCCTTGCGTTCCTGGTTCGAAAGTACGTTCCGCCCCTGGGCGCTGGTCAATCCCGACGGCTCGCGCAACGGGCTGATCACCGGCTACTACGAACCGATACTCAAGGGCAGCCGGCAGCGCAGCAAGGCCTACCCCAACCCGGTATTCGGCCCGCCCGAGGACATGATCGTGGTCGAGCTGGCCGAGCTTTACCCCGAGCTCAAGCACCTGCGCCTGCGCGGACGTCTCGACGGGCGCAAGCTGGTGCCCTACTATTCGCGTGCCGAGTGGAGCCCGCAAGAAAGCAAGCGCTCACCCGAGGCGCTGCTTTTCATCGACGACGCGATCGATCTGTTCTTCATGCAGATCCAGGGTTCGGGGCAGATCCAGCTGACCGACGGCAGCCGCGTACGCCTGAATTACGCCGACCAGAACGGCCACCCTTACCGTGCCATCGGCCGCTGGCTGGTCGAGCGCGGCGAGATGAAGGCCGACCAGGCCTCGATGCAGAACATCAAGGCCTGGGCCAAGGCCAACCCCTCGCGCATGACCGAGATGCTCAACGCCAACCCCAGCCTGGTCTTCTTCCGCGAACTTCCGGTGGAAGGCAGCGGGCCGCAAGGGGCGATGGGCCTGCCGCTGACACCAGAGCGCTCGCTCGCCGTCGACCCCCGCCATGTTCCGCTGGGTGCGCCGATCTGGCTTGCCACCACGCGACCAAACAGTGAGCAGGCGCTTACTCGGCTGATGCTCGGGCAGGATACCGGCGGCGCCATCCGCGGCGTGGTGCGTGCCGATTTCTACTGGGGCAGCGGCCCCGAGGCCGGCAGCCAGGCCGGCAAGATGCGCCAGCAGGGGCGCATGTGGGTGCTGCTGCCGCGCGGCTACCAACCCCCCGGCGTGTGACCCGCCGGGCCGGCGCAACGGCCCGGTTCACCGTGGTGCCAGCGCCGACTTTCATGTCCCGCAGAATCACCAATACGGTGCGCCTACGGCGGGTTTTGCACCACGGTTGTGCTCACATTGTCGTCGCGAACTATTAACTATCTGTTTTGAAATAAGTTTAGCGGCGGGAATGCTCGTTGCTTTCGTGCCTCCCATTCGTGCTTTTTGCCTTTGGGAGCCCCACAATGGAGAATTTCAAGACATCCGCCGACGTACTGTTCATTTTGCTCGGCGCCATCATGATCCTGGCCATGCATGCCGGCTTTGCCTTTCTGGAACTGGGCACGGTGCGGCGCAAGAACCAGGTCAATGCCCTGGTCAAGATCCTTTGCGATTTTTCGGTATCGACCATCGCCTATTTCTTCATCGGCTACGGCATCGCCTACGGCGTGAATTTCCTCTCCGGCGCCGAGACCCTGGTGGCGAAGAGCGGCTACGACATGGTCAAGTTCTTCTTCCTGCTGACCTTCGCCGCCGCCATCCCGGCCATCGTCTCGGGTGGCATCGCCGAACGCGCGCGCTTCGGCCCGCAGCTCGCCGCCACCTTCCTGCTGGTCGGCTTCGTCTACCCCTTCTTCGAGGGCATCGCCTGGAACCAGGCCTACGGCATCCAGGCC
>JACRIX010000040.1 GCA_016215645.1 Rhodocyclales bacterium
CTGGGATGCCGAGGAAGACCTCTCGCGCCTGGTCGGCGACGTCGCCGCCCACCGCATCGTCAAGGGCGGCCAGGAATTCGCCGCCTGGCAGCAGCAGGCAGCGCAGAACTTCGCCGCCAACCTCGCCGAATACTTCACCGAAGAACAACCCCTGATCGCCAAACAGGCCGACATCGCGGCCTTCTCGGCCGACATCGATCACTTGCGCGACGACGTCGCGCGGCTGGAAAAACGGCTGGCGTTGCTGGGCTGAGCTAGCCGCTCAGCCGATAGTCAGCAGCCGGCCACCAGCCGTTTCGCCACGGCCTCCGGCGCTGCCGCCAGATCCCGCCCCGCCAGCCAGGTGGTGAGCTTCGAGCCGCCTTCATCCGGCTCGAGACGGATCACGCCGAAGGTTTCCGCGCCGGGCGCCGACAGCACCAGCAGGATGCGGTCGTCCGTCGTCGCATCGCTGCGCTGGCGCACGCTCAGGTGGGGCATTTTGCGGTTGATGTTGTAGGCGATGCAGCGCGCCAGCTCAGGCGGCGCGGTGAAACTGTCGCTCTCCACCCGCTTGCCGGGATCGGCGGCGGGGGCCGGCGCCGGCGACTCGGCCGGGGCCATGGTGAAACCGGCAAGGACCAGCGCGATCAATGCGATTTCCGGTGTAGCCATGGTGCCCCCTGCCCTTTCGATGACCCGACCAAGGCATCGTCGCGCACCCTCGCCATCGACCATGCCGCTCAACGCAGAGGCTAAGGCAGAACGAAAAATCCGACCCGTGGCACACAACGGAAAACATCGGCCAGTTCCGAATTAAGGCTGGCGGGGGGGATGGGTTCAACCCGGGTCAGTGGGGCTTGAAAGGTCAAATGACTCTGACCCTTTGGTTCTCTCCTGACTATTCTTTGTGCCCAAACCAATTTGAAGCAACAGCAAACAAAAGAACTGCAATCTCAAAAAGTATTGAAACCTGGGCCACAGCAAGCAAGTAGTAGGCAATAGGGAATCCTACGGGCAGAAAGAAGTGCCCACTCATCAAACGATCGCTTTTCGGCAGATAGTAAAAAAAGAAGGTGCCTAGGGCTACGTATCCGACCCAGACTTCTGGCCTGGATGCGTAGTACCGAAAGCCATCCATCACAGACCCAACTCGAACAGGCGCCGATGCGCCTTTACTTGCGAACTCAATAAGCAGGCAGAAGGGATTGGCTATTGGATTGAAGTCCTTATTGATTGAATTGCAGTAGAACTTGTAGTTCGCCAGACCCGACTCTTCGATCGAAATTTTCCTGTTGCTGCGTTCCCGATACAAATGCCAAGCTACCCCGTGAAGATAAGTTGCAAATGTCATTAGATAGGTCAGCGCGAGAAACGGCACAACGAAACTATCACCAAGGCGGCGATGTGACACTGCATCGATTAACGATACATGTCGAAACGCAAAGTCGCATGAAGGCGCGAAGGCTGAGCACATGAAGTCCAGCAATCGACTATCTCGCTCGATTCCAAGTACCACAATCGCAATCATTGCGAACGTGAACATGAAATGAACAATTCCGTTGAGACGATCCGCGCGTGAACGAATATTGAGCGGTTGCATCTGCTTTTTGTTCATGCCTGTTCCTTCCTTCACCACCGCATGACTGCCACGTCTGAAACTGCGAGGTGTCTATTTCATCAGCATAATCGAAGATCGGGCCAGCGTCCATTGGCGGCCTTGGGCACGACGGCGGGCTGCTTGCGGCGGCGGGCCATGTGAGCCGCCGAGCGAGGAGCCGTGCCAGGAGTTTTCCGCTGGCGTTGTCCGACGCCGATGCCGACTTCATCGGCATCGGCTAGTTCAGCCAGCGGCCTGGCGCGGCCCCGCAGCGAGGGCAGCCGCAGGCCGGCGAGCCTGGGCCGACGACGCATGCGGCCCGCCGTCCGCCAAGCCCCGCATGTTCCTGACATCGAAATCTTCTATTGGCGCCCGCCGCTGCCCTGGCCGACAATCCCCTCGCTTCGCCACCACCCAGGGAGACCAAACCATGAAGAAGCTCATCGCCGCCACGCTCGCCCTTGCCGCCTTGCAAGCCCTCGCCAACGATGCCGCGCTGATCGAGGAGACCAAGAAGACCGCGCTGTCGATCCCGCCCAAGCTGCTGCAGATGGTGCAGGAGGAAATCAACAAGGGCAGCCACGATGGTGCGATTGCGGCCTGCAACGACAAGGCGCCGCAGATGGCCGCCGCCGCCTCGCAGAACACCGGCTGGGCGATCCGCCGCGTGAGCCTGAAGAACCGCAACCCGAAGGCCGTGCCCGATGCCTGGGAACGGGCCGCGCTGGAAGACTTCGACCGCCGCCGCGCCGCCGGCGAAAGCCCGGCGAACATGGAAAAGGCCGAGATCATCGCCGAGGGCGACAAGCGCGTGCTGCGCTACATGAAGGCCCTGCCGACCCAGGGCCTGTGCCTCAATTGCCACGGTACTGACGACAAGATCAACCCGTCCGTCAAGGCCAAGCTCACCGAGCTCTACCCCAACGACAAGGCCACCGGCTATAGCGAAGGCCAGATCCGCGGCGCGCTGACGGTCAAGCGCCCGCTGTAATCTCGCCGGATACCGTCCCGGCACCAAGGTGCCGGGACATATCAATACAGGGCCAGCGCCTTGTACAAGCTGGCGGTGTTGGCCAGCTGCAAACGCCGTATCGCCAGCGCCGACTGTTGGGCAGCGAAGAAATCGCGCTGGGCGTCGAGCAGTTCGAGGTAGCTCGACAGCCCCGCCTTGTACCGCGCTTCGACCATGCGCTGGCGCTCGCCCTGCGCCCTGGTCGCGGCGGTCTGCGCGGCCAGCTGCTCGGCGTACTGCTCGCGTGCCACCAGCAGGTCGGCGATTTCGCGGAAGGCCTGCTGCAGGGTTTTTTCGTAGTCGGCGACGGCGAGGTTCTTGCGCGCTTCGGCCAGGTCGACGTTGCCCTGCGTACGACCGGCGTCGAACAGCGGATAGCGCAGCATCGGGCTGAAGCTCCAGGCGCCGCTGCCGGCGTCGAACAGGCCGGCCAGCGAACGGCTGGCGGTGCCCAGTACCGCCGTCAAGAGGATGCGCGGCAGGAAGGTGGCGCGCGCGGCGCCGATGTTGGCATTGGCGGCCTGCAGCCGCTGCTCGGCGGCGAGCACGTCGGGACGCGTCAGCAAGATCTCGGACGGCAGGCCGACAGGAATCTCGGCGACCAGGCCCTGCTGTTCCAGCAGCTGGCCCGCCGGCAGCGTCGGGCTGCTACCGACCAGCAGGCGCAGGGCGTTTTCGGCGGCGGCGGACTGGCGCGTCAGGTTGGCCAGCTCGGCGCGGGTGGTCTGCAAGGCGGCATCGGCGGCGAGCACGTCGAGGTCGCCGGCCAGGCCGACATCGCGCCGGGCGGTGATCAGGCGGTGGCTTTCACCGCGGCTGGCCAGGCTTGCCGCGGCCAGGGCCACCCGCTCCTGCAGCTCGATGGCGCTGAAGTAGGCGCTTGCCACGTCGGCGATCAGGGCGAGGCGGAAACTCTGCTGCCCATAGTCGCTGGCGAGGAAGCTCGCCTGGGCCGCAGCGTCGAGGCTCTTCACGCGGCCCCAGAAATCGAGCTCGAAAGCGCTGACGCCGAGGTTCACATCGTAGCGCTGGGCGTTGAGCTGGCGGTTGGTGCCCGTGAGATCCGCAGGGGTCAGCGAGGCGGCACGCTGCGCGGCCAGATCGACTTGCGGCAGGCGCTCGGCGCGGGCGATGCCGGCCTGGGCGCGCGCCTCCTCGACACGGGCCAGGGCGATGCGCAGATCGCGGTTGTGCTCGAGGGCGGCGGCGATCAGGGCCTGGAGGCGCGGATCGGGGAAGCGCTGGCGCCAGTCGCGGACGGCCGGCACCCGACCCGACTCGCCCAACGCCACGGCCGCCTGCAGGGGCGGCCAGGCCTCGGGAACCGGGGCTGCCGGACGCTGGTAATCCGGCGTCAGCGAACATCCGGCCAGCAGCGCGGCAATCGGGAGCAGGCGCTTACTCATGGCCTTTCTCCTCGTGGTGACGAACATGGCCGGGGAAGATGCGACGCACGACAAGGAAGAACACTGGAACAAAGAACACCGCGAGCACCGTAGCCGTAATCATGCCGCCCATCACGCCGGTGCCGATGGCGTGGCGGCTGTTGGCGCCGGCGCCGGTGGAAATCGCCAGCGGCATGACGCCGAAAATGAAGGCAATCGAGGTCATGACGATAGGGCGGATACGCAGGCGGCAGGCTTCCAGCGTGGCCTCGACCAGATCCATGCCCTTTTCCTGCAACTCGCGGGCGAACTCGATGATCAGGATCGCGTTCTTCGCCGAGAGGCCGATGATGGCGATCAGGCCGACCTTGAAGTACACGTCGTTGGTCAGCCCGCGCAGTTCCACGGCAAGCACGGAACCGAAGATGCCCAGCGGCACCACCAGCATCACGGCAAAGGGGATCGACCAGCTCTCATACAGCGCTGCGAGGCAGAGGAAGACCACGACCAGCGAGACGGCGAAAAGGAAGGGCGCCTGGCTGCCGGACTGGCGCTCCTCGTAGGAGGTGCCGGACCATTCGAAGCCGATGCCCGGCGGCAGCTTGGCGGCGACTTCTTCCATGGCCGCCATGGCCTCGCCGGTGGAGCGCCCGGGCGCGGCGCTACCGGAGATCTTCATCGCGGGCAGGCCGTTGAAGCGGTCGAGCTTGGGCGCACCGGTGACCCAGGAGGCGCGCGCCAGTTCCGCCAGGGGAATCATCTCGCCGCGGGCATTCTTCACCGGCAGGCGCAGGATGTCCTCGGGCGTGCGCCGGGTGTCGGGCTCGGCCTGCATCTGCACCCGCAGCACCCGGCCCTGGCGCACGAAGTCGTTGATGTAGGCCACGCCCAGCGCCGACTGCAGCACGTCGTTGAGGTCGGCGAGATCCACACCCAGGGCGCGCGCCTTGAGGCGGTCGACATCGAGGAAAATCTGCGGCCCGGCTTCCTGGCCTTCGGGGCGCACGCCGACCAGCATCGTGTTCTGTCCGGCGATCCCGAGCGCCATGTTGCGGGCTTCCAGCAGCTTGTCGCGGCCCAGCCCGCCGCGGTCCTGGAGGCGGAAGTCGAAGCCGCCGATGGCGGCCAGTTCAGGTATCGGCGGCACATTGACGGCAAACATCATCGCCTGCTTGATGCGGAAGAAGGCCATGTTGGCGCGGCGCACCACGGCAGGCGCCTCGGCGTCCTTGCCCGGGCGCTCGTCCCAGTCCTTGAGGCGGACGAAGGTGATCGCCGCGTTCTGGCCACGGCCGAAGAAGGAGAAGCCGGCGACGCCGATCACGTGCTGCACTTCCTTCTGCTTGAGGAAGTAGGCTTCGGCTTCCTGCAGCACTTCCAGCGTGCGCTCTCGGGTCGCGCCGGACGGGAGCTGGATCACGCTGATGAAGTAGCCCTGGTCCTCGTCGGGCAGGAAGCTGCCCGGCAGCTTGGTAAACAGCCAGCCGGTGGCGCCGAGGATGGCGAGATAGACGATCAGCCAGCGCCAGGGGCGGCCGAGCATCGCGCGCGTGCCGGCGAGGTAGCGCTTCACCGTCGCAGCGAAGCCGCGGTTGAACATGCCGAGTACGCCGTGGGTGGGCACCAGGTCGTCGCTGCCCGGCTTGTGCTTGAGCAGGGTGGCGCACAGCGCCGGCGTCAGTGACAGCGCCAGCAGCGCCGAGAAGGCCATGGTCAGCACCAGGGTGACCGCAAACTGGCGGTAGATGGCGCCGGTGGAGCCGCCGAAGAAGGCCATCGGCACGAACACGGCGGACAGTACCAGGGTGATGGCGATGATGGCGCCGACGATCTGGTCCATGGCCTTGCGCGTGGCTTCGCGCGGCGGCAGGTTCTCTTCGCTCATGATGCGCTCGACGTTTTCGACCACGACGATGGCGTCGTCGACCACGATGCCGATCGCCAGCACCATGGCGAACAGCGTCAACACATTGACCGAATAGCCGAAGAGATACAGCCCGACCAGGCCGCCGACCAGGGCCACCGGCACGACGATGGCCGGGATGAACGTGGCGCGCAGGTTGCCGAGGAAGACGTACATGACCAGGAAGACCAGGCCCATGGCTTCGGCCAGCGTCTTCAGCACTTCGCGGATCGAGATATCGACAAAGCGCGAGGTGTCGTAAGGGATCACCCAGGAGACGCCCTTGGGAAAATACTTCGCCAGATCGGCCATGCGGTCCTTGACCGCCTTGGCGGTATCCAGCGCGTTGGCGCCGGGCGCCATTCGCACGGCGATCGCCGCCGAGGGCTGCTGGTCGGTGCGTGCGGCAATGCTGTAGTCCTGGGCGCCGAGCTCGACGCGGGCGATGTCCTTGACCCGCACCGTGGCGCCGCCGGCATTGGCCTTGACAATGATCTCGCCGAATTCCTCGGGCGTGGCCAGGCGCGAACGGGTGACGATCACGGCATTGATCTGCTGACCGTCGGCGGCCGGCAACTGGCCCAGTTCGCCGGCGGCGAGCTGGGTGTTCTGCGCCCGCACCGCCTTCGCCACCTCGGCCGGCGTCAGGCCGTAGGCATGCAGGCGATCCGGCTTGAGCCAAAGACGCATCGAATACTCGGTGCCGAAGAGGATGGCCTCGCCGACGCCCGGCGTGCGGCGGATGTTTTCCAGCACGTTGGCGGCGGCATAGCTGCCGAGATCGACGTTGGACTGCGACTTGTCGGGCGAGAACAGCGAAATGAACAGCAGGTAGTTGCGCGCCGCCTTGTTCACCGTGATGCCCAGGCGTCGCACTTCTTCGGGAAGGCGGGCCTCGGCTCGCTTGATGCGGTTTTGCGCTTCGACCGAGGCGAGGTCGAGGTTGGTGCCTGCCTCGAAGGTCAGCGTCACCGTGCCTATGCCCTGCTCGGAGGCCGACTCCATGTAGAGCAGGCGCTCGATGCCGTTCATCTCCTGCTCGATCAGCGCAACCACGGATTCCTCGACCACCTGCGCCGAGGCGCCGGGGTAGTTGAGCGTGATCGACAGCGCCGGCGGCGCCACCGCCGGGTAGCTGGCGACGGGCAACTGGCGCAGCGCGAGACCACCGGCGAGCAGGATGATCAGGGCAATCACCCAGGCGAAGATCGGCCGGTCGATGAAGAACTTGGCGAACATCTATTTTTTGGCTTCGGCGGGTTTGGCCGTGGAAGTCGGCGCTGGCGGGACGGCGGCGGCCGGGGCGGGCGCGCCCGGCATGCCGGGGCCTGCCGTCTTCGCCGGATCCCAGGGCACGGGTTTCACCGTCGCTCCGGGGCGAGTCTTCTGCAGGCCGTTGATGATGACCTGGTCGCCCGGCTTGAGACCGCTTTCGATGATGAAGTCCTGGTCCGCCATGCCGCCGGTCTTGACCGGGCGAGGATTCACCTTGCCGTCGGTGTCTACCACCATCACGGCCTGGCCCAGCGGGGAGACGGTCACCGCGCGTTGCGGGATGCGGATCGCCGCCTCGACCTCGGCCTGGGGAAAACGAACCCGGGCGAAGGTGCCCGGCAGCAGTTCGCGCCGCGGGTTGGGAAACTCCGCGCGCAGCAGCACGGAGCCCGTGCTCGGATCGACCGCGAGGTCGGCAAAGCGCAAGGTCCCAGGCTCGGGATAGAGTGTCCCGTCTTCCAGCAGCAGCCGGACCTGCGCCGTCTTGGCCGCCTTCTGCTTGCCGGCCTTGACCGCCTGCTGCAGGCGCAGCATGTCCGAGTAGCTTTGCGAGAACTCGACGCGGATCGGATCGAGCTGTTCGATGGTGGCCAGATGGGTCGCCTCGCCCTTGCCGACCAGGGCGCCTTCGGTCACCAGGGCGCGGCCGATACGGCCCGAAATCGGCGCCGGCGGCAGGGCGTTCTCGAGGTCGAGCCGGGCCCGGGCCAGGGCGGCTTCGGCCTGCTTGTGGCGCGCCGCCGCCTGGTCGTATTCCTGCTGGCTGACGGCCTTGATCTCGAGCAGCGGCTTGAGACGATTGAAGCTGGCCGCCGTGCTCGCCAGGTCGGCCTCGGCGGCGGACAGGTTGGCCTGGTAGGTGCGTGCGTCAATGCGGAACAGCGGCGTGCCGGCGGCGATGTCGCTGCCTTCGGCAAACATTCGCTTCTCGACCACGCCTTCGACGCGGGCGCGGATCTGCGCGCTGCGGACCGCCATCAGGCGGCCCGGCAGGTCCTGGGTCAGGGTGGCGGCACCGGTGGCGACGACAACGACATCGACTTCCGGCGGTGGTGGTGCCGCGCCGGGCCCGCCGGCGGCCGGACCGGCACCGGGCTTTTTGTCACCCTCGCCACAGGCGGCGAGCAATGCCAGCAGCAGGAGCGCTCTTGCTTTTTTCATTCCCGACTCCGTGATCAATGCATTTGGCATGGAGTGCGATACGGCCGCCGCGGGCCGCTGCGCCATGCATTCGCGAAGACGCGAGTATTTCATGTCGCAAACAAAAAAGGCAGCCGGGGCTGCCTTTTTTGCGTAACGCCGTGTTGCGGCGCGAGTGGTTCAGTGCCGCTGCTTGCGCAGCCTGTCGATCGCCGCCAGTTGCGCAATGGCTTCCGCGAGTTCGACCTGGGCGCGCGCATAATCCATTTCGGATCCGCGATTGACCATCGCTTCCTCGGCCAGCTTCTTGGCTTCGAGTGCCTTGGCCTGGTCGAGATCGGTACCGCGGATCGCAGTGTCAGCCAGCACCGTCACCAGATTGGGCTGCACTTCGAGCAGACCGCCGGCAACGAAGATCAACTCTTCCTTGCCGTCCTGCGTCTGCACGCGCACGGCACCCGGCTTGATGCGGGTCATCAGCGGCATGTGGCCGGGCATGATGCCCAGCTCGCCCGCTTCGCCCGGCAATACGACGAACTGGGCCAGGCCGGAGAAAATCATCTCCTCGGCACTGACGACGTCGACATGAATGGTCATGGCCATTACTTTACCCCTGTGTCAGGATTGCTGGTGCGCTTACTGGAGTGTCTTGGCCTTCTCGAAGACTTCCTCGATCGGGCCGACCATGTAGAAGGCCTGCTCGGGAATGCTGTCGCATTCGCCATCGACGATCATCTTGAAGCCCTTGATGGTGTCGGCCAGCGGCACGATCTTGCCCGGCGTGCCGGTGAAGACTTCGGCGACGTTGAAGGGCTGCGAGAGGAAGCGCTGGATC
Organism: Rhodocyclales bacterium; assembly: GCA_016215645.1. GTDB lineage: Bacteria > Pseudomonadota > Gammaproteobacteria > Burkholderiales > Rhodocyclaceae > Sulfuritalea. The sequence continues at coordinate 9,130 of JACRIX010000040.1, forward strand.
TTGCGCGCGCGGGTCACGGCCAGCTTGTCTTCGGGTGCCAGTTCGTCCATGCCCAGAATCGCGATGATGTCGCGCAGTTCCTTGTAGCGCTGCAGGTTCGACTGCACGCGGCGGGCGACGCTGTAGTGCTCTTCGCCGACCACCAGCGGATCGAGCTGGCGCGAGGTGGAGTCGAGCGGATCGACGGCCGGGTAGATACCCAGCGAGGCGATGTCACGCGAGAGCACGACGGTGGCGTCGAGGTGGAGGAAGGTGGTGGCCGGCGACGGGTCGGTCAAGTCATCGGCAGGCACATACACGGCCTGGATGGAGGTGATCGAACCGACCTTGGTCGAGGTGATGCGTTCCTGCAGCTTGCCCATTTCGTCGGCCAGCGTCGGCTGGTAGCCGACGGCGGACGGCATGCGGCCGAGCAGCGCGGAGACTTCGGTACCGGCCAGGGTGTAGCGGTAGATGTTGTCGATGAACAGCAGGATGTCCTTGCCTTCGTCGCGGAACTTCTCGGCCATGGTGAGGCCGGTCAGCGCCACGCGCAGACGGTTGCCGGGAGGCTCGTTCATCTGGCCGAAGACCATGGCGACCTTGTCGAGAACGCC
>JACRIX010000041.1 GCA_016215645.1 Rhodocyclales bacterium
GGTCTTCATGCCGCGCGCCAGCAGCAGCGGGATCACGATCTGGCCGCGACCGACCAGCGCGCCGGCCTTGTCTCCTTCTATCATGCGGCCGGGCAAGAGCGGCGTGGTCGCCGCCTCGCGCGCCGGGTCGATGCCATTCACGCGAATGCTGGTGGTCTCGGCGAAGTTGCTGAACATGCCGCCGAACTTGACCCGCGGCGACCAGGTTTCCACTGCCGGATTGGCCTGCAGCGCCTCTTCGACCCTGGCCACCATTTGCGGCTTCAGGTTGAGGTTGAGCGGCAGGTTGTCGATCGAGGCGACATAGCCCTTGCGGTGCACCTGCAGGTGGCCCAGCACCGAGTCGGTGATCTGGCCGACCATCATCGATTTGAAGGAGCCGGCGACGGCGATGAAGAGCAGCACCGCGACCATGCCGATGATGATCAGCAGTAGGGTCAGCGTGGTGCGGCGGCGGTAGCGCAACAGGTTGCGGCTGGCGATGCCAAGAATATCGAAGGCCCCCACCCCCCAGCCCCCGCCCAAGCGGGGGTGACGGGTGTTCGCCGCCTGCGGCGGCTCCGTGTTGTTGGCTGCGCCCGACTCGGGGCGGCCCGTCGTCGGGCTAGACATGGCTGCCTCCGTTCGAGTTTGTCGTCACGCGGCCGTCTTCGAGCGTGAAGGTCACTTCGGCCTCGCCCATGATCTTCGGGTCGTGGGTGGAGAAGATAAAAGTGGTACCGAACTCGTCGCGCATTTTCTTCATCAGTTCGAGGATGCGGTAGGCGGTGTCGTGGTCGAGGTTGGCGGTCGGTTCGTCGGCCAGCACCAGCTTGGGCTGGCTGACCAGCGCGCGCGCGACGGCGACGCGCTGCTTCTGGCCGCCGGAAATCTGGTCGGGCCGCTTGTCGGCCTGATCGCTCATGCCGACCGCGTCGAGCATGCGCAGCACCTGGGTGCGACGCTTCTCGGCCGGCCACTTCTGCACCATGCGCAGCGGATACTCGACGTTCTCGAACACCGTCAGTACGGGAATCAGGTTGAAATCCTGGAAGACGAAACCGATGTGCTCGCCGCGAAACTTTGCGGCGGCATGGCGATCCAGGGTCGAAATGTCGGTGTCGAGCACCGTCAGCGTGCCGGAGCTCGGGTGGTCGAGGCAGCCGACCATATTGAGCAGGGTACTCTTGCCGCTGCCCGAAGGACCGACGAAGGCGACGAAGGACGACGCCTCGATGGCGAAGGCGATGCCCTTGATCGCCGGCACGTCGATGTCGCCGATGCGGTAGGTCTTGGTCAGGTTTGTTGCGGTGACGAGGCTCATTTCAGCGGCCCTTCATTTGCAGTTGTTGTGCAGCTTCCACTTCTCCTCGTGGCCCATGGCCACGGCAAAGGCGGGCGGCTTGCAACGGTCGGTCTCGGTGCTCGCTTCCGTGGCGCCGGGAGGGGTCATCGTCGGCCTTGCCGCCAGCGCCTCGGCGGCCGGAAAGGCCTGCGAGCCGACCAGCGCCATCACGGCGAGGTAGGCGGTCACGATCGCCGTGCCGCCAGCGCCGACTTTCTGTGTCGGGTGCGGCACGAAAACCTCGCAGCTACCACCGGCGCAAAGCTGCGCCCGGCGGCCAGGCAGGGCGTTGTAGATCTTGCAGCCAACGCAGATGCCGAAGGCGGACTCGAAGAACATCAGCACCAGGCAGGTGGCGCAGACCAGCATGTTGACCGGCCCGATCACGTTGTTGATCACGATCAGCCACAGCATCGCAATCGCCAGCACCCAGCCGATGGCCCAGGCGAAGCGCTTCTGCGGCGCGCCGACCCATTCCGGCGCCTGTCCGCGCACCGCGAAGCGCGCCGCAATCATCGATGGCGCATAGCGAGGATTGACGAACAGGCGGATCGTGAAATCGATCAGGAAGGCGATCACGAAGATCTTGGTCGGGCGGAAGTTGCCCATGAACCATGCGTTGGCGAAGGTCGTGAAAGCCAAGACGAAGAGGATGCCCGCCGCGGCGCGCACCTCGCGCTCGTTCAGTACTGGCACCTCGTAGCCGGGCATCGTCTCGCCGAAGCCGAAAATCTTGCTCATGTCATCCCTTTCAATAGTGATTGCCGCAATTTGACACCGGCGGTGCAAGCCGCGTATTGCCGCCTGCGGCAGAATTGCATCGCCCGGTTGCTCGAACGGGCTTTGTTACGCTGCGTTACAAAACGCGACATCAATGGAACGCGACCGCTCGCTGATGCATTCATGCGCGCTCGCCGGACCTGCCTGGCAGTTCCCGACACTATCCCCTGGCATACCGGAATAGGCTCGACGGGCCGCTCGCATATCGCCGCAAGCAACACCGGGCGCCTTCATTCACGCCGAGTTCATGGTGAAGAACGCAGTAAAGTATGCGGCTACCGGCGGCTGGGGCTTCGCCCGCTGGCTCGGACCGGAGCAAAAGCCTTACGGCAAGGACGCCAGATTCGTTCAGGAGTGCTTTGGCTGCCACACGCCGGTCAAGGATCGGGATTGGGTGTTTGCCCACCCGGTCATGCTGCCGTATCGGTCGAGCGCGACGTCGGTTACCGATGAACGCCGGTCGCGGCTGCGTTGCCGTCACCGCGATTCGACGTTCATTGCCGCGAATATCGCTCAATCAGGGCTTCGATCGGCATTGGTCGAGATACGGCCTGCCGTCCATTTCGACACGCATCGTGTCCCCCTTGCCGGATACCCTGAGCATATCGCAGACGTAAGTTGTTTCTCCCCCGGTACCGGGCTGCTCCTGGAGGTGAAACCGCATGCCGGAGATTTCGATGGCGGTCTCGTCTGCTGCCGTCGTGAGCCGGAAGCCGGAGCCATTGGCGCAGACGTAGTCTGTCGTCAGCGCTTCCGGGGCAGGCAGCGGCGCGCAGCCCGATAGCGCCAGGAGCAGGGGCCAGGCAAGCCGATGCGATCCGGTCATTTGTCGCATGGGTACTGCTGGGCGTAGGCGCGCACCCCCGCGATGCGGTCATGCGACAGCGCATCCTCGGCCGCCAGCAGGTAACCGATGCAACGCCCGGCGGCGACGGACGAACCCTGCGTGCACCACGTCAAGAGGTGTTCGCGATCGGTCAGGGCATGGGCAGTCGTGGCGAAGGTAAATGCCAGCAGCGGAACAAAGGCAAATGATTTCATGATTTGTGGGCAGGCGACGAACCCTGCGGTCCGTCGCCCATTTTGCATCAGCGGCCGACGACGTCGCCCTTGAGACTGGCGAGCATGCCGATCACTTCGCCCTGTTCCTTGGCGGGTACCTTGAACTTGGTGAGCGCCTTGGTCGTGTCTTCGGCCAAAGCGTTGAACTCGGCCTCCGTAAGTTTCATGCCGGTGTGGGCGGTTTTCATGTCCTTGCCCTGATACTGGCAGGGGCCGCCGCTGGCCTGGCACAGGAACTCGACCAGTTGGCCGCCAAAGGCTTCCGGCTGGGTAGTTTTGAAGCGGCCATTGATGCGCGCATCCGCGGCGACGTTGTTCCACAACTCGCCAACCACGGCTTGCAGGGCTGCCTTGCCGCCAAGGCGTTCATACAAGGTTTTGTCGGCCGCGAAACTGGCGGCAGACAGGGAAATGGCGATGAGGCCGCCGGCGAGCAGGCGGACGGATTTCTTGGCAAACAGGTGCATGGGGATGTCTCCGAAAGGGTTGTGGGAAAAGCGGAGCCCATCCTAGTCGCCCAGCCGCGGCCACGATGTGACCAAAGTTACACAGCAAAAGTCGGCGCTGACGATACGGTACCCGCGGCAACGGCCAATGCCACGCGGCGCCGTTTTGCATCGCTGCATTGCGGCCACGCGAAGCGTTACAGTGCGTTACATTGCCGCCACCCGGCGTTGACGGGAGGGGTTATAAGACGCTCATGGACACCAAGGACAGTATTCTCATCGTCGACGACGACCCGGAAATCCGCCGCCTGCTGGTCGATTACCTGGCGAAGAACGGCTTCGACCCGGTCGCCGCGAGGGACGGCCGCGAGATGACGCAGGCGCTCGACCGCCATGCCATCGACCTCGTCGTGCTCGACCTCAACCTGCCCGATGCCGACGGCCTGACGCTGTGCCGCGACCTGCGCACGCGCTCCAACCTGCCGGTGCTGATGCTCACCGCGCGCGGCGAAGAGGCCGACCGCATCGTCGGCATCGAGATGGGCGCCGACGACTATCTGGTCAAGCCGTTCAGCCCGCGTGAGCTGCTGGCGCGAATCAAGTCCATCCTGCGCCGCACCCGCGCCCTGCCGCCCAACCTGCGGCCGGAATCGCAGCGCTGCCTGGCCTTTGCCGGCTGGCGCCTGGACACCGCGACGCGCGCGCTGACGGCGCCGGACGGCGTCCTCGTCTCGCTCTCCGGCGGCGAGTATCGCCTGCTGCGCATCCTGCTCGACCATCCGAATCGCGTGCTCAACCGCGACCAGCTGGTGGAGATGATCCACGGTCGCACCGCCGAGCCCTATGACCGCGCCATCGACGTGCAGGTCAGCCGCCTGCGCCAGCGCCTGCGCGATGACCCGCGCGAGCCGAGGCTGATCCAGACCGTGCGCGGCGAAGGTTATGTGCTGGCGACCAGCGTCGAGGGCCGTGCATCGTGCGACTGATCCCCGCCTCGCTGTTCGGTCGCCTGACGCTGATCCTCGTGATCGGCCTGCTGGCGGCGCAGTTCACCAGCCTCTGGCTGCACATGGAAGAACGGCAGATGCTGCTGGCACAGGGCTATTCACAGATTGCCGGGGTGCCGACCCGCTTCTGGATGCACCTCGCATTGACCCTGGGCGCCGTCATCGCCGTGGCACTGATCGCGGTGCGCCTGGTCACACGGCCGATCCAGCGCCTGGCCGACGCCGCCGAAGCCTTCGGCCGCGACCTCGACTCGCCGCCGCTGGAGGAATCCGGGCCGACCGAAACGCGCCGTGCCGCCGAGGCCTTCAACCGCATGCAGGGGCGCATCAAGCGCCTGATCGCCGAACGCAGCCGGGCGCTGGCGGCCGTCTCGCACGATCTGCGCACGCCGCTGACGCGGATGCGCCTGCGCGCCGAACTGGTCGACGACGAAGCCCTGCGCGCGCAGATCGGCGCCGACATCGACGACATGCAGGCCATGGTCGAATCCACGCTCGATTACCTGCGCGGACTGCGCGATACCGAGGCGGTGCAGGAGATCGACATCGAGGCCTTGCTGCAAAGCCTGGTCGCCGACGAAGAGGCGCTGGAGCGGCCGGTTACGCTGGAGCCAGGTACGGCGGCGCCATTTGCCGGCCGCCTCTCGGCGCTGCGCCGGGCGCTGGCCAATCTGGTCGACAACGCGGTCAAGTACGGCGGCGCGGCGCTTATTCGCGTCGAGGATGGGGCCGGTGTCCTGCGCATCATGGTCGAGGACCGCGGCCCCGGCATTCCCGAGGAGGCGCTGGCCAGCGTGGTCGAACCCTACGTGCGGCTGGAAACCTCGCGCAGCCGTGCCACCGGTGGCGTCGGCCTGGGGCTGGCCATCGCGCGCGACGCGGCGCGCCTGCACGGTGGCGAACTGGTACTGCGCAACCGGCCCGGCGGCGGGCTGGCGACGACGCTGGTATTGCCGCGCCACGAAAGTTCCCGCAGGGACGCAGAGCGCTGGCGCTGATACCACGGCGCCATGCCCGACGCGCCACGGGCATGGGTGCGGGTTCAGCGATACCGCTTCAGGTACAGCGACTCGAAGGCATCCTTGGCCGTGTGCATCAGCTTCAGGCGCGGCAGTGCCCAGGCGGAGGATTCCGTGCGCCGCACCAGCATGCCGGCATCGAGGCTGTCGACGATGCACATCAGCTCGACCTTGAATTTCTTGTCGACAGGGCGACCGACGAGTTCCGCAGCCAGGTTTTCGGCGGCGGTGGCCGCCTGCAGGTCGGCCATGTGCGCCTGCTTCGGCATCCAGTCCGGTCCGGGGAAGCTGCCGGCATCACCGGCCACATAGACGCGTTCGACACCGGCGACGCGGCAGTGCGCGTCGGCGGCGATCAGGCCGCCGGGCGAGCGCGGCAGGGACGTGTTGTCGAACCAGGCATTGCCGGTCAGGCCGGGCATGAAGACGATGATGTCGGCAGGAATCTCGCCGCCTTCGGTCTTCACCTTGTCGGCTTCGAATCCGCTGAGCTTGTGGCCCAAGTGGGTCTCGATGCCGCGCCGCTTCATTTCCGCCATCAGGCGCTCGACGGCCTTTTCGCCGAGGCGGTTGCCGGGCTTGGGCATGGGGTTGAAGAACACCAGCCTGATCTTTTCGCGGCGTCCTTCGCGGCGCAACTGTGTGTCGAGGCCGAAGGCGAATTCGAACACCGGGCCGCCGCGCATGGCCACCGGCTCGTTGGGGTTGCCGGCGAAACCGAGCGCAATGGTGCCGGACTGCAAGGCGGCCACCTTCTCGCGCAGGCGTTCCACCGGGGCGATGCCTTCACAGGGCAGGATGGCGTGTTCGATGCCGGGCAGTTTCTTGATGAAGCGTCCGCCGCAGGCGATCACCAGGCCATCGTTGGCGATGGCGCCGGCGCTGCTTTCCACTTGCCGTCCGTCCGCGCTGAGCCCGGTGGCCTCGCCGGCGACGAAGTCGATGCGTTGTTCGCGGAAGAATTTGTCCAGCGGCACCACGAGCTGCTCGGGCGTGCGCTTGCGCGAGGGCAGCCAGATCAGGCTGGGCAGGTAGGTCAGCGCGGGCTGCGGCGCGAGCAGCGTGATCCCGGCGTGGGGGGCGTGCCGGCGCAGCGCGCGCGCGGCGGTCAGGGCGGCGAAACCGCCGCCGACGATGGTGATGTTCTTGCTCATCGGTTCTCCCTATGAATTCGCCGCGCCGCTGGCGCCGACTCGTGCGCCGTCATGTGTCATGGTGGCCGGGCGCGGAAGGCCTCGATACGATTCAACTGCGCTGGATCAGTTCGATCTTGTAGCCGTCGGGGTCCTCGACGAAGGCGATGACGCGGGTGCCGCCCTTCATCGGGCCGGCTTCGCGCGTGACCTTGCCGCCGCGCGCCTTGATCTGCTCGCAGGCGGTGTAGGCGTCGTCCACGGCCAGCGCGATGTGGCCGTAGCCGGTGCCGATCTCATAGCGATCCACGCCCCAGTTGTGGGTCAGTTCCAGCACCGGGCCATCGGCCTCTTCCTGGTAGCCGACGAAGGCGAGCGTGAACTTGCCCTCCGGGTAGTCGTTGCGCCGCAGCAGGCGCATGCCGAGGACGTCGGTGTAGAAGGCCAGCGAGGTGTCGAGATCGCCGACGCGGACCATGGTGTGCAGGATGCGCATGCTATTGTCCTTACAGGATGGGCAGCGAGGTGGTGCGCTGCTTGAGTTCGACGCGGGCCGTCTTCCAGTCGGGGTAGATCGATTCGACAGCTGCCCAGAAGCGCTTGCTGTGGTTCATTTCCAGCAGGTGGGCAACCTCGTGGGCGACGACGTAGTCACCGAGAGCGACGGGGAGGTGGATCAGGCGCCAGTTGATGCGGATGCCGCCATGCTTGCTGCAACTGCCCCAGCGCGTGTGCGCCGAGGACAGGCTGAGCTTCGGCGCGGCCAGTCCGAGCGCGGCGCAGTAGTGATCGAGGCGCGCGGCGAAGTGCGCCAGTGCGCGCTTTTGCAGGCCCCGTGTAGCGAGCAGGCCGAGGTCGGCATCGGCGCGCGCTTCGAGCGCGAGCTGATCGCCGATCCAGCGCACGCGGTTGGCGCCGGGCAGCACGCGTACCTCGGCCTCGCCGTCGAGCAGCGGCAGGCGCGTGCCGTCACGTACCGCGACATGGCGCGGCTGGGCGGCGTGGGCCAGCTCGGCCAGCTTCTTCAACACCCACTCGCCATGTTCCTGGACGAAGGATTCGATTTCGAGCAGGCTCAGGCGCGGCGGCGCGCCGATGCGCAGGCCGCGTTCGTCGATGGTCATGGTCAGGCGCTTGGCGTCGCTCTTCAGGCGGTAGTCGACGATGCGGCCGCCGATCAGCAGGTGGCGGGTCTTGGTCGCGGCGGGCGGCGAGGGCAGGCGGAAGAGCTGGAGCTGTTCGCGGAACATCGTCAGTTTGCGGGCGAGGCCGGCGCGCCGCCGAAGAGGTCGCTGCCGCGATCCTCGCGCGGCAGCGCGTTGATGGCGCGGGCGATGGCCTGCTCGATCACCGGCAGCGGCTGTTCGATCAGGCGCCAGTTGCAGCGCAGGCCGTCGCCATCGCGCGGCTCGACCCAGTGGCTGCGGCTGGCAAAGGACAGGGCCAGGGCGGGTGGTCGGCGTCCCGCCAGCGCCGACTTTTGCGCAATCACCTCGCACAGCAGCCGCGTGGCCTCGTTGCGCAGCCAGGCTTCGGCGCGGTCCTGGATCTGGCGCGGCGTGGCCTGCGGCGGCAGTGGCAGGGCCAGCGTATCCAGGTTGCGGCGAGCCTCGCCGCCGGCGCCGCCCAGCATCAGCCGCAGGCTGCCGCCGAGATAGGCAAGGCTGGCGCCGTCGTGCCAGCGTTCGGCGGGGTCCGGTGTGCCGGCATCGAGCCGGAGCGCGAGCTGCGGTACCCGTTTGCCGCTGCTCATGCCGCCGCCTCGTACAAGTGCGGGCTGATGCGACGCATCTCGTCCTCGATCCAGGTTTCGGCGCGCGCCAGCACTTCGCTGGAACTCAGGCCGGCAGGATCGATGGCCGGGCCGACGCTGACCGTGACCGTGCCGCATTTCTTGAACAGCGCGTTGCGCCCCCAGAATTCGCCGGAGTTGAGCGCCACCGGCACTACCGGCGTGCCGGTCTCGACCGCGAGGTGGGCGCCGCCGCCCTTGTAGCGGTTCTTCGAGCCGGGCTGCGAGCGGGTGCCCTCGGGGAAGATGATGACGGTATAGCCCTGGCCGAGGCGGTCGCGGCCCTGGTCCACCAGGCTCTTCAATGCCGCCTTGGTGGCGCTGCGGTCAGTTTCGATCATCGGGATCGAGGCCAGGGCCCAACCGAAGAAGGGAATGTACTTGATCTCTTTCTTCCAGACGAAGACCGTGTCCTTGAACACTTCCTGCAGCATGAAGGTTTCCCAGGCCGACTGATGCTTGCACAGCACCACCACTGGGCGGGTCGGCAGGTTTTCCGCGCCGACCAGGCGGTAGGGAATGCCGAGTACGTGCTTGACCAGCCCGATGACGAAATTTACCCAGGGAACTACCGAGTGGCGCCGCATTTTGTGCGGCAGCGGGCGGCAGAGAATGACGCCCAGCGTATAGGGCGGCGTGACCACGACGAGTATCAGCAGGAACAACAGGGAGCGGATTGCCGACATCTGTCCGGTGGTCAGCGCACGATATGCGCGACGGCCGCCGCCAGGTCGGGGAACACCGGCGTGCCCGGCGGCAGGGCGGGATCGTCCTGGGTCTTGCGACCCTTGCCGGTCAGCACCAGCATCGGCTGGGCGCCGACCGCCACGGCGGCCTGCAGGTCGCGCAGGCTGTCGCCGATCGCCGGCACGCCGGCGAGGTCGGCGTTCATGCGCGCGGCGATCTCCTTGTACATGCCGGCCCTGGGCTTGCGGCATTCACAGCTGTCGGCGTTGGTGTGCGGGCAGAAAAAAATCGCGTCGATGCGGCCGCCGACCAGCGACAATGCCTTCAACATCTTGTCGTGAATCGCCATCAGCGTGTCGGTCTCGAACAGGCCGCGGCCGATGCCCGACTGGTTGGTCGCCACCACCACGCGGTAGCCGGCCTGGTTCAACCGGGCGATGGCGGCGAGGCTGCCGGGAATCGGCTTCCATTCGTCGGGCGACTTGATGTACTGGTCCGAGTCGTGGTTGATCACGCCGTCGCGGTCGAGGATGACGAGTTTCATGAGCCAATTCTCGCCGTGTCGCCAGCGCCGACTTTGCCGAACACCGCCGCAAAAAGCGCTTTGTTTGCCCTGCCCCGCATCAGGCGGAAAGCCTTGACAGGTCGGCGACGCGGTTCATCGCCTGGTGCAGCGTGGCGAGCAGGCCGAGGCGGTTGGCGCGCAGGGCGGCGTCCTCGGCGTTCACCATGACGGCGTCGAAGAAGCTGTCCACCGGCGCCTTCAGCGCCGCCAGCGCCTGCAGCGACGCCGTGTAGTCGCCGCGTTCGAAAGCGGCGTCGGCCTGTGGCTTGGCCTGGCCCAGCGCGGAATGCAGCGCGACTTCGGCGGCTTCCTTGAGCAGCGCCGCGTCGACCGTTGCCACCACCGTGCCCTCGGCCTTCTTCAGGATGTTGCCGACGCGCTTGTTGGCGGCGGCGAGGCTGGCGGCTTCCGGCAGCGCGGCGAAGGCGCGCACCGCGGCCAGGCGCTTGGGGATGTCGCCCAGGCGCGGCGGACGCAGGCCGACCACGGCATCGACTTCGAGGGCCGAATAACCCTGCTCGCGCAGGCTGCCGGCAAGGCGTTCGTAAATGAACTCGGACAGCTGCCCGATCACCTTGACGTCGGCGAGCCTGGCGGCATGGAACAGCCACACCAGGTCCAGCGGCAGATCGCGTTCGATCAGCATGCGCAAAATGCCAAGGGCATGGCGACGGAGGGCGAAGGGATCCTTGTCGCCGGTCGGCAGCTGGCCGATGCCGAACATGTCGGCCAGCGTTTGCAACTTGTCGGCCAGCGCCACGCAGAGGCCGACCTTGCCGCGGGGCAGCTCGTCGCCGGCGAAGCGCGGCTTGTAGTGGTCCTCGATGGCGTCGGCGACCTCGGCCGGCTCGCCATCGTGCAGCGCGTAGTAGCGGCCCATGATGCCCTGCAGCTCGGGGAACTCGCCGACCATGTCGGTCAGCAGATCGGCCTTGGCCAGAACCGCGGCGCGGTCGGCCATGTTGGCCAGCGCCTCGCCTCCCAGTTTTTCACCGATGGCGCGTGCCAGTGCGGCGACGCGCTCGACGCGCTCGCCCTGGGTGCCGAGCTTGTTGTGATAGACCACCTTGGCCAGGCCCGGGATGCGATCCATCAGCGACTTCTTGCGGTCCTGGTCAAAGAAGAACTTGGCGTCGGCCAGGCGCGGGCGCACCACGCGTTCGTTGCCGCCGATCACCGCCGAGGGGTCTGCCGGGCGGATGTTGCTGACGACGAGGAACTTGTTGGTCAGCCTGCCATCCTTGAGCAGCGGGAAATATTTCTGGTTGGCCTTCATGGTGAGGATCAGGCATTCCTGCGGCACGTCGAGGAATTCCTCCTCGAACTGGCAGCTCAGCACGTTGGGCCGTTCGACCAGCGCGGTGACTTCGTCGAGCAGCGCGTCATCTTCGATCGGCTGCAGGCCCTCCTTCGCCGCAGCGTCCTGCAACTGCTTCTCGATCTCGGCGCGGCGCGCGGCGAAGCCGGCGATTACTGCGCCTTCGCTTTCGAGTTGCTGGGCGTAGGAATCGGCGTCCCTGATGGCAACGAGCGGGTTGGTTGCCTCGAAGCGATGGCCCTGGGTTTCGCGGCCGGCCTTGAGGCCGAGCACATCGACATCAACGACATCACTGCCGTGCAATGCCAACAATTTATGTGCCGGACGTACGAAGTTGACGCTGCTCCAGCCATCCTGCAACTGGTAGGTCATGACTTTGGGAATTGGCAGTCCGGAAATGGCGGCACGCAATGCCAGTTGCAGGGTTGCGATCAATGACCAGCCCGCTTCTTCGAAGACCGCGAATACGGACTCCGTGCCGCCATCTTTTTCCCTGACCAGATTGCGCTCCGAAAGCCCGTCCTTCTCCAAGCGCTTGTTCAGTGCGGGCGTTGGCTTGCCTTCCCCATCGAAGGCCACGGCCGATGGCATCAGTTTCTTGCGTATGTTCTTGTCCGGCCCTTTCTCGCGTACTCGGGAAATATGCGCCGCCAAGCGTCGTGGGGAGGCAAAGGTGGTGGTGACGCTTTGATCCTCAAGCAACCCTTCCTTGCGAAGCTCGTTCGCAAGCGTCGATGCAAAGGACTCGCCCAACTTCTTCAGCGCCTTTGGCGGCAGTTCCTCGACGAAGAGTTCGACCAGAAGATTTTTCGTCGTCATTTCAGTTGTTCCGGAAAGCGTTGTTTGTCGAGGGGATCGGGGCGCCAAGGACGGCGGGTATCCGTCTCCGTCCATGTCCCCCGGGCCGAAAAAGCGTCGGCCCTCCTCCTTTACTTACCGGAGACGGACACCCGCCATCCTTGGCGGGATACGCCTTTGCGGCGCGACCGTCGCACTGCACAAGCGTCACCTGATCGGGAGGGTGGGGCGTTCTGCGCAGCGAAGTAAAGAAGGAGTCGGCGCCCGCAGGGCGGCGACGGGTGACATGAGCGGAGCAGAATGCCCCGGCGTCCCGATCCCGTGGTAGCCGTAACTCCATCCTAAGCAACCTTCTTCTCGTTGAGCTTCGCCAGCACTTCATCGGCCCAGGCCCGGGGTGCCATCGGGAATCCCAGCCGCGCGCGGCTCTCGAGGTAGCTTTGGGCCACACTGCGCGCCAGGTTGCGGATGCGGCCGATGTAGGCGGCGCGTTCGGTGACCGAGATGGCGCCGCGCGCGTCGAGCAGGTTGAAGGTGTGCGCGGCCTTCAGCACCTGTTCGTAGGCCGGCAGCGCGAGCTGCTGTTCCATCAGGTGTTTGGCGTTGCCCTCGTGGGCGCCGAAGGCGGTGAGCAGGAAGTCGACATTGCTGTGTTCGAAGTTGTAGGCGCTTTGCTCGACCTCGTTCTGGTGGAAGACGTCGCCGTATTTCAGGCCAGGCGCATAGACCAGGTCGAAGACATTTTCGACGCCCTGCAGGTACATCGCCAGGCGCTCCAGACCGTAGGTGATCTCGCCGGTGATCGGCTTGCAGTCGATGCCGCCGACCTGCTGGAAGTAGGTGAACTGGGTGACTTCCATGCCGTTGAGCCAGACTTCCCAGCCCAGGCCCCAGGCACCCAAGGTCGGGTTCTCCCAATCATCCTCGACGAAGCGGACGTCGTTCTGCTTGAGGTCGAAGCCCAGTGCTTCGAGTGAAGCGAGATAGAGTTCGAGGATGTTCGCCGGCGCAGGCTTCAGCACCACCTGGTACTGGTAGTAGTGTTGCATGCGATTGGGATTCTCGCCGTAGCGGCCGTCCTTGGGGCGGCGCGAGGGCTGGACGTAGCCGGCCTTCCACGGCTCGGGGCCAAGGGCGCGGAGGAAGGTGGCGGTGTGGCTGGTGCCGGCGCCGACTTCCATGTCATAGGGTTGCAGCAGGGCGCAGCCTTGGTCGTTCCAGAACTGCTGCAGGCGCAGGATGATTTGCTGGAAGGTGGGCGTATTGCTCATCGGGAAATCCCGTCGAATCGCGAAAGCGGCGATTTTACAGGGATTGCCGCCCGCTCCGGGCGATGCGGGACCGCCACGCCGGGGCCGGCGTAGCGGTCGGGGGCGGACGTCGGCAGGTCGTGCCGGCGGGGCCGGCGGCCTTGCGGCCGTGGTTGGAATGCGGCTCGCCGATCATGCGCTCGAGCTCGTCGAGCTTGCGCTCCATCGAGGCCAGGCGACCGTTCATCAGGGTCACGCGGCCGTGCAGCAATGTCCGGTGGATGGGCCGCCGGCAATGCGCACCGGCCGCTTCCGGTATTATTCGCGCCAGTCAAAGGCAATCACCAAGGAGCGGTACCGTGGATCATGAAGTCAGCGTGGTGTTGAAGGGTGGCGAGCGGTTCAATTTTCCCATCGGGGCGGACGAGATGGCCGCGTTCGATGCGCGCGTCGCGCGGCACTGGATCGGCGAGGAGTTCGCCAAGGCCGGGCTGGAGAATCCGAATCCCATGGGCAAGATGCTGCTGGTCGACCAGATTCTGCTGCTGGCGGCCAACTTCAAGGATGCCGAATTCCAAACGCCGACACCCGAATTGCGTCGCTTCCTCGGCGCCGCCCTGAATGCGATGGGCCGCCCGACGCTGACCATCGATTTGCAGGCCTACAAACTCTGAGCCTTTTTGCGCCGGAGCGCGTGAAGCACGGCGGCGACGGCAATCAGCAGGGCCAGTGCATTGCCCCAGCGGGCATAGGGTGTCATCCCGCTGCGCCCCTGTGCGTCAACCACCAGCGAGGCCGTGGTAAAGGGCGGTAGCGCTGCCGCAATCGACCCGTCCGGATTCACCATCGCCGTCATGCCGGTATTGGTGGCGCGCAGCATCACCCGACCGGTTTCCAGGGCTCTCAGGCGGGCGATTTGCAGGTGCTGAGGCTGGGCCAGCGAATCGCCGAACCACGCCGTGTTCGACAGATTCACCAGCAGCGTCGCCGCGGGCAGTGACGCGAGCAGTTCCTCGCCGAAAAGATCCTCGTAGCAAATGTTGGGTGCGATGCGCTGACCGGCGATGTCGAGCGGCGCTTGTTGCGGCGCGCCGGCGGTGAAATCCGACATCGGAATGCGGGCGAAGCGGAAGAACCAGGCAAAGCCGGGAGGCGGATATTCGCCGAACGGGACGAGGTGGCGCTTGGCGTAGGCGCGTGGCGCAAGCTGCGGCGTCAGCGCCACGGCGCCATTGGTATAGCCGCCGTCGGTGGTGCTTACCGCCACCCCGATCAGGGCATCGCCATGCGCGGTAAGACTGCGCAGCACTTCGCGCGGCACTTCATTGAAATACAGCGGGATCGCCGTTTCCGGCAGCACCGTGAGCGCGGCCGGATGGGTCTTGGCGAGGCCGATATAGGTGTCGATGGAAAGCGGCAGGCGCTTCGGATCCCATTTCAGGCTCTGCGGCACGTTGCCCTGCAACAGGCTGACTTTGAGCGGGGCGCCCTGCGGCTGGGTCCAGTCCATCCCCCGCAGCAATGCGCCGCCGGCCAGCAGCAGCAGGATCGCGGTCCAGCCCGCCGGCCGGCGCCAGGCGGCGGCGAGCAGGCCGCCGATCAGCGCGACGATGAAACCCAGGCCATACACACCCAGTACCGAGGCCCAGCCCGCCAGCGGGCTGGGCGGGCTTTGCGAGTAGCCGATGGCGAGCCAGGGAAAGCCGGTGAACAGGTTCCCGCGCAGCCATTCCGTGAGCATCCAGAGGCCGGCGAACAAGCTGGCAGCGGCAAAGGGGCCGGAGTCGGCGCCGGCGAGACGGCGAAAAACGTAGCCGGCCAGCGCCGGAAACAGCGCGAGGTAGAGACAAAACGCCAGCGTTGCCGCGGCGGCGGCGGGTGGCGCCATGCCTCCGAACACGGAAAGGCTGACATACACCCAGGAGACGCCGCACAGGAAGAAGCCGGCGCCCCAGGCCAGACCCAGCCACAGTGCCCGACCCGCATCCGGCGCCGCACGCCAGAGCAGGAACAAACCGGCGAGCGTGAAAGTCGGCGCTGGCCAGACGGTGAACCAGTCGTCGAAGGGGGCAAATCCGAGGACGCTGAAGGCGCCCAGTGCTACCGCGGCGAACGTGGCAAGCGCGGGGTGCCGCGAGATCATTCGATGGCGGTTTGGGGCGCGGTGAGCGGCAGGTCCTTTTGCGGATCGACCAGCAGCGTATGGACCCGCCGGCTGTCGGCACGCAAGACCTGGATGCGCATGCCGCCAATGCTGACGACCTCGTTGCGCTTGGGCAGGCGGCCGAGGTGGTGGATCACCAGGCCGCCGACGGTGTCGTAGTCGGTGTCGTCGAAGCGCGTCGCGAAGGCCTGGTTGAAGTCGGCGATCTCGGTCACGGCCTTGACGCGATAGCGGCCGGTATTGTCGCGCACGATGTTGTCCTCGGTTTCGTCGAAGTCGTATTCGTCCTCGATGTCGCCGACGATCTGCTCCAGCACATCCTCGATGGTGACCAGGCCGGCAACGCCGCCGTATTCGTCGACCACGATGGCCATGTGGTTGCGCGAGGCGCGGAATTCACGCAAGAGCACGTTCAGCCGCTTCGATTCGGGGATGAAGATTGCCGGGCGCAGCATGTCGCGCAGATCGAATTCCTTGCCCGCGAAATAGCGCAACAGGTCCTTGGCCAGCAGGATGCCGAGCACGTCGTCCTTGCCTTCGCCGATGGCGGGGAAGCGCGAGTGGGCGGTCGCCAGCACGATGTCGACGATCTGCTCCGGCTTGTCGTTGATGTCGACCACGTCCATCTGGGCGCGCGGCACCATGATGTCGCGCACCGCCATGTCGGCGACGGAAAGCGCGCCTTCGATGATCGACAGCGCATCGGCATCCATCAGGTGGCGCTCGAAAGCCCCGCGCAGGAGCTCAAGCAGTTGTTCGCGGTCTTCGGGCTCGCGCAGCAGCAGCGTCGTGAGGCGTTCGATCAGGCTGGGTCGACTCGATGGGTCCATTGCTAGGCGTAGGGGTCGGGATATCCGAGGGCGGCCAGGATTTCGCGTTCCAGCGCTTCCATGTGTTCGGCATCGGCACTGCCGGTCTCGTGGTCATGGCCCTGCAAATGCAGCATACCATGCACGACCATGTGCGCGTAGTGGGCTTCGGCCGGCTTGCCCTGCTCGCGTGCCTCGCGTTCGATGACGTCCTTGCACAGCACCAGATCGCCGCAGACGCGGTCGCCGCTTTCATAGGGAAAGGACAGCACGTTGGTGGCGTAGTCCTTGCCACGGAAATCGCGGTTCAGGCCCCGGCCTTCATCAGCGCCGACAAAGCGCACCGCGACTTCGGCGGGAATCCGGCAACTGGCGCGCACCCAGCGTCGTACCTCGGGCCGGCCCGGCGCGCCTCGGCTGCCACCGGGATACTGCACCGAGAGCCGCAACTCAGGCAGGGGGCGTGCGCGGGTCCTGGCCATGCTTCTCGTAGGCATCGACAATGCGCGCCACCAGCGGATGGCGTACCACGTCGGAGGTATCAAAGTCAGTGAAGGCCAGGCCGCGCACGTCCTTGAGGATGCGTCGTGCCTCGATCAGGCCGGACTTCTGTCCGCGCGGCAGATCGATCTGGGTGACGTCGCCGGTGACCACGGCCCTGGCGCCGATGCCGATGCGGGTGAGGAACATCTTCATCTGTTCCGGCGTCGTGTTCTGCGCTTCATCGAGGATGATGAAGGCATGGTTCAGGGTGCGCCCGCGCATGTAGGCCAGCGGGGCGATCTCGATGTTCTGTTTCTCGAACAGCCTGGACACCTTCTCGAAGCCCATCAGGTCGTAGAGCGCGTCATACAGGGGGCGCAGGTAGGGGTCGACCTTCTGTGCCAGGTCGCCGGGCAGGAAACCGAGCCGCTCGCCGGCTTCGACAGCCGGTCGGGTGAGAACAATGCGAGAAACCTGGTCACGTTCGAAGGCGTCGATTGCCGAGGCGACGGCGAGATAAGTCTTGCCGGTGCCGGCGGGACCGACACCGAACGTGATGTCGTGTTCCTGGATCTGCCGCAGGTATTCCACCTGATGCGGGGTGCGTCCGTGCAGGTCGGCTTTCCGGGTCAGCAGCCCGGCACTTTGCACCGCGCGTGCCGGGTGAACGCTGCGGTTGCGGCTGATCTCGATCAGGCCGAGCTGCAGTTCGTCGATCGACAGCGGCGCGTCGGCCTGCCCGTAGAAATGCTGGAGCGCGGCGGCCGCCAATCGCGCCTGCGGCAGCTCACCGCTGATGCGAAAATTCGGGCCGCGACGGCTGATGGTGACGTCGAAGGCCGCTTCGATCTGGCGCAGGTTTTCGTCCAGGGCGCCGCAGAGATTCTGCAGCCGCGTGTTGTCCAGCGGCGCGAGGGCAACGGTCAGGGGCTTGGGCTTGGCGGTCACCGAACCAGTATGCCTCACGTTTTTTGGCCGGGATTCAGGATTCGGTCAGGGGTATCTCGCCGCGCAGGCTGTGTGGCAGTGCGGCGCTGATGCGAACATCGATGAAGCGGCCGATCAGTCGCTCGTGCCCGGCGAAATTCACGACGCGGTTGTTGTCGGTGCGGCCGGCGAGTTCGCTGGCATCCTTGCGTGCATGGCCTTCGACCAGCACCCGCTGGATGCTGCCGACCATGGTCTGGCTGATGGCAAAGGCCTGCGCCTCGACCATTTTCTGCAGCCGCATCAGGCGCTCGACCTTGCGTTCCGGCGGCGTGTCGTCGGCCATGTCGGCGGCGGGCGTGCCGGGCCGCGGGCTGTAAATGAAGAAGAAGCTGCTGTCGAAATCGAGTTCCTCGGCCAGGCGCAGCGTCTTTTCGAAGTCCTCGGCGGTCTCGCCGGGGAAGCCGACAATGAAATCCGATGAGAGCGAAATGTCGGGGCGTGCCGCGCGCAGCTTTTTCACCAGGGATTTGTATTCCAGCACGGTATAGCCGCGCTTCATCGCCGCCAGGATGCGGTCGGAGCCCGACTGCACCGGCAGGTGCAGGTGTGACACCAGCTTGGGGTTGAAGCGATACGCGTCGACCAGGCGCTGCGTCAATTCACGTGGATGGGAGGTGGTGTAGCGGATACGCTCGATGCCGGGCATTGCGGCGACGGACTCGATCAGGAAGGCGAGGTCCGCCGTTTCATCACCGGTGTCGCCGTCGTCCATGGCGCCTCGGTACGCATTGACGTTCTGGCCCAGCAGGGTGACTTCACGCACGCCACGGGCGGCGAGACCTTCGATTTCTGCCAGTACATCGTCCAGCGGGCGCGAAACCTCCTCGCCGCGCGTATAGGGTACGACGCAGAAGGTGCAGTACTTGGAGCAGCCTTCCATGATCGAAACGAAAGCCGAACTTCCTGTGACGGTAGCCGGGGGCAGGGCATCGAACTTCTCGATTTCGGGGAAGGAGATGTCGACCTGGGCGCGCCCGGTGCTGCGTCGTGCGGCGATCATCTGCGGCAGGCGGTGCAGGGTCTGCGGACCGAACACCAGATCGACGTAGGGCGCGCGGGCGACGATGGCCGCGCCTTCCTGGCTGGCGACGCAGCCGCCGACGCCGATCACCAGGTTCGGATTCAGTTGTTTCAGATGCCGGACGCGACCGAGGTCGTGAAACACCTTTTCCTGCGCCTTCTCGCGCACCGAGCAGGTGTTGAACAGGATGATGTCGGCGTCCTCGGGATTGTCGGTCTTCACCGCGCCATCGCTGCCGGCCAGGACGTCGGCCATTTTGTCCGAGTCGTACTCGTTCATCTGGCAGCCGAAAGTGCGGATGAAAACTTTCTTGGGCATCGAGGCGGAGGGCAAACGGGGGAAGGATGCGATTATACGGCCGGGTTTGCTACCATCCGGCCATGAAACCCGCTGTCGTCCTGCTTTCCGGTGGACTCGATTCCGCTACCGTGCTGGCCCTGGCCCGTGAACAGGGCTATGCCTGCCATTGCCTGTCGCTCGATTACGGCCAGCGCCACGGTGCCGAGCTACAGGCGGCGGCCAGGGTCGCTGGGGCCCTGGGGGCCGCAGCGCATCGCGTGCTCAAGCTTGACCTCGGAAAACTGGGCGGTTCGGCACTGACCGACAGCGCGATCGCGGTGCCGACCGGCGGTGTGGAACCCGGAATCCCGGTCACCTACGTGCCGGCGCGCAATACCATCATGCTGGCGCTGGCGCTGGCCTGGGCCGAGGTTCTGGGCGCGCAGGACA
Source organism: Rhodocyclales bacterium (assembly GCA_016215645.1). Lineage (GTDB taxonomy): Bacteria > Pseudomonadota > Gammaproteobacteria > Burkholderiales > Rhodocyclaceae > Sulfuritalea. Next base: position 19,378 of record JACRIX010000041.1, read on the forward strand.
TCTTCGTCGGCGTCAATGCCGTGGATTACTCGGGTTACCCGGATTGCCGTCCGGAGTTCATCGGCGCCTTCGAGTCCCTGGCCAACCTGGCGACCAAGGCGGCGGTCGAAGGCAAGGCCCTGAAACTTCACGCACCGCTGATCGCGTTTTCAAAGGCGCAGATCATTGCCGAAGGCGCCCGGCTGGGGCTTGATTACGGACTGACCGTGTCGTGCTATCAGGCGGACGCCGAGGGCCGTGCCTGCGGTCTTTGCGATTCCTGTCGCCTGCGCCGCGCCGGTTTCGTCGACGCCGGGCTGGCGGATCCGACCCGCTACGCCGGGAATTGATTGCCATTATTGGTCGCGAAAGAACACTGATTCCGCACTCCTGTGCGGGATTTTAGAATGCGCGGTTTTACACGGGCCCGTCAGTGGCCCGGGCACGGGGGACGACATGGAATTCACAATTCACCTGCAGATACTCGGCATCGTCCTGGTTACCGGAATGATCATGGGCGCCGTGGCCAACAAGACCAATTTCTGCACCATGGGCGCGGTGTCGGACTGGGTCAACATGGGCGATACGGGCCGCCTGCGTGCCTGGATGCTGGCGATCGCCGTGGCCACGCTCGGCGTCGTCGTCCTCGAAGCGTCGGGCAAGGTAAGCATCGGCACCAGCACCTTCCCGCCCTACCGCACCCCCAATCTGGGTTGGTTGCGCTATGTGTTGGGCGGCCTGATGTTCGGCATTGGCATGACCCTGGCCTCGGGTTGCGGCAACAAGACCCTGGTGCGCATCGGTGGCGGCAACCTGAAGTCGCTGGTGGTGCTGGCGATCGCCTCGGCCTGTGCCTACGCCATGCTGTGGACCAATTTCTACGACAGCGTATTCGGCAGCCTGGTGTCCTCGACCACGGTAAATCTCGCGGCGGCCGGCAAGGCCAGCCAGGCCATGGGCGAACTGACCGGTATGGGCAATACGGTTTTCGGTGGTGTATTGGCGGTGGCGTTGCTGGGATTCGCCTTCTCGTCGCGCGAGTTTCGCGGCAGTTTCGACCACATCCTGGGCGGCGTCGTGATCGGGCTGGCGGTCATCGTCGGCTGGTATGTCACGGGCGGCGAGATGGGCGCCGCGTGGAAGGAGTTTGCCGATTTCGCCGACACCAAGCCGTTGCGGGTCGAGGCCCAGTCCTTCACCTTCATCAGCCCGATGGGTGACCTGGCGCGCTATGTGATGAACCCGGCCGATACCTCGCTGATCAACTTCGGCATCATGGCGCTGGTCGGCGTGATCCTGGGGTCGCTGGTCTACTCGCTGGTCAGTCGCAGTTTTCGCGTCGAATGGTTCGTCAATGGCGGCGATTTTGCCAACCATGCGATCGGCGCGGTGCTGATGGGCATCGGTGGTGTCCTGTCGATGGGCTGCACCGTCGGCCAGGCGATCACCGGAATGTCGACGCTGGCGCTGGGCTCGCTGCTGACCCTGGTGGCGATCGTTGCCGGCGCCGCGGCGACCATGAAGTACCAATACTGGCGAATGATGCAGGAATGAGCTGCATCTGCCTGGTCCGGGCCGGGCGGGGCAAATCGCATTTGACAGGCACTTCCGGGATTGATTAGAATGCCCGGCTCTCCGAGATCCGCATGGGCCCGTCCCTTGCTGCGCGGTCCGGGTAATCGAAGCACGCAAGGAACCTTAGAATGAAAACATTTTCCGCCAAGCCGCATGAGGTCCAGCACGACTGGTTTGTCGTCGATGCGACGGACAAGGTGCTCGGCCGCCTGGCCACCGAGATCGCCCGCCGTCTGCGTGGCAAGCACAAGACCATCTATACGCCGCACGTCGATACCGGCGACTTCATCGTCGTGGTCAACGTCGAGAAGCTGCGCGTCACCGGCAACAAGGCTCAGGACAAGATGTACTACCGCCACACCGGCTACCCGGGTGGTATCAACGAGACCAACTTCATCAAGTTGCAGCAGCGCTTCCCCGGCCGCATCCTTGAGAAGGCAGTCAAGGGCATGCTGCCGAAGGGTCCTCTGGGCTACGCAATGCTGAAGAAAATGAAGTGCTATGCCGGTGGCGCCCATCCGCACACCGCCCAGCAGCCGAAGTCACTCGATATCTGAGCGCTGGAAATTTAAGGAGTTTACATGGCAGTCACCCAATATTACGGAACCGGTCGCCGCAAGACGGCCATCGCTCGCGTCTTCCTGCGCAACGGCAGCGGCAAGTTCATCGTCAATGACAAGCCGGTCGACGAGTTCTTCTCGCGCGAAACCGGCCGCATGGTGGTGCGCCAGCCGCTGGCACTTACCCAGCACATGACCACCTTTGACATCCTGGTGAATGTCGAAGGCGGTGGCGAGTCCGGCCAGGCCGGCGCCGTGCGTCATGGCATCACCCGCGCCCTGATCGAGTATGACGCGACCCTCAAACCCGCGCTGTCGGGGGCCGGTTTCGTTACCCGCGATGCCCGCGAGGTCGAGCGCAAGAAGGTCGGTCTGCGCAAGGCGCGCCGTCGTAAGCAGTTTTCGAAGCGGTAAGCCGCGACCTCGTGTCGTTGCGCAAAAAGCCGCCTTTGGGCGGCTTTTTCATCTCTGGGTTACCATCATTCTTCGCAGCGAGGGGAGTGTCATGATCAAGGTGGGTATCGTCGGTGGTACGGGTTACACGGGGGTCGAACTGTTGCGCCTGCTGGCGCGACACCCCGGAGTCGAACTAACCGCCATCACATCGCGCGGCGAGGCGGGGACTGCGGTTGCGGACATGTTCCCCAGCCTGCGCGGAGCCGTGAGCCTGAACTTCAGCGATCCCAAGGATGCGCCGCTGGATGAGTGCGACGTGGTGTTCTTTGCCACGCCCAACGGCATTGCCATGCAGCAGGCCGGCGAGTTGCTGGCTGCCGGTGTGCGGGTGATCGACCTGGCGGCTGACTTCCGCATCAAGGACATTGCGCTCTGGGAAAAGTGGTACGGGATGACCCATGCCAGTCCGGAGCTGGTGGCCGAGGCGGTATATGGCCTGCCGGAAGTGAATCGCGAGGCCATTCGAACGGCGCGGCTGGTGGCCAATCCGGGGTGCTATCCGACCGCCACCCAGCTCGGCTTTCTGCCGCTGGTCGAGGCCGGCTGCGTCGATCCGGGCCACTTGATCGCCGATGCCAAATCGGGGGTTTCCGGGGCAGGACGCAAGGCCGAGATCGGCATACTGTTCTCCGAGGCATCGGACAACTTCAAGGCTTACGGCGTGTCGGGCCATCGCCATCTGCCGGAGATTCGCCAGGGCCTCGCCCAGTTCGCCGGCAAGTCTGCGGATCAGATAGGGCTGACCTTCGTGCCGCACTTGACGCCGATGATCCGCGGCATCCATTCCACGCTCTATGCCCGGATTACCCGTGACGAGGACTTCCAGGCACTGTTCGAGAAGCGCTTCGCCAACGAGCCCTTTGTTGACGTGCTGCCGCCCAAGTCGCATCCCGATACACGCTCCGTGCGCGCCAACAACACCTGCCGCATCGCCCTGCACCGGCCGCAGGGCGGCGATACCCTGGTGGTGCTCTCGGTGATCGACAATCTGGTCAAGGGGGCGGCAGGGCAGGCAGTGCAGAACATGAACCTGATGTTCGGCCTCGACGAATGTTCGGGTCTTTCGCAAGTTCCCGTCTTGCCCTGATCCTGCGGCGGCTGCGAGGCCGCTTCGGCATCTCGGCGCCGCGCGTGGCGGTGCGCACGCACCTGCCATGGTATTGGCGGGCGTTGTCGGTAATCTTGCTGGCTGGCGCATCGCTGGCACTGGCAGGCTGGATTTACGATGCCGGCCGGCAGTTTGCCGGCTTTCATCAGGGAGCGAGCGAACAGGAAATCGCCTCCATGAGGGAGCGCATTGACGCGCTCAAGGCGGAACTCGAAAGCGCGCGCAAGGTGGCGGATTCGAGCGAAAGCCGGCTCCGCATCGAAAGTACCTCGCAAGAGCGTCTGGCCAAGCAGATCAGTGCGTTGGAAGAGGAGAATTCTCGCCTCAAGGCAGATCTCGCCACCTTCGAAAGCCTGGCTGGCGGGCAAACCGGAAACTCGGGACTCGCGATCAGTCGACTGCAGATACTCCCGGCAGGCAACGGGCAGTATCGCTATAGCTTGCTGCTGGCTCAGACCGGCGACAAAAAGGACAAGGAATTCAACGGCGTGATCCAGCTGGTCGCGATTGTGCAACGAGGCAAGGAGACTGCTATGATGCAGTTTCCCGCCGCCGATGATCCTGCTGCAAGTCAGTATCGCGTGAGCTTTCGCCATTTCCGGCGGTTGGAGGGCACGTTCAAGGTGGCAGGCGAGGCCCGCATCCAGCGGGTAGAGGCCCGCGTGGTTCAGGACGGCGTGGTCAAGGCAAGTCAGAGCGTGAGTCTTTGATTTTCACCCGGCATATCGATTCCAGGAGATGGGAAACATGTTTGGCAAAAAGAACAGCAAACCCCAGGGGCGAATCGACAGCCTGATCGGGGCCGGCACGGCGCTGGTGGGTGACGTTACCTTTAGCGGTGGTCTGCGAGTGGATGGCGAGGTTCGAGGCAACGTTCGCAGTGCCGACGGTCAGCCGGCGACGCTTGTCCTCAGCGAGCACGCCCGCATCGAAGGCGAGATTGCCGTGTCCCACGTCGTGATCAACGGTACGGTAATCGGCCCCGTGCATTCCAGTGATTTTCTGGAACTGCAACCGCGCGCCAAGGTCACGGGAGATGTTGAATACGCCACCATTGAAATGCATCTTGGGGCCATCGTTCAGGGCCGTCTGGTACATCAAGGCGGGCCCGTCAAGTCCGTTGAACTCAAACTTGCGGCTAGCAACTGATCTTTGCCCCATTGAAATCGCAATTAGTAGACTTATTTGATACACTATTGCGCTGAACCCTACAGGAGAGCACCATGAACGCACCCACCGAAATGCCGGCGCCGCTGAATTTCACCGACAGCGCGGCGAGCAAAGTCAAGGAACTCATTGCCGAGGAAGGCAACCCGGAACTCAAACTGCGGGTATTCGTCACCGGTGGTGGTTGCTCCGGCTTTCAGTACGGTTTTACCTTTGACGAAGTGACCAACGAAGATGACACAGTGATGCAGAAGGACGGTGTTTCGCTGCTGATCGATCCGATGAGCTACCAGTACCTGGTAGGTGCCGAGATCGATTACACCGAGGGTCTCGAAGGGTCCCAGTTCGTGATCAAAAACCCCAACGCGACCAGCACCTGCGGTTGCGGTTCGTCATTCTCCGCCTGATCAATTCGTTTTCCGGAAGGCGTCGGTTTGGTCCGGCGCCTTTTTGTTTTCAGCGTGGATAGATCGCGCCCAGTACGCGTGGGCCAACGGCGCCGGTAACTTCGGCGAGATTCCCCGCCTGCCCGCGCAGGTTTTGCCAGGCCAGCCAGGCAAAGGCCACCGCCTCGACCCAGTCGGCGGGTTGGCCGACCGATTCAGTATCGACGACGCGGCATTCGCCCAGTATTGCCTGCAGGCGTGCGATCAAGGCAATGTTGTGCACGCCGCCTCCGCAAACCAGGACGGTTTGTGGCGTACCGCACCAGCGCGAGATCGCGTCTGTCACCGTAACTGCGGTCAATTCGAGCAGGCTCGCCTGGACGTCTTGCGCACCATCTTTGGCCACAAGATGTCGATCCACCCAATCGAGATTGAATTCGTCTCGTCCGCAGCTCTTTGGTGGTTGTGCGAAGAAATAGGGGTCGGCAAGCAGCACATTGAGCAGGCGCGCTATTGGTGTTCCGCCATTGGCCCATTGCCCGCCTTTGTCGTATCGTTGACCGAGGTGCTTTTCCGCCCATGCATCAAGAAGCATGTTTCCCGGGCCGCAATCGAAGCCGCGCACCGGCTTGCCCGGCGTCAGATTGGTGAGATTGGCGATCCCACCCAGATTCAGCACCACCCGATGTTCGGTCGAATCAGCAAAGACCGCGGCATGAAATGCGGGCACCAGTGGCGCACCTTGGCCGCCGGCCGCGATGTCGCGGCTGCGAAAATCAGCGATGACGGGTATCTCGGTGATTTCGGCGAGCAAGGCGGGGTTGTTGAGTTGGATGGTATAGCCTTGGCCGGGCTGGTGACGCACCGTCTGGCCGTGGCAGCCGATCGCGGCGATCTGCTCCGGCCGGTGGCCGGTGTTGGCAATCAACGTCAAGACCGCATCTGCATAGCAGCGTGCAAGCGAATTCGCCAGCAGCGCGGCGCGATGCAGTTCATTCCCGCCGGGGACCTGCAGGCCGAGTGCTTCGCCACGGACGTCGTCCGGATAGGCCAGCCAGAGTGTCCCCAGCGTACGTGGGCTTGGCTCTGAAAAATCGACCAGCGCGGCATCGACCCCGTCCAGGCTGGTTCCGGACATCAGACCTACCACCAGCGACACGTCAGTCTGCCTGGGCGAGGTTGAGTCCGCGAATCAGATCGATGCGGGCGAGATGCGCTCCTGTGCTTGCCCGGAATTGTCCCAACTGGTGGGGCATGAGGGGCGGTGCGCTGGGCAGGGCCATCGCCAGGGGATTCTGGTGAACGTCATTGACGCGGAATTCGTAATGCAGGTGAGGGCCACTGGCCAATCCTGTAGCGCCGACGAATCCGATCACGTCGCCCTGGCTGACGCGGCTGCCCTTGCGCAAACCTGCAGCAAATCCGGAGAGGTGGCCATAGAGGGTCGTATAGCGGCCCTGATGGCGAAGGACGACCACCTTTCCGTAGCCGCCCTGGACACCAACATATTCGACGATGCCACTGCCGGTGGCTTTGATGCGGGTGCCCGCCGGCGCGGCATAGTCGATTCCCTTGTGGGCGCGCCATTTTTGCAAGACCGGGTGGAAGCGCGCCGAGGTGAAGCCGGAGGTAATCCGCGAAAACTCCAGCGGTGAGCGCAGGAAAGCCTTGCGAATGTTCTTGCCATCGGCGGTGTAATAGCCACTGCTGTTTTCGCCACCCGCCGGATCGGCAAACCACGCCGCGCGGTAGGTCTTGCCGTTATTCACGAACTCCGCGGCAAGGATGCGGCCGCTTCTTACGGCCCGGCCCAGATAATTTACCGATTCGTAGATCACAGCGAAACAGTCACCTTTGCGCAAATCGCGATGGAAATCGATGTCACCACCGAAAATATCCGCCAACTGCGTCGCGACCGTATCCGGGATACCTGCGGCGTCGGAGGCACCGAACAGCGAGTAACGAATTTCGGCGGTTTTCATCACCACATGGGTTTCCAGCTTCAAGGGCTGCTCGGAGGCGGAAAAGCGATCACCCTGACGTTCCACGACCAATGCCTGGTCCTTGCCGCCATTCAGCGGGAAGACCAGGGTCTGCAGTTCGCCATTCGCGCCGGTACGGGCTGCCAGGTTCTTGCCCGGACTGAGTTGGCGGAACAGCGTCTGCGATGTGGCATTGCCCTTGAGATAATTGACGGCAGCGGGGTCGTCAATGCCTAGGCGTTGTAGCAACTCCATGACCGTGTCGCCGCGCTGCACGCGTTCTTCGCGCAGGAAGCTATGCCCGGTTTCGATTGCCGGGCTTAGTGCGGGGAGTGCAATGCGTTCGACGGTTTCCTGCCTGGGGATGTCGTCGAAACGGGTGTCGCGCGCGGTGCCGAAAGCCGCCACCATGCTGAACAGAGAAACGCCAAGGACACCGGCGCCTGCCCAGAAATGGCCCGGGCGGACGAGTCGGAAATCAAGGAGTTGCGCTAAAATCCCGCTCTTGTTTTTTTGCAATTGGATGGGCGGACCGGCTTGTGAAGTCGGGCGAGTGTAGCAAAAAACCCCCTTCCGTCAAACCGGGTAAGTCCATGGTCGATATCGAATCCCAAATGGCGCTGATCAAGCGCGGCGCCGACGAGCTGCTGATCGAGTCCGAACTTGTCGAGAAGATCAAGGCGGGAAAGCCGCTGCGAGTCAAGGCAGGCTTCGATCCAACGGCGCCCGACCTGCATCTCGGACACACGGTACTGATCAACAAGCTACGTCATTTTCAGGAACTCGGCCATCACGTGATGTTTCTGATCGGTGACTTCACAGGGATGATTGGCGATCCGAGCGGCAAGAACGCCACGCGGCCTCCGCTGTCGCCGGAGCAAATAGCGGACAACGCCAACACCTATCGCGAACAGGTGTTCAAGATCCTTGACCCAGTGAAGACGGAGGTCTGCTTCAACTCAACCTGGTTCGAGCCGCTTGGGGCGGCCGGCATGATCAAGCTCGCTGCCCGGCATACGGTGGCGCGCATGCTGGAACGTGACGACTTTTCCAAGCGCTATGCCGGCGGTCAGCCGATCGCCATCCACGAATTCCTCTATCCGCTGTGCCAGGGCTATGACTCGGTCGCGATGAAGTCCGACATCGAGCTCGGCGGCACCGACCAGAAGTTCAACCTGCTGGTCGGCCGCGAACTCCAGAAGCACTATGGGCAGGCGCCGCAGTGCGTGCTGATGATGCCGCTGCTGGAAGGTCTGGACGGCGTCAACAAGATGTCGAAGTCGCTTGGCAATTACATTGGCATCGCCGAATCACCGACCGAGATTTTCGGCAAGCTGATGTCGGTCTCGGATGATCTGATGTGGCGCTACTACGATCTGCTGTCCTTTCGCGGTAACGAGGAGATCGCGCGGCTCACGCGTGAGGTTGGCGAAGGCCGTAATCCGCGTGATGTGAAGGTATTGCTGGCGCAGGAGATCGTCGCGCGCTTCCATTCGGCCAAGGATGCCGAGGCCGCGCTGGCCGAGTTTGAGGCCCGTTTCCAGCGTGGGGTGTTGCCTGAAGACATGCCCGAAGTCAGCGTTCCTGCCGGGAGCATCATGCAGGTCCTCAAGGCGGCGGGATTGACCGCGAGCACCTCTGAAGCGCAACGCATGATCAGTGGTGGTGGCGTTCGCATCAACGGCGAGAAAGTCGGCGATGGCGCTACGGCGCTTGCGGCCGGCGAGTGCATCGTGATGCAGGTGGGCAAGCGGAAATTCGCTCGCGTGACGATTGTTTGACGCGTCGCAAAAATATTTCAGCAAAGTGTTGACCGGGTCGGATCGATCCGTATAATGCGCCCCTCTTTGCTGCTGACCTGAGGTCGGCAGCGTGTTCTTTAAAAACCAAACAGCCGATAGGTGTAGGTGTTTGCGGTGCTGGGGTGGTAGTGAGTGATGGAGCTGAAATCGAAGGTTCTGTTGCGGGGTTGGTCGGAAGGCTGATCTCGGTTGGGATTGAAAGATTCTGGCCTGCTGCGACTCGTAAGCGAAGGTAATGAGAAGCAAACACTTGCACGAGAAACACAGTA
>JACRIX010000043.1 GCA_016215645.1 Rhodocyclales bacterium
CGATCAGTACATAAACCTCGCCATACTACTTACGGGCATGGCTGTTGGGTGGCTGCTCGGCACTGCCATGTCTCCCGATTCGGAAGCCGAGAAATCACGCTTTTCCAGATACGGCAATTTCCTGTTGAGGTCCACTTAACGTTGGGGCTCAACATCGTGACTCTGTCCTGTCTTCCGCGTCTGCTGTCTGGCCGTGCTGATTGGCGGCCTCTCGCGGCATTGCTATCGCCGTGTCACCAGCGCCGACTTTCACTGTGGTGCGAAGGCCGAGTAAAGCTCGCGGTGCTGTCGGCATCGGGTCGCTCAAAGTCTCTCGCATCAGCAACGGTCATCACGCCAGTCAGTTATTGGCTGGCGCCTGAAGGCGCTAAACCATTGAGGTGCAACTGCCTTCGCCTAGTGGTTCGGTCCAAACCCATAAACCCTTTCGGGGGGGTCGGCCTCACCCAAGGCAGAGCAAAGCATTACCTTCCCTGCTCATTTTTTGAGCAGGACCACAGAGAGCAAAAGTCGGCGCTGGCGGCACGGCGATTAGTTCAAGCGACAAACGGTAACCGGAGCACATTGGTCTAAGCGGCCCAACGTTCAAGTTCAGGGGGCTGCGCAGGCCTTATTGCGCAGCCCCCCTGGAACGAAGGGTTCGGCGTCACCGAGGAAACTGATTGTGCTAAAGATCCTGCGGAGTGATGCCAGTGTGCTTTGCGATACGCGCAAGCATTCGGGGGCCAATTTCCTCGCCGTCGTGAAAAGCGAAGACAACGTCGGGCCATCCTTCGCGTGACAGTGTCCGGTGTGACCCGGACTGTCGTTTGAGTTTCCACCCAATGCCAAATAGAGCCGCCAACAAACGCTTGGCCTTGACGGCCGGCCACTGACTCATGCCGCGAGGGGGAGGGAGATGTTGATCTCGACGGGACGCGACTCGTTTTGCTCAAGGCGGTCCGCCATGGCACGGAGGGCGAGCACCTCTGCCTTTGCCATGGCGTCATCGGCAGTATTGCCGTAGCACAGGACGCCTGGAAGCTGAGGAACCTCAGCGATCCAGCGACCATCAACCTCTTCCTCGCATTCGATGCTGAAATTCATGATTGGCCTCCGGGACTGAACGAACAGAATTGTAACGCGCCATGGCCTGTGACGCCGAACGTTCAAGGTGACCGACGCTGCGCAGCTTCATCGCGCAGCGTCCAGTGACCGAAGGGAAATCACCCTGGGTAATTTTGAACGCGCACTACCTCATCAAACTGGGTACTTTTGTTCGCGCGTCAACAGGCAAGACGCTCCCCGTTCCGGCCCGGCGTCCAAGGAATCCAAGTCTTATCCATAGAGGTGCCACATGAGAAAAGAATACGACTTCTCCACTGCGAGGAAGAACCCATACGCAGCAAAGCTCAAGAAGCAAATCACCATTCGACTCGACGAAGAGTCCATCACGTACTTCAAGACAATCTCTGAAGACGTAGGTATTCCATACCAAAGCCTCATCAACCTGTACTTGAGAGACTGCGCAGCTTCTCATCGCAAACTCGATCTCAATTGGAAATAGGCGTCCTTGCTATTCGCGTCGCCCAACCCATCCATCAACACGGACGCTGCGCGATGAAATCAGGCGTCGGGCAACATGAGTGACGCTTTGCGCCTTGTCCAAGGAATGAACATGAGACTCGCAATCCTTCTCGCCGTGATGCTGGCCTTTTCGGCCCATGCACAAGTCGAACGCCGCGATCACGCCATCACCGCCAGCGGCCTGAGTGTGGCCTTTCCAGGTGGCTACGCCTGCGAGCCGATTTCATCGCCATTCGCATCTCTGACACGCTACGACAATAGTGTGCGCCGCGGCGACAGAAACGGCGGGCTGCACGGAGGTATGGATCTCAGCCTCGAAATCGGCACGCCACTGTTGGCCATCGCGGACAGTGAAGTCATCGCGCTTGGCGAAGGCGGCGCCCTGGAAGGCATATATATCTGGCTGCGGAGCACGCCAATAAATAGTGGTTCGCCCTTTTTCGTATTCAGCAAGTGCCAACACCTTTCCGCGCTCCCGACGCTCAAAGTCGGTGATCGGGTCAAGGCAGGCAAGGTCGTTGGCCTCTCTGGTGCTACCGGTACTGTCGGAAAGCACTATGGTCCAAACGGCTATGCCCATCTACACTTGTCAACGTTCTACGGCCCCAGCGACGAGTATGAGATCAAGGGCAGGTATGACTCCATGGTAAGCGGCAAGGATGCGCGACTGGACGATCCTCTGATCCTTTATCTTGATGACCTCCACGACCTGCCTGCAATACGTAGCCTTCCCGATGAACGGAAAACGGTTCACCCAGCAGTGGCCGGTAATGACGGTCGCATTTATCCGGAAGGCCGCAAGACGGTTTGGCCGGTATCGTGCAAAGAGCGGACCAAACGCTGAACCGAGCAGCCCCGTAGCCCTGTAGTGCACCGGACGCTGCGCGATAGAGCAGCGTCGCGCCGCTGACCTTCACGTTCGGCCTGCGTTCGATGCGGTAAGCTATGGCTGATTTGCGCTCGCGTCCATGAAATCCACCCTTTACATCCTCGCCGGCATCCTGATCCTGGCCGCCATCCTGGTCCAGTTCGGCGTACTGCGCGGCAACCGGCCGGCCGACCTCGGCGTTGCCGGTGGTCGGCTCAAGCCGCCGTCGCCGACACCCAATAGCGTTTCCAGCCAGGCGGCGCTGTATCCGGATCACCCGCAACGCAGCTACGCCGAAATCGCTCCGCTACCCTTGAAGAACGCCTCGGGCCCGGCCTCGATACAGGGGCTAGCGACGATACTGGCCGCCATGCCGGGCATCGCGGTAGTGGAACAACGGCCGGACTACCTGTACGTCCAGGCCGAGACGCGCTGGCTGAAATTCACCGACGACCTGGAGTTCTGGTTCAATCCGACGCGCCAGCTGATCGAGCTGCGCAGCGCCAGCCGACTGGGTGGCAAGGATTTCGGGGTGAACCGGGAGCGTGTCGAGGCGATCCGGGCGGCGTATCTGGCGCGCCCCTGAGGCCTAGGCCGAGCTGACGCGGGTGCGCTCCGCGAGTATCTGTTCCATCTGCGGAACGCTCAGCGCGGCTTTCACGGCATCCATGTAGTCGCGGTCTTCGCGCTTGATGTGGTTGAGCAACCATTTGTTCAGGGTATCCAGTACTTCAGACGCGACTTCCTCGCCCAGGGCATACCGGTGGCCGTATTCGGCCAGCTGTCGGGCGAAGCGTTCGTGGCCGCGGCGGTGTTCTGCCGCGCCGGAAAACCTGGCGGCGGCCATCACGTCTTCCTCGAAGCTGAAGTGGGACAGCGTGTAGTCGGAGAGGCCCTCAAGTACCTTGCCGACCAGCTTTTTGTCATGGGTTTGGCGCGCTTCGTTGAGCTGGTTGATGTACGTGACGATGCGTTGATGCTGGCCATCGATGATGTCGATGCCTATGCTCAGGTCCGCTGTCCATTTCAGTGCTTTCACCATCTCCTGGTTTCCTTTTCTGGCCCGTCGATGCATTGGATGCATTTTGACGCGGCAGGTCCGACATTTATTTACGGCACCGGGACCCTATATCTTTAGGCAAATATAACAGCATCAGGACAACCGGTCGAAACCGGCGGGCGGCGGTGTCGCCTGCCAGCGCACGAGTTCGGCGGCGGGCATCGGCAGGGCGATGCCGGTGCCCTGACCGACCGCGCAGCCCATCTGCAGCAGGGCCTGGTGCAGGGCTTCGCTTTCCACGCCTTCGGCGACGCAATGCATGTCGAAGGCGCGCGCCAGGGCGACGATGCCCTGGACCACGGCATGGTCGCCCTTGTCGGTCTGCATGTCACGGACGAAGGACTGGTCGATCTTGAGGGTATCGACGTCGAGCTGGCTGAGGTAGGTGAGCGAGGAATAGCCGCTGCCGAAATCGTCGAGCGCAAAGCCGATGCCGACCTCGCGGCAGGCGGCAATCAGGGCGCCGATGCGCGCAATGTCGTCCAGCGCGGCGGTCTCCAGGACTTCGATCTGCAACCAGCATTCGCCCGCCGGCGGTGCGTAGCGTTGCGCCTGTTCCTTGAGCCTGGGCACGAATCCCGGGGTTTGCATGTGGTAGGCCGAAATGTTGATGGCCAACAGCAGGCGGAAGCCGGCCCGGCGCCAGGCGAGCAACTGATCGACGGCGGTGGCAATGACCCATTCGCCAAGCTCGATTTCGAGTTCGGTGTTTTCCACCGCGCGCATGAAATCGCCCGGCAGCAACAGTCCGCGCTGCGGGTGGTTCCAGCGGATCAGCGCCTCGGCACCGGCCAGGCGACGGGTGGCCAGATCCAGCTTGGGCTGGTAGTAGAGCTCGAATTCGCCACCCGCCAGACCCTGGCGAATTTCCTGCAACAACTGGTGGTGGGAGCGGGCACGCCGGTCGCTGGCCGGGTCGAAGAGATGGAAGCGGTTCTTGCCCGCCAGCTTGGCCAGGTACATGGCCTGGTCGGCATGGCGCAGCAGCGTCTCGGCATCTTCCTCGTCGTCCGGATACAACGCCACACCGATGCTGGCACTGAGTTGCAGCAAATCCTCGTCGATCCGGATGGGTTGCCGCATGCGCTCCAGCAGGCGCTCCAGGCTGCCGACGCATTCCTCGGTGGCCTGCAGGCCGACCAGCAACACGACGAACTCGTCGCCGCCCAGCCGCGCCACGGTGTCGTCCTCGCGCACGGCCTCGCGGATGCGGCGCGTTACCTCGACCAGGACGCGATCGCCAACGGCGTGGCCGTGGTGGTCGTTGATCGGCTTGAAGCCGTCGAGATCGAGATAGCAGACCGCCAACAGGCCCTGGTCGCGCTTGGCACGCGCCAGTGACTGCGCCAGACGGTCGGCCAGCATCACCCGGTTGGGTACGCCGGTCAGGGCATCGTAATGCGCCAGGCGCTCGAGTTGTTTTTCGTGTTCCATGCGCACGCGGAGCTGCTGCCGCAGGTCGTCTTCGCGCTGGCGGGCACGCTCCTCGTTCTTCATCGTCTCGTGGTAATAGAAGACACCCGCCAGCGCCACCAGGTAAAGGATGGTGGTACCGATGTCGGCGCCGGAAAATACCGATCCGGTGCCCTGGGCAAGGTGGCCGGCCACGATGGCGACAATGATTGCCGCCAGCCACCATAGCCCGGCGCGCATGCCCTTGAGGAAAAAGGCTGCGGCCGAGAGCAGGAAGAACAGCGAAAGATGGTTGCCGCGCTGCGGCGCCAGCAGGTAGGCGGCCAGGAAAAGCAGGAAGGCGGCCGCCAGCGCGATCGTGGCGACGCCTTCCACCTGCCCCGGCCAGCGCTTGAGGTAGAGCCAGAGCGAGAGCCCGGCGCCGGCAAACAGCAGATCGATCGCCACCAGCGGATCCGCCACCGAAAGGCGGTACAGGCCCAGGGCGCCGGCCAGCACCACCGCCAGCAGGAAGATGCCCTTGAGAAAGGCGATCTTGTAGTTCTGCGGTGGCAGGCTTTCGCTAGCGGTCGGATCGGACAAGGGCATGGGACAGGCAGGGCTGGCCGGCGTCAGGGAAGGTCACGTCCGGGATTGTACGTGCTGCGCGCCGTTCGATGCATTTTGCATGGATCGGCGCCCGGCATCAGTCGAGGTAGCTGCGGCCCTCTTCGAAGCGCGCGGCAAACCAGCCCTTCTTCAGGCTTTCGGTGCGCACCTTGCCCCGGCTGTTGGGCGCATGCACGAAGCGGTCGTCGCCGATGTAGATGCCGACATGGGAGCGCGGCTTGTTGCGGGTGTTGAAGAACACCAGGTCGCCGGGCTGGAGCTTTTCCGCCGGCACCGGCTTGCCCTTGCGCGCGAGGTCGGCGGCCGAGCCCTTGAGCTGCATATCCACCGACTTCTCGTACACATAGCTGACCATGCCGCTGCAATCCAGGCCGGCCTCGGGATTCTTGCCGCCGAAGCGGTAACCGGTCTCGATCAGGCCCAGGGCAAACAGCACCACCTCATTGGCCTTGGGGTTATGCCCCGCGAGCTGGCTGACGGCGGCGGGCGCGGGAACCGCCCGCGCCGTGTCGTCAGCGCCGACTCTTCCCCGCGAGGCCACCGGCGCCGGGTCCTGTCCGCCCAAGGGCAGCACGCCGCAGGCTGCCAGTACCAGGCTGGAACTGGCCAGCAGGGACGCGAGCGATGTGCGCGGGGCCGACATGTCGTCAAATGTATTCCGCTAGACTGCGCCTGTTAATCCCGAGCAAGGCACAAAACATCATGCAAATCCGCGCCGCCGTAGTGAGCCAGATGGAACAACCGCGCCCCTATGCGCACTCCCGCCCGATCGCCATCGAGACTGTGAACCTCGCCGGGCCCGGCGCCAACGAGGTGCTGGTGAAGATCACCGCCGCCGGCCTGTGCCATTCCGACCTGTCGATCGTGAACGGCGACCGGCCGCGGCCGATGCCCATGGCGCTGGGCCACGAGGCCGCCGGTGTGGTCGAGGAAACCGGCCCCGGGGTCACCGACCTCAAGCGCGGCGATGCCGTGGCGCTGGTCTTCGTCCCCAGTTGCGGCCACTGCCTGCCCTGCCTGGAGGGCCGGCCGGCGCTGTGCGAACCCGGCGCCGTGGCCAACACCGCCGGCACCATGGTCGGCGGTCATCGCCATTTGTCGCGTGCCGACGGCAGCCCGCTCAACCACCAGGTCGGCGTGTCGTGCTTCGCCGAGTACGCGGTATGCAACCGCGGCTCGCTGGTCAAGGTCACGCCCGACCTGCCGCAGGACGTCGCCGCCGTGTTTGGCTGCGCGGTGCTCACCGGCGTCGGCGCGGCGATCAATTCGGCGCAGGTCAGGTTGGGTCAGACGGTGGCCGTAGTCGGGCTCGGCGGTGTCGGCCTTTCCGCCGTGCTCGGCGCGCTGGCGGCCGGCGCGCGCGCGGTGATCGCCATCGACAGCCTGCCCGCCAAGCTCGATGCCGCACTCGCCCTGGGAGCGACGCGCGCCTTCCGCGCCGACGATCCCGATCTGGTGGCCCAGGTCAAGGCCGCGACCAGCGGCGGCGTGGACATCGCCATCGAAGCCGCGAGTTCGGTCAAGGCACTCGACGCCGCCTACCGGATCACGCGCCGCGGCGGCACCACGGTGACCTGCAGCCTGCCGCCGCCCTCGCACACCTTCAACCTGCCGGCGGTAAATCTCGTCGCCGAGGAGCGCACGCTGAAGGGCAGCTACCTCGGCTCGGCCGTGCCGGCGCGCGACATACCGCACTACATCGCGCTGTTCCAGGCCGGCCGCCTGCCGGTGGACAAGCTGATCACGCATCGCCTGACCCTGGACCAGATCAACGAAGGCTTCGACCGCCTCGATTCGGGCGAGGCGGTGCGCCAGGTGATCATGTTCTGATGCTGCGATCCTATCTCTTCACCTCGGAATCCGTCTCCGAAGGCCACCCGGACAAGCTCGCCGACCAGATCTCGGACGCCATCCTCGATGCCTTCCTCGAACGCGAGGCAACGGCCAAGGTGGCCTGCGAGACCCTGGTCGGCGACAATCTGATCGTCATCGCCGGCGAATTTCGTACCGCCGATCCGGCGATCTTCATCGACATTCGCGACCGTGCCGAGGGCATCGCGCGACAAGTGTTGCGCGACGCCGGCTACCGGGATGCCGAGACCGGCATCGACCCGAACACATGCGAAGTGCAGGTGCGCTTCAACCACCAGTCGATCCAGATCAACCAGGGCATCGTGCATGCCAACGGCCAGCTCGGCGCCGGCGACCAGGGCCTGATGTTCGGCTATGCCTGCGACGAGACGCCGGACTGCATGCCCTACCCGATCTGGCTGGCGCACCGACTGGTGCAGCGCCAGGCCAGCCTGCGCAAATCCGGCGCGATGGATTGGCTGCGGCCCGACGCCAAGAGCCAGGTCACGGTGCGCTACGAGGGCCAGCGCGTGGCCGGGGTGCACAACGTGGTGATCTCGACCCAGATCGCGCGCGACCTCGACCCAGCCTGGGTGGCGCGCGAGGTCAGGCGCGAGATCGTCGATCCGCTGTTGCCGCTGGACCTGCGCACGGATGACTTCCATGTGCTGGTGAATCCGGCCGGGCCTTTCGAGATCGGCGGGCCCAACGGCGACACCGGGCTCACCGGGCGCAAGATCATCGTCGACACCTATGGCGGCGCCTGCCCGCACGGCGGCGGTGCATTCTCCGGCAAGGACCCGAGCAAGGTCGACCGCTCGGCGGCCTACATGGCGCGCTACATCGCGAAGAACCTCGTCGCCGCGGGGCTGGCGCGGCGCTGCCTGATCCAGATCGCCTATGCCATCGGCGTTGCCGCACCGGTCTCGATCATGGTCGACAGCCAGGGTACCGGCATCGTCGATGACGCGCGGCTGGAAGCGGCGGTGCGCAAGGTGTTTCGGCTCACGCCCAGCGCCATCATCGAATCACTGGAATTGGCGCGACCGGTGTATCGCCAGACCGCCGCCTACGGCCACTTCGGCCGCGACGACGTCGACTTCAGATGGGAGCGCTGCGATCGGGGCGAGGCGCTGAAGTCGGCACTGGTCTAACGCCGCGTCAGAGCCCCGCGACGGCGCGGCGGAATTCCAGGCGCGCCATCATGCGCGAGGCCATGTTGCTGCTGAAGCACAGCGCGAACCACTGCTCACCGGGATGCACGAACAAGGCCGTGCCGCTGATGCCCGACCAGGTCAGCTCCCCGGGCGCGCAGGGCATCGCCGCCGCGCCGTAATCCAGGCGCACGGCGAAACCGAGGCCGAAGCCGAAACCGGCGCCGGTGAAGCCCAGCGGCCCGTCGACATCCTCGGGCAGCTGGTTGCGGCTCATTTCCAGGAACAGCGATTCCGGGATCAGGCGTCCGGCGCCATGGCGGCCGCCGTTGGCAATCAGGCGCGCAAAGCGGGCGAAATCGTCGAGCGTGGATACCAGCCCGGCACCGCCGCATTCCATCCAGGGACGGCCCTCACGACGCAGGCCGTAGCCGGCCACGCGCGCATGCCAGGCGGTGTCGCCGGCAAAGGCCGTGGCCAGGCGTTCATGCGCCGAAGCCGGCACCTCGAAGCCGGTGTCGTTCATCTCCAGCGGCGTGAAAATGCGCCGGCGCAAGCTCTCGCCCAGCGTCACGCCATCGACGGCGGCGACGATCAGGCCCAGCACGTCGGTGGAAAATCCGTAGCGGAAGGCGCGCCCGGGCTCCGCCGCCAACGGCCGCGCGGCCAGGCTTTGCAGGAAATCCGCGGCATCGACATGGGGCATGCGCGCGCCGAAATCATTCTTCAGCGCGAGCTCGCGCAATGCGGCTTCGCGGAATTCGGTTTCATAGGCAAAGCCCGAGGTATGGCGCAGCAGGTCGCGCAGCGTCGGTGCCCGCAACGGCGCCATGCCGCCGCCCATCCGCAGCTCGCGCAGCACCGGCAGGTAGTCGGCGGCCGGTGCATCGAGCGCCAGCCGACCCTCGTCGACCTGCATCAGGGCAGCGAGGCTGACCACCGGCTTGGTCAGCGAGGCGAGGCGGAACAAGGCGCCGTCGTGCATGGCGACCTGGCTGCCGGGCCCGAGCAGGCCGGCGGCGGTACGCGCCAGCACCCTGCCTTCGCGCTCGACATGAACCAGCGCGCCCGGGGTGTGGCGCGCCTCGATCTGGTAGGCCAGCAGGCGGTCGATGGCGGCGCTCATTTGCCTTGCTCTTCATCCCTGGCGCCGGCCACCGGAATGTCGGCCTTGGCGACGGCCTTGTCGCCGGTCGGCTCGGCAACCTCGCCCGGGGCCGCTTTCTCGGTGGCGTCGGCCACCGCCTCACGCGCCTCACGCGCCGTGGCCTCGTTGCGTTGCAGGCTGGCCTGTGCCGCAGGTGCCGCCTCGTCCGAACCGATCATGCGGTTGAACAGGACCAGTGCGAGCAGGCCCAGGGTAATCAGGATGGCATACACCAGGCTATAGACGGGTTTTGCCATGGGTTCATTCCTCCTTCTTGGGCGGCGGGGTCCAGGTGAAGCGTCCCGATTCACCATGGAACAGGCGGCTCTTCACCTGGCGGGTATCGCGCAGCACATGCCGCAGCTTCTTGATGTCGATATCGGCCAGCACCGGCAGCTCGGGCGCCATGACAAGGGTCTGCACCGCGACCCCTCCCGCCACCTGCAGCACGTCGCAGGCCGTGGCGGCGTCGGCCTGTTCGCGCTGCAGGTCAAGTTCGGCGAGTTGTGACTGACGCTCGGCCAGCGTGGCGCTCAGGGTTTCGATCTGCTTTTGCAGAATCTGGATTTCCTGCAACGGCCGGGCCAGTCGTTGTGTGGCCTGCCGCCACTGCGCTTCCTGGGCCGGGGTCAGCGACACGCCGCCGGCGCGGATGCGCTGCTCCGCGGCGAAATAGTTGCGGACCTCCGGGATCGCCAGCAGGGCGTCAAGCCCGCCCTGGCGATCCTTGAGCCTGGACTTCGCTTCCTCGGCCGCCTTCGCCTCCTCGGCACGCTGCCGGTCCAGCGCGCTGAAGTCGGGCAAACAGATGCTGATCAGGCACTCGACATCGCGCCGCGATCCGGCGCGCCGGATGGTGATGCGCCGCGCGGCAATACTGCAGGCGACGGCCTCGTCGATGTCCACTTCTTCCGCGACGATCTCGCAACCGATGGCGCGCCCCAGGTGCAGCTTGCCGGCAATGAAGCTGGAGCTCTCGGCATAGGCCACCTGCACCTCGCTCGCGCGCGCTTCGATGGCCGCGCGCGAGGCGCGGCCATCGATTCGCAGCGTGCCGCCCTGGTTCTTCACCGAACCGCCGGCAAGGTTGGCGCACAGGTGCAGTTCGCCGCCATGAGACTGTACGATGCCAAACACATCGGCATGAAACTTCATGTTGCGGCCTTCGACGGTGCGGTGTTCCTGCACCTCGCCGTGTTCCTCATAGTGATCGCCGACCAGGATCAGGTTGCCCGTGGTGCGCTGGCTGACGCCTTCGCGGTTGATGATCTTCTCGGTGACCGAAACCTGTTGCGATTTGGCGTCGATGTTGAGGAAGCCATCGCGCGCCGCCACCAGGAACTCGCCCTTGGCGTTGCGTTCGACACGCGTGCCGGGCCCGGCGAGGTCCTCCAGCTCGAAATCGCGTGGCAGATCGGGCTCGAGCACGCCGCCGTCGATGGCGCGCCCCGGCGAACCGAGCCGGCGCGGCATCTTCTGCAGCAGCCGCGTGCCTTCGGCCACCTGCGGAAAATGGTTCTTGAACTGGCCGAGGTCGATCCGGCCGCTGGGCAGGATGGCGGGCGAATCGTCGCGGTGCAGCGCCTGGGTCTGCTCGCGCACCGTGGCGTCGGCGCCCGACTGGGGATCGCTGCGGTACGCAATGTCGACGCGTTCGCCCTGCGCCGCATCGATGGCGACGCGCACCGCGGCAAGATCGATGCCGCTGCGCACGCCATGCAGCCACATGGCGGCGACAAACTCGTCAAGGTTCAGGCGCGTCGGAATCTGCCTGATCTGTTTTTCATATCCGGTCAGCTGCGGCTGGCCGAGTTCGTCGGTTTCGCCGAAGATCGGAACCTCGACGCTCTGTTCCAGCCATGCGGGGCCGAACAGGTATTCGACCCGGGCACCGTTGTCCAGGCTTTTGGGCGCCTTGTAGAGTTCTCGCCGCAGCGGGTCGAAGACCTCGATGCCGTCGGCGAGGCGCAGTGCCTTGCCGCCTCCCGCATCGCGCCCCTCGGCACCGTAGAGCAACAGGGAAAGCACATCGTAGTCCAGGCCGACGAAATATCCGCCCGACGTAAACACGCGATCCACGAAGCGCTGCATCTGCGTTGCCCGGCCGGGAACGTCGGGCACCACACGCAGGCCGTCGGCATCGCGGGTGACGAAATCCGGCAGCAGGATCGCGCCCTCCGACAGGCTGGCGACGGAGCCGGCAAGCGGGGGGCCGGGCATAGCGGCCGGATGTGAAGTAGGTGTCGCCACGTGTATCTGCGGTCTCGCTGACGGGAGTTCAAGCAAACGGGTCGAGTATCCTTGAGCCTCGGGCGCCGGTCAATGCCGCCTGTATCCCGCTCAGGCGAGCGCCTGACGGATGCCGTCGACCAGTTTGTCCAGCTCGGCGATCAGGGTCTGGCTCAGCGGGTCGGTCACGGCGTCGGTCTCATTGGCGCGCAAGGCCGTGTCCAGTGCGGTTGCCGCCGCCGCCAGCGACATCGCCCCGATCGACCCGGCGGAACCCTTGAGGTCATGGGCGATACGGCGCAAGCTTGCCCGATCGTCGGCGCGGCGCGCCTCGGCAATGCGCGCCGCATCGTCACCGTGGCCCGTGCTGAACAGACCCAGCAGGCGCCGGTAGGTGTTGACGTTGCCACGCAACAGCACCAGGCCCCGCGCCGTATCCAGGCCGTCAATTTCCGGCAGGCGCGTGGCGGCATCGGCCTCCGCCGGCGTGCTGTGCGAAGTCTCACCGTCGGTTCTTGCCGGCAGCCATTTGGCCAAGGCCGCGTAAAGCTGCTCCGGGCTTACCGGTTTGGCAACGAAATCATTCATCCCGGCGTCGCTGCAGTTGCGACGATCCTCGCGGTAGGCGTTCGCCGTCATGGCCAGGATGGGCGTATCGCGGTAGCCCGGCAGGCCACGGATCGCGCGCGTCGCCTGGATGCCGTCCATGCGTGGCATCTGCAGATCCATCAGGACCAGGTCATAGCGCGCGGCACGCGCCATGTCCACGGCCTCGACGCCATCGACGGCGACATCGGCGACCAGGTTCGCCGCGTGCAGCAATTCGAGGGCGACTTCGCGATTGATGGGGTTGTCTTCAACCAGCAGCAGGCGCGATCCGGAATGCCCGACTGTCCGCGGGCTCGCATCCCCCGGTGCGGGCGAGGTGACCGTCGATGCAGTGGGCATCTCGCCACGCCCGCGTTGCAGGCGCGCCGTGAACCAGAAGCGGCTGCCGACCCCCGGCGTGCTGTCAGCGCCGACTTCGCCCCCCATCAGCTCGGCCAGGCGACGCGTGATTGCCAGGCCAAGGCCGGCACCGCCATAGCGCCGGGTCGCCGACGCATCCACTTGTTCGAAGGGACGGAACAGCGTCGCCAGCTTCTCCGGCGCAATCCCAATCCCGGTGTCCTCGACCTCGAAGCGCAGATGCACGCCGTCGCTGCCTTCCCCGATCAGGCGCACGCGCAGTGTGATCCGGCCGCGCTCGGTGAACTTGATGCCATTGCTGGCGTAATTGAACACGGCCTGGCGCAACCGTGCCGCGTCGCCACGCAACCAGCCCGGCGCGGCGGCGTCTATCTCGACCTCGACCGCGACATTCTTGGCCCGCGCCGGTTCGGCCAGCAGGGTACGCAACTGCTCCAGCATCGCCGTCAACGAAAAGTCCTCCAGTTGCGGCACCAGCAGCCCCGCCTCGCTGCGCGAGACATCGAGGATGTCGTTGATGATCGAGAGCAGCCGCTTGGCGGCGGCGTCGATCTTGGCCAGGCGCTCGGCCTGCTCCGGGCTGGCGGCACGGCGCAGGAGGAAGCTCAGGCCGACGATCGCATTCATCGGCGTGCGGATCTCGTGACTGATGTTGGCGAGGAAGGCGCTCTTGGCAAGGCTCGCGGCTTCCGCCGCGTCGCGCGCCGTTGCCAGTTCGCGGGTACGGGCGGCCACCTGCTGTTCGAGACCGGCCTGCTGGTCCTGCAAGGCCTGCTCGATGCGCTTGCGCTCGGTGATGTCCTGGCTCACGCCGAGGATGTGGCGCGGCTTGCCGGTGGCGTCGTGTCCGATCTCCGCCGTCTGCCGGATCCAGCGGATCTCGCCACCGATGTGAACGCGGTGTTGATGGTCGAAGACCCCGCCCTTCAGTGCCTGCCGCCAGGCTTGCTCGACGGCGGGCCGATCCTCGTCGTGGGTGCGCGCGAGATAGGCATCGATGCTTCCCGGCGACCCCACGGGCAGGCCGAAGATGCGGCAGGCTTCGGCCGACAGGCGCACGGTGCCGGAACCGGCGTCGAGCACCCAACTGCCGATCTTGCCGACGGACTGGGCGCGGTCCAGTTCGGCCTTGCTCTGTTCGAGTTCGCGGCCGCGCTCGACGATGGCGTCGGCGAGTCGCCGCTGGCGCGCGACCTGCTCCTGGTTGGCACGCACCTGGAATATCACGAGGATGGTGGCCAGGACGATCATCAGCGACTGGGCCACGACGTACATCGCCGGCGGCGTCGGCGGGAAGCTGCCGAGCAGTCCGGCATGCTGGGCGAAGGCGATCGTCACCAGCACGGCGACCGACGCCAGGGCCATCACGATGGCCGCGCGCAGGCTACAGGCCCAGCCGACGAATACCATCAGCGCCGGATAGATCGTCAGGATCGGCGTGTGCGATCCGCCGATCAGGAAGCCGAACAGGGTAGCCACCAGCCAGAACCCGCCGCTCAGGACCAGTACCGCCAACCGCGGACGCCCGGCGCGCAACAGGAAATGCACGCCGACCATCAACAGCGCAGCGATGATCGGCCCGCCATGGCGGGCCGACTGGTCGGGCACGAAGACGAAGATCGCGGCGCTGAACGCCGCCGCCGCAACGAGACCGGCAATCACCGTAACACGCATGAAGCGGGCGACGAAGATCTCGGAAATCGCATCTTCGCTGCGGTCCTGCACGCCTGGTGGCGGACCCGGTTGGCTGGTCATCACACTTCTGGCTCTCCCTGTTCGCAGCCCGCTCGACGAGCGTCCTGGCTGCCCCGGTGGCCGGCCTCCTTGGATCAAGTATAGGACAGCGAATGGACAACCCGGAATGCGTAGATGCCGCAGGCCTTGCCCAAGGCAGCGCTTCCCTGTAGGTTTGCGGCCTTTCCCCAACGCAGGAGCATTGCATGAAACTCTGGCACCCCATCGCCCTGGTCGCTTTGACCGCCTTTGGCAGCGCAAGCATCGCCGCCGGCAAGCCCGAAACCACCGCCTCGGGCCTGATCTATGAATCGCTCAAGGACGGCAGCGGCGCGCAAGCCACGCCCGACGCCAGCGTGCAGGTGCATTACCGCGGCACCCTGGTCGACGGCAAGGAGTTCGACAGCTCCTACAAGCGCGGCCAGCCGGCGACTTTCCCGCTCAACCGCGTGATCCCCTGCTGGACCGAAGGCGTGGCGAAGATGAAGGAAGGCGGCAAGGCCAGGCTCACCTGCCCGCCCGGCATCGCCTACGGCTCGCGCGGCGCCGGTGCGGCCGTGCCGCCCGACGCGACGCTGAACTTCGAGGTGGAACTGATCAAGGTGATGCGCTGAGCGATTCCGCGCCGGGGCGGCAGGTCGCCCGGCTGCTGCAAAACGGCCCGGTGGTGGCACTCACCGGCGCCGGGCTCTCCACCGCCAGCGGCATTCCCGACTACCGCGACCGCGAAGGCCGCTGGAAGCGGCCGCAACCGGTGGATCACCGCGACTTCCTTGCCTCGGCCGAGGTGCGCCGGCGTTACTGGGCGCGCAGCTTCCTCGGCTGGCCGACCATCGGCCTCGCCGCGCCGGGCGCTGGCCACCAGGCGCTGGCCGTGCTGGAAGCGCGCGGACACATCGCGCTGACGGTAACCCAGAACGTCGACGGCCTGCACCAGAAGGCCGGCAGCCGCGCCGTGCTGGAACTGCACGGCGCCATCGCCGAGGTGGTCTGCCTCGACTGCGGGCGGCGCCATGCCCGCACCGAGGTACAGGACTGGATGCGCGCCGCCAACCCGGACGCGGCGTACGCCACGGCGCGCGCCGCGCCGGATGGCGACGCCGATGCGGCGGCGGGCTTCGAGCAGGGCTTCACGCCACCGTCCTGCCCCGCCTGCCAGGGCCGCCTCAAGCCCGACGTGGTGTTCTTCGGCGACAACGTGCCCAAGGCAAGAGTCGGCGCTGTCAACACGGCGATCGACGAGGCCGCCGGCCTGCTGGTGATCGGTTCGTCGCTGATGGTGTATTCCGGCTACCGCTTCGCCGAGTACGCGCACCGGCGCGGCAAGCCGGTGATGGCCATCAACCTCGGCAAGACCCGCGCCGACCACTTGCTGGCGGCCAAGGTGGAACAGGACTGCGGCGAATTTCTTTGGGCGTGTTCTCAATCATCCGGCGGATGGCGTTGATTGAGAACACGCCCACGGCCTCGACCTGATCGCCTGAGCCGCGCAGCTCATGCCGGCGGCGGGAGCCACCTGGCGAGGACGGCGAACAGCTGCTCGGGGCTCACCGGCTTGGCGACGAAATCGTTCATGCCGGCGGCGATGGAACTGCGCCGGTCCTCGCTGTAGACATTTGCCGTCAGGGCGATGATGGGCGTGTGGGCATAGCCGCGCAGGCGGCGGATCGCGCGCGTCGCCTCGAGACCATCCAGGCGCGGCATCTGCAGGTCCATGAGGATCAGGTCGTAGCTTGCGTCGCGCGCCATTTCCAGTGCCTCCAGGCCATCGCCGGCAAGGTCGCTGGCGATGCCGACGGCCGCGAGCAGTTCAACCACCACTTCACGGTTGATGGCATTGTCTTCGACCACCAGCAGGCGCGCACCGCCGTAGCGGGCGCGCAAAACGGCCTCGGCGTCCGACCCCGGACGGGCGACGGAATCGCTCGCCTGCATCTGGCCGCGACCGCGTTGCAGGCGGGCGGTAAACCAGAAACGGCTGCCGACATTCGGCGTGCTGTCGGCGCCGACTTCTCCGCCCATCAGTTCGGCCAGGCGGCGCGTAATCACCAGTCCGAGGCCGGAGCCGCCGTAACGCCGCGTCGCCGACGCATCCACCTGGGTGAAGGGGCGGAACAGCCTGGGCAACTGGTCGGCGGCAATGCCAATGCCGGTGTCCTCGACTTCGAAGCGCAGATGCACGCCGTCGCTGCCTTCGCCGATCCTCCGCACGCGCACGGAGACGCGCCCGCTCGGGGTGAACTTCACCGCGTTGCTGGCGTAGTTGACCAGGGCCTGGCGCAGGCGCATGGCGTCGCCGCGCAGCCAGTCGGGAACGCCGGCGGCATCGAACTCGAGCGCGATGCCCTTGGCCCGCGCCGGTTCCGCCAGCAGTGCGCGGATCTGTTCCAGCAGCGCGGCGAGGGAGAAATCCGCCTGTTCCGGCACCAGCTGGCCGGCTTCGGTGCGCGACACATCGAGGATATCGTTGATCACCGACAGCAGGCGCTGCGAGGCCGCGTCGATCTTGACCAGGCGCTCGGCCTGCTCGGGACTGGCGGCGCGGCGCAGGAGGTAGCTCAAGCCGACGATGGCGTTCATCGGCGTGCGGACCTCGTGGCTGATGTTGGCGAGGAATTCGCTCTTGGCCAGGCTGGCCGCTTCCGCGGCGTCGCGCGCCTGCGCGAGCTCCTGCGTGCGCGCGGCGACTTCGGCCTCCAGTTGCGCCTGGTGGTCGCGCAGGCGCTGCTCGAACTCCTTGCGTTCGGTGACGTCCTGCAGCACGCCGACAAGATCCTGCGCCCGCCCGTCGGCAGATCGCCGCAGCTCCGCGATCTGGCGCACCCAGCGCAGCCGGTCGCCCATCAGCAGGCGATGCTCGTGCTCGATGGGCGTGCCCGCCAGTGCGGCGCGCCATGCCTCCTCGACACCGGCGCGGTCGTCCGGATGCACCTTGCCCAGGTAGCCCCGGTAGGAGCCGACGGTACCCGCAGGAAGCCCGAGCTGGCGGCAGGTTTCCGCCGAGAGTTCGACGCCGCCATCGTCGATGTGGAACACCCAGCTGCCGACCCGGCCGATGGCCTGCGCGCGGTACAGGTCGGCGCGACTGGCGTCGACCTCCGCGACCTGGCGCGCCAGGTCGCGGCTCAGCCCCCGGGCCTCGCCGATCCGGTTCTGGTAGGCACGCAGCACCCAGACAATGGCGATTGCCGCCAGCACCAAGGTCATGAGCTGGGCGCCGAGGTAAATCAGCATCGGCCGGCGTTCCACATCCGGCAACCAGCCCGCCATGTCGCCCGCCGCCATGGCCGCCATCGCCACGGTGGCGAGGGCGGCGGTCAGTTTCGCGCCGCGCGTGCCAAAGCGCCAGCCGGCATAAAACACCAGCACCGGGAAGAAGGCAATGATGGGCGCATGCACTCCGCCCGTCCCGAGGGCAATCCAGACAATCAGGAGCGGCCCTCCCAGCGCCAGGAGGTTGGTGGCAAGGCGGACCCGCCCGCTCCGGGCAAGTATCGCGACCACGGCCATGGAGACCACACCGAAGGCAAGCCCGGCATTCACACCCGGCAACCGAATGTCCCTGATCAGGCTGCTGACAAGGAACACCGCCGAACCAAAGGCAATGAATGCCGCAGCGCCGGCGAGGTAAGCGGCCGAAATCTCCGGCACCGCCAAGCTTTCATCGGCCTGGCGTACGGGCGATTCGGAGGAGGTGGAGGAAAGGGGGGACATTTCCAGCCTTGGTGGCCCCGGCCCGGGATGGGCCACGAGCCGTAATACCGCAAATCCATTCTACACTTGCGGGCATGTGCATCAAATTTCGTGCAAACGAACAGACAGCGCGTCCCGCATTCACAACCCGGCGGGCATGAGGCACTCGCGCGCGGTCGCGCTGATGGTGCTGGTCACGCTGCTGTGGAGCATTGCCGGCGTGGTCACGCGCCACCTCGATGCGGCGCGCAGCTTCGAGCTCACCTTCTGGCGCAGCCTGTTCAATGCGCTGACGCTGCTGGTCCTGCTGCTGCCGCTGCGCGGCGCGGCGCTGTTCCGCGACATCCTCGCCGGCAACCGCGTGATCTGGTTTTCCGGCCTGTGCTGGGCGACGATGTATACCGCCTTCATGGTGGCGCTGACCCTGACCAGCGTCGCCAACGTGCTGGTGGCGATGGCCACCGGCCCGCTGCTGACCGCGCTGGCCGCGCGCCTTTTCCTCGGTCACCGCCTGCCGGCGCGCACCTGGGCCGCAATCGGCGTCGCCGGCATCGGCATCGCCTGGATGTTCGGCGCCGAAGCCATGCGCGGTGCGTCGCTGGTCGGCAGCCTGGTGGCGCTGGGCGTACCGCTCGGCTCCTCGGCCAACTTCACGCTGCTGCAGCAACGCGCGGGGGCGGCAAGAGCCAGCGGCGAAGGTCAGGACATGCTGCCGGCGGTGCTGCTCGGCGCCCTGCTCTCGTCCGCCGTGACGCTGCCGCTGGCCTGGCCGCTGCAGGCCTCGGGCCATGACATCGGCCTGCTGGCCCTGCTCGGTACGGTGCAACTGGCGATTCCCTGCCTGCTGGTGGTGCGCCTCAGCCGCGAGCTGCCGGCCACCGAACTGGCGCTGCTGGCACTGCTGGAAGTGATCTTCGGCGTCCTGCTGGCCTGGGTCGGCGCCAACGAAGTGCCCAGCGGCAGCACCCTCGCCGGTGGCGGCCTGGTGCTGGCGGCACTGGCCGCCAACCACCTCGGCGGACGCCGCTAGCCGGTCGCGGACGGCAGCTCGCGCTTGCTGCCGTCGTCGTGGATCGCGACGTAGGTGAACTGCGCCTCGGTGACCTTGACCACCACCGGGTTGGCCGGATTGCGTTCGGCATAGACCTGCACGTCGACCGTGATCGAGGTCCTGCCGGTCTTGACGATCTCGGCATAGAAACTGACGATGTCGCCGACCGAGATCGGCTGCTTGAAGAGGAAGGAATTCACCGCCACCGTGGCGATGCGCCCGCGCGCGCGGCGCAGCGCCGGAATCGCGGCGGCGATGTCGCACTGGGCCATGACCCAGCCGCCGAAAATGTCGCCATTGCCGTTCATGTCGGCCGGCATCGGCATCACCCGCAGCACCGGCTCGCGTCCCGTGATCTTCACGCCCTCGTGGCCCATGGCTTTGCTCCTCCGGATTCGATGCCGTGAGTATAGGGCGCCGCCGGCCGCCGTGTCGTCGGCGCCGTCCGCAAGGGAGACCGTCTCCGGCCGAGCCGGAGACATAAACTCAAGTCCGCAAGAATCGGGTGGCGCGCGGCGCCCGCTTCCCCGATACTTCCTCCCATGTCCGCCGCCAGCCTCTTCCGCCTGTTGCTGCTCTCCGCCATCTGGGGCGGATCCTTCCTGCTGATCCGCATCGGGGCGCCGGTGCTCGGCCCGGTGGCGCTGATGGAGGCGCGCGTGCTGCTGGCGGCGCTGTTCCTCGCCGCCGTGGCCCTGGTGCTGGGCCGGCCGCTGGATTGGCGTATCCACTGGCGCCACTACCTGGTGATCGGCCTGCTCAACTCGGCGCTGCCCTTCCTGCTTTTCGGCTACGCGGCGCTGACGCTGCCGGCATCGCTGCTCTCGATACTCAACGCCACCTCGCCGCTGTGGGGCACCCTGATCGCCGCCGTCTGGCAGCGCGCGCCGCTCGACGGGCGCCGGCTGGCCGGGCTGGCGCTGGGCATACTCGGCGTCGGTCTGCTGGTCGGCTTCGATCGCGTCGCCCTGCAGCCCGGCGCCGGGCTGGCCATTGCCGCCTCGCTGGCGGCGGCGCTGTGCTATGCCATCGCCAGCAATTTCGCCAAGTCGGCCCGCGAGGTAGCGCCCTTCGCCAACGCCCACGGCAGCATGTGGGCGGCCAGCCTGCTGATCGCGCCGGCACTTTTGGCCTTTCCGCCCGTCGCGGCGCCGACGGCGGGCATGCTCGCGCTGCTCGTGGCGCTCGGAGTCGTGTGCAGCGGCATCGCCTACCTGCTCTACTTCCGGCTGATCGAGGACATCGGCGCCGCGCCGGCGCTGACCGTGACCTTCCTCATTCCGCTGTTCGGCACCTTCTTCGGCTGGATCTTCCTCGACGAGGCCATCGGCTGGCATACGCTGGCCGGCGGCACCACGGTGGTTGCCGGTACGGCGCTCGTCACCGGCTTTTCGCCGCTGGTATTGGCCCCGCGCAAGGAGCCGGCAAATGCCTGAGACCCTGCCGCGCGCCGAGGCCGCGCGCCACTACGCCGCCGTCGCCCGCGCCATTGCCTTCGTCCGCGCCAACGCCCGCCAGCAGCCGCCGCTGTCCGAGATCGCGGCAGCGGCGGGGATGAGCGAGCACCACTTGCAGCGCGTGTTCTCGGCCTGGGCCGGCATCTCGCCCAAGCGCTTCCTGCAGGTGCTGACCAAGCAGCACGCGCTGGCGGCGCTGCGCGAATCGGCCGGCGTGCTCGATGCCGCGCTGGGCGCCGGCCTCTCCGGCCCGGGACGCCTGCACGACCTGATGGTGAGCTGCGAAGCGCTGACCCCGGGCGAGATCCGCGCCGGCGGGGCGGGAGTGGAACTGCGCCACGGCCTCGCCGCCACGCCGCTGGGCCTGGCGCTGTTCGGCTGGACGCCGCGTGGCCTGTGCCACCTTGCCTTCTGCGATGGCGACGAAGCGGCGAAGCTGGCCACGCTGCAGGCCGACTGGCCGGCGGCGAACTTCGTCCACGACGACGTTGGCGCGGCGCAACTCGCCGCCCGCGTCTTCCCCACCACACCGCAAGCGGGGCGCCTGCACCTGCTGCTCAAGGGCACCAACTTCCAGGTCAAGGTCTGGGAAGCCCTGCTGCGCATTCCGCCGGCGACGCTGGTGTCCTACGGCCGGCTCGCCGCCGCACTGGGCCGCCCCGAGGCGCCGCGCGCCGTGGCCGGCGCCGTGGCGGCCAACGCCATCGCCTACCTGATCCCCTGCCATCGCGTGATCCGCGAAAGCGGCGAGAACGCCAGCTACCGCTGGGGCGTGGAACGCAAGCTGGCGTTGCGGGCGTGGGAGGCAGGGCGAACGCAGCCCGAAGCCTGAAGCAAAGTCGGCGCTGGCGGGACGGCGACGTATGCTCGAACCGGCAGCATCTCGATTGACAACGCCGCGCCCGGACAGCAAAGTCTAGACATCACATAAACATCACCGGGGAAGATCGTGGCCGAAGCATTGTTCGACATCAAGCGCTGGGGCAACAGCCTCGGCGTGCGCCTGCCGGCGGCGGTGGCGCGCGCGGCCGACCTGCACGCCGATCAGCGGGTGCGTATCGAAGTCGACGCCGGGCGGGTCATCATCACCCCGCTGCGTGACGAACCGCATTCGCTCGAACAGCGCCTGGCGCGGTTCGACCCCGCGCGCCACGGCGGCGAGACCATGGCGACAGGCGCCGTGGGAGCGGAGCGTTGGTAGCCCGCGGCCCCAAGGGTTGGGTGCCGGAGCGGCAGGACATTATCTGGATAGACTGCAACCCCCGGGCGGGCCGGGAGATGCGCGATCGGCATCCGTTCCTGGAGCTCTCGGCGCGCAGCTTCAACGACCGGACCTCGCTGGTACTCGGCCTGCCGATGACTACCGCCGATTACAACGCGGACAACCCGTTTGCCGGCGGAGCGCGGACGGGCAAGACCAGCTACATCCTGTGCCACCAGCCGACGTCCTTCGACTGGCGCAAGCGCGAGGCCGCGCCCCATCCCATGAAGCAGTTGGCAGACGGACCGTTTGCGGAGGCGCTCGCCGTCCTCAACCAGATCGTCAGGATCGCCTGAGGCGAACAGGGTGCCGTATCACCAGCGCCGACTCCTGGTGCGACATGGCTTGCCTCCGGCCGCGGAACGGCCTGATCATAGGGCAGGACAGGGATTTTCTACGTGCGCGGGCGCCAATCGCAGGACTACAGCTTGACCCACCGTTCGTCGAAGTAAGCGCCCCAGGGACGCGTGACTGCAATGCCGAAATCCCGCGAACCCACACTCCCGGCCAGAAGCGGACCTTGCCCCGGTATCCCGATTGCAGACATTCCCTGCTAGCGGCTATGCTTATGGCCTAGCGTGCCGCATTTCTCGATCATTTTGGTGGTGCCGATCTATGGGCTCGTGCCGGCTATTCCCCGCTCCATGCGCCTCAGCGTCAATATGACGCCCCGAGGCGTGCGCGGTGATGAAAGCGAAGGAATTTTTGTGCACTTCTTCAAGGAACGGTTAATGATTCTGCTTGGGCGAACTGGCTCGTTGGCTATTGCCACCCTCACTTTGTTTGCCCCTTTGTCTGCGCTGACCGCAGAGGGCGATGCCAAACTATTCCCTCAATGTGGCGGCCCGTTCCAGCTCTGCGGCTATGTCGAAAAAGACAGTGGGGTGGATCGTATCCCTCAGCGATTCGAAGTTGCCAAGACGTTCAGCGAAGGCTTGGCTGCCGTTCGTATCGAAGGGCGGTATGGTTTTATTGATACGACCGGAAAGGTTGTTATCGATCCTCGCTTTCAGAACGCAGGCTTCTTTACTGGTGGATATGCAGAAATCCGGCTTAATAATGCATCTGGGATTATTGATCGAGCGGGGGAGCTTGTGGTTTCGCCCCAGTTCGCGCGGATCATCCCCTTCGTTGGCGATACGTTCATAGCGCAGCCTTTCCTGAACAAGCAGCGGCAAGCTTCATCGGGCAATGAGCGATTGGAAGCGATTACTGGCCCTGCAGCCTTGTCTTCATACAATGACTCGGGCCTATTCCATGCCAGGAAGGGATGGCTTTCCGATCAGAAACTGAAGTTCAGTATCTTCGATAAGCCGGAACGCGGGCTTATCTGGGCTGGAACCAAGGATAAGAATTACGAAGACATCTGGGGCCTCTTGCGGGCCGACGGAACCTGGCAGGTGACTCCTCGATACCATCATGGGCAACAACTGAGGGAATCGCGCGCAATTGTCGAGTCGATGCCGGACTATTCGCTACCTCCGCAGCAACGCAGGGATGCCCTTCGCCGCGGCGCGGTTGATGGCGATGGCAGATTGGTCGTTCCTCTAAATTTTGCGCAACTCAGCTACTGGCGTGGAGGATATGGTCTTGCTACGGAGGGCAGGCCCTTCAATTCGGATGGTACGCAGAACCAGGTCAGAGAGGGGATCGTGCGCGCCGATGGCACGCTCCTCGCCGATCGCTATTTCGACAAGGTCGAGATTAGCGACGACGGCAAGTTGCCACGTGGTCGGATCGGCAAAGACTGGTACAGCATCGATCCAAACGGGCACATGATTCCGGATCAACTCGAAGCGAAGACCATGGTCGAGTGTCCTGGAGGCCTAACCATTGTCCAGCGCGGCGAGACCGTTGAATTTCGCAGACCTGGGGATAGTCGGTCGGTCGGTCCATTTGATGCCGGGTATTTCCAAAGGAGAGATTGTCCGGGACCTTTCTCGGCGAAGCGGGATGGAAAGTGGTTCATCGTCTTGGAGGATGGCTCCGTCCTCGGTGGTAAGAATGGCTTCGAGAATCTCTTTCCATTTTTCGGAAATCACACGGCTGTCCGAGTCGATGGGAAATGGGGGATCATCGACCGCTCCGGCGCCTTCACTGTCAAGCCCAGCTTTGCTCAGCTGCGACCGGATCGCGAAGGCATATTCGTCGTGGACGAAGGTAAAGAGCCCAAATGGATCAATGGCTACGGTAAGCGCGTTGATAAGCCTGCCAGAGACAGGCTGCTCCCCGAGCGGACACTGAGCTGCGAGGGCGGATTACGCTTCTTCGAGAAGGCTGGCTTGTGGGGCTTGCAAGACACCAACGGAAAAACAATCATTGAGCCGAAGTTTCGCGCACTGTCCTGCTTCAAAGAGGGCATTACATGGGCAGCGGCGCCGGACGGGAAGGCGTGGTGCCCGATTGGTCCCAAGGGGCAAAGGCGTGATGCAATGGAGTGCCGCGAGAACTACTATCCGACTAGCCGGAGTCACGATCGTCCTGAGAAATTCAGCGACGACCCGTACGAAAGCAGTGTCCTTTGGAATCGCGCCTGGCTGGATTATCTGGCGGGCAGGCGTGACAAGCCACCCAAATGGATTCCATGGAGATAGAACGGCTGGGCTTGATTCATTTGGTCGGAGATTGGGCGCAAGCAGCGGGGATAGCAACCCAGCATCTCAGTCAACCCGGACGCGCTTGAGCGCCGGTTGCCTTGACCGTTGAGCGTCCACGTTTACAAATCGCGAACGGCAGCAATGGGCACAAAGGGTGAGCTCAGGATTTTGCGAAGCAGACGATCAACAATCCAGCTAGATGGTTCGGTCAAACACCGCCATGCCCTTGAGCCGATAGAGCTGAGCCGGTCGTTGTTTGCCGCCTTTGAACGCCCCCGGTATTTCCTCCAGGAAGTCCAGGTCGCGCAGCTTGCGGCGAAAGGAGCTCTTCTCCAACGCTTCACCCAGAACCTGGCTGTAGATCGTCTGCAGTTCGGAAAGCGTGAAGGTCTCTGGCAGCAGGTATGCGGGCAGGGCGGAATACGATGACTTGTTGCGCACGCGCGTTGCGGCGGCAGCGACCAGGCTGGCATGGTCGAAGGCCAGGCGCGGCAGCTTGTCCGCCGGGAACCAGTGGGTGTCAGCGATGACGTCGGGCGTGACGAGCGCAAGGTGGCACACGCTGATCGACCAGCCGCGTGGATCGCGCCGCGCACCGGAAAAGCTGCCGAGCTGCTCCAGGTAGGGCGGCCGCAGCTTCATCTTGTCGCGCAGGACGCGGTAGGCGGCGGCAGCCACGTCGGCATCATCCTCCGCGTGGACATAACCTCCGGGCAAAGCCAGCTCACCCTTGAACGGGTCCTGGGGGCGCTTCATCAGCGCCACCTGCAGTCGTTCGTCCTTGAGGGTGAGCAGGACGACATCCACGGTGACGATCACTTGGGCAGGCATGGGCGCTGGCTTCCCGGTTTGGTTTCCGGAAATTCTAGCGAATATAGTTGCACATTGCCACTATTTGTGGTTTACTATGTTCGTGGCGATGTGCCACTAAGTAGATCCGAAGCAACATCACGTCAAGACAAGGAGGTGCATCATGTTCGGCATCGGCTTCATCAAGGCGCAACCGACGACCTACCTCATCCAGTACCGCGGCGGACGCGCGCTGCGGGAAGGGGTCGGGCTTTCCTTCTTCTACTTCCGGCCGACCTCGTCGCTGGTGGCCGTGCCGGTGGCCAGCCAGGACCAGCACTTCATGTTCGAGCTGATCACCCTCGACTACCAGGCGGTCACCGTGCAGGGACAGGTCTCCTTCCGCGTCGCGGAACCGCGCAAGGCCGCCTTGCTGCTCGACTTCAGCTTGCGCCAGGACGCATCCGCCTACGCCTCGGAGGACCCGCAAAAGCTCAAGGCCCGGGTCATGGCGCAGGTCGAGGTGCTGGCGCAACAGGCGATCCGCGGGCTGCCGCTCAAGCAGGCTTTGCTGGGCGCCGAGGCCGTTGCCAGGCAAATATCCGCCGGACTCGGCGGCCACAGGGAGATCGCCTCGCTCGGCCTCGAGATCCTCGATGTCTCGGTGCTGGCGATCAAGCCGACGCCGGAAACGGCGCGCGCACTCGAAGCCGAGGCGCGCGAGGCCATCCTCAAGGCCTCCGACGAAGCCATCTACGCCCGGCGCAATGCAGCGGTCGAGCAGGAGCGGGCGATCCGCGAAAACGAACTCGATACCGAAGTCGCCGTGGAGCAGAAGAAGCGTCTCATCCGCGAAACCCAGATGGATGCCGAGGCCAGCCTGCGCCAGCGCAAGGCCGAACTCCGCCAGGCCGACATGGAAGCCGACATCACGCTCGAAGCGCGCCGCAAGTCCTGGGTCGAGAAAAACGCCGCCAACAGCCGCATGCTGGCAGAGGCCGAAGCCTACCGCGTCGCATCGGTCATGGCGGCCCTGGAAAAGACCGATCCCCGCGTCGTGCAGTCGCTCGCCGCGGTCGGCATGCAACCCGGACAGTTGATCGCGCAGGCCTTCGGCGGCATCGCCGAGCGCGCCGAGCGCATCGGCCAGCTCAACGTCTCGCCGGAACTGTTGCGCGCGCTGATGCCGGCAGGCGGCATGGAGGCCGGCCGTGGCAATCCCGCGTGAGCGCAAGCTGGTCCTGGTCACCCGCCGCACCCGTCTGGAGGAGCTGGTGGCCAGGTACCACTCGGTAGCCCAGGCGCGCTTCTACATCGAGCATCTGGGGGCCGACTTTTCCGACTACCTCGCCGAGCACGACACCTACACCGCCGCGCGAACGGCCGTCCTGGCGGTGCTCGAGGCGCATGGTCGATATCAGACGCTGGACCGCGCCTTCCTGCCCAATTTCGTCTTCGCCGCCGACGACATTGTCATCGCGCTGGGCCAGGACGGCCTGGTGGCCAACATCGTCAAGTACCTCGACGGGCAGCCAGTCATCGGCCTGAACCCCGATCCACACCGCTGGGACGGGGTCCTGTTGCCCTTCGAGCCGCGCGACCTGAGGCCGATCCTGGCGGAAGTGCTGCTTGAGCATCGCGCGCACCAGACGGTATCCATGGCCGAGGCGACGCTTTCCGACGGCCAGCGGCTGCTGGCAGTGAACGACCTGTTCATCGGCCCGAAGAGCCATACCTCGGCGCGCTACGAGATCGCCAGCGGCGAGCGCAGCGAGGTGCAGTCGTCGAGCGGCATCATCGTCGCCACGGGACTCGGTTCGACGGCGTGGATCAAGAGCATCGTGACCGGCTCGCTGGCCATCGCAACGCAGTTCGCGGCTGCCGGCGCGGCCCCGCGGTACGCGTCCGCCCCCTGGGATGCGCCCTATCTGCAGTACGCCGTGCGTGAGCCCTTTCCCAGTCGTTCTTCGCAGGCAAGCATGGTATTCGGCCGGATCGCTGCCGG
Organism: Rhodocyclales bacterium; assembly: GCA_016215645.1. GTDB lineage: Bacteria > Pseudomonadota > Gammaproteobacteria > Burkholderiales > Rhodocyclaceae > Sulfuritalea. The sequence continues at coordinate 27,454 of JACRIX010000043.1, forward strand.
CAGCGTGCTGACGCTGCGCTCGCTGATGCCCGAAAATGGGGTCATATTCAGCGACGGCATCGAGGCGGACTACGTCGCCTTCAACTCCGGCGTCGAAGCGAAAATTGCGCTTGCGGCGAAACAGGGAAGGATCATCGTATGAACATGACGCCGGGTATTCGTGCCATCGAGGGTTGCCTGCTCGGCTGCGCCGTCGGCGATTCGATCGGATTGCCCTACGAGGGCCTGTCGACGCGGCGGGTGCGGCGGTTCGCGCGCCTTCCCCTGCGGCATCGCTTCGCCTTCGGCAAGGGCATGGTCAGTGACGACACCGACCATTCGGTGTTCGTGGCGCAGGCACTGATCCGCGGCAATGCGGAACCTGCGGCCTTCCGCCGCGCGCTGGCCTGGCGGCTTCGCCTGTGGCTGCTGTGCCTGCCCGCGGGTATCGGCTGGGCCACGCTGCGCAGCATCCTGCGGATGTGGCTGGGACTGCGCAACAGTGGCGTCTGGTCCGCCGGCAACGGCCCCGCCATGCGCAGCGGCATCATCGGCGCCGCCGTGCATTCCGATCCGCAACGCCGTCGCGCGCTGGTCGAAGCCTCGACCCGCCTCACCCATATCGATCCCAAGGCGCTGGCCGGCGCCCTGGCAGTCGCCGAAGTGACCGCCCGCCTCGCCTCCGGCACCTGGACGGAACAACCGGCGACAGCCGAGCTGACCGCCCTGCTTCATGGCATCTCGCCCGATCCCGACTGGCAGGCCTGTGTCGGCACCATCGCCGAGGCCTGCGCGTCGCCCGATCCGATCGGCGCCGCCCACGCGGCATTTGCCGGACCGGGCGGGGTTTCGGGCTACGTTCTGCACAGCGTACCGTTTGCCCTGGTCGCCTGGCACCACCATTTCGGCGACTTCCGCGCCACGATAGAAGCGGTTGTCCTGGCCGGCGGAGACGTCGATACCGTGGCCGCCATGGCGGGGGCGATGGCAGGCGCCGTCACCGGGCCGTCCGGCATTCCGTCTGACTGGATCGACGACATCGCCGACTGGCCGCACGGAGTTGCCTATGTCCGGAAACTGGCGCGCCGCATCGTCGATGATTCGGTAAGCGTCGCCACCCACTTCTCACCCGCACTGCTGCCGCGCGGAGTGGTGTTCACGGCACTGGTCCTGGCGCACGGCTTTCGCCGGCTGGCACCGCCTTATCGCTGAACGCCGCACCGAGACCGGCTTGCGGCCGCCCGCTCCGGCAACGAACAGACTTCAGCCCCGGTTCGCCCGGTAGTTCATCGGCCCACCGGTATAGGGCGCGAAGCCGGTGCCGAAGATCACGCCGGCATCGGCGAGTTCGGCATCGGCAACGATGCCTTCGCGCACCAGGCGCTGCGTGGCGTCGAGCAGGGGCTTCAACATTCGCTGGGCGAGTTCCGGATTCGCCGTATTGCCAGCGCCGACTCCTGACTTCTGCGCCTTGCCATCCACCCAGGTGTAGAAGCCCTGGCCGGACTTCTTGCCCAGCTTGCCGGCCTCGAAGAGTTCGACCAGCTTCCTTGGCGGATCGGCATCGCCCACCAGCTGCCTGCCGGCATGCACGGCGACGTCGAGGCCGACGGTATCGGCCAGCTCGATCGGGCCCATGGGCATGCCGAAGGCGGCCAGCGCGGCGTCGATGGCCTCGGGCGCGATGCCCTCGTCCACGCACTTCATCGCCTCGTGCATGTAGGGCCCGAGCACGGCATTGACCAGGAAGCCCGGCGCATCCTTCACCGGCAGCGGCAGCTTGTCGATCTTGCGCACGAAGGCGGCGGCCTTCTGCGCCGCTTCGGGTGAAGTGCGCTCGCCCGCCACCACCTCGACCAGCGGCATCATCGCCACCGGATTGAAGAAGTGGATGCCGACCAGGCGCGCAGGATCCTTGAATGTCGCCGCGATGTCGGCGAGCTTCAAGGACGACGTGTTCGACGCGATCACGGCCTCGGGTTTGGCACGCGCCTCGATATCGGCGAACAGCGCCTGCTTGGCTGCCAGATTCTCGAAGATGGCCTCGATGATGACGTCGGCCTGGCGCACGCCGTCGCCCTTCGGGTCGGCGATCAGGCGGTCGAGCGCAAAACGGGCGAGCTTCTTGTCGCGCAGCTTTTTTTCGAGGAACTTCGCCGCGCGCCCCACCGCTGGCGCGATGCGTTCCACCGACTGGTCCTGCAGGGTCACGGTCATGCCGCGCAGCACGCACCAGGCGGCGATGTCGCCGCCCATGACGCCGGCACCGACGACATGCACGCGCTGCGGCGCGAAGCTCTTCGCATCCTTGCCGAAACCTTTGAGCCTGTCCTGCAGGAAAAAGACGCGGATCAGGTTGCGCGTGGTCGGATGCCTGATCAGCGCGTCCAGCGAGGTCGGCTCGCCGGCCGGCACCGCCAGCGTGTTGCCGCCATGGTTCTGCCACTGGTCGATGATGGCCCAGGGCGCCGGGTAGTGTTCCTGGCGCGCGCGCTTCGCCACCTGCTTTTTCGCGCCGCTTGCGACCAGGCCCTTGAGCGGGCCGTTCATCAGCTTCTGCATGAACGGGAGTTGCGCCTGGCGCGGCGGCTGGCCCGAGAGCACCAGCATGCGTGCGGCGTTTTCCATCACGCGCGGCGGCACGCATTCGTCGGCCAGGCCCATTTTCTTCGCCCGTTTGGCGTCGATGTTCTTGCCGGTCAGCATCATGTCCAGCGCCGCCGCCGGTCCAATTATTTGTGGCAGGCGCAGCATGCCACCCCAGCCGGGGACGATGCCGAGCATCACCTCGGGCAGCGCGAACTTGGTGCCCGGCTCATCGACCGCGATGCGGTAGCGGCAGGCCAGCGCCAGTTCGGTGCCGCCGCCCATGCAGTGGCCGCGCACCAGCGCCAGCGTCGGAAACTTCACCGCAGCCAGCCGGTTGTAGGTGTCCCAGCCGCGCTGGATGAGGACGCGGGCTTTCTCCGGCGTGTCGGCCGAAGTAAATTCCTCGATGTTGGCGCCAGCGATGAAGCCGGCCGCCTTGGCGGACTTGAAGATCAGCCCCTTGGGCGGGTTCTTCTCGCATTCGTCGAGGATCTGGCCGAGTTCGTTCATCACTTCCGCGCCCAGGGTGTTGGTCGAGGAGTCCGCGGTGTCGAGGATGGCCCAGGCAATTCCACCATCGGCTTCGCGTTCGAGTTTCCAATTTTTCATACGGCCTCCACCAATACCGCGCCGCCCTGGCCGCCGCCGATGCAGATGGTCGCAACGCCGCGCTGTTTGTTTTCACGTCGCAGGATGTGCAGCAGGTGCAGCACGATGCGCGCACCCGAGGCGCCGACCGGATGGCCCAGGGCAATGGCACCGCCGTCGATGTTGAGCTTGTTCGCGTCCAGCGTGCCGAGCGGCGCATCGAGCCCGAGTTGCTCCTTGCAGTAGTCCGGGTCTTGCCAGGCCGCCACACAGCCCATGACCTGGGCGGCGAAGGCTTCGTTGATTTCCCAGGCATCGAGGTCGTTGAGACCAAGCCCATGGCGCTGCAGGATGGGCGTCGCCGCATGCACGGGGCCGAGGCCCATCTGCGCCGGGTCGAGGCCGGCCCATTGCGTGTCGGTGATCCTGCCGATCGGCGTCAGCTTGTATTTCTCGACGGCCTCGGCAGAGGCCAGCAGCAGCCAGGCGGCGCCGTCGGTGATCTGTGAGCTGTTGCCCGGGGTGATCTTGCCGTACTTGCGATCGAAGAAAGGCTTGAGCTTGGCCAGGCCCTCCAGGCTCGAATCGTGGCGCACGCCGTCGTCTTCCGCATAGACCTTGCCGTCCGTTCCGATCAGCGGCACGATCTCGTCGAAGCGGCCGGCCTTCTGCGCCGCCGACACCTTCTTGTGACTCTCGACCGAGAAGGCATCCATCTGCTGGCGCGAGATGCCGAATTTCCAGGCCAGGTTCTCCGCCGTCTGGCCCATCATCAAATTCACCACCGGATCGGTGAGGCCCTTGACGATGCCGATCACGGGCGTCAGCAGCATGGCCGGGCGCAGCCTGGCGAACATGCCGAGTTTGGCGCCCATGCTGCGCGCCTGCGCCATGAGCGAAAACCACATCACCATCTTGTCGGAGTAGAGCAGCGGCGTGCGCGAGAGCGCATCGACGCCGCCCGCCAGCACCAGTTGCGAGCGCCCGCTGTGGATGTTGGCAATGGCCGAATCCAGCGCCTGCATGCCCGAGGCGCAGTTGCGCATCACGGTCCAGCCCGGCACCTTGTTGCCGCAGCCGAGGCGCAGGGCAATCACGCGGCCGATGTTCACTTCATCGACGCTCGGGCCGGCGCAGCCAACGATGACTTCGTCGAGGTCTTCCGGCGCAAAAGGCTGGCGCGCCAGCAGCGCCCGGCCTGAGATCGTGGCAAGGTCCGAGGCCGAGAAGGGGCCGGGGATGTTGCGCGATTTCAGGAACGGCGAACGCGCGCCATCGACGATGTAGACGGGTTCAAAGGGTTTCATGCTCGGTTGCTCCATGGTGCGGCGTAGCCAGATTCAACACACTCAGTATTCGTGGGAGGTTGGGGCGCGCCAAGGATGGCGGGTACCCGGATCCGGTAAGTAAAGGGGGAGGAGCGGGCATAGCCCGCGACGGAGGACATGGACGGAGCCGGGTACCCGCCATCCTTGGCGAGATAGGTTTGCACTTTGCAACCGAAAACCCGCGCCGGCGTCACTGGATCGGGAGGGTGGGGCGTTCTGCGCAGCGAAGTAAAGAAGGGCGTAGGCAGGGTTTCGCGGAGCACTGCTCCGCGCTGCCGCAGCCGGCTTGCCATGCAGGGCAAGCCGTGGGCGGCGTCGCCCGCAGGGCGACAACGGATGACATGAGCGGAGCAGAACGCCCCGGCGTCCCGATCCCGCACCGCCATCAACCCCTGAGCGGGTTTCATCCTAAGCCACCTTGCGCAGTGTTTCAGCCTTGGTCGTCGCGGGTGTCGCGTGCTCAACCGAAAAGTCCTGCGGGAAATCGTCGACCGCAATCGCCCGGTCGCGCAGCACGGCACGACGTTGCAGCAGGGCGTGTTCCTCGGCGCTGATCACGCCAGCTTCAAAGGCGTGCGCGGCTTGCTTCGCCGTGTCCCCCAAGGGGACTTCCTTCGGGGCGTCGCCAGCGCCGACTCTTCCATCCTTCACGGCCTTGCGGATACGGGCCTCGATCGGCTCGGCGGCGACTGTGGCTTCCAGCGCCAGTTCGATGACGCCAACGGCATCCGTCTCGTCGCGCGGCACGAACATCCCGTCGGTGAGGCGGTCGCGGGTGGCGGAAGGCTCGATCAGCAATTGCGCGACTTCGTGCCCGAGCTTGTCCGAGGGCACTTCGTAGGGGCGGCCGAGCGGGAAGATGTACCAGTGCAGCAGGGCGGCGATGAAGCGGTTCGGGTAATTGGAGATCACGCCCTCGAAGGCGTTCTGCATCTTGAACATGGCGTCCCAGATCGCCCAGTGCATCAGCGGCGCATCGGCGGACTGGCGACCTTCGGCCTCGTAGCGCTTGAGCGTGGCCGAGGCGAGGTACATCAGCGAGAGGATGTCGCCCAGGCGCGCCGAGAGCTTTTCCTTGCGCTTGAGGTCGCCGCCCATGACGAACATCGAGACATCGGCGAGGAAGGCGAAGGCGGCGGAGAAGCGCGACAGCTGCTGGTAGTAGCGGCGCGCTTCCGGCGCCACGTCGGCCGGCACGGAAGCAAAGTTGGACCCGGTGAGGCCCATGCTCCAGGAGCGGAAGCCGCGGGTCCAGATGAACCACAGATGGCTGGCGAAGGCGGCATCGAAGTCGCGCAGGCCCTGCTTGGCATCCGGATTCTTCGCCGCCGCCATTTCCTTCAGCACCCAGGGATGGCAGCGGATCGCGCCCTGGCCGAAGATGATCAGGCTGCGCGTCAGGATGTTGGCGCCCTCGACCGTGATCGCCACCGGGATCTGCTGGTAGGCGCGGCCCATGAAGTTGTTGGGGCCGAGGCAGATGCCCTTGCCGCCG
>JACRIX010000044.1 GCA_016215645.1 Rhodocyclales bacterium
CGCCTTGTGGCGAAAGCCGCCGGGGCGATCGATGGTGCCCAAGAGCGACATCAGGATCGCCATGGCGCGGATGGTCTGGAAGCCGTTGCTGTGCGCCGCGAGGCCGCGCATGGCGTGGAAGGCCACCGGATTGCCGGTCACGGTGTCGTGTTCATTGCCCCAGGAGTCGGTCCAGGCGATCGGCAATTCGATCTTCTGGTCGCGCGCGGTAACGCCCATCTCGTAGGCCAGGCGACGGATCACCGCGGCCGGGATGCCGGTGATCTGGCTGGCCCACTCCGGCGTGTAATCCTTGACCCGCTCGTGCAGCAACTGGAAGGCCGGCTTGACTTCCGTTCCGTCAGGAAGCGTGAACTCACCCAACAGAAACGGATCGGCACCGGGCTTGTGCGTCACCACGGCGCGATTCGTCGTGCGATCCCACCACAGCTTGTCCTGCGGTTCGTAGCAGGCCTCTTCGGTCGGCACCTCGGTGCGCACGAAAAAGCCGAACTCGTCGTTGGTCTCGTCGACGTTGATCAGTTGCCCGGCATTGCTGTACTGGACCAGGAAGTCGCGGTCGTAGAGGCCGGTGGCGATGATCTCGTGGATGATGGCCAGCAGCAGCGCGCCATCGGTCCCGGGGCGGATCGGCACCCACTCGTCGGCGATCGCCGAATAGCCGGTACGCACCGGGTTGATCGAAATGAAGCGGCCGCCGTCGCGCTTGAACTTCGACAGCGCGATCTTCAGCGGATTCGAATGATGGTCTTCGGCGGTGCCGATCATGACGAACAACTTGGCGCGATCGAGGTCCGGCCCGCCGAACTCCCAGAACGAACCGCCGATGGTGTAGATCATGCCGGCCGCCATGTTCACCGAGCAGAAGCCGCCATGGGCCGCGTAGTTGGGCGTGCCGAACTGCCGCGCGAACATGCCGGTCAGCGCCTGCATCTGGTCGCGGCCGGTGAACAGGGCGAACTTCTTCGGGTCGGTCGCGCGAATCCTGCCCAGGCGTTCGGCCAGCGTGGCGAAGGCTTCTTCCCACTCGATCTCTTCGAACTCACCGGCACCGCGATCCGCACCCGCCTTGCGCTTGAGCGGCTTCAGCAGACGCGCCGGCGAATACTGCTTCATGATCCCCGACGAGCCCTTGGCGCAGATCACGCCCTTGTTCAGCGGGTGATCCGGATTGCCGTCGATGTAGCGCACCTGGCCATCACGCAAATGCACCCGGATGCCGCAGCGGCAGGCGCACATGTAGCAGGTGGTGGTCTTGATTTCCTGCGTCGGCGGAGAGATGTTGAGAGTCGGCGCTGATGCCACGGCGATTTGATCGAACATTAGGAAGCGGTGATATTCCTTCGAGACCCTACCCGCACACAAGCCGAATATTTCTATTTTCAAATAAGCAACAATGATTGCAGGCGCGGCAAGGGGCGCTGTAGAGTAAGCGGCCAAAACGCCAATGCCGCGTGCGCGGCCGATCATCCCCCATCATCATGAGCCTTCCTGACTTCACCGACAACGAATTCCAGCTGGTCAACCAGATCCTGCTCGAACGCTACAACCGCATCGTGCCTTTGCAAGCCGTCGAGGTCGAACTGTTGCTCAGTCCGGAAGACAAGATGCCCTCACCCTGCCCAGCGCTGTACTGGGGCGAACTGGGCTGCGAGTTCGTCGTCGCCAAGACGGGTGATCAACGCTTCCGCTGCCAGTTCTTCTATTCGCCCAGCGAAATCTTCGGCACCGGCCGCGACCTGTATGACAATCTCGGCGACTGCGTGACCACCTTGCTCAAACTGCAGGCCGACCACCACGGCACACGCAGCGCCGCCCTGCCGGAAGGCGCGGCAAAGCAGGTTCCCGGCAGCAGCGATGACGAGAACTACCTGCCACCGATCGTGATATGACCCTGGAAAAAGCCCGCCAGTTGCTCACCACCCAGGTCAGCTTCGGCGGTGGCTACAATCGCAATGGGGCACGCCTGATCGTGGCCGACGTCATCCGCGAACACGGCCAGGCGGCAGCCGACCAGTTGATCCGCGAAATGCGCCTCGACCAGCTCTTCGGCTTCCGGCCGGGCGAAGCGCCGTGAGGATCTGCATCCTTTCCGACAGCCACGACCGCGGCCCGATGATGGCGGCGGCGATCACGGTCGCCATCGCCGAGGGCGCCGAAGCCGTGATCCACTGCGGCGACATCATCGGCGGCAACACCCTGCGCGCATCCCTCAAACTCGGCATCCCGATCCACGCCATCCACGGCAACAACCTCGGCGACCCGGTGTCCATTGCCCGCCTCGCACACAACTCCGACGACCAGCTTCACTACTACGGCCAGGATGCCACGCTCAAGCTTGGCGGTCGGCGCATCTTCCTCACCCACTACCCACACATCGGACACGGTATGGCCTGCACCGGCGACTACGACCTGGTGTGCTGCGGTCACAGCCACGAAACGGAAATTCGACAACAACCCAATATCAAGGGCAGCATGACCTGGTTGATCAATCCTGGCACGGTTGCCGGCCTGGGCGCTCCGGCGGCAACCTGGGTGCTCGGCGACCTCGACACGCTGAGTTTCGAGATCCGCGAAATCCCACGGGTTGCCGCGGCGGTTTAGCGAGGCTTTTCCGCATCGACGCAAGGCAATTGTTGCGGTGCATTCAGCTTTTCTATTGCAACATTGGAAACTTGCACGGGCCCCGGAAGGCGCAAACGCTAGAATTCCGGGCGCACAAAATCAACCTGGGAGCTCGATGTGACGGCTTCAATAGCAACCAACCAGACCATTCTGGTCGTCGGCGGCGGCATCAGCGGCATGACGGCCGCCCTCGAAGCCGCGGAATGCGGCAAGCAGGTGATCCTGGTCGAAAAGACACCTGTCCTCGGCGGCCGCACGGCGCGGCTCTATCGTTACTTTCCCAAGATGTGCCATCCCACCTGCGGGCTGGAAATCAACCTGCGGCGCATCAAGCAGAACCGCAATGTCCGCCTGATGACCATGACCGAGGTGACGGCGGTCAGCGGCAGCCGCGGCAACTACAGCGTGACGCTGAAAGTCGCGCCGCGCTTCGTCAATGAAAACTGTACCGCCTGCGGCAAATGCGCGGAGGCCGTTTCCGCCGAAGTGCCGAACCCCTGGAACTACGGGCTGGACAAGCTCAAGGCGGCCTACCTGCCGCACAACATGGCCTACCCGCAGCGCTATGTGATCGACGCCTCCATCGTCGGCACGCCGGAGGGTGAAAAGGCCAAGGCCGCGTGTCCCTCCGGCGCCGTCGATCTGGAGATGAAGGAAGAATCCGTGACGCTGCAGGTCGGTGCCCTGGTCTGGGCCACCGGCTGGCGCCCCTACGACGCGGCGAAGATCCAGCCCTATGGCTATGGCCGCTTCAAGAACGTCATCACCAGCCTCGAATTCGAGCGCCTGGCCGATCCGCAAGGCCCCACGGGCGGCAAGATACTGCGTCCGGGCGATGGCAAGGAAGCGAAGAACGTCGCCTTCATCCAGTGTGCCGGCTCGCGCGACGAAAACCACCTGCGCCACTGCTCGCGCATCTGCTGCATGGCCTCGCTGAAGCAGACGCAGTACGTGCGCGAAGCCTTCGGCGACGCAGGCAAATCGACCGTGTATTACATCGACATCCGCGCCATCGACCGCTTCGAGGACTTCTACCAGATGGTGCAGAAGGACGCGACCGTCGGCTTCGTCAAGAGCAAGGTCGCGCGTATCGCCGAGAACGCCGAGAACGGCAACCCCGTCCTGCACGGCGTCGACACCGAGGGTTACCACCGCTACGCCACCGAGCACGACCTGGTGGTGCTGGCCGTCGGCATGGAACCCGAGATCACCGGCGTGATATTGCCTGACGACGTGATCCTCGATTCCTCGAACTTCATCGAGGGCAGCAAGGACCAGGGCATGTTCGGCGCCGGCGCCGCGGCCAGCCCGCTGGACGTCAATCGCGCGGTGCAAAGCGCCACGGCAGCGTCCTTGCGCGCGATCCAGGTCATTCGTAAAACCGCATCCACGGAGGCTGTATGAACGCCCCGGCTACACCCGTAACCCCCAAGTACGCTGCCTACATCTGCTCCGGCTGCGGCATCGGCGATGCCATGAAGGTCGGACAGCTCGAGAACATCGCCAAGAAGGAAGGCAAGATGGCGCTGGTCAAGAGCCATCCCTTCCTCTGCAATGCCGAAGGCGTGCAGACGATCCGGGACGACATCGCCAATGAGCAGGTCACCCACGTCTGCATCGCCGCCTGCTCGCGCCGCGCCAAGACCGAGGCCTTCCAGTTCGACGGCGTCGCCATGTCGCGCGCCAACCTGCGCGAAGGCGTGTTGTGGGTCGTCGCCGCCGGCAAGGAGCACGATGAAGTGCGCCAGGAAATGGCCGCCGACTACGTGCGCATGGGCTGCGCCGAAGTCAAGAAAATGAAGCAGCCGGCCGGCAACGTCAAGGAAGCCTCAAGCAAGCGCATCCTGGTCGTCGGCGGCGGCATGAGCGGCATGACCGCGGCGCTGGAAATCGCCGACACCGGCTACGAAGTCGTGCTGGTCGAAAAGAGCGGCGCACTGGGCGGCATGGCGGCGAATCTGTGGAAACGCCAGCCCTTCAAGACCCCCTATGCCGAGGCGCAGGATACCGGCGTGGCCGAAATGGCCGCCCGGATCGCCGCCAATCCCCTGATCACGCTGCACCTGAATTCAACCATCGCCGATACCTCCGGCGCACCTGGACGTTTCGTGATCCAGGTCGCCCAGGAATCCGGCATGGTCAGCGAAGAAACCGTCGGCGCCATCGTCCAGGCCACCGGCTTCACGCCTTACGACATGGCCAAGCTGCCTGAACTCGGCGGCGGCCAGACCAACGTGGTCGACCAGGCCGGACTCGAAGCCCTTGCCAAACAGGCGAACGGCGGAGCGATCAAGCGCGAGGACGGCAAGGAAGTTTCTTCCGTGGTCTTCGTCCAGTGCGCCGGCCAGCGCGATACGACCGGCACGCATCTGTCCTATTGCTCCGGCCACTGCTGCGGCACCAGCATCAAGCAGGCGATGTACTTCAAGGACCAGAATCCCGACATCGATACCGTGGTCATGTACCAGGACCTGCGCGTGCCGGGCATGGGCGAGGACTTCTACCGCAGCGCCCAGCAGAAGGGCGTGATCTTCAGCAAGGGCAAGGCCAGCAAGGTCACGGGCGGCGATAGCTGTGCAGTGACGTTCAAGGACCTGATCCTCGACGAAGAGAACACCATCGATGCCGACCTCGTGGTGCTCGCCACCGGCCAGGTACCGAATGCCGGCGTCGATCTCGAAGCCTGGAACCCGGTGGTGACAGCCGCCGAAGGTGGCGACGAAGCCGCCAAGGCCCAGCGCATCGTGATGCACGGCACGTCGGTGCTCAAGCTCAACTACCGCCAGGGTCCGGACGTGCCGCAGTTCAAGCACGGCTTCGCCGATTCGCACTTCATCTGCTTCCCCTACGAGACGCGCCGCACCGGCATCTACGCGGCCGGCCCGGTGCGCCGGCCGATGGACATCCTGCAGGCCACCGATGACGCCACCGGTGCCGCGCTGAAGGCCATCCAGGCGGTCGAGAATGCCTCGCTGGGACGCGCCGCGCATCCGCGCTCGGGCGACTTGTCCTTCCCCACGGCGCGCCTCGAAGGCTGCACCCAATGCAAGCGCTGCACGGTCGAGTGCCCCTTCGGCGCCATCGACGAGGACGAAAAGCGCTTTCCCAAGTTCAACGAGGAACGCTGCCGCCGCTGCGGCACCTGCATGGGCGCCTGCCCGGTGCGGGTGATCTCCTTCGAGAACTACTCGGTCGATACCGTCGGCAGCCAGGTCAAGGCCGTCGAAGTGCCCGAAGAGGACGAAGAGAAGCCGCGCATCCTGGTGCTGGCCTGCGAAAACGACGCCTACCCGGCTCTCGACATGGCCGGCATGGCGCGCATGAACTACTCGGCCTTCGTCCGCGTAATTCCGGTGCGCTGCCTCGGTTCGGTCAACACCATCTGGATTACCGACGCGCTGAATGGCGGTTACGACGGCGTGATGATGATGGGTTGCAAGAAGGGCGACGAATACCAGTGCCACTTCGTCAAGGGTTCCGAACTCGCCCACTACCGCATGAGCAAGATCGGCGACACGCTGAAGCAGATGGGCCTCGAGCCCGAGCGCGTGGTCACCCAGGAAGTGGCGATCACCGACAACGCCCGCGTGGTCAAGCTGATCAACGACTACGTCGCCGAACTCGACAAGCTGGGGCCATCCCCGATGAAGGGGTTTGGCTGAGCCAACACTGGAGACGCGATTCATGACAATCAACCAAAATGCGGCAAATCAAGCCGCCGTCGAACGTTATCGCAACAACTTCCTCAAGGAAGTCGAAGCCAACGTCGAAGAAGGCCACATGGTCAAGATGTGCATGCAGTGCGGCGTCTGCGCCGGCTCCTGCCCGCTTGGCAACGCCTGGGAACACTCTCCGCAGAAGATCTTCATGATGATTCGCGCCGGCAAGCGCGCCGAGGTGCTGGGTTCCGACTCGATGTTCATGTGCACCTCCTGCTACAACTGCATGGTGCGCTGCCCGCGCCAGCTGCCGATCACCCACATCATGCACGGCCTGGCCAACTACGCGCACCGCCTCGGTCTGGCGCCCAAGGGCCAGCCGACGCGCGACTTCGCCACGCTGTTCTGGAACAACGCGATCAAGAGGGGCCGCGTCAATGAACTGATGCTGACGCTGCGCCACTACTTCCGCGGCGGTCTGGTGTCGGGCATCAAGGAAGCGATGGGCATGCAGAGCATCGGTCTTGGCCTGCTGCTCGCCAAGCGCCTCAACCCGATGGAAATCTTCGGCGGCCACGGCGTCAAGGATCTCAAGGGATTCCACGCCATCATCGCCAAGGCGAAGGAAATCGAGGACCGCAAGAAGGGCTTCACTGCCTGACGGAGAGACAGAAAATGGCCAAGAAAGAATACGCGTTCTACCCCGGCTGCTCGTCCCAGCTCAAGGCCTCGGCCTCGAACTACCTGGTGTCGACCAATTCCATGTGCAAGACGCTGGACATCAAGCTGACCGAGATCCCGGACTGGAACTGCTGCGGCGCCTCGGTCGGTTACTGTGAAGGCGGCGAACTGCCCCGCATCGCCATCAACGCGCGCAACTTCGCCCAGGCCGAGACCCACCTGCCGGGCCAGGACATCGTCGCCACCTGCGCCGCCTGCTGGCTCAGTGCCCGTGAATCCCAGGAACGCCTGGATGGCTCGGCGCAGTTGCTGAAGGAAACCAATGAAGCGCTGGCCGCCGCCGGCCTGCATTACAACGGCGGCGCAAACGTGCGCCACATGGTCGAGGTGCTGATCGAGGACTTCGGCTACGACGGCCTCAAGGCGCCGATGAAGAAGTCGCTGGAAGGCCTCAAGATCGCCGGCTACGTCGGCTGCCAGACCAACCGCCCCTTTGGCATCGACGGCGAATCCTTCGAGAACCCGATGTACCTCGACAAGATGGTCGAGACCCTGGGCGGCGAAGCGCTTTCCAAGTACGAACAGAAGGTCACCTGTTGCGGCGGCGCGCTGGCCTTCTCCGAACCGGAAAAGAGCCAGAAGCAGATCCGCGACATCGTCGAATCGGCCTACGACCACGGCGCCGAAATGATCGTCACGCCCTGCCCGCTGTGCCAGGCCAACGTTGAGGTCTACCAGTCGGAAATCAACAAGAAGCAGGGCACCAAGTTCAACATGCCCGTGGTGTACTACTCGCAGCTGATGACCGTCGCCTACGGCGGCTCGGCCAAGGACGCGGCGCTCGACGGGCAGCTGATCCGCGCCGAAAAGCTGGAAAAGATCGCCGGGAAGTAAGCCGGGGCATAAAACAAAAGTCGGCGCTGGTGGTACGGCGATTTTCGCCGTACCACAGCGCCGACTTTTATCGTGAAGCCGCGTAGCGCGCGTCACCACGCATCAGGCGGCCTGGCGTTGCTGGGTGTTCATCAGTTCCAACAGGAACTCCGGCGCCAGATCGACACCGTTTGCCCACGCCACGGTACGCATCGCAAGGTGTTGATAGGCGGTCGCGAACAAGGCTGGGTCGCGCAAGGCCTCGAACACTTCGCCGCTAAGTTCATCGGCGCGATGTACCGCGAGCCGTTCCGGTACCATCGACAAGGCCCGGTGCGGCAGATCACTCGCATGCACCGCACCGTCAATCGAAATCACGGCTTCATGTTCGCCATAGACGGCGTGAAAATGAGCCGGTGGATGCTCACGCCAGTTCATGTAGATGATGTTACCGAAAGTCAGCGCTGGCGTCGCTTTGCGTGCCTGGGATTCCGCCTCGCGGGCAGGCAACGGCGAATCGTTGCCGCTGCGTCGGCCCTGACCGCTTAACGCCTGCGGCAATGCCTCAGACGGTCAGCAATCCCACCTTGTCGTGTACCTCGCGATAGAGCTTGCGCATGCGTCGAACGGCGGCCGCGTCGACCGGCGCCTTGGCATAGCGTGAGCTCTCGTAGATCAGGGTCAGTTCAGTGAGTTCCCGCCGCAGATGACCATGGCGGCGAACCATCTGCGCCAGGTATTCGCGTGAATTGGCGTTGGCGGCACGCTCGGCATCGTGCAGGAGCAGGAGCCGCTCCAGCGCCCGGAAGTACTGGCTGGCGCCCTGGTTGCCCGGGGCATGGAAAGCGAACAGGCCCAGGCGCAGAAAATCGAACTGGGCCCGCAGCCAGATGTCGACCCGTGCTTCCTTCAGCAATCGCCAAAGCGCAGCCAGCAGGGCGATGCCGATCAGCGCCAGCAGGCTCGACAGGAGGTCGCGCAGGTGCTTCTGCAGCCACTGCTTCATCTCCTGCAACGCCTCTTCCAGGGTTTGCCGGACTGGCGCCAGTACCATCTGCGTACCTTGCGCAAGGTCGGCAAGCGCATTGATCGCGTCGGCCTGCCAGCGCGGCATGCCTTTGCGCTTGGCCGCCGCGCGCATTTCGCCGACCGAGGGCAGGCCGCTGCCCAACTCCATGCCCCCTCCCTTGCCAGACCCCGTTCCGCCGGCCCCCATCTGACCGGGTCCGGACGGCGACCCGCGACCACCGCCCTGCCCTGCTTCTTCCGGCGCCTGCGCTCCGGTAGCCGCCCCGCCCTGGGTGGCGGCGTCAGGTTTCGCGGCATAGCCGAAACGCCATTCGAGATAGGGCCGGGTGACCTGTGGCGTAAGGGCATACAGCACGCCCGCAGTCAGCAAAATCGCCCCCGTTGCGGCCAGGATGGCGATGCCCTGGCCACCAAGCACGGATTGTCCCAGGCCGGCGCGGGACATATCCCGGGCCCGGCGCGAGATCTGTTCGGCGACCAGGGCAAACACCACCGCCACCAGATAGGGCAGCAGGTAGAACAGCATGGTCCAATCGGCGCGCGGGTGGGTTGCCGCGAACATCACCATCACCACCGATACCAGCAAGCCCAGGTGCAGCGTGCGGCGGCTGGTGGTGACGCAGTTGTTTGCGGCCTGCAGTACCGCCAGGAGGTAGACGCCGGCTCGCATGATTCCCCAAATCTGGACGAAGACCAGCACCGTGACCAGGATGCCCACCACAAGTACCGCCTTTTGCCTGTCGCGCCCGAAGTCCGACACCTGGCCCCGCTGGCGCCAGCCGACGCTCAGGGTGTAGGCAAAGATCGCAGCCCAGATCACCACCTCCACGCCGAAGGAGCCGTACCAGATGTCGAGAAAGGCGTTGCACGCAAGCGCCAGCAACAAGGAGAAGTAAAGCCCGAGATACGCCGGCAGGTAGGTCAGTGCCGCGCTCACGTATTGAACACCCGCGACAGATCGTCGCCGCGACGGACGTGGAAGCAGGTGGCGCCCAGCTCGATCAGGGCCGCCTCATAGGGATTGCTCAGCGTCTGCCCGGCGGATTCAATCTCGCCGGCAAAGGACGCCCGGTCGAGCAGGATGGCCAGCACATGCGCCCGCTGGCCGCGCAGCAGCGCCAGCGCCTGCAGGGTTTCGGCCACGCGCGCGGCCGGCTCGGACAGGAACACCACCACGGTCTCGCCGGCCTGCACCTGCCACGCCACATGCTCGATGACTTTCGCGTAGGGCAGCGCGCCGTCGGCATCGATCACCGCCAGCGTGTCGAGGATGCTGCTGTAATGCATCTCGCCGCTGCCGGCCGGGATCTCCAGCCAGTCGGCGCCATGGCCGAGCAGGCGGGTGCGCAGGTTGTTGCCGCAGGTATGCCGGGCGATCGATCCGGCAATGCGAACGGCGTACTCGAAGGCGGCCTGCTTGCCCTGTCCGACGTTGGCATCGCGGCCAAGGTCGAGCGCAAGATAAATGCAGGCAGAGGCCAGCGGCTCGTACTCCCGGACCATCAGCTCGTTCATGCGCGCCGTGGTCGGCCAATGCACGTGGCGCGGATTGTCGCCGCGCCGGTACTCGCGCAGACCGGAAAACTCGGCTGCTCCGGCACCTTCCGGCAACAGATAGCCGCCGCGATGGATCTGGCTGGGAGCGCCACGCAACGGCAGATCGATGATGGTGAACACGTCGGGATAGATGGTCAGGGTCTGCACGCCCGCGTTGCGCCTCTGCCGCGCCTCGGTCAGGCCGAGCGGGAAGCCCGAGGCGAGGCCGACCGGGCCAAGGCGATAGAAGCCGCGCTTCTCGCACAGGAGAGGCATCTCGAAGTTGCGCCGGCCGCCGCCGGGAACGTAGCTGATGATGCCGAGGGTCTGCTCGCCGGTCGCCAGCGAACCCTCGGCGGCGCCGACGAAAGGCAGGCGGTCGACCAGCTCGACCATGAAGCGCGGCAGCCAGCCGTGGTTGTCCACGGCGACGTGAAAGTTGATGGTGTCGCCCTCTTCGGCGCGCGTCGGCCCGCTGCGCACCACCGAAATCGCCCGCACCAGCCAATGCGGCCAGGCAGTGCCGACGATCACCGTTGCCAGCAGCAGGGCCGCCACGGCCCAGGGCAGGGCCTGCCCGCGACTGATCGCCGCGGCATAGGCGAACAGCGTCAGGACGCAGAGCACGACCAGCTTGGTCCTGGGTTGCAGCCAGGCGCTGAGCGCTAGCAGTCGATCCCGCATGGCCGCCACGCCGCGCCCTTAAACCGGTGGCTTCACCTGGTCGAGGACGTCGCGCAGCACCTCGCCGGCGCTGCGGCCGAGGGCGGCCGCCTGCGGGCGCAGGATCAGCCGATGCTCAAGGATCGGCCCGGCCATCGTCTTCACCAGATCGGGCGTCACGAATTCCCGGCCGCGCAGGTAGGCAAGCCCCTGTGCGCCGCGAGCAAGCGCCAGGCTGCCGCGCGGACTGGCGCCGAGGCGCAAGTCGGCGTGCTGTCGCGTCGCGGCGGTAATCCGTGCCACATACTCGGCGACCTCGGTGGCGATATGGATGGCCTTTACCTGTTCCCGCGCCAGCAGCACCTCCGCCTCCGAGATGACCGGTTCGAGCGTATCGATCGGATGCGCGCGGACTTGCGCCGCGAGGATTTTCACTTCCTCGGCAATGCTCGGATAGCCGACCTTGAGCCGGACAAAGAAGCGATCGAGTTGCGCTTCCGGCAGCGGATGGGTGCCGGCCATGTCGATCGGGTTCTGCGTCGCCAGCACCATGAAGAGCCTGGGCACATCGTAGGTGATGCCGTCCGAGCTGACGCGGAACTCCTCCATGCACTCGAGCAGGGCGGACTGCGCGCGCGGTGTGGCCCGGTTGATTTCGTCGGCCAGCAGCAGATTGGTGAATACCGGGCCCGGGCGAAACTCGAAATCGCTGGTCTTCTGGTTGTAGATCGCGACGCCGGTGATATCCGAGGGCAGCAGGTCGGGGGTGCACTGGATGCGCTTCATGTCGACCGCGACGGAGCGCGCCAGCGCCCGAGCCAGCATGGTCTTGCCGGTGCCGGGCACGTCTTCGAGCAGGACATGGCCGCGGCACAGCAGGGAAACGACGGCCAATTCGATTACGGACCGTTTGCCAACAATGACGTTTTCAATGTTGGTGATGAGGGGCAGCATGTTTTCCATGGGTTTTCAGTCGCCGTTGCGGAAATGACGCCGACAACACCGGGATGGAAACGGCGCCGACGCCGCGGCGCATACTAACTCAATATGAGCATTGCGGCGTATGCATTCGCCCTGCCAATTCATGCCAACAGCCTGGCGGGACGATGCCAGCGCTGACTTTCGAACTTCCCGTTACAGCTCGGACTGCTAATCGTCCAGCGAATCGTTGTCGTCGCCGCTTTCAGCTTCCAGGGCGCGCTTCTTGGCCGCCTCGCGCTCCTCGATCAGGCGCTTTTCCTGCACCTTGACCAGGCGCTCCTGCGCCGCCTCGGCATTCAGCGCGATGCTCTCTTCGCCGAACATCACCTGGCGCAGGAAGCGGAAGGCGAACTGCAGCAGCGCGGCATCGTCAGTCGCGAACGACTCCCGCTCCTCTGGCGTCAACTCGAACAGCTTGGCGAAGGACTCGGCAAAAACAAATTCGCGGAAGCGGTCGATGTCGTAGCAGGCCATGAAGAACAGTTGCCGGCTGCGCAAGCTGGGCTTGCCGATGGTGGGGCCGGAGGACTTCTTCTTCAGCACCAGCTGGCGCCAGCCGCGCGCGAGCTCGTCGTACTGTTCGAGCCCCTGCTCCTGGCGATAGTCGGCGATGGTGATACGGCGATTCACCTCGTGACCCTTGCAGTGGTCTTCCTTGACGATGGCGTAGGAGTCGCGGTCGACGTATTCGTCCTGCTTGCGCATCGACAGCAGGGCCACCGGATAGTAGCGGCAGGCGGTGGGCCGGTCGCTGTAGATGTCGCAGCCTTCGGGCTTCATGAAGCGGCAGGCGCTGCCGCCCTCGATGGGGCGGAACTTGATGCCGGCGATGCCGTCCTTTTCCATCTCGTAGGGCACCGTGTAGTCCTTGAGGAACTCTGTCGAGGTGATGCCCAGCCGCGTCTTCATGCGCAGCACGTCGTAGGGCGTCAGCGAGATGTCGATGTTGGAACAGCAGGCGTTCCAGCAGCCGATGCCCTTGTGGCAGGAGAATTCGATGACATGGGTTTCAGCCACCATGGTGGGAACCACCGGGCTGTTGGGAAACGGAATATCGGGCTGGGACATGGAAAACCTCGGCGCTGCAATGGATTACGGAACGGCAATGAAAACAGGCCGGAAGCCTTGCGGCGTCCGGCCCGAATCTTACAGCCTGGCCGTGCTTAGTGCGGCGCGGCGGCCTTGAACAGCTTCGACTTGTCGACCAGATCGACGTGCTTGCGCTTGAAGCAGGTCCACTTCTTGCTGTTCTTGTCGTAGATCGAATTCACGAAGCAGTGCCAGTTCTTCTCGTCGACGAAGTTCTTGTCGGTGCGATAGTAGAA
>JACRIX010000005.1 GCA_016215645.1 Rhodocyclales bacterium
ACGGCAAGCGTGAAGTCGGCCTGCTTTCCAGCATCATGCTCTCGGGCGACGAAGCCGCCGACATGGCGCAAATCGCCGCTTGCTACGAAGGCCGCACTGGCTATCACCACGAAAACGCCTCACCGATACGACTCCTATGATCCTGCTTCGTGACCTTGGTTTTTCCCGCAATGGCGACCCGCTGGTCACCGGCGCGTCGCTGCAACTCCACCCCGGCTGGAAGGTCGGCCTTACCGGTGCCAACGGTTGCGGCAAATCCTCCTTCCTTGCGCTCCTGCGCGGCGAACTGCATGCCGACCGCGGCGACCTCGAACGCCCGCCGGGCTGGGTGCTGGCCCATGTCGCGCAGGACACGCCGGCGCTGCCCGACGCCGCGCTCGACTTCGTGCTCGACGGCGACACCGAACTGCGCCAGATTGAACGCGACCTGGTCGCTGCCGAAGCCCACCATGATGACGAGCATGCTGGCGAACAGATTGGACTCTTGCATGGTCGACTTTCCGAGATCGACGGCTACGCGGCGCCGGCGCGCGCCGCGGCCCTGATGCATGGCCTGGGTTTCTCCGACGCGGACTTCCAGCGCCCGGTGGCGGAATTCTCCGGCGGCTGGCGTGTGCGCCTGAACCTTGCCCGCGCCCTGATGTGCCGCTCCGACCTGCTGCTGCTCGATGAACCGACCAACCACCTCGACCTCGATGCCATCATCTGGCTCGAAGCCTGGCTGAAGAGTTATCCCGGCACGCTGATCCTGATCTCGCACGACCGTGATTTCCTCGACGTCGTCACCACGCACATCCTCGCCATCGAGGCCGGCAAGCTGCAACTCTTTACCGGCAACTACTCGGCCTGCGAACGCGCACGCGCCGAGCGCCTGGCCAACGACCTGGCCCTGGCGGCCAAACAGAAGCGCGAAGCGGCGCACCTGCAAAGCTACATCGACCGCTTCCGCGCCAAGGCCTCCAAGGCGCGCCAGGCGCAAAGCCGGATCAAGATGCTGGCCAGGATGGGCGAGATCCAGGCCGCCCACATCGACACGCCCTTCAGCTTCCGCTTTCCCGAGCCAACGGGCTTCTCCGATCCGTTGTTGCTGATCGATGACGCGAAAGTCGGCTACGACGCCACGGCGCCAATCTTCGACAAGCTGCGTTTCACGCTGCGTCCCGACAGCCGCATCGGCCTGCTCGGCCGCAACGGTGCCGGCAAGTCCACGCTGATGAAGCTGCTGGCCGGCGAACTCGCGCCGCTGGCCGGCGTACGCGAGGAAGGCCGCAATCTCAAGCTCGGCTACTTCGCCCAGCACCAGCTCGAACAACTGCGCCCGGCCGAGTCTCCCCTGTGGCACATGATCAAGCTGGAGCCGCGCACCCGCGAGCAGGATTTGCGCAACTACCTCGGCGGCTTCGACTTCCGCGGCGACATGGCCGAGGCACCCTGCGGCCGCTTCTCCGGCGGCGAGAAAACACGCCTGGCGCTGGCGCTGATGATCCGCACCGCACCCAACCTGCTGCTGCTCGACGAGCCGACCAACCACCTCGACCTTGAGATGCGCGAGGCCCTGACCATCGCCCTGCAGGAAACCGAAGCCGGCATGGTGCTGGTCTCGCACGACCGGCACCTCTTGCGCGCCACCTGCGACGAGCTCTGGCTGGTGGCCGACGGCAAGGTGGTGCCCTTCGACGGCGACCTCGACGACTATGCCGACTGGCTGGCGAAGGCACGCAGCGCAGAAAAGACGACGGAACGCGACAAGGCGCCGGCACCCCGGCCCGCTGTCGCCGCCGAACCCCGAAAGTCGGCGCCGGCTCGCTCTGCGTGCCCGGATGCCCGCTTCGCGGGGGGGCAACGGCGACTGAAGCAGGAAACTGACAAGCTGGAACAGCAGATCGCCGCCTGGCAGGCCGAACTCACGTTGCTCGAGGCCCGGCTCACGGATCCGGCGTTGTATGCCGGCACCCAGGCGTCGCTGCTGGCGGAGCTCGGCCAGCGCCAAAGCCTGTTGACGCAGAATATCGACGCGGCAGAATCACGCTGGCTGGAATTGCACGAACAGCTCGAAGCACTCGAGGAGGAATAATGGCCGTCAGGAAACCCGCAAGCAAATCGACCCGGCCCGCCGTGGCCACACCCAAAACCGCTGGCGCGCCGGCGGCCACGCCGCGTCCCGCCCGCACCGGGCGGCGCCCGGCATCCGGCGACATTGCGCCTTCCAGCAAGCCCGTCGGCATCCAGAACTTCGTGGTCAAGGACCGCTCGGCCGCCGCGCGCGATTCGAAGATCGAGGCCATCCACGACATCGTCGCCCACGCCAGGCCCGGCGAGGGGGCCAAGCTGGCGCAGGCGCTGACCGCCGTGGTCGAAGGTGCTTCACCTGACGATGTCGAAGCGCTGAAGAACGCGCTGCTGAAAAGCGAAGTCGCCGTCGATGAACACCCCGACGAGGAACTGGCGCCCGGCTGGCGCGACGGCGGCTACCCCTACCGCCGGCTGATGACGCGCAAGAATTACGAGAAGCAGAAATACCACCTGCAAGTCGAGTTGCTCAAGCTGCAGGCCTGGGTCAAGGAAACCGGGCAGAAGGTGGTGATCCTGTTCGAGGGCCGCGACGCGGCCGGCAAGGGCGGCACCATCAAGCGCTTCATGGAGCACCTGAATCCGCGCGGCGCCCACGTCGTGGCCCTGGAAAAGCCCTCGGACACCGAGCGCGGCCAGTGGTACTTCCAGCGTTACGTGCAGCACCTGCCCACCGCCGGCGAGATCGCGCTGTTCGACCGCTCCTGGTACAACCGCGCCGGCGTCGAGCGCGTGATGGGTTTTTGCAGCGACACCGAGTACGAAGAGTTCATGCGCCAGACGCCGGAGTTCGAGCGCACCCTGGTGCGTAGCGGCGTGCACCTGATCAAGTTCTGGTTCTCCGTCTCGCGCCCCGAACAGCGGCGCCGTTTCAAGGAGCGCGAAACCCATCCGCTCAAACAGTGGAAGCTGTCGCCGATCGACCTTGCCTCGCTCGACAAGTGGGACGACTACACCAAGGCCAAGGAGGCGATGTTCTTCCACACCGACACGGCGGACGCGCCGTGGACCGTGATCAAGTCGGACTGCAAGAAGCGCGCGCGGCTCAACGCCCTGCGCTACATCCTGCACAAGCTGCCCTATGCCAACAAGGACGTGGCGCAAATCGGCAACCTGGATACGTTGCTGGTCGGCCGCGCCAACATCGTCTACGAACGCGGTGAAAACGCCGGCGTGCTGCTCTGAGGGCGGCGCGTGTACCGGCCTGCCCATTTCGCCGAGGACCGCGTCGAGGTTTTGCAGGCGCTGCTGCGCGAGCATCCGTTCGCCACGCTGGTGAGCCAGGCCGGTGGCGAACTGGTCGCCGACCATCTGCCGCTGCAACTGTCGCCTGACGGCAGGCGTTTGCTGGGCCATGTCGCGCGCGCCAACCCGCTGTGGAGAATGGCCGCGGCGCAGGAAGTGCTGGTGATCTTCCAGGGGCCGCAGGCCTACGTCAGCCCGTCCTGGTATCCGAGCAAGCGCGAGCACGGCAAGGCGGTACCGACCTGGAACTATGTCGTGGTCCATGCCCGTGGACGACTCACCGCCATCGAGGACCCACGCGATCTGCGCGCACTGCTCGACGATCTGGTGAATCGGCATGAAGGCGAACTCGCCGAGCCCTGGCAGGTATCCGATGCGCCGCCGGAATTCATCGAAAAGATGCTTTCCGCCATCGTCGGCATCGAGATCGGCATCACCGCGCTTGCCGGCAAGTGGAAGACCAGCCAGAACCAGCCCGCAGCCAATCGCGCCGGCGTCGTTGCCGGCCTGGGCGCGCGCGGCACGGATAACGCCAATGGCATGGCCGCGTTGATCGCCACGAGCCTGCGCGACAGCAAGACATGAAACTCGCGCAGGCCGATCTGCCGGAACCCTCGGCCGACGCGCGCGCGGCGAGCGCCACGCTGCTCGGCATCGTCGCCGCCGAGATCACGGCGCGCGGCGGCTGGATGTCCTTCGCCCGCTACATGGAGCTGGCGCTGTATGAGCCGGGCCTGGGCTATTACGCCGGCGGCGCGCAAAAGTTCGGCGACCATGCGGCGGGGGGCGATTTCCTCACCGCACCCGAGATCACGCCCCTGTTTGCCCGGGCGCTGGCCAGGCAAGTGGCGCAGGTGCTGGCGGCCTCGGAGCCGTTTGTCATCGAGGCCGGGGCCGGCAGCGGGCGGCTTGCCGCCGACCTGCTGCCGGCGCTCGACGCACTCGGTTGCCTGCCCGAGCGCTACCGCATCCTGGAACTTTCCGGCGCGCTGCGTGCCCGCCAGCAAGCACGCCTGGCCGAACGGGCACCGCGGTATTGCAACCGCGTCGAGTGGCTGGATACCTTGCCCGACCGTTTTTCCGGCTGCCTGGTCGGCAACGAAGTGCTGGACGCCATGCCCAGCCATGCCGTGCAGTGGAACGGCGACGGCAGCGTCTCGGAAATCGGCGTCGGACTGAACGAAGGCAGGCTGGCCGACGCCGAGCGCCCGGCCCACGGCGCCTTGCTCGCGGCGGCGCGCGCACTGGACATCACGACCGCCTGGCGCGGCGAAATCAGCCTCGCCGCCCGCGCCTGGGTCGCCGAGTTGTCGCGACGCCTTTCACGCGGGGCGCTGCTGCTGATCGACTACGGGCTGCCGCGCCACGAGCTGTACCACCCGCAGCGCAACGGCGGCACGCTGCGCTGCCACTATCGGCATCGCGTGCATCAGGACCCGTACTGGTTTCCGGGGCTCTCGGACATCACCTCGCACGTCGATTTCACCGCCGTGGCCGAGGCCGGTTTCGACGCCGGCCTGGAAGTGATGGGCTACTGCAGCCAGGCCAACTTCCTGCTCAACTGCGGCATCGGCGAACTGATGTCCGGTCCGGAAGTCGGCGCCGACGAGACGGCGAATTTGCGCGCACGCGGCGCGGTCAACGTGCTGCTGTCGCCCAACGAGATGGGCGAACTGTTCAAGGTGATCGCCCTCGGGCGGGGAATTCACGGGCCGCTGGCGGGCTTCGCCCGCGGCGACAAGCTGCACACGCTCTAGTCGAGCAGGCCCAGACGCATCGCCAGTACCACGGCATGGGTCTTGTTTGCGGCGCCCAGCTTGCTGATGGCATTGGCCATGTGGAAGTTGACCGTACGCTCGCCGACCCCGGAGGTGTCCGAAATATCCGCCGCCGTCGCGCCTTCCGCCGCCAGGCGCAGGCACATCAGCTCGCGCTCGGTCAGGCGACCGATAGCCGCATTGCGCTGCCAGGCCTGAAACTCGCCGAACAGGCGCTGGTGCACCACCCGCGCCAGCCATTGCATCATCGGCTGTTTGCTCTTGAGCTCACTGGCGCACAAGTGGCCACCGCGACGCGCCAGGGTCAGCACCGCGAAGGCGCCGCTGGAATCGTGCAGGGGCTGCGTCCATCCGTGGTTGAATCCGATCGCCAGCGTATCGCGCGCCAAGGCATTCAGCATTTCGCCGGCGAACAGGTCGCGCGTCCAGGCCATCGGGGTCGCGGCGCGCATGGCGTAGTGCACCGTCGGATCGATGACATGGTAGGCACGCCGCACATAGCGCTCCTGCCAGACGCGAGGCAGGTTGCCGGTCATGACGAAACGCCAGCCGAATTCGACGTCCGGAACCCCGATCAGGTAGGCGATGTACTCGAATCCCAGGCCGCGCGCACCGAGCACGGCACCGTCGAAGAATCCGCGTTCCGTGCCACGGGCGTCGAGCAAAAAGGCCTGGGAGCGTTGCAAGTCAAGCGTGGAGTCGAGAACCATGGGATCCGGTCATGCCGCAGGCGTGAAGGCGCTTTGTAACGGCCGCATGCCGGCTTGTCAAGCCAACACCGGGTTGAATTTAGTTTAGACATCAAGTGCTTTGCCACCTGGGGGCACTGAATCTGCGACAATTTGGCGTTCCCGGAAACTACTCTCGCCTGCCGCTGCCACCTGTGAGTTCGTCACCGCCCCCATGCTTTGGCCAAGGACCCGTCCAGTGACGCACCTGGTGGTATTTCTGCGTCAGTTTGCTGCGCGCCTGATAGAGCCGGCGCTGCGCAATGTGGCCTATATCGAGCGCCGGCTGACCGTATTTGCCATTCTGGCCATCGTCACGTTTCCGCTTTACTACTACGTCTGGGAGTTCGTCTTTCCCCAGCGTTACGAGAGCCTTGGCTTGCGCCTGATCGGCTCGGCGCTGTTCGTGCCGATGCTGTTCAGCCGCTACTGGCCGGACTGGCTGCGGACCTGTCTGCCCTACTACTGGTATTTTTCCCTGCTGTATTCGCTGCCGTTCTTCTTCACCTACATGCTGCTGATGAACAATGGCGCCGACGTGTGGATCGGCTCGGCGCTGGTGGCGGTGTTCGTCATGATCCTGCTGCTCGATTGGGTGACGCTGATCGGCCAGTTCCTCCTTGGCAGCGGCCTGGCCTTCCTGGCCTTTTCACTGACCAGCGATGCCTCGCTGCCGGCCTTCGATCGCTGGGATTACATCGCCATTGCCGGCTTCGCGGTAGTCGCCGGCGCCGTCACCAACTACGACGCCGAGCGGATTCGCGTGGAACAGGAACGGGCGATGCTGGCCACCGCCGGCAGCATCGCCCATGAGCTGCGGACGCCCCTGCTGGGCATACGTGCCGGCGCTGCCGGCCTCGACAACTACCTCACGGCATTGATCGACGCCTATCACCTGGCGCAACAGCACGGTTTGCCGGTCGAGGCGATACGCAGCGCATATCTCGACTCCCTGAAGGGCGTGCTGGAACGCATCGATGCCGAGGCGCGCCATTCCAATGCCATCATCGACATGCTGCTGGTCAACGCGCGCACCACCGGGACCAAACGGCAAAGCTTGCAGCCCTGTTCGATCAGCGCCTGTGTCGACACCGCGTTGGGCCGTTACCCCTTCTCCGACGAAGAACGCGCCCTCGTCTCGCGGGAGAAGGGTGACGATTTCGTGTTCCGCGGCATCGAACTGCTGATGGTGCATGTGCTGTTCAACCTGATCAAGAACGCCCTGCGCCACATTGCCCGCTCCGGCAAGGGAGAAATCACGATACGCATCGAAGCCGGCGAACTCCATCGCCTGATCGTGCGCGACAGCGGCGGCGGCATTCCACCGGAAATCCTGCCGCACATTTTCCAGCGCTTCTATACCTCCACCGGCGACGACAGCGTACTCGGCGCCGGCATCGGCCTGGCATTTTGCCGCGACGTCATGGACTCCTTCGGCGGAACCATCGCCTGCAATACGGTGCATGGGGAATACTCCCAATTCGAATTGACCTTCCCGACCGCATGAACACCTACGCCATCCAGCCTTTCCATTTTCCGACCACGGTCGCCTTTGTCGACGACAACCAGCAATTCCTCTCCAACCTCAGCCTGCAGCTCGATTCACGCCTGGCCTACCGCCTCTACCACTCGCCGTTCTCGGCGCTGGTGGCGCTCAATGGCGCCGGCCAGGTGCCGCCGGTGGTCGAACGCTTCTTTTCCCTCTACCGCCATCGCGGCGACAAGAGCCTGTCCCGCCACGTGATCGACGTCAGCCTGGACATGATCCACCGCGAGGTGCACAACGAGCACCGCTTCGAGCAGGTATCGGTGGTGGTGGTGGATTACGACATGCCGGAAATCGACGGCCTGGAGTTCTGCCGCAACCTGCGGAATGCGTCGATCAAGAAAATACTGCTCACCGGCAAGGCCGACGAGCAGACCGCCGTGCGCGCCTTCAACGAAAAGACCATCAACCGCTTCATCCGCAAGCAGGACGACGATGTCATGGCGCAGCTGAACCGCGCGATCAACGAATTGCAGCGCGAGCATTTCGAGCAGGTCGAACACATGCTGGCCGACGCGCTGTCGGTCGGCTCGCATCTGTTCCTGCGCGACCCCGGCTTCGCCGAACGCTTCGCCGATATCAGCCGTAGCCTGGGCATCGTCGAGCACTACCTGTGCTGTGCGCCGGACGGCATCCTGATGCTGGACATGGGCGGCGCGGCCTACCTGCTGATCGTGCAGACCGAGGAGATGATGCGCGGCCACTACGAGATCGCCTACGACCAGAATGCGCCGGAGGAACTGCTGGCGCAACTGCGCGACGGCCGCCGCCTGCCCTACTTCTGGAAGACGGCGGGCAACTATTCGCCGATCTACGAGGACTGGCAGCCCTGCCTGCACCCGGCGACCGAGTTCAAGGGTCGCGACTGGTACCACTATGCGCTGGTGAAGAATCCGGGCGCCTTCAACCTCAAATACGTCTACCCGTATGGCGACTACCTGGAACGCCTCGATCGCGAGGCGCGCCAGGGCCTGGCGCGCACGGACTGAACCACCGCGCGCCGGCAAGGGTCACCGTCAGGCCGCCGCCACTTCCTGCGCCGACGCGGCCGCCGGTGCCGGCCGGCCGCGCTGCTTGCGTCGCGTCGAGCCCCAGGCGGCCAGCCCGACTTCATCGCGAATTTCTCCGCAGACGGCGACCAGTCGTTCGAGGTCGGCGCGGCCCAGCCCGGCATGCACCGAGAAGCGCATCAGCGCACGGCTCCTGGGCGTTGCCGGCGCGCAGAAGATCGATCCGAAGATGCCGCGCGATTCCAGCGCGTCGCGCAACACAATGGTGTTCTGCTCGGTACCCGATTCCAGCGAGACGATCTGGCACTCGCTGCCGTTGAGGTTGTAGCCCAGCGCGTCCAGTTCGCGACGCAGGTAGGCCGCGTTCTCGCGCAGACGCTCGCGCCGCCAGTGCTCCTGGCGGATCACGCCCAGCGTCGCGGCGAGGCCGTGGATATCGTGCGGCAGCAGCGTCGAGCTGAAGATGGCGGGGTTTGATTCGCTCTTGAAGTAGTCGGCAAATCGCCGCGAACAGCTAATGAAGCCGGCGCGGCCGGCGAAGGCCTTGGCCAGGCTGGCGGTGCGGAAGTGAACGCGCTCGGCCAGGCCCAGTTCGACCACCAGGCCCTCGCCGTTGGGACCATGGGTTCCCAGCGAATGGGATTCGTCGGCGACCAGAACGCAGCCCGTGGCCTCGCAGATGTCGACGATCTCGCGCAAGGGCGCGATGCTGCCAGTGGTGCTGTAGATCGAATCGACCACCACCACGCCCGGTCCGTGGCGCAGGATCTGGCGCTCGAGGTGTTCGGCCTCATTGTGGAAAATGGTGACCGGCCTGGCGCCGGCGCACTTGATGCCTTCCCACAGGGACATGTGCGCCATCATGTCGGCATAGACGGGAACATTCTCGCCGGCGATGACCTGGATCAGACCGGTGTTGGCGGCGTAGCCGGACTGGCAGAGCACTCCCGCCTCGGCCTGCATGAAATCGGCCAGATGCTGCTCCAGTTCCGTGTGCGGGCAGGCGCCATGGACGAAAATGCCGGACATCAGCAGGCCATTGCCATCGCGCAAGAGGCTCTCGACCATCGCCTCAAGTACGCGCGGATGGCGCGCCACCGCCAGGTAGTCGTTGCTGCACAGTTGCAGGGCATCCGGCCCGGGGCGACGCCCGCGCATGATGTGGCCGCCGGCCCAGGTGTTGTGCACCCGCTCGCGGTAGTAGTTGTCTACCCGCAGGGTGACGAACTCTGCCAGTTCAACATTGCGGAACTGCGGTTGAGGACGAAGGTTGGTGACATTGCTTTTCATGATCAGGATCCTTTCTGCTGGTTCGATAGGGGAATTGCGGGGCACAAATCACCGGCCCCGTTCCTGCGCGCAGGATCGCGTGCAAGGTCATTTCGCACCAAGTGCAGGCGAAAATGGTAAAAAATCATCATTTTTCGCCAAAAACCTGTCATTTCTGTCAGTAGGAATTTCCCGCGATTTGCCCTAGTCTTGATCCAGCCAAGCGCCGCGCAATTCGAGGGGGGAACCAAGGTTGCGCGGCGTCTCTGGCGACCCCGCCCGCCGAAATCACTTTGCGGCATGCGTAAGCAATCCACCCGCTAGCGATGCCATGAGGCCAAAAGACTTGCCAAGCAGGACGTTGCAACAGGGCCCTCGCGGCAGGCGGAGGCGGCAGGCGCTTGCCGGCTCGGCGTCCGCGGTGCCAGCGATTCGGTTCACGATCCCGAAACCGGCGGCGCCCGCTGCCGCAATGGAATTCCGCGAACTGCTGCGGCGATGCCCCGATCCGATCTGGATCCTGGGCGGTAACCTGGTGGTGTATGCCAACGCCGCGGCCTTGCGCCTGTTTCGTGCCGCCACCGAAGCGGAAATCATCGGCGTGCACTGGCACCGACTGGTCTCGCCCGAATGCTGGGATGCGGCCGAAGCGCATTGCGCGATCCCCGACGCCGAGGCGGGCGCCCAGCACGCGCGGCTCGAAATCAACTACCTGGCATTGGATGGCAGCGGCTTTGCCGCCGACTCGACGAGTGCGCCGGTCCGCGTTGACGGTCGAGCGGCGGTGATGCTGGTGGCCCATGAAATCACGGCGCGCAAGCGCATCGAACAGGAGCTGCGCGAGCAGCACACGCGGCTGGAACAACTGGTGCTGGAGCGCACCGCCGACCTGCGCCAGGCACTGGCGGATGCCCGACTGTCCGACCGGGCCAAGGATGCCTTTCTGGCGAACGTCAGCCATGAGCTGCGCACGCCGCTCGGCGGCATGCTCGGCATGCTCGAGCTCACGCTGGGGCGGTGCAAGGATGCCTCGCTGCGCGATCCCCTGGAAAAGATCTTCCGTGCCGGAAAGCACTTGTCGCGGATCATCGACGACCTGCTCGACCTGTCCAAGGTCGTCGCCGGACGCATGGAACTTGAGGCCATACCATTCAGCCTGCGGGAAATGCTGCTGCACGCCCAGGAAGTCGTCGCCCACAAGGCGGAAGCCAAGGGATTGCAACTGCGCTTTCGCGCCGACAATGAAATCCCCGATGCGCTGCTGGGTGACCCGATGCGCATCGAGCAGATCCTGCTCAACCTGGTAGGCAATGCGATCAAGTTCACCCCCAGCGGCCGGGTTGACATGCATATCTCGCTGGCGACGCGCAGCGAGGACCAGGTCCGCGTGCAAATCGACGTCGAGGATACGGGCATCGGCATGACCGCGGAGGAAATCTCCGGGCTGTTCCAGCCCTTCACGCAGGCAACCGCCGCGACCAGCCGGGAGTACGGCGGCACCGGTCTCGGGCTGGCGCTGAGCCAGCGGCTGGCCGAAGCCATGGGCGGGCGAATCACGGTTCGCAGCCGGAAAGGACAGGGCAGCGTATTCAGCTTCGGCCTGCGGCTGCCGCTGGCCGTCAGCGTGCAAGCGGCGATCCCGGCGCCGGGGCCGGCGGCAATTCACGCCGATCGCAGCCATGCGCGCGTGCTGCTGGTCGAGGACGATCCCTTGAACGTTGAAATCGTCACCGAACTGCTGCAGGCGGTCGGCATCTATCCGCAGCTTGCCGAGAACGGCCACGAGGCGGCGGCGATCCTTTCGCAGGAAGGGCCCGCCGCCTATGACCTGGTGCTGATGGACGTGCAGATGCCGGTGCTTGACGGCCACGCCGCAACGCGCCTGGTCCGCTCCTGGCCGGGCTTCGCCGCACTGCCGATCATCGCCATGACCGCCCATGTCCTGGAGCGCGAAAGGCATGCCAGCCTCACGGCGGGCATGAATGACCTGATCAGCAAGCCCTTCGATACCGTCGCCTTCCATGACATGCTCGACAAATGGCTGCCCTGGGGCGCGCGGTCCGCGACCCCGGCCGCCACGCCGGCGCCGACACCGCCCCCGTCGTCGACGCCGTCCGCCCTGCCCTCGCTGCGCTGCCTCGATGTTGCCGCCGCCGTCGAGCGCTTCGCCGGCAACGAGGCGCGCTATCGCCACTGGCTGGGCAAATTCGTGGACGACAGTCCGCTGGTGGCCCCCGAGCTGCGCAGCGCACTCGCCGCCGGGGAAAACGAACACGCCGCAAACCTGGTGCACAGCTTCAAGGGCAGCGTCGGCACGCTGGGACTGGTGGCACTGCACGCCCGCGCCGCCGAGCTGGAAGCGGCGATCCGGGGCGGGCACGGCGCGGTGCCCGAACTGCGCCAGCTGGAACGCGCCATCGACGAAGCCCGCCGCGAGATCATCAGCGCACTCGGCCTGTGATCCGCCGCGTCGGCCGGGTGATCTGTGGCAACATGCCGGCCCAAAGGAGCGTGAGAATGAAAATCCCCACTACGGTCGCGACGACCGCGCTGCTCGTAGCCACCACCCTGCTGGCCGGCTGCGGCGACATGAAAATGAAGGTCTGGCCCTTCGGCGACGGCTCGCCCCGGGAGCGCTCGCGCGATCCGGTAAACGCCACCGAGTACCAGTGTGCCGCCGGCAAACGCTTTTACCTGCGCATGCTCGACGGCGGCGCCGCGGCCTGGCTGATCCTGCCCGAGCGTGAAGTGCGGCTGGAGGGCAGCGGCAGCGGCGGAACGCGATATGCCAAGGGCGGCCTGGTGCTCGACCTGGGTGCCGACAAGGCCTCGCTCGCCGACGGCGCGACCACCACCTACACCGACTGCCAGCCGGCCACCCCGGCAGCACGCTAAGCGCCGGGGACTAGGGTCTGTTCTCGTTCAGGCGGCGAGCTGTCGCCTGAATGAGAACAGACCCTAGCGGCCGCCCGGTTCCAGGGCCAGGCCGGCCGCCGCCTGCTCCGCCAGCCACAGCCGGAAAGGCTCCAGCGCCGGATTCAAGCTCGGCTTCTCCGGCAACAGCAGGTAATACGAACGCGGGTTGGAAAAGCGCTGCGGCAAGGGCGCGATCAGCGTGCCGTCGCGCAACAGGTCGGCCACCAGGCCCTGGGTGGCAAGCGCCACACCCTGGCCATCGACCGCCGCCCGCATGGCAGACGCATACTGGTTGAAGGCAATGCTGCCGGCGGGACGCAGCCGCGGCTGGCCCGCCATTTCCAGCCAGACTGGCCAGGTGAGCCAGGGGCGACGCTGCTCCTCGTCGTCGTACACCAGCAGCACGTGGTGGATCAGGTCGGCCGGCTTTGCCAGCGGCCGGGCGGATTTCTTCAGGCAGGCCGGGCTCAGCACCGGCAACACGGTATCGCCGAACAAGCGCAGGGCGCTGCCCGGCGCGTGGCGATCCTGCAGGTAACGCACCGCGCAATCGAAGCGGCCGCGCTCAAGGTCGACGACACGCGTGTCGGCTGAGATGCGGATGTCGATGCCGGGATGGCGGCGGCGGAAATCGTCGAGGCGCGGAATCAGCCAGAACGTGGCGAAGGCCTGGGTGGTGGCGACGGTCACCGTCGGCTCGCCGTCGCCGCGCAAGGCGGTGGTTGCCGCGCGCAGTTCGGCAAACGCGGCGTCCACGGCACGCTGCAAACGCTCGCCGGCGTCGGTCAGCAGGAGGGCGCGCGTCTTGCGCGTGAAGAGGCGTGTCGCCAGCGCCGACTCCAGGGCGATGATCTGCTTGCTCACCGCCGACTGCGTGATGAAAAGCTCCTCGGCCGCCCGGGTGAAGCTCAGGTGCCGTGCCGCCGCGTCAAAGGCACGCAGTGCAGCGAGGGGCGGAAGTTCGTCATACATTCCAGTTGCTCATGCATGGCAGGCGTCGATTTCGTTGGTCACGCTCGCGGGGGGTGTCGATACTGGAACCGTCGCCACCCCCAACGGAGCCCCACATCATGACCGCACAGTCCATTTCTCAAGCCTCCCTGATCTGCGCCGGGCAATCGCAGCGTGCCGCGACACTGCGTGGCGAGCGCCGCGCCGCCCCTGCCGCGCATGGTACAGAATTCCATAATGGAATGCTTGAACCAGGTCGCCGGCAGCTCGCGCAAGGCCAGCTGCTGAGCTTGCCGGCGATCGATGCCACCCTTGTCTGCCTCGACGGCGAGCTTTGGCTGACGCGCGACGGCGACGCCGAGGACTACATTCTGGGCGCCGGCGGCAGCCTGCATCTGCGGCACAACGACCAGGCCGCCGTGCAGGCGCTGAGGCCCAGCCGCCTGCGCCTGATCCCGGCCTGAGGTCGGGCGCGCGTCGGCGTCAGGGGCGCAGGCGCTCCAGGCAGGCGCGAATGCCGGCCGGCATGGCCGTCGGCCGCTCGTTCTCACGGGCGACGAAGACGTGCACAAAGCCGCCGACCGCCGCGGGCCGTGCATCGCCCCGACGGAACAGCGCAATTTCATAGCGCACCGAAGACCTGCCGAGTTGAAGCACGCGCAGGCCGGCATCGATGGTCTCGGGAAAGGCCAGCGGCGCCAGGTAGCGGCACTGCGATTCGACGCAGTAGCCGATCGCCGCGCCGCCATGGATGTCCAGCCCGCCCTCGCGGATCAGGTACTCGTTGATGACGGTGTCGAAATAGCTGTAATAGACGACGTTATTGACGTGGCCATAGACGTCGTTGTCCATCCAGCGGGTGGGAATCGCGAGGAACTGCGGGAAATCGGCGCGGCCCGGCAGCGGCGGGGCTTCGGGTCTGGCGGAGGGGACGGAGGGGGCGGAGGAAACAGGGGTAACCATCGTGCGCTTCCGGATCGGCAAAGCGCGCGATGATAGCAACAAGCGTCAGCTCGGGGCGACGGCGCTCACTGCTGGTTGAGGTACATCGCGGCCATGAAGGCATCGGCATCGACGTCCCGGGAGGGCGTCGCGCGGTGCTGGACTTCCTGCAGCCCGAGCTGGAGCTCGGGGCTGGAGGGCGTCCATTCGGCATTGAGGACTTCGTCCTCGAACTTGCCGAATTCATCCTCGATGATTTTGCCTGTGGTCATGTCCATCACCATCATCCGCGAGGCATACCGTCCCCGCTTTCCGTTCGTTTCAAACATTTCGGTCTCCTTTGCCGGAACCGTGTCCTTGCAGCATATAACGGCCCATCGCGGGAAAAGTTGAATGAAACCTCAAATTTCAACTATCTGTTGTTTCGCCACCACGTTCCGCGCCATGGCGTGTGACAAATGTCACGCCGGTCGCGGCGGATTCCAGGGCGCGACGCGCATCAGCAGCACCATGCCCGGCACGGCCAGCGCCGCGCACAACATGAAGAAGTTGAACCAGCCAAGTTGTTCGATGAGGTAACCGGTGGTGGCGTTGATGAAGGTGCGGGGCACGGCGGCAAGGCTGGTGAACAGCGCAAACTGCGTCGCCGTATAGAGCGGGTGCGTGGCGCGCGCGATGAAGGCGACGAAGGCCGCCGTGCCCAGGCCCACGCCCAGCGCCTCGAAGCCGATCACCAGCGCCAGCTGCGCCAGCTCGGCGGCGCCGACCGCCTCGTGGCGACCGATCCAGGCTAGCCAGGCAAAGCCGAAGATCGACACCAGCTGTACCACGCCGAACAACCACAGCGCGCGGTTGATGCCCAGCTTCACCATCCACAGGCCGCCGACCAGGCCACCGATCACCGCCGGCCACAGCCCGGCGTTCTTGGCGACGATGCCGATCTCGGACTTGGCGAAACCCATGTCCAGATAAAACGGCGTCGCCAGCGCGGTGCACATCGAATCGCCCAGCTTGTAGAGGAAGATGAAGCCGAGGATCAGCAGCGCCGAGCGCAGCCCGGCACGATCGATGAACTCGCGGAAGGGTTCGACCACGGCGTCCTTCAACGTCCGCGGCGCATTGCTCGCCAGCGCCGGTTCGCGCGCGAACGCTGCGAGCAGCATGCCCGGCAGCATGAACAGCGCGGTGATGACGAAGACCTGCAACCAGGGCAGGCGATCGGCCAGGATCAGCGACAGCGAGCCCGGCACCAGCCCGGCAATGCGGTAGGCATTGACATGCACCGAATTGCCCAGGCCCAGCTCGGACTCCGACAGAATCTCGCGCCGGTAGGCATCGAGCGCGATGTCCTGGGTCGCCGACAGCAGCGCCACCGCCGCCGTCAGCCAGAGGATGGGCACGATCTCCGTTCCCGGCGCAAACAGGCCCAGCGAGGCGATCGACAGCAGCAGGCCGATTTGCGTGATCAGCATCCAGCCCCGCCGCCGCCCGAGCGGCGGTGCGTAGCGGTCGAGCAGCGGCGACCAGAGGAACTTCCAGGTGTAGGGAAACTGGATCAGGGCGAACAGCCCGATGGTCTTGAGATCGACGCCCTCCGAACGCAGCCAGGCCGGCACCAGGTTCAGCAGCAGGTAGAGTGGCAGCCCCGACGAAAAGCCGGTGAACACGCAGATCAGCATGCGCCGGGTGAACAGCGCGGCAAGCCAGGGGGGCATGGAACAAACCTGTGGAACGGCCCCGCATTCTAGCCCGGGGGCAGCGACGCCCCGGGGCGGCATGGGCGCCTCCGGGCGGAAGGGAACCTGCGGGCGCAGGCCCAGGTGCCCCTCAAGCCCGAGACACAAGCGCGCGCCGCTAGCCCGCGGCACAGACCCGCGCCGACCTGTCGGCGACCTTGCCGTTGCCGACGAAGGCGGCTATGCTGGCGCACTATGACGTCAAGATCGCACCCCGCGCCTTGAGCCGCGACAGTCCTTATCCCGCACCCGGGCCACGCCTGTCGGCGTTCTATTCCCTGGCGCCGCGCCCAGCCGCCGGCGCGACCGCACCGACGACGCCGACCCGACCGCCGCCGGCCCGCGCCGTGACCGACAGCGTGGTACTGAAGAAACTGGCACCGACCGACGCCGGCGCACGTCGCCTTGCGGCGCACTTCGGCGACGCGCTGGTCTGCGTGCGTTACCGCGAGGATGCCGAAGGCGGCCGCCGCCTGACCACGGTGGAACTCGTCGTCGACACCCGCCCCCTGCCATCCGGCGAGCTCCTGGTCCACGTCGCCTTCCCGGAAGCCGAACTGCGCGCCAGGATCAAGGAAGCCGGCGGCACGTGGGACCGAAAGCTCAAGCTATGGCGCGTACCCCGGACCACCGTGCGCAAGCTAAAACTGACCAGCCGCGTCGTCCGCAAACCCGCCTAGCTATGGCAAGCCAGCCATACCCACCTATCGACCGTTCACTCCATATCTGGCAGTTGATTCCCAGATATGGCAGTTTTCGATTGAGGCCGAATTTACGTTGGACGTGCCCGGCTGCGCCGGGGGATGCGTAGTCGCCGAGATCATGGCATGCTATACGCATGCCATCTATCATTGGATCGATCTTCCGCCAGCACTTTCCGGCGTATGCGAAGGCCCACCGCCTGCCGCTG
>JACRIX010000045.1 GCA_016215645.1 Rhodocyclales bacterium
GCCGCGCAGGCCGGCGATCGAGGCCGTGACGATGACGCGCCCGGATTTCTGCGGGATGAAGCAGCGCTTGCCCACCGCCTGCGTCAGGAAGAACATGCCATTGACGTTGAGGTTGATCACCTTCATCCAGGCTTCCGGCGGATAGTCCTCGGCCGGTGCGCCCCAGGTGGCGCCGGCGTTGTTCACCAGGATGTCGATCTTGCCGTAGTGCGTGACTACGGTATCGACCAGGCCGGGAATCTGGTCGAACTTGGAGAGGTCATTGACCACGGTCAGCACCTCGACGCCCTGCGCCTCCAGATGGGTCTTGGCTTCCGCCAGTTCGTCGGCCTTACGCGCGGTGATGGCCAGCTTTGCCCCCATCTCGCCCAGCGCCTCGGCCATCTGCAGCCCGAGGCCACGCGAGCCGCCGGTAATCAGGGCGACCTTGCCGGTGAGGTCTAGAAGTTGTTTTACGCCCATGGCTATCTCCCTCTCACACGACTTCGAACAGGCCGGCGGCTCCCTGGCCGCCGCCGATGCACATGGTGACGACCACGTACTTGACGCCGCGCCGCTTGCCTTCGATCAGCGCATGGCCGACCAGGCGCGCGCCGGAGACGCCATAGGGATGGCCGACGGCGATGGCGCCGCCGTTGACGTTGAGCTTGTCCATTGGGATGCCGAGCGTGTCGGCGCAGTAGAGCACCTGCACGGCGAAGGCTTCGTTGAGTTCCCAGAGGCCGATGTCGGCGACCTTGAGCCCGGCTTTCTTCAGCAGCTTGGGCACGGCGAACACCGGGCCGATGCCCATTTCGTCGGGTTCACAGCCGGCCACCGCAAAGCCGCGGAAGATACCCAGCGGCGTGAGGCCCTTCTGTTCGGCGACTTTCGCGTTCATCACCACCGAGGCCGAGGAGCCGTCGGAGAACTGGCTGGCATTGCCGGCGGTGATGACGCCACCGGGGATGGCCGAGCGGATCTTGACCACGCCTTCCAGCGTAGTGTCCGGACGGATGCCTTCGTCGGCGGCGATGGTCACCTGCTTCGTCAGCAACTGACCGGTGGCCTTGTCGGCGACACCCATGGTCACGGTCATCGGCACGATCTCGTCGTTGAACTTGCCGGCGGCCTGGGCGGCGGCGGCATTCAGTTGGCTGCGTACGCCGTATTCGTCCATGCGCGCCTTGTCGAGCTTGTAGCGCTTGGCCACCTGCTCGGCGGTCTGCAGCATGTTCCAGTAAATCTCCGGCTTCATCTTCAGCAGTGCCGGGTCGGTGATCATGTGGCGGTTGGCTTCCTGCTGCACGCAGGAAATGCTTTCGACGCCGCCGGCAACGTAGATGTCGCCTTCGCCGGCGATGATGCGCTGCGCGGCCATGGCGATGGTCTGCAGGCCCGAGGAGCAGAAGCGGTTGACGGTGGCGCCCGGCACGCTCACCGGCAGGCCGGCGGCGAGCGCGATCTGGCGCGCGATGTTGCTGCCGCAAGCACCTTCCGGCGTCGCGCAGCCCATCAGCACGTCCTCGACCTCGGCGGGGTCGAGCTTGGCGCGGGCCACGGCGTGCTTCACCGAATGGCCGCCGAGCGTGGCGCCATGGGTCATGTTGAAGGCACCCTTCCAGGACTTGGCGAGTCCGGTGCGGGCGGTGGAAACGATAACGGCATCAGTCATTTTGTATTCTCCGGAATTCTTGTCGGGCGCGGGGCGGGGCTCAGGTAAGGCCTCAGGTAAGACTGCGGCCTTCGGCGACCCGCTTGGCGATCAGCGGCGCGGGCTCCCAGAAAGCGTCGCCGGAACTGGCGGCGAATGCCTGCATGCGCCGCGCCACGTTGTACAGGCCCATCTCGTCGGCATAGAGCATCGGCCCGCCACGGAACATCGGAAAGCCGTAGCCGGTGAGGTAGATCATGTCGATGTCGGAAGCGCGGGCGGCAATCCCTTCCTCGACGATGCGCGCGCCTTCATTCACCAGGGCGTAGATGCAGCGCTCGACGATCTCGGCATCCGAAATCTTGCGCGGCGTGATGCCCAGTTCCTTGCGGTACTCGACCAGCATGGCGTCGACCTCGGGATCGGGGATGGCCTTGCGCTCGCCGGCCTTGTAGAGGTACCAGCCCTTGCCGGTTTTCTGGCCGTAGCGGCCCTGCTCGCAGAGCTTGTCGGCGAACTTCGCGTACTTGATGTTGGGCTTTTCGACATAGCGGCGCTTGCGAATCGCCCAGCCAATGTCGTTGCCGGCGAGGTCGCCCATGCGGAACGGCCCCATGGCCATGCCCCATTTTTCCAGCGCCTTGTCCACCTGCGCCGGGGTTGCGCCTTCTTCGAGCAGGAAGCCGGCGACGCGGCCGTAGTGCTCGATCATGCGGTTGCCGATGAAGCCGTCGCAGACACCCGAGACCACGGCGGTCTTGCGTATCTTCTTGGCGACCTGCATCACCGTGGCCATCACGTCCTTGGCGGTGGCCGCGCCGCGCACCACTTCCAGCAGCTTCATGACGTTGGCCGGGCTGAAGAAGTGCATGCCGACCACGTCCTGCGGGCGCTGGGTGAAATTGGCGATCTTGTTCACGTCCAGGGTCGAGGTGTTGGAGGCGAGGATGGCGCCGGGCTTGGCGATCTCGTCGAGTTTCCTGAACACGGCTTCCTTGACCCCGATGTCCTCGAACACGGCTTCGATGATCAGGTCGCAATCCTTGAAGTCGTCATAGGACAGGGTGGTGCCGAGCAGGCCCATGCGCTGGTCCAGCTTTTCCTGCGTCAGCTTGCCCTTCTTCATCGAGTTCTCGTAATTCTTGCGGATGATGGCGACGCCCTTGTCCAGCGCTTCCTGCTTCATCTCCAGCATGGTGACCGGGATGCCGGCATTGAGGAAGTTCATGCTGATGCCGCCGCCCATGGTGCCGGCGCCGATCACGCCGACCTTGGCGATCGTGCGTACCGGCGTGTCGTCGGGAATGTCGGGGATCTTGCTGGCGGCGCGCTCGGCGGCAAACAGGTGGCGCAGCGCGCGGGATTCCGGCGTGCCCATCAGGCCGATGAAGAGTTCGCGCTCCACCTTCATGCCCTCGGCAAAGGACTTGGTCAGCGAAGCAGCAATGGCGTCGGCGCACTTGGCCGGCGCGGG
Source organism: Rhodocyclales bacterium (assembly GCA_016215645.1). Classification (GTDB taxonomy): domain Bacteria; phylum Pseudomonadota; class Gammaproteobacteria; order Burkholderiales; family Rhodocyclaceae; genus Sulfuritalea. The sequence goes on from JACRIX010000045.1 coordinate 3,108, forward strand.
GAAGGGGCCGGCGACGCCCTTGATCATGTTGCGCGCGAACTGCAGGTAGGCCTCGTGGTTCGGATAGTCGACCTTCATTTCCGAGATGCGACGGATGGGGCGCTGTTCGGCCACCACCTTGTCGGCGAAAGCCAGGGCGGCAGGCAGCAAATCACCCTCGACGAACTCATCGATCAGCGGCGTGCCCTTGAAGGCCGACGCGGGAACCGGATCGCCCTTGACCATCAGGTTCAGTGCGCCTTCGACGCCGAGGATGCGCGGGCCGCGCTGGGTGCCGCCAGCGCCGGGAATCAGGCCCAGCTTGACTTCGGGCAGGGCGATTTTGGCGTCGGGCTTGGCGATGCGGAAATGGGCGCCCAGCGTGAGCTCGAATCCGCCGCCCATGCAGACGCCGGAAATCGCGGCGACCACGGGCTTGGGACAGTTCTCGACGATCTGGATCACGGCCGGCAGGTTGGGCAGGGCATAGGCCTTGGGCAAGCCGAACTCGCGGATGTCGGCGCCGCCCGAGAAGGCGCGCTCGTTGCCGATCATGACCACGGCCGTGACGGCGGGGTCGGCGCTGGCCTTGTCGATGCCGGCGACGATGCCGACCCGCAGGTCGTAGCCGAGGCCATTGACCGGCGGATTGTCGAGGGTGATGACGGCGGTGCTGCCGTGCACTTCGTATTTGGCGCTGCTCATGCGTGCTCCTGACAGGGATATGTACGGGGGAATTATCAGACTTCCAGCCATTCCTTGCGGATGGCGGAATTGTTCTTGAGGTCGGCGGGAGTGCCTTCGAAGACGATGCGGCCATGGCCCATCAGGTAGAGGCGCTCGGAGATGTCGAGCGCGATGGCCAGCTTCTGTTCGATCAGCAGGATGGAGATGCCGCGCTTCTTCACTTCCTGGAGGAACTCGCCGACCAGCTCGACGATCTTCGGTGCCAGGCCCTCGGTGGGCTCGTCGATCATGACGAAGTCGGGGTCGCCCATCAGGGTGCGGCACAGGGTCAGCATCTGCTGCTCGCCACCGGAGAGTACGCCGCCGGGGGTGCCGTCGCGTTCCTTGAGGCGGGGGAAGAGGGCGTACATGTCATCGATGCTCCAGCGCCCGACAGCGCGCGGATCCTTGACGCCCAGCATCAGGTTCTGGCGTACCGTGAGGTCGGGAAAGATGTCGCGGTTTTCCGGCACCAGGCCGATGCCGAGCCGGGCGATCTCGTAGGCCTTCATGCCGAGGATCTCGCGGCCCTTGAAGCGCACGCTGCCCTTGGCCAGCACCTGGCCCATCACGGCCTTGGCGGTGGTCGAGCGCCCGACGCCGTTGCGTCCGAGCAGGCAGACGATCTCGCCGGCATCGACGTGAAGATTGACGCCATGCAGAACATGGCTCTTGCCGTAGTAGCCGTGGAGGTCGGAGATTTCGAGCATGGGATTAGTCATGCTCATTTCCCAAATGCGGGCTGGTCCCGAGGTAGGCTTCCTGCACGGCGGCATTGCCGCGGATCGCCGCGGGCGCGTCGGTGGCGATGATCAGGCCATACACCAGCACCGAGATGCGGTCGGCGAGGCCGAACACCACGCCCATGTCGTGCTCGACCATGACCAGGGTCTTGCCCTCGGTGACGCGGCGGATCAGGGCCACGGCCTCCTCGGTTTCGGTATTGCTCATGCCGGCGGTGGGTTCGTCGAGCAGGATGACGTCGGCGCCGCTGGCGATGGTGATGCCGATTTCCAGGGCGCGCTGCTCGGCGTAGGAGAGGATGCCGGCCGGCGTGTCGCGGCGTTTGCCCAGGCCGATGTCC
>JACRIX010000046.1 GCA_016215645.1 Rhodocyclales bacterium
CAAGTTCAAGTTCAAGTTCTCCGGCTGCGGCAACGACTGCATGAACGCCATCCAGCGTTCCGACATGGCCGTGATCGGCACCTGGCGCGACAACATCCGCACCGACGACGAGCTGGGCAAGAAGTGGTTCGCCAAGCACGGCATGAACGAGCTGATCAACGACGTGGTCTCGCGCTGCCCGACCAAGGCGCTGCAGATCAAGGATGCCGGCGCCGTGCGCAAGGACACCCACGTCTCCGCCGTGGCGCTCGACGGCAAGCAGTGCCTGGAAATCGACAACAAGGACTGCGTGCGCTGCATGCACTGCATCAACGTCATGACCGGCGCCCTGGCCCCGGGCAAGGACAAGGGCGCCTCGATCCTGGTCGGCGGCAAGAGCCACCTGAAGATCGGCGGCCTGATGGGCACGCTGGTGGTGCCCTTCATCAAGCTGGACACCGAAGAAGACCGCGAGAAGCTGGTGGAACTGGCGCAGTCCATCATCGACTTCTTCGCCGAGAACGCGCTGGAGCACGAGCGTACCGGCGAAATGATCGAGCGCATCGGCCTGGTGAACTTCCTCGAAGGCATCGGCCTCGATGTCGATCCGCACATGATCAATACGCCGCGCACCAACCCCTACGTTCGCATGGACGGTTGGGACGAGGAAGTGGCGAAGATCGAAGCCAAGAAAAAGGCCGCTGCCTAAGCACGCGTCGCAGGCTCCCCCGGCCGTGCCGCCGGGAACCGAGACGCGTACAAAACCCTACTAGTTATATCGACTTTTCCGGAGACAACTATGGCTGAAGCTCAAGCTCTGCGCAAGGCAGTCGAGTGCGGCGTACCCGACAACGACAAGTACATGCACCCGACGCTGCTGAAGAACCGCGGCAACTGGAAGTATCACGATCGTCCCCGTCCCGTCGTGCTGCACCATGTTGCCCACTCCGGCGACCAGGTCTGGTCGGTGCGCGCCGGCACCCAGCGCCAGATGGACACCCATACCATTCGCAAGCTGTGCGACATCGCCGAGCAGTTCGCCGAGGGTTTCGTGCGCTTCACCATCCGCTCCAACATCGAATACATCGTCGCCGACCAGAACAAGGTCGATCCGCTGATCGCCAAGCTGGAAGGCGAAGGCTTCCCCGTCGGCGGCACCGGCAACTCGGTGACCATGGTGGCCCACACCCAGGGCTGGCTGCACTGCGACATCCCCGGCACCGACGCCTCGGGCGTGGTCAAGTCGATGATGGACCAGCTCTATGACGAGTTCAAGAGCGAGCAGATGCCCAACCGCGTGCACCTCTCGACCTCCTGCTGCGAAATCAACTGCGGCGGCCAGGCCGACCTCGCCGTGATCGTGCAGCACACCAAGCCGCCGAAGATCAACCACGATCTCGTCGCCAACGTCTGCGAACGACCCGCCGTGGTCGCCCGCTGCCCGGTCGCGGCGATCCGTCCGGCGCTGGTCAATGGCAAGCCATCGCTCGAAGTCGATGAGAAGAAGTGCATCTGCTGCGGCGCCTGCTACCCCCCCTGCCCGCCCATGCAGATCAACGACCCCGAGCATTCCAAGCTGGCGATCTGGGTCGGCGGCAAGAACTCCAATGCCCGAGGCAAGCCGACCTTCATGAAGCTGGTCGCCTCCGGCCTGCCCAACAACGCGCCGCGCTGGCCCGAGGTCAACGAAGTGGTGGGCCGCATCCTGCGCACCTACAAGGCCGACGCCCGCCCCTGGGAGCGCATGGCCGACTGGATCGACCGCATCGGCTGGCCGCGTTTCTTCGAGAAGACCGGTCTGCCCTTCACCAAGTACCTGATCGACGACTGGCGTGGCTCGCGCGCCAACCTCAACGCGTCGAACCACGTCCGCTTCTGAAGCCGAGAGTCTTTCGATGAAAATTGCCATCCTCATCAACGAAGGGCCTTACCAGCACCAGGCGACCGACACGGCCTTCCTGTTCTGCCGGGCCGCGCTGGCCAAGGGCCACGAGATCCGCCGCGTGTTCTTCTATCACGACGGCGTCAACAACTCCTCCTCGCTGACCGAGCCGCCGCAGGACGACCGCAATATCGTCCAGCGCTGGTCGAAGCTGGCCGAGGAGCACAAGCTGGACCTCGTGGTCTGCGTTGCCGCGGCACTCCGCCGCGGCATCAAGGATGAAAACCTGGCACCGGGATTCCGCATCTCCGGACTTGGACAACTGGTCGAAGCCGGCATCGAGGCCGACCGTCTGGTGACGTTTGGAGACTGACATGAGTGAAGGCACCGTCAAGAAATTCATGTTCGTCAATCGCAAGGCCCCCTACGGCACCATCTACGCGCTCGAGTCGCTGGAAGTGGTACTGATCTCGGCCGCCTTTGATCAGGACGTCAGCCTCGTCTTCATGGACGATGGCGTATTCCAGCTGAAGAAGGGCCAGCAGACCAAGGGCATCGAGAACAAGAACTTCTCGCCCACCTATCGCGCGCTGGATGGCTATGACATCGAGAAGCTCTACGTCGAGCAGGAATCGCTGGCCGCCCGCGGCCTCACCGAAGACGACCTGCTGGTCGACGTGACGGTGATGTCCAGGGAAGAGATGGGCAAACTGATGGAAACCATGGACGTCGTCCTCAGTTTCTGACACGGAGAAAATCATGTTGCATATCGTGAACAAATCCCCCCTTGAGCGCAATGCGCTGGATGCCTGCCTGCGCGTGGCCCAGGGCGGCGCCCTGCTGCTGACCGAGGATGCCGTCTATGCCGCGACGCGCGGCAACGCCGCCGCCGAAAAAATCACCACCGCCATGGCCGGCATCAAGGTCTATGTGCTCGGCCCCGACCTCGATGCCCGCGGCATGACGGATCGCCTGCTCGACGGCGTGACGTCGGTCGATTACGGCGGTTTCGTCGATCTCGTCGCCGAATACCCGACCAATCAATCCTGGCTTTAAGCCTTTCCATTTCACCCGCCTCATTCCCTAGGAGACACTCATGGGCACCATCGAAGTCAACGGCAAGAGCTACGAAACCGACGAGGAAGGCTATCTGGTCAATCTCGGCGACTGGAACGAAGAAGTCGGCGCCTACCTCGCCACCACCGAGTCGGTTGAAATGACCGACCAGCACTGGGAAGTCATCAACTTCCTGCGCGACTACTACAACGAGTTCCAGATCGCCCCGGCCGTACGCGTTTTGACCAAGGCCATCGGCAAGAAGCTCGGCCCGGAAAAGGGCACCAGCCAGTACCTGTACGACCTGTTTCCCTACGGTCCCGCCAAGCAGGCCTGCAAGATCGCCGGCCTGCCCAAGCCGACCGGCTGCGTCTAAGCCATCGCAAGACGGCATGCACCGGATGCGGGTTTCCGCATCCGGAAGGCCTGCCTCGACCCTGAACACCTGAAGAGCCCATGAACCTCGTCTTCGCCCTGCTGTTCTACGCCGCCACCCTGATCCTGGTGGGCGGCCTGGCGTACAGGATCTACGAGTACGCGCGCATACCGGCGCCGCTCAAGATTCCGACCACGCCGGCGCCCACCACGACCGGCGGCGTCGCCTTCCGCATGTTCCGCGAAGTGCTGTTCTTCGAGAGCCTGTTCAAGTCCAACCTGTGGATCTGGGCCCTGGGCTGGCTGTTCCATGGCGCACTGGCACTGGTCCTGCTGCGCCACCTGCGCTACTTCACCGAACCGGTGAATTTCATCATCGCCTTCATCCAGCCCTTCGGCATGTATGCGGGCTTCGCCATGGCCGCCGGCCTGGCGGGCCTCTGGGCGCGGCGTTTTCTGGTCGAGCGCATCCGCTACATTTCGACGCCGTCCGACCACCTGATGCTGGCCCTGCTGCTCGGCATCGCGGTCACAGGCCTGGCGATGAAGTTCCTCATGCACACCGATGTCGTTGCCGTGAAGACCTTCTTCCTCGGCCTGATGGTGTTCGAGATCCATCCCCTGCCCGCCCACCCCGGCCTCTACCTGCATCTGGCCATGGTGGTGCGGCAGATGATCGTCTTCCCGGTAAACAAGCTGCGGCACGCACCCGGCGTGTTCGTCTCGCCGACCCGCCACCAGGTCGACAACCCGCGCGAAACCCGCCACCTGGCGCCCTGGGCCGCCAAGTTCGAGGCGAAAAACTGATCATGGCCGACGAAACCACCCCCGTCGCCGTACCACCAGCGCCGACTCCCGCGCCGGCCGCCGGGAAGCCGGCCAAGGCCAAGGTCGAGGCGCCCGCATTCCGCGAATTCCCGACGATTCCGGCCCTGAAGATCGACTCGATGGTCGAGTCGAATCCCTACGTCGCCGCCGCCAACCACAACGAGGCCATCGGCTTCCCCGGCACCCTGGTCGAGGGCTGGGAGCAGAAGGCCGTCGCCAAGATGGGCGAACTGCTCGGCAAGTACCGCTCGCTCAAGGTGTACATGGACGCCTGCGTGCATTGCGGCGCCTGCACCGACAAGTGCCACTACTTCATCGGAACCGGCGACCCGAAGAACATGCCGGTGGCGAGGCAAGACCTGATGCGTTCGGTCTATCGCCGCTATTTCACGCTGCCCGGCAAGCTCTTTCCCAAGCTGGTCGGCGCCCGCGACATGACCAAGGAGGTGCTCGACGACTGGTTCCGCTACTACAACCAGTGTTCCGAGTGCCGCCGCTGCTCGGTGTTCTGCCCCTACGGCATCGACACCGCCGAGGTCACCATGGCGGCCAAGGAGATCATGCACAGCGTGGGTCACGGTCACAAGTACGTGAACGAGATCATCGGCAAGGTGCACAAG
>JACRIX010000049.1 GCA_016215645.1 Rhodocyclales bacterium
AGCCGGCCGCGTCTTCGCCTGCGACCCGACCTCGGCCGATGCTTCCTGCATCGGCGGCAACATCGCCATGAATGCCGGCGGCAAGAAGGCCGTGCTGTGGGGCACGGCGCTGGACAACCTGGCCTCGTGGCGCATGGTGGATACCGACGGCCGCTGGCTGGAAGTGGAACGCATCGGCCACAACCTCGGCAAGATCCACGAACAGGAAACCGCCACCTTCCGCGTCAAGCATCTCGCCGATGACGGTCGCGTCGAGCGCGAGGAATTCCTCGCCATACCCGGTGGCACCTTCCGCAAGACCGGGCTGGGCAAGGACGTCACCGACAAGTTTCTCGCCGGCCTGCCCGGTGTGCAGAAGGAAGGCTGCGACGGCCTGATCACCTCGGCGGTGTGGATCCTGCACCAGATGCCGCCGGTGACGCGCACCGTCTGCCTCGAATTCTTCGGCCGGGTCGGCGAAGCCGTACCCTCCATCGTCGAGATCACCGACTACTTCAAGCCCGGCGGCGCGGGCCTGGCGGCGGGCGTGCAACTGGCCGGCCTGGAACACCTCGACGAACGCTACGTCAGGGCCGTCGGTTACGCGACGAAAGCCAAACGGCATGGCCGGCCCAAGATGGTGCTGATCGGCGACATCGTCGGCAGCAACGACACGGCGGTAATGCAGGCCACCTCCGACGTCGTGCGCATGGCCAATGCCCGCGGCGGCGAGGGCTTCATCGCCGTCAGCCCGGAGGCAAGAAAGCGTTTCTGGCTGGATCGCGCGCGCACGGCGGCGATTTCGCGCCACACCAACGCCTTCAAGGTCAATGAGGACGTCGTCATTCCGCTGCCGCGCATGGGCGACTATTGCGAGGGCATCGAACGGCTCAACATCGAGCTGTCGATCCGCAACAAGCTGGAACTGTGCGACGCGCTGTCTGAGTTCCTCGCCGGCGAACTGCCGCTGCACATGGGCGAAGCAGGAGAAAGCGGCCTCGACAAGGCCGAGCTGCTCGGCGACCGCCGCGACCAGGCCCAGGCCACCATCGCCGAGGTGCGCGCGCGCTGGCAAGGCCTGCTCGACAACCTCGACGGCGCCTGGCCGCCGCCGCCGCCGCCGACCATGCCGCGCCACTGGCATCCGCTGCCGGTGCCGCCGCGTGCGGTGCCGGTGAAGACCTGGCATCCGCTGGCCGCCAGCGTCTTCGGCAAGCTGCAGAACTACTCGGTGCGCGTCTCCTGGAAGCAGGAATTGAAGCCGCTGCTCGAAGAAATCTTCGACGGCGCGGCCTACCGCCCGGTGCTGGACCGCATCGAGGCGCTGCACACGGAGGTGCTCAAGGGCCGCCTGTTCGTCGCCCTGCACATGCATGCCGGCGACGGCAACGTGCACACCAACATCCCAGTGAACTCCGACAACTACGCCATGCTGCAGACGGCCTACCACACCGTCGAACGCATCATGAAACTGGCGCGCGATCTCGGTGGCGTGATCTCCGGCGAGCATGGCATCGGCATCACCAAGCTGGAGTTCCTCGGCGCGGACGAGATCCGCCCCTTCCGCGACTACAAGCAGAAGATCGACCCGGACGGCCATTTCAACCGCGGCAAGCTGATGGACCTGCCGCAGCTGCGCGCCGACCTGACCAATGCCTACACGCCCTCGTTCGCCCTGCTCGGCGTCGAATCGCTGATCATGGAGCAGTCCGACATCGGCGGCATTTCCGAGTCGATCAAGAACTGCCTGCGCTGCGGCAAGTGCAAGCCGGTGTGCTCGACCCACGTGCCGCGCGCCAACCTGCTCTACAGCCCGCGCAACAAGATCCTCGGCACCTCGCTGCTGGTCGAGGCCTTTCTTTACGAAGAGCAGACCCGGCGCGGCATTTCCTTGCAGCATTTCGACGAATTCTCCGACGTCGCTGAGCACTGCACGGTCTGCCACAAATGCGTCAATCCCTGCCCGGTGGATATCGACTTCGGCGACGTCTCGGTGGCGATGCGCAACTTCCTGCGCCGCCAGGGCAAGAAGAAATTCAATCCCGGCTCGGCCGCGGCCATGGCCTTCCTCTCCGCCACCGATCCGGCAACCATCAAGCTGGTGCGCGCCGGGATGATCCAGCTCGGCTACAAGGCGCAGCGCCTGGGCCACTCGCTGGCGAAATCCTTCGGCCTGATCCAGGACAGCGTCGCGCACCCGCCCGCCACCCTGGGCCGCCCCGAGATCAAGGCCCAGGTGATCCACTTCCTCAACAAGCCGCTGCCGAAGAACGTGCCGACGCGCACCTCGCGCGCCCTGCTGGACATCGAGGACGACACGCTGATCCCGGTGATCCGCAATCCGCAGCGGGCCAGCGAGGATGCCGAGTCGGTGTTCTATTTTCCCGGCTGCGGCTCGGAACGCCTGTTCTCGCAGGTCGGCCTGGCGACCCAGGCCATGCTCTGGCATGCCGGCGCCACCACCGTGCTGCCGCCGGGCTACCTGTGCTGCGGCTACCCGCAGACCTCCTCGGGCGACGAGGACAAGGGCCAGGCCATCACCACCGCCAACCGCGTGCTCTTCCACCGCGTCGCCAATACGCTGAACTACCTCGACATCCGCACCGTGGTGGTGTCCTGCGGCACCTGCATGGACCAGTTGCTGAAGTACGAATTCGGCAAGATCTTCCCCGGCTGCCGCCTGGTCGATATCCACGAATGGCTGTTCGAGAAGGGCATCCGCCTCGAAGGCGTGAGCGGAACGCACTACATGTACCACGAGCCCTGCCACACGCCGATGAAGCACCACTCCGGGATCAAGGTGGCGAATGCCCTGATGGGCCAGCGCGTCGACCTCAACGACCGCTGCTGCGGCGAGTCCGGCACCCTGGCGGTAACGCGCCCCGACGTCTCGACCCAGGTGCGCTTTCGCAAGCAGCAGGAGATGGAGGCCGGCGCGGCGCGCCTGCGCGACGATGCGGCAAGAGTCGGCGCTGATGAAGCCTCTGCGCAGCAGGGCGGTCGAGCAAAGTACGCTCTCCTCGCCGCTGCGGATGGTGGTACGGCGAATAGCGCAAGTCCGGCGGTGAAGATCCTCACCTCCTGTCCTTCCTGCCTGCAGGGCCTGTCGCGTTACGAGAACGACGCCGGGATTGCCGCCGACTACATCGTGGTCGAGATGGCGAAGACCCTGCTCGGTCCCGACTGGCTGCAAAACTATCTGCGCGCTGCCAATGCCGGCGGCATCGAACGGGTACTGCTGTGAACACGACAGTCACCGAATCCAGCCGCCCGCTCGACAAGCGCCCCTTCCTCTGGATGCTGGGAATCCTGTCCTTGATGGTCGCGGCGGTGCTGGCCTTCGAATTCGTTGGTCATCAGCGCCTGCACAACACCGGGCTGTGGCAGCAGTTCCGCCCGGTGGTCCTGATGTCGCCGCCACAGACCGGAAAGCCGGTCGAGGTTATCGACACGCGCCGCGTCGCCCATGTCGTGGTGCAGACCGAGAAGGGTCTGTACTTCCTCACCGGCGCCAAATACGTTCCCGACAACGGCGAGAAGCTGGTGGTACAAGCCAACGAGCGCTGGGATCTTTACCTCTGCGCCGAGGACGGCAGCCGCTGCATGAGCATCCATTCCTTCTGCGCCGACGCGGTCTGGCCCAATCTCCAGCGCGACGAGAAGGGTCGCATCGAGGATTGCTTTGCGCCGCGGGTGCTCGACACGCCGATTCCCGAACCTTCCAACATCCAGCCCCTGACGGCCGTGCCCGGTGGCATGGGCAAGCGCAAACGGCCGCCGCCGGCGACAGGCATGTCCCATCCGCGCGAATGGGCCTGGCGCATGGGCCTGCCCGCCTCCCCCAGATAGGACGCGGTGACTGGCACAGGGACCGGGAATGGCGCTATGCTTCGCGGATGCCGAAGGAAACCGACTGCGAACTGTGCGCCCTGCCCGGTGGCGAGCTGCTTTGGGAAAGCGTGCTGTGCCGCGTGGTGCGCGTGACCGACGCCTCGGGCCAGGCATTTCCAGGATCCTGCCGCGTCATCCTCAAGCGCCATGTCGCCGAAATGAGCGAACTCGATGCCGCGGATGCGCGCCGCCTGATGGACACGGTGCTGGCCACCGAGCGCGCGCTGCGCACGACGCTGCAACCCGACAAGATCAACCTTGCCAGCCTCGGCAACCTCGTGCCCCACCTGCATTGGCACGTGGTTCCGCGCTGGCGTGACGACAGCCATTTCCCCGCGCCGATCTGGGCGGTGCCGCAACGCACTGCCGCGCCACATGACATCGGGCACCCCGACCGACTGCGGCGGGCCATCGAAGCCGAACTTTCGACCCTGACCGACACGCCATGAATTTCGAATTGCCCCCTACCGGAACCGAACAGGCGCCCGCCTTCACCACCGCCGTTGCCTGCCGGGACTGGCTGGCCACCGTGCCGATGGCGAACGCCGTGCAAGCCCAGTCGATGCTGCTGCGCCAGCTCAGCCTGATGCACCGTTACACGCTGCCGACCACGGAACGCTTCGCCATCCTCGAAGCCCTGCGCGCGCCCCTGAGCGACGTACAGGACGACGCAGCGAAGAAATTCGCCGGCAAACCCCTGCCGCTGGCGCCGCATGAAACTGCGGCGCTGGACACCTCGCTCAGGCTTTGGGGCGAGCTGGCGCTCGGCTACCTGCGCTGCTTCGATGAATCCTGCGGCAGCGTTTCAGCCTCGCGCGGCGAACTTGAAAAGCTGCGCGACCATTGCAATGATGACCCGAAGCACGCCGCCCAGGCGGCACTGATGGCACAGCGCACGCTGTCGGTATTCGCCGACTGGCAACTGGACCTTTCCCGCGGCGGCCAGCTGCCCGACGCCAGCTACTGGCGGAAGTTGCACCAGATTCTCGATGCCGCCGATATCCTCGGCATCTCGGCGCGCAAGGTCAATGACCCCGTGCATCACGGCAGCACGCACACCAGCGCACTGGCCGCCTATGCCGAATGCTGCCTGCTCAGCGCCGCGAATGTTTACGAACTGCAGGCCCGCCATCTCACCTGGGTGGCGCGCTGGGCTCGGCGTTGGGGTGCCAAGCTGGCGCTATTGACCGCACCGCCGGAAGATATCCGCAACCGCGCCGTGCCGCTGTGGGTCGATCTCGACTCCGACCGGCCGCCGAGCTATTTGCCGCGCCAGGCCAACGGCGGCCGCTGGCTCGAAACCACCGAACTCCGAAAAAGCCTCGTTGCCCGCATTACCCTGCTGGAACAGGGACGGGCGCCGGGCGATCTGCAGCTCGGCGACGACGTCACCCAGCCGGCCGCGACCCTCCTCTTGCAGCGCGTACTGCTGCGCTGGTGCAAGGGCGGCGCGACCCGCCGCCAGGAACGCCAGCCCGCGGACGAGCCATGCGCCTTCATCGCCGGGCTGGAAAACGTGCATTTCGAGCTTTCCGGCCGTGTCCCGTTCCGCGCAGCCAGCCGTTCCGATTCCACCTTGCGCCGCGAGCGGGAGGAATTCGAGACCTTCGGCAACCACAGCCAGCGCCACGCGGACGCCAGCGGCGCCAAAAGCGCGGCCCATATCGAAACCTGGCGGGTGATCGACGAATCGGCCTCGGGATTGCGCCTGCGACGTCCGCTGAAGGATGGCGCGCGCATCGGTCCCGGCCAGGTCGTGGCCACCAGGATTGGCGACGGCCCGTATTTCGTCCTTGGCAATGTGCGCTGGGTGCTGCGCGAGGGCGAGAACTCCCTCGTCGCCGGCCTCCAGCTGTTTCCCGGCGAGGCCAAGGCCGCCTCCATCCGTGCGCTGGACACGGCCGGATCGCATTCCGTCTGGCATCAGGCTTTCGCGCTGCCGGCGATCCCGGCCCTCAAGGAATCCGCCAGCCTGGTGCTGCCCGCCGGGACCTTCCGCCTCGATCGCATGATCGAAGTCATGGTCGATCAGAAGATCGAATCGCGCAAACTGTTCCGCGTGCTCGACCGCGGCATCGAATTCGAGCGCTGCAACTTCTACGACTGAACCCGGTGCGCCGGAAACACCACGCTGAAGGTCGAGCCGCGGCCTGGTGTGCTTTCGATGAGCAAGGTCGCCTGATGTCGTTCCAGTACATGTTTAACGATGGCCAGGCCCAGACCCGTGCCGCCGGCCTCGCGTGAACGGCCGCGATCGACGCGGTAGAAGCGCTCGGTCAGGCGCGGCAGATGTTCGCCGGCGATGCCGATGCCGCTGTCGCGCACCCAGAAGCGCGCACCGCCGCCGCGCCCGTCCACACACCAGCCCAGGGTGATGTCACCGCCGTCGGGCGAATAGCGCACGGCATTACCGGCCAAATTGGCAAACGCCGAACGCAGCTCGCGGACACCGCCCAGCAGCCAGGCCGGACCGGTGTTTTCCAGCGCGATGCGATGCCGCCCGCCGGAGAGCGTACGGATTTCCTGCAGGACGTCCTCGAGCAGCGCGGTGACACCGACGCGATCTTCCAGCGGCGGCGGTGCATTCGTTTCCAGCGCCGACAGCGTCAGCAGATCCTCGATCAGTTGCTGCATGCGCCGCGCCTGTTCGCCGGCGGTTTGCAGGTAGCGCGCAATCTCGGCCGGCGGCGCATCCAGCAGCGCATCCTGTGCGGTTTCGATGAAGCCGAGAGTCACCGTCAGCGGCGTCTTCAATTCGTGCGAAACGTTGGCGACAAAATCACGGCGCATGGTGGCGAGCTTCTGCAACTGGGTGACGTCGCGCACCAGCAGCAGGATGCGGCCCGCCGCGAAGGGCGCGGCCTGGATCTGCAGGATGCGCCCCGGGTTGCGCTGGGTGCGCAGATCGAGCGGTATGCCACGGTGGTCGGTATCGTCGAGGTAGGCGAGAAACTCCGGCTCGCGCAGCAGATGGGTGATGCGGCTGCCGGTATCGATCGAGGCCTTGAGCCCGAGGCAGACTTCAGCCTGCAAGTTCATCCACTCGATGGCACGGTGGCCGTCGAGGATCATCACGCCGTCGGGCAGGGCTTCAGCGGCGCGACGGAAGCGCGCCAGTTCCTGGGTCGCCTGTTCGCCTTCGGCGCTGGCCAGTCGCGCCCGCCGGTGCAGGGCTTCGAACGCGGCGCCCCAGGCGCCGCTGGCACTCGGCGTCGGCGTCCCCAGGGGAGCGCCGGCCCAGTGAATCAGGCGCAGCACCAGCCAGAGCTGGCGCAGGAAGAACAGGCCGAGCGCGGAAAACCCGGTCAACGTTGCACCGCGTTCGCCGCTGACGATCCAGCCGGCGATGGCCGCCAGCATGGTCAGCGCCAAGGCCGTCAGCAGCTCGGCAACAACTCCCTTCATTGCACCGAGATCCGATAGCCGCTGCCGCGTACCGTCTGGATCAAGTTGTCGTGACCGCTGCCCTCAAGCGCCGCGCGCAGGCGACGGATATGCACGTCGACCGTGCGCTCCTCGACGAACACATGGTCGCCCCAGACCTGGTCGAGCAGTTGCGAACGCCCGTGCACGCGCTCCGGGTGAGCCATCAGGAAATGCAGCAGGCGGAACTCGGTCGGGCCGAGGGTGATCTCGGCACCACCGGCGGTGACCCGGTGGGTCGCCGGATCGAGGCACAGCCCCCCCAGCTCGACCAGGTCGTCGGTCGCCTGGGGCGCATTGCGACGCAGCACGGCCTTGATGCGGGCCATGAGTTCGCGCGGGCTGAAGGGCTTGGTCACGTAATCATCGGCGCCGATATCGAGGCCCTCGATCTTGTCGCGCTCTTCGGCCCGCGCCGTGAGCATGATGATGGGCAGGCGGCGGGTGCGCGCGTCGCTGCGCAACTGGCGCGCGAAGTCGATGCCGCTCATGCCCGGCAGCATCCAGTCGAGCAGCACCAGATCGGGCAGCGCCAGCTGCACGGACCGCCGCGCCGACTCGGCATCGGCGGTCAGGATCACGTTGTGACCGGCACGATGCAGATTCACTTCGATCAGCGCCTGGATCGCGGGTTCGTCTTCGACCACCAGTATGGTTGCGGACATGGGCTTACTCTGGAAGGGGACAAAAGCCAGTGTATTGCAGCTGGATGACGATTCCGTGACATCGACGGGGCGGCTGTCTGCGCTATGATAGCGGCCCCCATCCAGGAGTTGCCACGATGTCCGGTCTCGACCGCAAGACACCGATCCCGACAGAGATCACTCTGCACAAGAAATCGCGCGTACTCGAACTCGGTTTCGAGGACGGCAGCCGTTACCAGTTGCCGGCGGAATACCTGCGTGTGTACAGCCCATCTGCCGAAGTGCGCGGCCACGGTCCGGGGCAGGAAACCCTGCAAACCGGCAAGCGCAGCGTCGAAATCACCGACCTCGAAGGCGTTGGCAACTACGCCGTGAAGCCGAGCTTTTCCGACGGCCACGACACCGGCATCTATTCCTGGGACCTGCTCTACGACCTCGGCGTCAACCAGGAAGCCCTGTGGAACGACTACCTCGACCGGCTTGAAAAAGCCGGGGCCAGCCGCGATATAGATTCGACGACCCTGCCCCCCAAATCCGGCGGCGGCTGCGGCAAACACTGATGAGCCAAACGCATTTCGGTTATGAAACCGTCGACGAACAGGAAAAGGCACAGCGCGTCGCCGGCGTGTTTTCGTCGGTGGCCGGCAAATACGACCTGATGAACGACCTGATGTCGGCCGGCCTGCATCGCCTGTGGAAGAAGTTCGCCATCGACGTCGCCGCGCCGCGCCACGGTGAGCGCGTGCTCGATGTCGCCGGCGGTACCGCCGACCTCTCGTCGGCCTTCGCCAAACGCGTCGGCGCCACGGGGCAGGTCTGGCTCACCGACATCAACAACGCCATGCTCACGGTCGGCCGCGACCGCCTGCTCGACGAGGGCGTGCTGGCCCCCACGGCGCAATGCGACGCCGAGAAGCTGCCCTTTCCCGACGAGCATTTCGACATCGTCACCGTGGCCTTCGGCCTGCGCAACATGACGCACAAGGAGCAGGCCCTGGCCGAGATGCGCCGCGTGCTGCGCCCGGGGGGCCGCCTGCTGGTGCTGGAGTTTTCCAAGGTCTGGAAGCCGCTGGAAAAGGCCTATGATGCCTATTCCTTCCACCTGCTGCCCTGGCTGGGGCAGAAGATCGCCGGGGATGCCGATTCCTATCGCTACCTCGCCGAATCGATCCGCATGCATCCGGACCAGGCCACGCTCAAGGCCATGATGGAACGCGCCGGCCTGGAACGAGTCGAAGTCTTCAACCTGACTGCCGGCGTCGTCGCGCTGCATCGGGGCTACAAATTCTAAGGAGGAGGAAGCAAATGAAAAACCTGGCAATCGCCGTTTTCGCACTCGTGGTCGGTCTGGGCATGATGGTTCCGGATGCCGAGGCCAAGCGCCTTGGTGGCGGCAAATCGTTTGGCATGCAGCGCCAGGCCAGCCCGGCCCCTGCAGCGCCAAGCCAGGCCGCCAAGCCGGCCCCGGCAGCGCCTGCAGCCGTACCCGCCGCCGCCACACCGCCCAAGCCCGCCGGCATGAGCCGCTTCCTCGGCCCCTTGGCCGGTCTCGCCGCCGGCTTGGGTATCGCCGCCCTGCTTTCGCATTTCGGCCTCGGCGAAGCCGCCGCCAACTTCATGCTGATCGCCCTGCTGGTGCTTGCCGCCATCTTCGTCGTGCGCCTGCTGATGAGGAAGCGCGAGCCGCAGCCGGCAATGCAGTATGCTGGTGCCGACAACACGCCCGCGAACTTCACGCCGGCGGCCTCGCAATTCGAGGCATCTTCGGAAGTCGGCGCTGGCAGCACGGCGACGGCGCCCGCCGCCGCCGGCAGCATCCCGGCCGATTTCGACGTCGCCGGCTTCCTGCGCCAGGCCAAGCTCAACTTCATCCGCCTGCAGGCCGCCAACGACCGCGGCGACATGGACGACATCCGCCAATTCACCGCGCCCGAGCTGTTCGCCGAAATCCAGATGCAATACCGCGAGCGCGGCAGCAAGGCGCAGGAGACCGACGTGCAGCAGCTCGACGCCGAGGTGCTGGAAGTCGTCAGCGAGGGCGGCAACCACATCGCCAGCGTGCGCTTCCACGGCACCCTGCGCGAGGACAATGCCGCCCCCGAAAACTTTGCCGAAGTCTGGCACCTGACCAAGCCGATCGACGGCAGCCGCGGCTGGGCCATCGCCGGCATCCAGCAAATCCAGTAATCCGCATGCTGCCCCTGCCCCCGCCGATCCAGGCCGCCATCAACCACCTGCTGGGGCAGGCGGCCTGGGCGCGCGAGAAGCTCATGCCCTTCGCCGGGCATGCGGCGCAGATCAAGCTGCCGCCCTTCGAAGCCGCCTTCCTGATCACCGCAGACGGCAGCATCACGGCCCCAGAGCCCGGCGCCGAACTTGAAGTCGCGATCTCCCTGCCGGCGACGACGCCGCTCTTGGCGTTGCAGGGCAAGGATGCCGTAATGCGCGCCGCGCGCATCGAAGGCTCGGCCGAGTTCGCCGAGGCGCTGGCGTTTGTGATCCGCAACCTGCGCTGGGATGCCGAGGAAGACCTCTCGCGCCTGGTCGGCGACGTCGCCGCCCACCGCATCGTCAAGGGCGGCCAGGAATTCGCCGCCTGGCAGCAG
>JACRIX010000050.1 GCA_016215645.1 Rhodocyclales bacterium
CAGCCGTCAAATCCACCCGCCACTTGATCTGCATGTCAGCCTCCCGTCACGAAAGGCTTCAGCGTATGACTCCCTGCCATTCACCACTCGCCGGAACCGCAGCAGTTTCCCCTATCAATTCCTCGATGACTGACTACTAGGCCTGTTCCTGTTTTTGCCTTTCGTGGCGCAATGGAGCAGCGACATCATCTCCAGCAGCGGGGTGCTGCTCTGGGCGTTGCTGGCCCCCATCGGCGCCATCCTGTGCATCGGCGTGCGCCAGTCCATAGGCTGGTTTGCGGCCTGGGTCATACTCACCGCGATATCCGGGCTGGCCGACTGGTACCTCGCTGACCCGATTCTGGCGCCCAAGCCGATCGTACCCACCCGCACCACCATCGTTTTTTTCGCGCTGAATTTCATCGCCTTTTCGATCATCATCTTCATGCTGCTACGGCTTTCGATCGGCATGAACCGCAAGATGCACAAGAGTCTGGAAGTCGCCCACCAGCAGATCAAGATCGAACAGGAGCGTTCGGAAAAGCTGCTGCTCAACATCCTGCCCGGCTCGATTGCGGACCGCTTGCGAAACTCCGACAAGACCATTGCCGACGGTTTCGCCGACGTCACCGTGATGTTCGCCGATATTGTGAATTTCACCCAGGTAGCAGCGAACATGTCGCCCTCGCAGGTGTTCGCGATGCTGAATCGCATTTTCTCGGCCTTTGACGAACTCGCTGAACAGTTCGGCCTGGAGAAGATCAAGACCATCGGTGACGCCTACATGGTTGCCGGCGGACTCAGCGAAGATCTGACTGACTACTCGGCCGCCGTCGCCGACATGGCGATCGCCATGCGCGACCTGTTGCGGCGTGATTTCGCCATCAACGCCTCGCACCTTGAAGTCCGCATCGGCATAGGTACCGGCCCCATTGTCGCCGGCGTACTGGGAAAGAAGAAGTTCATCTACGACCTCTGGGGCGACACGGTCAATATCGCCAGCCGCATCACGTCCGAAGGCGTACCGGGAATGATCCAGTGCGACACCATGACCTATCACCGCCTCGCCGGAAACTTCGAGTTCCACGAGCCGCAGACCATCTACCTCAAGGGCAAGGGCAACATGACCGTGTATCGCCTGATCGGCCGCAAGGGTGCCTCCGACCCGGATGCTTTACCGAATGCGGATCAGGGCTCTTCGACCGCCCTGTCCTGAGCCGGATTGTGCATCGGCGCATGGAGGAGTGCCGCCATCGCCAAACGAAAACGGACGCAACCGTCGCGATTTTCGGCGAGCTCAAGGCCATACCCCGCCACCTGTGCGTGCCTGGCCGCCTGATACAAACCGATGCCGTAACCGCTCTCCGAGGATACCGGACCGAGAAACAGCCCTGCCGCCAGCGCATCCGCCATTGCCGAGCCGTTGTCCCAGGTATTCAGCTCGAACCCGCCACCAACCTGTGCCAGGCGCAGCGACAGCCTGAGGTCCGGTTCCCGCAAACGCTTTTCGGTCGCATTGCGAATCAGGTTGTCGGTCACGCCAGTGAACACATCGAACGGGATTTCCCCATCCAGGGATCCATCGCTCGCCAGGTCGATCCAGTCCAGTGTCGCGAGGCGCTGGCCCAACTCACGCCACCACTCCGCGGCGCCGATGCGGCGCGCGGAAGCGATACCCTGTGGCGCATTCAGCTTGCCCAGCGTTTCTGCAAGGCGGTCGGTAATTGCCGGCAACTGACGGCGCAGCAAGGACTGGTACTCGACCGAGGATTCCGCGCCCGGCTCCAGCCCCGCCGAACAAAGCATGTTGAGCGACTGCAACAGGTTCTTGACGTCGTGGGTAAGCCGTGCGCCGGTTTCATGGATCGCCTGCATGTAGGACAATTGCTTCAAGGCCAGCGCCCGTTGCTTGTCGGCGTGAAACTGCGCCAGTAGCTGAGCCAGCAGGTTGTAGTGCCAGATCAGTGTCGGCGATGGCGCATGCAGCGTGTAGAGCACCAGCACCATGCCGCCATGGCTGAATTCCCAGCGTCGGCCTTCGCCGGCGCCAAACCTGCCGCGATTCCGGCCGGCAATCCATTCGCCGCCCTTCACCCAGGGCAGGCGCTGGGCAATTTCCACGCAGGCCTGCTCCAGAAAGGCCTGCGGATCTTCTTCCCGCAACGCCAGGTTGGACAGCGCCTGCAACCATTGCTCCACCGGCAGGCCAATCGACATCAGGTAACGTGAAATCAGGCTGCCGATGCCCGCAAATCCCGAACGCGGATTTGCCACCAGTCCCAGCAGCATCAGCACCACGCCGGTGACCAGCAGGGTTTGCAGCAGCGCCTCAACATAGCCGCTGCCCAGCAGCAGCATCGCCGCGAGGCTGCCCAGCATCAGCACGGTGAGCAGCAGGAAAATGAACAGGCTATAGACGAAATCGACGACCTCGCGCGAGCTGTCTACTTCCTGTGCCTGCGGCAACAGGCCCATCACCAACAACAGCACAATCAAACCGGCATGGCCAAGCCAGACAATTTCCCGGGGTGGCCTGGCCTGGGACACTGCCAGCGGCGCGGCCAGCAGCAGCAGCGCTACGACAAGGAAAGAGAGCGCCAGCAGATAGAAAAGGCGCGCGGCGCGCGTGTCATACAGCAGGACCTTGCCGCCGACGATGCCCGCCAGCATCATGATCCACAGAGTGATCATCCAGCCTTTCAGGTAGATCCCGGAAAGCACTGCCACCGCCAGCACGGCAATCAGCGACGGCAGCGAGAGTCGTTGCCCCGTGTGTACGAACGGCTGCCAGAGAATGAACAGGCCAAGATGCGCGATGAACAGCGTGCGCCCGAACAGGGTGTCCGGCCCCTGCGAAAGCACTAGGTAGAGCGCTGCCAGCAAGGCCAGCAGCAAGCCGCGCCGCAAGGCGATCAGGCGAGCCGGCAGGGTGACGGAGAGCGGGGTGGGCGCCAAGTTAGCGGGTTAGTCGGCAGGACTAGGAAGGGCGAGCGTAAGGCGGATTCTAGTGACTGATTTATAAGGCCATCTGCCAAATAGCTGACGATGCTGTCCAATATTCGACAGATGCAAATCGCTTAAATTGGAATGAAAATCATAACTCAATGTTTTATTGATGTTTTTATTTATGGCACGCTAACTGCTTTGAATTGCCTACCAAAACACCAAAGACGGAGAAGATCATGAAATCCAGACAAGCAGGCTTTACCCTCGTCGAAATCGCCATCGTGCTGGTCATCATCGGCCTGCTGCTGGGCGGCGTGCTCAAGGGACAGGAGCTCATCAACAGCGCCAAGGTGAAGAACATGGCGACTGACTTCCGCAATGTCCCGCTGTTCATCTACGGCTACCAGGACAAGTTCAAGGCCTTGCCCGGGGATCATCACACGGTAGTGACTGCTCTTTCCGGCACCCTGGCTACGACACCGACATCCTCCGGCAACCCAGCCGTCGCCTGTACCAATCCAAGCGCAGGCGCCACCTGTACGGGCAACGGCGTGATCGACGGGGTCTGGAATACAACGACAACGACTGACGAAACCGCCTTGTTCTGGAACCACGTCAGGTTGGCGGGGCTGGCCGCCGGCCCAACGCTGACGAGCGATGCGAACTACTTCCCGACCAATGCCGACGGCGGCCGCATAGGCATCGAAAGCGGTGCCGCTGCGACCGGTGGCGCGTACATCCAGAACGGAACGGTTGTCACGGCTACCGGCGTTGTCACAGCCCTGGCTACACCAACTTACTTCTCACCAACTTATTTGGTCTGCTCGAGCGGAATCCTCGGCAAGTACGCGAAGCAGTTGGACACCACGCTCGACGACGGAGAAACCGCAACTGGTTCTGTGCGCGTGGTTGCGGCCAACCATGTCCGCCAAGGGCTCCCGATCGGAACCGGAGCGATCAACGATTCGTCTGCC
The DNA here is from genome assembly GCA_016215645.1 of Rhodocyclales bacterium. Lineage (GTDB taxonomy): Bacteria > Pseudomonadota > Gammaproteobacteria > Burkholderiales > Rhodocyclaceae > Sulfuritalea. Next base: position 3,900 of record JACRIX010000050.1, read on the forward strand.
TACATCGTTTGCATGGGCCTGTAACGGGGGACGGCAAGACCTCAAAGCCCGCTTCGGCGGGCTTTTTTATTTTCCGCGCAGCAGTCGCTCCTCGCCCAAAGTCACCGCGGCGGCGGTGCCGATCAGTACCACCACATCGCCTTCGATCAATTGCAGTGCAGCCTCCAGCTTCAGCCCGCGCTGGGTGCGACGTCGAATCGCCGTCGTGTCAGCGCCGACTCCTGCCAGGTCGATCTCGCCGACGGCCCGCCCGATCGCCCAGGCGCCGGGCGTCAGCGTCACCGCGTGCAGGCGCGGCTGATCGGCGTCGGCCAGGTGCGCGCCGGCATCCGTGGCACCGTGGAAAAAGCCACGCAGCAGGGCATAGTGCTGCTCGCGCATTTCGCGCAGGCGCTTGATCACCTTGTGCATCGGAATTCCCGACAGCGCCAGTGCGTGCGTTGCCAGCATGACGCTGGATTCGAGTGCCTCGGGCACCACCTCGGCGGCGCCGGCGGCGTAGAGCTTCTCGATGTCGTCCTGCTCTCGCGCCCGCGCCACGATGGCGGCGTCGGGACGCAGTTCGCGCACGCGGTGGATCACGCGCAGGGCCGCGTCGATGTCGGCGAAGGTGATCACCACCACGCGCGCGCGCGACAGACCGGCGGCCAGCAGGGTTTCCTTTTTCGCCGCGTCGCCGAAGGACACCGCCTCGGCGGCGATGCTGGCTTCGCGTACGCGTTCCGGGTCGAGGTCGAGCGCCATGTAGGAAATCCCTTCGGCCTCAAGAAAACGCGCCAGATGCTGGCCGGTACGGCCGTAACCGCAGAGGATGGCATGCTTGTCGCTGGCCAGCGATTGCGCCGCGAGCTGGGTCAGTTGCATCGAGCGCAGCAGCCACTCCGAGGCGACGAAACGGAACACCAGCTGCTCGGAAAAATGGATGATCAGGGGTGCCAGCATCAGCGACAGCACCATGGCCGCCAGCACCGGTTGCAGCACGTCGGGGCCAAGCAACTTGACGTCGCTGCCGCGTGCCAGGATGACGAAACCGAATTCACCGCCGGCACACAGCCACAGGCCGCTGCGCAGGGCCGTTCCCGGCGAACTGCCGAGCAGGCGCGAGGCGAGGCCGACCACGGCGAGCTTGATGGCCAGCAGACCGAACAGGATCGCGGCCACCAGCCACCACTGGGCAAGGATCTGCTGCACGTCCAGGCGCATGCCGATGGCAACGAAGAACAATCCCAGCAGCACGTCGCGGAAGGGCTTGATATCCTCCTCGACCTGGTAGCGGTACTCCGTTTCGCCGATCAGCATGCCGGCGGTGAAGGCACCCAGCGCCAGCGACAGTCCCGCCAACTCAGTAAGCCAGGCCAGGCCCAGGGTGATCAGCAGCACATTGAGCATGAACAGCTCGGCCGACTTGCGCCGCGCCACCATGTAGAACCAGGCCGAGAGCACCCGCTGGCCGAGGTAAAGCACCAGCGCCAGCAGCACGGCCGCCTTGATGATCGCCTCCAGCAAGGCCTCGGCCATCACGTCGACCGGCTGCGAGAACGCGGGGATCAGGACCAGCAATGGCACCACGGCGATGTCCTGGAACAGCAGCACGCCTATCACCTCGCGGCCGTGGGGCGCATCCAGTTCGCCGCGTTCGGTGAGCAGTTTGGAGAGCATCGCCGTCGATGACATGGCCAGCGCACCGCCCAGCGCCAACCCGGCCAGCCAGGAAATGCCGGCAAACCTCGCCAGCAGCGTGGCGACCAGCGTGCTGGCGATGACCTGAGCTACGCCGAGGCCGAAGACGATGCGTTTCATCGAATACAGCCGCGCCAGCGAAAACTCCAGCCCGATGCTGAACATCAGGAACACCACGCCGAATTCGGCAAGATGGCGCGTCTGGTCGGTGTCCGGTACCCATCCGGCGGCATGAGGTCCGAGCACGGCACCCACCAGCAGGTAGCCGAGGATGGGCGGCAGGCCCATCATGCGGAAAATGACCACGACCACGACCGCGGCGGCCAGCAACAACAGGATCAGCGGCAGGGTGTCGGTCATCCGGCGGTCATCGGTGAAGGCAAGACGAAAGAGGGGCTGCGTTCGCGGTTGCTATAATTTGGCTCCATCATAATCGCCAGCCCGAGATGAACCAAGCCATTCCACCGAGCGCCGCCGCACTGCCCGACGCGGACCGCGCCGTGGCCATGGGTCGCCAGGTACTGGACATCGAGGCGGCCGCGGTAGCGGCGCTCGGGCGCCGGCTGGACGGCGCCTTCAGCGCCGCCGTGGCGATGATCCTCGGCAGCCGGGGGCGGGTGGTCGTCAGCGGCATCGGCAAATCCGGACATATCGCACGCAAGCTTGCCGCCACCTTCGCCAGCACCGGCACTCCCGCCTACTTCGTCCATGCGGCCGAAGCCATACATGGCGATCTGGGCATGATCACCCGCGACGACGTGCTGATCGCGATTTCGAATTCCGGCGAGAACGACGAGTTGCTGACCATCGTGCCGCTGGTCAAGCGCCTGGGTGGCAAGCTGATCGCCATCACCGGCAACGAATCCTCCTCACTGGCCCATGAAGCCGACATCCACCTCGATGCCCGCGTCGACCAGGAGGCCTGCCCGCTCAACCTGGCGCCTACCGCCAGCACCACCGCGGCCCTGGCACTGGGCGACGCGCTGGCGGTCGCGCTGCTCGACGCGCGCGGCTTCGGCGCGGAGGATTTCGCCCGCTCGCATCCGGGCGGCGCGCTGGGACGCAAGCTGCTCACCCACGTCAGCGACGTGATGCGCAGCGACATGCCGACGCTGGCCGAGGACGTCATGGTGCCGGCGGCACTCGCCGCCATGACCCTGGGCGGCATGGGCATGGTGGTGGTGCTTGACGCCACGGGCAACACCAGCGGCATCTTCACCGACGGCGATTTGCGCCGCGCCATGGAGCGCCTGGGCGATTTGCGCGCGACCCCGGTATCGGCGGTCATGTCGCGCCAGCCGTACAGCATCGGTGCCCGCCGCCTCGCCGTCGAAGCCGTGGAGATGATGGAAGCCAGGCGCATCAACCAGTTGCTGGTGACCGATGACAAGGGCCAGCTGTGCGGCGCCCTCAACATGCACGACCTGTTCCGCGCCAAGGTGGTCTGATGAGCCAGGCGCTGATCAAGGCCGCGGGATTGAAACTGATGGGCTTCGACGTCGACGGCGTACTCACCGACGGCACGCTTTACTTCAGCTCCCAGGGCGACGAAATCAAGGCGTTTTCCTGCCTCGACGGCCACGGCCTGAAGATGCTGCAGCGTGCCGGCGTCGAGGTGGCGATCATCAGTGGCCGCAGCTCGCGCGCCTTGCAACTGCGCGCCGAGAACCTCGGCATCCGCGAGCTGCATATGGGCGTCGAGGACAAGCGCGGCCTGATGGAATCGCTGGCGCGAACCCGTGGCATCGCCCTGGGCCAAACCGGCTACATGGGGGATGATGTCGTCGATCTGCCGATCCTCCGTGCCTGCGGATTTTCCGCCACCGTGGCCGACGGCCACGACGAAGTCAAATCACGCGTCGATTACGTGGCCCCCCTGGGCGGCGGGCACGGCGGCGTGCGCAACGTCTGCGAACTGATCCTGCGCGCCCAGGGCAAATGGCAGGCGGCAATGGCGGAGTACCTGGCATGAGGGACCACAGCACCTCCCTGGTGCCGCTGGCCATGCTGCTGCTGCTGGCGGCGCTGACCTTCTGGCTCAGTCGCGTGATCGAGGGCGACAAGCCGCGCGTACCCGAGCGCCACGACCCCGACTATGGCGTCGAACGCTTCGTGGTGCGTCGATTCGACATCGACGGCAAATTGCAACACACCCTGGTCGGCGACAAGCTGCTGCACTATCCGGACGATGACACCACCATCGTTACGGCGCCACACATCACCTATCACCAGATCGCCCCCACCGAAGTCAGCGCACGCATGGCCTACATCGGACGCGACGGCAAGGAGATCGACCTGGTCGACTCGGTCCAGATCGTCCGCCAGGGCACATCGGGCGATGCCCCGCCGACCGAGATCGATACCCGCAGCCTGAAGATCTTTCCCGACGAGGAAAGGGGCCTCACGCGCGATGCGGTGACGATCACCCAGGGACGCAGCATCGTTCGCGGCCAGGGCATGGAAATCGACCACAAGACCGGCGTCTCGGTGCTGCATGGCCGGGTCAAGGGTACCCTGTACAGCAAACAGACGGAGACACCATGAACACCTATCCGAAAATCGCCGCAGTTGCCGGCATCACCTGTCTGCTGCTGGCGACAGGCCTTTCCCGCGCGGAAAAAGCCGATCGCGACAAGCCCGTCAATATCGACGCCGACCGGGTCAGCGTCGATGACGTGAAGAAAACGCAGATATTCGAAGGCAATGTGCAACTGGCCAAAGGCACACTGGTGATCCGCGCCGAGCGCATCGTCGTGCAACAGGACGATGACGGCTACCAGCGCGGCGTCGCCAGCGGCGGCACGACTCTGCCCAATTTCCGCCAGAAGCGCGAGGGCATGGACGAGTACATCGAGGGCGAGGCGGAACGCATCGAACATGATGCGAAGGCCGAGAAAACCGAATTCTTCGGCCGCGCCCGGGTCAAGAGCGGGCTGGACGAAGTGCGAGGCCAGTTCATTTCCTACGACGCGCGCACCGAGCAGTACGTGGTCACCAGCGGCCCCAATGGCACGCGCGCACCGAGCGGCAGCCGCGAGCGCGTGCGCGCGGTGATCCAGCCACGCAACAAGGACGCCGCTGCACCCGCCGCACATCCGGCGCCAGGACCGGCGTTGAAGAATACCCAGGACTTCAGCAGCCAACGTCAGGAGACGGCAAAGTGAATTTCGAGAACATCATCGTCGAGCCCCGGGGCAACGTCGGTCTCATCACCCTGAACCGGCCCAAGGCCATGAACGCGCTCAACGATCGGCTGATCGACGAACTCGGCGCCGCCCTGGACGGCTTTGAAGCCGACGAAGCGATCGGTTGCATCGTCATCACCGGCTCAGAGAAGGCCTTCGCGGCGGGTGCCGACATCGGCGCGATGTCGAGCTGGAACTTCATGGACGTTTACAAGGCCAACTACATCAGCCGCAACTGGGACCGCGTTGCCCGCTGCCGCAAGCCGATGATCGCCGCGGTGGCCGGCTTCGCACTGGGCGGTGGCTGCGAACTGGCGATGATGTGCGACATGATCTTCGCTGCCGACACGGCGAAGTTCGGCCAGCCGGAGATCAAACTCGGTGTGCTGCCCGGCGCCGGCGGCACACAGCGCCTGCCACGCGCCATCGGCAAGGCCAAGGCGATGGACATGTGCCTGACATCGCGGTTCATGGATGCGGCCGAAGCCGAGCGCTCAGGCCTGGTGGCGCGGGTCATTCCTGCCGACAAGCTGGTGGAAGAGACCCTCGCGGCGGCCGCAACCATCGCCGGATATTCACTGCCGGTGGTGATGATGATCAAGGAATCGGTCAATCGGGCCTACGAATCGGCCTTGCAGGAGGGCCTGCTGTTCGAGCGCCGGACCTTCCATTCCGCGTTTGCGCTTGACGACCAAAAGGAAGGCATGGCCGCCTTTGTCGAAAAGCGGAAGCCCGTGTTCCGCGACCGCTAAAGCCCTGCCGCATCGCACCAAACAAGGCCCTTCTGGGCCTTGTTTGCGTTTACTAACTATTTGTTTAATTGCAACTTATTGCCCGACAAAAAATATTTGTTGCGTTGCACCAAAAAAGTCTTGACATGGTGTTCGCACTGCCTATAATGGGAACCATGATGCACTGCAACATCGCTCCGGAAGACCGGGGGCGGTCAAGAAAAAACCTTTTGAATCCAGTCCAATCTTAGGAGAACACCATGAACGTAGCCGCCGAACAATTCGCCAGCGCCAACAAAGCCAACGTCGAGACCCTGCTGACCATCGCCAACACGGCCTTCGCCAGCGCCGAGCGCCTTGCCGCCCTGAACCTGAACACCGCCCGCGCCGTGCTGGAAGACAGCGTTGCCAACGCCAAGGCCCTGCTCGCCGTCAAGGACGTGCAGCAACTGGTCGCCATGCAAGCCACCCTGGCCCAACCCGCCGTCGAGAAGGCCGTTGCCTACTCCCGTAGCGTGTATGAAATCGCCACCCAGACCCAGGAAGAGCTGTCGAAGGTCGTTGAGAGCCAGTTCTCGGAAATGAACAAGAACGTCGCTACCGCCCTCGACAAAGCCGCCAAGAACGCCCCGGCTGGTTCCGATGTCGCCGTGGCCGCCGTCAAGCAAGCCATCGCCGCCGCCAACTCGGCCTACGACAGCATGACCAAGGCTGCCAAGCAAGTCGCTGAAATCGCCGAAGCCAACGTGGCTGCCGCGACCTCCGCCACCGTCAAGGCTGTCGGTACCGGCGCCGCCGCTCCGAAGGCCAAGAAGGCCGCCTAAGCAACACTGTAACGTCTCCTCCTCCGGCCCCGCAATGGGGCTGGTTTCAAGCCCGATGCCACAAGCATCGGGCTTTTTTTATGTCCGGCCCGACGGGCCGGACGGTATCCCGGTTGCGGGATCGGTTGCAAATAGCTGACGCTAGCGGAACGACCGGACGGTCAGATCTTCCGCAGCCGCTCGCCCGCTGCCGCCAGCGTGCTCTCGGTCTTGGCGAAGCAGAAACGGATCACCCGCTGGTCGGTGCGATCCGGATTGAAGACCGATACCGGAATCGCCGCCACACCGAATTCCTTCGTCAGGCGCTGGACGAAGCGGGTATCCGGCTCGTCGCTGATCGCGGCATAGGTCGCCAGCTGGAAATAGGTACCGGCACAGGGCAATAGCGCGAACTTTGACCCCTCCAGTTGCTGGCGAAAGAAATCACGCTTGATCTGGTAGAAGGCCGCGAGATTGTCGGCGAATTCCGGCTTGGCGCGCATGAAGTCGGCCAGGGCCAACTGCGACGGATGGTGCACCGTAAAAACGATGAACTGGTGGGCCTTGCGAAATTCGTTGGTAAGGGCCCGCGGCGCCAGGCAGTAGGCGATTTTCCAGCCTGTCACATGGTAGGTCTTGCCAAAGCTGGAAATCACGAAGCTGCGCTCGCGCAGGCCAGGATAGCGCGTCACACTTTCGTGGCGACACCCCGATTCCTGGTCGAACACCACGTGCTCATAGACCTCGTCGCTGACGACGACGATCTTGCTGTCGCGAACGAGCGTCTCCAGCATCGCCATGTCTTCTGCCGACCAAACCGCACCGCTCGGGTTGTGCGGCGAGTTGATGATGATCATGCGCGTGCGCGGCGTGATCAGTGCGCGCACTTCCTCCCAGTCCGGCTTGAACTCGGGAAAGCGCAGATGCGCATACACCGCATGACCGCCGTTGAGCTCGATGCCCGGAACATACGAGTCATACACCGGTGCGAAGACAATGACTTCGTCGCCGGGCCGCACGCAGCAGGCAATCGCGGTGTAGATCGCCTGCGTCGCGCCGGCAGTGACGGTGATTTCGCTTTCCGGATCGTAGGCGGCAAGGTAGAGCCGCTGCACCTTCTCCGCAATGGCGTCACGCAGCGGCACCACCCCGGCCATCGGCGGATACTGGTTGGCGCCGGCCGCCATGTGGTGGCTGACGCGCTCCAGCAACAAGGGCGAAGGTGAAAAATCAGGGAAACCCTGCGACAGGTTGATCGCGCCATGTTCCGCGGCCAGCCGCGACATGACGGTAAAGATCGTGGTGCCGACGTTGGGCAACCGGGAGGCGGGGAAAAAAGCCATGCGCTGGCGGGAGCCTGGCGGCCCCCATCCGAAAATCAATCCAGCCCGAGCAGTTCGACTTCGAACACCAGTGTTGCGTTGGGCGGGATCACGCCACCGGCGCCGCGGGCGCCATAGCCGAGCTCGGAGGGAATGGTCAGCTTGCGCGTGCCGCCGATCTTCATGCCCTGCACGCCCTCGTCCCAACCAGCGATGACATGGCGTGCCCCCAGGGCGAAGGCAAACGGATCATTGCGATCCTTGCTCGAGTCGAACTTGCGGCCATCGGTGAGCCAACCCGTGTAGTGCACGGTGACGTGCTGTCCGGCCGCCGCTTCGGCGCCGTCGCCGACAACCAGGTCCTCGATGATCAGCCCGCTGGCCGTGGTGACTTGACTCATTGTCCTGCTCCCTTGCGTGGTTGGGGAAAGACGGAATTATGCCTGAGCGCCATTCGGGAACCGTGGACGGAAAATCTCTTCTACGCCCAATGCCGGCAGGGGCGGCGAGAACAGGTTTCCCTGAAATTGTTCGCAGCCCAGCTTGATCAGCGAACCGAGTTGCGCGCGGGTTTCAACGCCCTCGGCGAGAATGTCCAGGCCCAGGCTGAGCGCCAGACCGACGATGGCGTTGACGATCGCGGCGTCGTCACTGTCCGTCGTCAGGTCGCGGATGAAGCTCTGATCGATCTTGAGCTTGTGCACCGGAAAGCGCTTGAGGTAGCTTAGGCTGGAATAGCCGGTGCCGAAATCGTCGATCGACAGGCGCACGCCCATGGCAGCGATCTCTTCCAGGCGCGCGCGGGTCTCTTCGATGTCGTGCATCAGCGTGGACTCGGTGATCTCCAGTTCGAGCAGGCGCGCCGGTTGTCCCGTGTCGGCAAGGATGCGGCGCAGAGTGGTCACCAGATCCTTCTCGCGAAACTGGCGCGGCGAAAGATTCACGGACACCGGCAGCAAGGGCCTCCCCTGCTGCTGCCACAGGCGGTTCTGGCGCAGGGCCGCGGCCAGCACCCACTCGCCGACTGGCACGATCAGCCCGGTCTCCTCGGCGATGGGGATGAATTCGGCCGGCTGGATCAGTCCGTGGTCCGGATCATTCCAGCGCACCAGCGCCTCGACGCCGCAGACCACGCGCCGTGGCCAGTGGATCAGAGGTTGGTAGTGCAGCAGCAGCTGGCCGGCCTCGATGGCGTGACGCAGCTTGTTTTCCAGGGTGAAGAAATGTGTCGCCTGCTCGTTCATCTTGCGCGCGAAGAACTGGAAATTGTTCCGCCCCGCCGCCTTGGCGTGGTACATCGCGGTATCGGCATTCTTCATCAGCGCGAAGGCCTCGACGGCGTCGTCGGGAAACACGCTGATGCCGATCGAGGGCGTGGCGCGCAACTGGTGGCCGCCGATGCTGGCCTCGGCGGCCAGTGCGCCGATGATCTTCTCCGCCACCTGTACCACGTCGTCGGGCGATCCGGCTTCCTCCAGCACGATAACGAATTCGTCGCCGCCCAGGCGCGAGACGGTATCGACCGCGCGCACCACGCCGGTCAGGCGCGCCGCGACGTACTTCAGCAACTCATCGCCGACGGCATGGCCAAGGCTGTCGTTGACGCTCTTGAAACGATCCAGGTCGAGGAACATCACGGCCACCCGATGCCGGCTGCGCTGCGCCTTGGCCAGGGCCTGCTGCAGGCGGTCGTGCAACAGTGCGCGGTTGGGCAGGCCGGTCAGGCTGTCGTGGTGGGCGACATGCCAGATGCGCTGCTCCGCCTGCATGCGTTCGAAGACTTCTTCCTGCAACTGTGAGTTCGCACTGGCGAGTTCCGCCGTGCGCTCGACCACGCGCTGTTCGAGTTCCTCGTGCGCGCGCAGCAGGGCTTCTTCGGCCTGGTGGCGTTCAGTAACGTCCTCGAAGATCCAGGTCAGGTCCACGCTCTCGGTCTGACCGGCCACGCGCCGCCCGGTGGCGCGTACCCAGAAGGCGTGTCCGTCGCGATGGCGTACGCGCAATTCGCCGACGTAGGTGCCGCCCCCGGTAACCACCGGCAGCAGCTCGGCACCATGCCGCTGGTAGTCATCCTCATTGAGGTAGAAAACGCGCGTCGAGCGCCCCGACAATTCCTCGGGGGCATAGCCGAAAATTTCCGCCAAACGGCGGTTGCAACGCTGCACCATGCGGTCGCGCGCGAACAGGATGCCCACTGCGGCATTGTCGAAAATGATCTGCTGCTCGTCGTAGGCCTGGTGGGCGCGCTCCTCGGCCTCGCGCGTCGCGGTGAAATCCTCGGTCAGCCAGACCGACCCGGAATGCGGATTGGCTTTGTCGAACACGTTGCCGCTGACGCGCAGCCAGCTCAGCTTGCCGTCGCGGCGGCGGTGCTGCTGCTCGCGACGATGCACCTTGCCGGCGGCGAACTCGCCATAGACCTGCTCGCCGATGCGTTCGAACTCCTCGTCGCTGGCGAACAAGCGCCGCGCCGACTGTCCCACCAGGGACCCCGGCGCCAGATCGAACAGCTCCTCGAAGCGCCGGTTGCAGCGCACGAAAACGCGATTGCGCACCACGGCGATGCCGATCGACGCCGTGTCGAGAATGGCCGACAGTTCGAGCGTGGTCCGCTCCAGCCGCTCCAGCATCAGGTGGTCATCGGTCATGTCCTCGATGATCCACAGTGTGCCATCGCGCGGCCGCTCGGGGTCCACCGCCTTGGCCGACACACGGCACCAGAACATGCTGCCGTCGCGGCGCCTGAGCTGAGTATCGGCGCGAAAAGACTTGCCCTCCGAGAGCACCGGGCCCGCCTCGCGACCGAGCACGGAATACGCTTCCTGATCCTGGTAGAGGATCAGCGCCGACTGCCCGAGGAATTCCGCCAGCGTGTAGCCGAACATCTCGGCACACAGGCGGTTGGCCTGCATCAGCTTGCGATTATGGGTAAACAGGATGCCGACGGTCGCGTTCTCGAAGATCGCGTTGAGTTCCAGGGATGCCTGTTTCGGCACCGGGATCATCGGTGCGCCGCTCATCGCGCGGATTCTGGCCGGACCGTCTCCAGTACACGCAGCAGGGACGACGTGTCCTGCGTTCCCAGGCCCCGCGCCATCAGCGCATTGAGCTGTTGCCAAACGGTTGCCGACACCGGCAGCGGCGCACCGATGCGGGTCGCCTCGTCCGTCAATAACGCGTAGTCCTTGTGGTGGAGGCGCGCTTCCACCCCGGCGGCGAAGTCACGCGTCGCCATGCGCGCGCCGAAGACCTCCAGCGCGCGCGAACCGGCCGAACCCCCGAGCATGGCCTCGCGCACCAGCGTGAAGTCGACGCCGGCGGCGGCGGCCAGCGCGGCCGCCTCGGCGCAGGCCTCGATCAGGTTGACCAGGATCATCTGGTTGCAGGCCTTGGCCACCTGGCCGGCACCGGCCTCGCCGATGCGTACCGCGCTCTTGCCCAGCGCCGAGAAGATCGGCGCCAGGCGCGGTGCGAGTTCCTCCCGGCCGCCCCACATGATCGCCAGCGTGGCATTCCGCGCGCCGACACCACCGCCCGACACCGGTGCATCGACGAAATCGACGCCGCATTCGGCATGGGCCACCGCAATGGTCTTGGCCACGCCCGGCGCGATGGTGGAAAAATCGAGATGGATCGCGCCCCGCGCCAGGGCCGGCCGCAGGGCATCGGCCAGCCCGGCGACATCGGCGTTGGCGGTCACGTTGGTGCAGACGATTTCGCTCCCGCTCGCCACCTCCGCCACCGCAGCGCAACGCAGCGCGCCCAGCGCCACGGCAAAGTCGGCGCTGGCGGCACGGCGACTCCAGACGCGCAGCTCGTGACCTGCCTTCAGCAGGTGCTCGACCATGGGTTGGCCCATGGTGCCGAAGCCGATGAAGCCCAGGCGCACGGCAGCTACTCCGGCGTACTCATTTTCTCCAGCAACTGCAGGGCGGTGATCGAGTCGTTCTCGCCCATGCCGCTGCCGACGATGGCATTGAAGACCTGCGCCGTGGCGGCTGCCGAAGGCAACATGAGGCCCATGCGATGCGCCTCTTCCATGACGATGCGCAAATCCTTCTGATGCATCCAGGCCTTGAAGCCGGGCTTGAAGTTGCGGTCGAGCATGCGCTGGCCGTGGTTCTCCAGCACCTTTGAATAAGCGAAGCCGCCGAGCAGGGCTTCCCTCACCTTGGCCGCGTCGACCCCGCTCTTCGCCGCGAAATTGAAGGCCTCGGCCACCGCCATCACGCCGACGCCGGTGAGGATCTGGTTGCAGGCCTTGGCCACCTGGCCGGCGCCCGAGCCGCCGATCAGCGTCACCGACTTGCCCATCTTCTCCAGCAGCGGCTTGACCTTCTCGAAGACCTCCGGCTTGCCGCCGACCATGATGGTCAGCGCGGCGTTGATGGCACCCGTCTCGCCGCCCGACACCGGCGCGTCGACGAACTCGATGCCCTTCTCGCCCAGGCGGCTCCCAATGCTGCGGGCGGCGTTCGGATTGATGGTCGACATGTCGACCACGATCAGCCCCGGCTTGCCACCGGCCGCCAGACCGTCGGCGCCGAGGCAGACGTTTTCGACGTCCGGCGCGTCGGCGACCATGGTGATCACGACGTCCGCATTCGCCGCCACCTGGGCCGGGGCCGCGTAGGTCTTGGCATTGACGCCCGCAAACGGCGCCAGCGACTCGGGGCGCCGCGCCCACAGATGCAGGGCGTGCCCGGCCTTTTCCAGGTGCAGGGCCATGGGGCGGCCCATCAGGCCGAGGCCGATGAATCCGACGTTCATGGTTTCTTTTCCTCGGTGATGGCTTTGAGTATCAATGGCACCAGCGGCTCAGGCAGCGTGATGCCGCCGCCGGTGGCAAAGGCGTGGGCGCGCTCGGACATCTTCTTCCAGGTCTTGCGCACGATGTCCAGCCATTTTTCTTCGCTGTACTCGGCATGCTGGCCGGCGAAGCCAAGCATGTAGTGCTCGATGAAGACCAGGTCGGTGACGTCTTCCATCATCTGCGTATCCGGATTCAGCTTGAGCTGGCGCTTGCCCACGGCCATCTTCACCTTGGCTATCATTTCCTGGTCGTAGCCGGCCTGCTGCATCAGTTCGCCGGCGGTCTCGGCGTGGAACTTGTAGAGCCCCGTGCGCCAGGCGAAGTAGCCTTCCTTGGTCATCGGATAGCTGTTGCGCGGCACGGTCCAGCGCTTGATGTGCTGGGCGCGCACCGCCAGCTGTGCCACCTCGCCGGCGTCCGGCGCGTAGCGACCGATCATCTCGGTCATGCGTTTGGCGTACAGCAGTTCCTTGGGCTGTCCTTCGTCCTGGTTGGGGTCCTGGGCATTGGCGGCATCGAACAATGCGATGGCGCGGTCGAAACAGGCCTGGTCTGCGATCATGGTTTCTCCTTGCGATTCCGGGGCGGGCAAAGGCGTAATGGTAACCGCAGGGCCGGCCCGCCGTTCAGTGAAAGTTGGCCGCCTCGTCGCGGCTCAGCCACTTCCAGGGCAGGGGCAGCAGGCCCGGTACCCGCTCGCGGTAGCGGCGGTAGGTGTCGCCGTGGATGGCAATTAGTTTCCGTTCCTCCAGCCAGGAACCGACGATGAAATACAGCGTGATCGCCAGCGCCGACACCAGCATGGCCGCATTCATGTCGCGGGTCCACACGATGACCAGGCCAAAGCTGTACCAGGGATGGCGCACGAAGCGGTGCGGCGCGGACAGGCGGAACACGTCGCGCTCGATGGTCTTGTCGCCGCCGAATACTCCCAGACCGAGGAAGTCGTTCATCGCGTAGGCCTTCGACGACTGCATCGCTCCCCAAAGAGCGGCGAGGGCAAGGCCGTTGGCCAGCCAGGCCCAGACACCGTTCCAGGCCCAGAGTTCGGCGCCCGGCACTTCCCGCATCAGCCACAGCAGGGGCAGCGCGGTGAGCAGTGCGACGCCGTTGTAGGCCAGCCGGTACCAGGGAGTGAATCCGGGGAAGCGCGCCGCCAGTGCCGCCTTGAGGCGCAGGTCGGCCAGCAGCGAATGCAGCGCGGCATAGAGCACCCAGCCGATGGCCAGCGGCAGTTGTTCCATTCCTAGAGATCGTGAAGAAATCGTCCCCCAAGGGGACTTCCTACGGGGCGTAGCGAGCGGGCCGCAGCGGGGTGCGGCCGGAGCGCAGCTACCGGAATGTACGTCGTTGTACATGAGGATAGCCGGGTTTGCCAAATGAGCCGCCCAAGCCCCGATCCGGCACGCGCAGTAGATTTATTCACGAGCTCAACTGCGGTAGTCGGCGTTGATCTTTACGTAATCGTAGGAGAAGTCGCAGGTCCACACGGTTGCCGCTGCCGTGCCGCGACCAAGATCGACGCGTACCGTGATCTCGGCGTTCTTCATGATGCGCGAACCGTCTTCCTCGCGATAGCTGGCGGCACGCCCGCCGTGCTCGGAAACCAGCACTTCCTCGTCCGCATTTTTCTCATTGGAGCCCAGCCAGACGCGCACCCCGGCGGCGTCGAGGTCGGCTATGCCGGCGTAGCCGATCGCGGCGAGTATCCGCCCGAGGTTGGGGTCGGAAGCGAAGAAGGCCGTTTTCACCAGCGGCGAATGGCCGATGGCATAGGCCACCTGGCGGCATTCCTCCGCCGTACCGCCAGCGCCGACTTTCACGCTGATGAACTTGGTGGCGCCCTCGCCGTCGCGCACGATGGCCTGGGCCAGTTCCTGGGCCACGGCAAACACCGCCGCACGCAAGGCCGGCCAGTGCGGCGAGGCGATATCAACCTCCAGGCCTGAAGCCCCGGTGGCAATGACGACGAAGGAATCGTTGGTCGAGGTGTCGCCATCGACGGTGATGCAGTTGAAGCTCTGGTCCGCCGCGTCCCTGGCCAGTTGCGCCAGCAGTCCGGCGGCAATCTCGGCATCGGTGGCGACGAAGCCGAGCATGGTTGCCATGTTGGGCCGGATCATGCCGGCGCCCTTGCTGATGCCGGTGACGGTGATGGTCTTGCCGCCCAGCTCGATGCGGCGCGAAGCGGCCTTGGCCACGGTGTCGGTGGTCATGATGGCGTGCGCCGCGGCATGCCAGTTGTCTGCCTTCAAATCCGCCATTGCCGCCGGCAGGCCGGCGACCAGCCGATCCACCGGCAGGTGTTCGAGGATCACGCCGGTGGAAAACGGCAGCACTTCGCGCGCCGCGCAGCCCAGCAAGCTGGCCACCGCAGCGCAGGTCGCGCGCGCCGCGACCATGCCCTGCTCGCCGGTCGCCGCATTGGCGATGCCGGTGTTGATCACCAGCGCGCGCAGGCTGCCGTCGCCCGCCAGATGCTCGCGGCACAGCGTGACCGGCGCCGCACAGCAGCGGTTCTGGGTAAACACGCCCGCCGCCCTGCTGCCCGGCGCCAGTTCGACCAGCGTCAGGTCGCGCCTGTCCTTCTTGCGGATACCGGCCTCGGCGGTGCCGAGGCGCACGCCGGCGACGGGGAACAGGGCTGCAGGGGTGGGGGTGGCGTAATTGACGGGCATGGTCGGGATCGGCGCAAAGGTCTTGCAACGGGAAGCATGGAGTTTAGCCGCTCCCGGCAATCCTCAAAAGTCGGCGCTGATGATGCCGCTGCGCAGCAGGGCGGTCGAGCAAAATACGCTCTCTTCGCCGCTGCGGATGACAGTACGGCGATTATCCGAGTTCCCGCGCCGTCGGGACGGCTGGAGCGCCGCCCGCCGTTCGCCGACGCTATCGCCCCGCCGATTACCCGGCAGCAGTTTCGCCGAACACCAGCAGCCACAACTCTCGCACCGCCGCCACGCGATCCGCCACCGTATCGGGCGCAACCCGCGCCTTGGTGCCGTTCAGCCGCAATCCATGCTGAAGCCGCCGGTAATCACGGTAGGCATTGCGCACGGTCTCGGCCAGTTCGACGGGGATCAGGCCGGCGTCGGCAGCCATTTTCAGCAGGGCGATGTTGCCCTTGTTGCCGGTGAGTTCACGATGGGCATGCGAATGGCCGAGCACCAGGTACTGGACGATGAATTCGACATCGACCAGGCCGCCGGGATCGTGCTTGAGGTCGAACACGGTATCGCGCAGGTCGCCGCGCGTGGCGTGGCTGTCCATCATCTTCTGCCGCATGTCGACGATGTCGGCGCGCAGTTTTTCAAGATCGCGCCGCTGGCACAGCACCTCGCAGCGGATCTTCTCGAAGGCTTCGCCGACGGCGGGATCGCCAGCCGAGTAGCGGGCGCGCGTCAGGGCCTGATGTTCCCAGACCCAGGCCGATTCAAGCTGGTACTTGCGGAAGGATTCCATGGAGCTGACGACCAGGCCCGATTCGCCGTTGGGCCGCAGCCGCAGGTCGGTCTCGAACAGCTGGCCGGCGGCGGTCTGCGCCGAAAGCCAGGTGTTGAGCCGGGTACCCAGCCGTGCATAGTTCTCGCCAGCTTCCGGCGCCGCATCGTCGTAGAGGAAAACCAGGTCGAGGTCGGAGGCGAAGCCGAGCTCCTTGCCGCCCAGCTTGCCGTAGCTGATGACGGCGAATTTCGGCTGCTCGACATGGCGCTTGAGCATTTTCAGCCAGGCGTGGCGCAGGGCGGCGTCGAGCAGGATGTCGGCAAGTTCGGACAAGTGGTCGGCGAGCCTTTCCACCGTATATAAACCGGCCACGTCCTGGGCCAGCAGGCGGAAGACCTGGGCGTGGTGGGTTTCGCGCAGCAAGTCCATCTGCCGTTCGGTGTCCGGCTCCAGCTCGGCCAGTTTGGATTCCAGCGCATGGCGTACGCCACTCCAGTCGGGCAGGACATCGAGCAGGCGCGGGTCGAGCAGTTCGTCGAGCAGGATGGGATGGCGCTGCAGGTACTCGGCGGCCCAGCTCGAACTGCTGACCAGTTCGGCCACCTTGCGCAAGGCCTGCGGGTACTGCTGCAGCAGGGCCAGATAGGCGGCGCGGCGCGAGATGGATTCGAGCAGGTCGAGGCTGCGCGAAAGCGTCGCGTCCGGATTGGGCATTTCGGCGGCGGCCTGGATCAGCTGCGGCACCAGGGCGTCGAAGCGCTCGCGGATGCTGGCGCCTAGCTGCTGGTAGCGCGGCCCTTCACGCAGCGCAGCGACCCGCGTCGCCGCCTCTCGCGGCTCTCTGTAGCCGAGCTTGGCGAATTCTTCGCCCTGCTCCTCGCTGCCGGCGCCGCGCCACATGCCGGCCAGCTGGTGCTCGCCGCGATTGGGGTCGGCGAACACCGCCTCGAAATGCCGCGCCACGGCGGCACGGTGGTCGTCCAACTCGGCCAGCAGGCCGTCGAAGGAGCCGTAGCCCATGGCGCGGGCGACGATGGCACGATCGTCGTCACTGGTGGGCAGCATGTGGGTCTGGGCATCGTCGAGATATTGCAAACGGTGTTCGACGCGGCGCAGGAAGTCGTAAGCGGCCGACAACTCACGCACCGCTTCGGCAGCAAGCAGGCCGTTGTCGGCCAGCAGTTTCAGCACCTGGAGGGTCGGCTTGATCTGCAAGGATGGATCGCGGCCGCCCCGGATCAGCTGAAACACCTGGGCGATGAATTCGATTTCACGAATGCCCCCGGGGCCGAGCTTGACGTTGTCGGCCTTGTCCTTTTTCGCCACTTCCTGGCGGATCTGCGCGTGCAGCTCACGCATGGCGTTGATGGCGCCGAAGTCGAGATACTTGCGGAAGACGAAGGGACGGCGGATCGCCTCCAGCTCCTCGTGGCGTCCCCCCGTCAGCGGCCGCGCCTTGATCCAGGCATAGCGCTCCCACTCGCGGCCCTGGGTGACGAAATAGTTTTCCAGCATGTCGAAGGAGCAGACCAGCGGGCCGGAATCGCCGTTGGGCCGCAAGCGCATGTCGACGCGGAAGACCTGGCCGTCTTCGGTGATGTCGGCGATGGCGTTGATCAGGCCGCGGCCGAGGCGCGTGAAATACTCGAAATTGGAAATCGACCGGGCGCCATCGGTGTCGCCGTCCTCGGGGTAAACGAAGATCAGGTCGATGTCCGAGGAGACATTGAGTTCGCGCCCGCCCAGCTTGCCCATGCCGATGACAATCAGCTCCTGCGCGCGACCCACCGCTTTGCCCACCGCGCCGTCTCCGGCACCGCGTGGCGTGCCGTAGCGCTCGACGAGCCCCTTGTCAAGAACCTCGATCGCCTTGCTTACCGCAGTTTCGGCAATCAAGGTCATGCATTCAACTACCTCGTCCAGCGGCGCCAGGCCGCCCAGGTCGCGCGCCGCAATGCGGGCATAAGCGCGCTGCTTCAACTGGCGCAGCACCATCTTGAGCCTGGCTTCGGTGACCTCCTGCGCGTCCAGCCAGGCGGCGAGTTCGTCGGCGGTCACTGGTCGCAGCACGCTAGCGTCGATTTCGGCCGCCAGGGCCGGCTTTGCCGCCAGCAAACGCGCAAGGTAACGGGATGTTTCGGCGATTTCGGGGACGGAAGGCATCGGTTAGAATTTGCAGGTTCGGCGCTGCGGCGCCCATTCTAGCGTGCGCCCGGGCACGGCCCGTCCCGCCCGACCCCGCGACAAACAGGACCATCATCTCGAATTTGAGTTCACGTCTTCGCCTGCCCTCAGCCTCCCCCGGGCTGCGGACGCTGCTGCGCGTGCTGCTCTGGGTCGCCACCTTCGCCTATTTCGTGTTCGCCCTGCTGGTGCTGGCGCTGCGCTATGCCGTCCTGCCGCAGATCGAAAGCTACCGGCCGGACATCGAGCGCATGATAGGCACGGCGATCAACCGCCCGGTCGGCATCCGCAAGATCGAGGCACACTGGGCCGGCCTGCGCCCGGCCCTGAGCCTCGACGGTTTCGAGATCCGCGATGCCGAGGGCCGCACCGCCCTCGCCTTCGACGAGGTCGAGACCGAGCTGGCCTGGAGTTCGCTATGGCATCTCGAGTTGCGCCTGGCGCGCCTGGAACTGAATGCCCCGACGCTGCATCTGCGCCGCGACATGGCGGGTCGCTTTTTTGCTGCCGGCCTGGAAATCACCCCGGACCCGAACAGTGAAGCCGGCTTTGCCGACTGGCTGCTGGCACAGGACCGCGTCGTGATCCGTGATGCCACGATCGCCTGGAACGACGAACTGCGCAAGGCGCCGCCGCTGGAACTCAAGCGCGTGAATTTCCAGCTCGACAACAGCGGCAAGCGTCACCGCTTCGGCTTCACCGCCGAGCCGCCACGCGCGCTGGCGGCCCGCATCGACATCCGTGGCGACTTCAAGGGCCGCGACCTTGACGAGATCAACTCCTGGAAGGGCGAGGCCTATGCCGAGCTCGACTACGCCGACCTCGCCGTCTGGCGCACCTGGGTCGACTATCCGGTTGCGCTGCCCCAGGGCAATGGCGCGCTGCGCCTGTGGCTGGGTTTCGGCGGCAAGCAGTTGACCTCGGCGACCGCCGATGTGCGCCTGGCCGACGTGCGCCTGCAGTTGCGGCCAGACCTGCCGGAACTCGACCTGGTCCTGCTCGAAGGCCGCCTCGCCGGACGTCGCCTCGACAATGGCTTCGAAGCCGAGCTGAAACGCCTGACGCTCGCTACGCGCAATGGCTTGTCATTGCCGCAAACCGACTTCAAGCTCACCTGGCGCGGTGCCGCCGCCAATCGCGCGGCCCAGGGCTCCGCTACCGCCAACGGCCTTGACCTCGGCGTACTCGCCGACCTCGCGGCGCACCTGCCCTTCAATGACGACAGCCGCGCCCGCCTGGCCAGGCATGCGCCGCGCGGTCGCGTATTCGACCTCAAACTGGACTGGACCAGCGCCCCTGACAACGTGGCCGCACTGGAAAAATGGACCATCAAGAGCCGCTTCGAGGGCCTGGGCCTGAGTGCCCTGGGCCCGGTCCCCGGCATGTCGGGCGTCAATGGCAATGTCAGTGGAAATGAAAAGGGCGGCGACCTGCAGCTCGACGGCAACAAGACCGCGTTCGAGCTGCCAACGGTGTTTGCCGATCCGCGCCTCGAACTCGAGGCCTTTGCGGCTGAAGCCGATTGGCGCGTGGCCGCGGACGGCCTGCAGGTCCGCCTGCACAAGGCCACCTTCCACAACCGCGACGCCGCCGGCGAAGCCAGCGGCACCTGGCAACCCCTGGATAAGGGGCCGGGGAAAATCGACATGCGGGCGCGCCTGACACGCGGCAGCGGCGAGGCCGTCTGGCGCTACATGCCGCTGGGCGTGGGGAAAAACGTGCGCGACTGGCTGCAAAGCGCAATCATTGGCGGCAACGCGACCGAAGCCACACTGAAACTGCGCGGCGACCTCTGGCAATTTCCCTTTCGAGACGCCCGGGACGGCCTGTTCGAGGTTCACGGCAAATTCCAGGGGGCCACACTGCGCTATGCGTCGAGCTGGCCCGAGATCACGGCCATCGATGGCGAACTGCTGTTCTCGGGGCAACGCATGCTGATCACCGGGAAGAGCGGGCTGGTTTTCGGTGTCAAGCTGCGCGAGGTGCGCGCCGAGATTGCCGACCTCGAACAACATGATGAATTGCTCGCCGTCAGCGGCAAGGCCAGCGGCCCCACGGCGGACTTCCTGCGCTTCATCGAGGCCAGCCCGGTAGGTGAACGCATCGACCATTTCACCGAGGAGATGCGCGCCGAGGGCAACGGGGAACTCGACCTCAAGTTCAACCTGCCCCTGCGCAAACTCGATCGCTCGAAGATCGACGGCAGCTACCGCTTCGACGGCAACCGCCTGGTGGTCGACAGTGACCTGCCGCCGCTCACCGACGTCAGGGGCGTGTTGCGCTTTTCCGGCGACCACCTCGAGGCGCGCGCTGTTCGCGGCAACCTGATCGGCATGCCGATGGCGGTGGATATCCGCACCGCCGACGGCAACCTGCAGGTCAACGCCGCCGGCGACGCCAGCGTCGCCGCGCTGCGGCAGCAGTATCCGCATGCGATCTTCGACTACCTCAGCGGCAGCACCAAATGGACAGGCACGGTACGGGTGCGCAAGAAGGCTGCCGAGGTAAAGCTGGTCTCGAATCTGCTCGGGATTTCGTCCAGCCTGCCGGAACCGTTCAACAAGCCGGCGACCGAGCCGATGAACCTGAGCTTCGAACGCAAGCCGCCCCCCGAGCCGGCAACGCGACCCGGCGCCAAAGCAGCCGCCGTGCCGCGGGCGCCGACTTCCGCCCCCCCCCATGACATGCTGGACATCACGCTGGGCCGCGCCTTGCGCGCGCAACTGGTAAGGCGCCATGAGAACGGAAAAGTCGGCATCACACGGGGCGTGCTCGCCGTCGGCGACGGCGGCGCCATCCTGCCCGACCGAAACCTGAGCATCGCGGTCAACCTGGCGCGGGTCGACACCGATTTCTGGCGCGCGATCCTTGAAGCCAAGGCCGATGGCGCAGGCCGCGACACATCGCCGCTACCCTTGCTGCCGACGGTGCAGTTCGACCTGCGTGCGGCCGAACTGGTGTTGCAGGAAAAGAGCTTCCATGACGTTCGTGTTACTGGCAGCCGCGGCGAGAACTCGCCCAGCACCCGCTTCGACCTCAAGAGCCGTGAGGTGGCCGGCAACTTCGATTGGAACAGCGGCGGCGGCGGCAAGCTCACGGGGCGCATCGGTCAGTTTGCGATTCCCGAAGGCTCGGCAAGCCCTGCCGTACTACAGGCCCGCACCAGCGAAGTCATCGACCGCATTCCGGCACTCGACATCACCGTCGACCAGCTCTCGTTCAAGGAGCGCGCGCTGGGCACGGTGCGCGTCGCGGCGGAGAATCGCGACGGCTTCTGGAATGCGCGCATCGACGTCAAGAACGACGACGGCGTACTCGAAGCCAATGGCCGCTGGCGGCGCAGCCCGACCCAGGCCGACACCCGTGTCGAATTCAAGCTCGACGCCAGGAACCTCGACAAGTTGCTGGCACGTATCGGCTACCCGGACGCGGTGCGTCGCGGCAATGCCAGCCTCGCCGGCAACCTCTCCTGGATTGGCTCGCCCTTCACCATCGACTATCCTTCGCTCGCCGGCAACCTCAAACTCGACGCGGCCAGCGGACAGTTCGTCAAGCTCGAGCCGGGCGTCGGCCGGCTGCTTGGCATCCTCAGCCTGCAATCGCTGCCGCGGCGGATCACCCTGGACTTCCGCGATGTCTTCAGCGAGGGCTTCGCCTTCGATGCCATCGGCGGGGAATTCGCTGTCGCGCGCGGCGTCATGGATACCCGGGAACTACAGATCCGCGGGCCCTCGGCCAAGGTGCTGATGAGCGGCTCGGTCAACCTCGGTGCCGAGACCCAGGACCTCAAGGTCAGGGTGCAACCGGCGGTCGGCGAGTCGATTGCGGTCGGTACCATGATCGCCAATCCGGTCGCCGGCGCCGTGGTCTGGGCGGCGCAGAAGCTGTTCAAGGACCCGCTCGACCAGGCCTTCGCCTTTGAATATGCCGTGACCGGCAGTTGGGCCGATCCGAAAGTGGAAAAATTGAGCAAGGTGCCCGCCAAATCGGAGGAGAAGAAGCCGTGAAAATCGCCGCCATACAAATGATCTCCGGCCCCGATGTCGCGCCCAACCTCGCCACCGCCGGGCGCCTGATCGCCGAGGCCGCGGCGGGCGGCGCGCAACTGGTCGCGCTACCCGAGTACTTCCCCTTGATCGGCGCCGGCGATGTCGACCGGCTCGCGGCACGCGAGCGCGATGGCAGTGGCCCGATCCAGGACTTCCTCGCCGCAGCCGCGAGCAGACACGGCATCTGGCTGGTCGGCGGCTCGATTCCGCTCTTTGCCGACGATCCGGCGAAGCTGCGCAACAGTTGCCTCGTCTTTGGCCCTGAAGGCCAGCGCGTCGCGCGCTACGACAAGATCCACCTCTTCGGCTTCCGCAAGGGCGCCGAGTCCTACGACGAGGCGGCAACCATCGAACGCGGCGACCAGATTGTCGCCTTCGAAACACCCTTCGGCCGCGTCGGAATCGCCATCTGCTACGACCTGCGTTTCCCCGAACTGTTTCGCGCCCTGGGACCGTTGGACTTGCTGGTGCTGCCGGCGGCCTTCACCGACACCACCGGCCGCGCCCACTGGGAAATGCTGCTGCGCGCCCGCGCCGTGGAAAACCAGTGCTACCTGCTGGCCTCGGCCCAGGGCGGCCTGCACCCTACGGGCCGCATGACCCACGGCAATTCGATGATCATCGACCCCTGGGGCGACATCCTTGCCCGCATGGACAAGGGCGAAGGTGTGGTCATCGCCGATCTGGACCCGCAACGCATCAGCGACACCCGCGCCAGCCTGCCGGCGCTGAAACACCGCATACTTTGACGCGCAGGTTTGCCGATGACCATCCTGCACCAGGCAAGGCGCGCAAGCAAGTGGGCCCGCCCCCTCCCATCCGCTACGCGGCCCACGGCTAGCTTTGCACAGCCAGCCGGCTGCGGCGGCGTGACGCATGCGTCACGAATTCCCGCCTCGCCCCCCTCGCGGGGGAGGCTACTGATATGCTCGCTACGCTCGATTGCCACGGAGCGCCCACCCGCTCGAATCCCGACAGGACTCCCATGAACGCCATCACCAGCCCGATTCCCCATTTCGAGATTGCCGAGCAGACCCTGCTGCGGCCGCATGGCTTGGCCCCGCACCAACTGGAGCGCATCTTCGGGCAGTTGCTGGGCCACCATGTCGATTACGCCGACCTCTATTTCCAGTACCAGCGTTCCGAAGCCTGGAGCCTGGAAGAAGGCATCGTCAAATCGGGCAGCTTCAACATTGAGCAGGGCGTCGGCGTGCGCGCCCTGGCGGGCGAGAAAACCGCCTTCGCCTATTCCGACGACATCAGCCTGAAAGCGCTCCAGGCGGCGGCCGGCGCGACGCGCGCCATCGCGGCCTCCGGCGCCCAGCGCCTGGCGCCGATGCTGCGCGCCGGCAAGGCGCCGCAGGCCCTCTACGTCGCCGACGACCCGATTGCCTCGCTCGACGACGCGGCCAAGGTCAAGCTGCTGGAACGCGTCGAAGCCATGGCGCGCGCCGTCGACCCCCGGGTCAAGGATGTCATGGCGCACATCGCCGGCACTTGGGAAGTGGTGCTGGTGGCGCGCTCGGATGGCCGCATGGCGGCCGACGTGCGGCCCCTGGTGCGCGTCTCGCTGACCGTGATCATGGAAGAGAAGGGGCGCCGCGAACAGGGCTCCTCGGGCGGCGGCGGGCGCTTCGACTATGCCTATTTCAGCGACGCCGTGCTGCAGGACTACGCCGAACGCGCCGTGCATCAGGCCAGCGTCAACCTCGCGGCCAAACCGGCCCCGGCCGGCGCCATGACCGTGGTGCTCGGCCCGGGCTGGCCCGGCATCCTGCTGCATGAAGCGGTCGGGCACGGCCTCGAGGGTGATTTCAACCGCAAGGGCAGTTCCACCTTTGCCGGACGCATCGGCCAGCGTGTCGCGTCCAGGGGCGTCACCGTGGTCGATGACGGCACCATCGTCGACCGCAGGGGTTCGCTGACCATCGATGACGAAGGCAACCCGACCCAGCGCACGGTGCTGATCGAGGACGGCGTCCTGGTCCGCTACCTGCAGGACACGCTGAATGCGCGCCTGATGGGCGTCGCGCCCACCGGCAACGGCCGCCGCGAATCCTTTGCGCACCTGCCGCTGCCGCGCATGACCAACACCACCATGCTCAATGGCGAGCGCGACCCGCAGGAGATCATCAAGTCGGTGAAGAAGGGCTTGTACGCCGCCAACTTCGGCGGCGGCCAGGTCGATATCACCAGCGGCAAGTTCGTCTTCTCGACCGCCGAGGCCTATCTGATCGAGAACGGCAAGATCACCACGCCGGTCAAGGGTGCGACGCTGATCGGCAGCGGCCCGGAAGCCATGAACCGGGTCTCCATGATCGGCAACGACATGGCGCTCGATTCGGGCGTCGGCACCTGCGGCAAGGAAGGCCAGAGCGTGCCCGTAGGCGTCGGCCAGCCGACGGTGCGCATCGACGGCCTGACAGTGGGTGGAACCGGCTGAGCTTCGCCGCCGGGCCGGCGCCTATTTTTCGCTGAACGCGTAGCCCAGCGCACGGACTTCGCACCGCATCAGGTCCATCGCCGGCGGCACTAGTTCCGGCGCCCCGCGCACGCCGAGCTCGATGTGGCGCCGGACCTCGGCCGAGCCGAGGAAGGGCAGGCTGAACACCTTGAGCCCGGGAAATTCGGACTCGATGCGGATCATCAGCGGCGTCAGCACGCTTTCGAGGCCGTCCCAGACCAGGATGGCCGCATCGGCGGTCGGGTTCCGGTTGAAGCGATCGGCATATTGCTTGTCGAGCACCCACTCGATCATCGGCCAGGCCATCTGCGGAAAACCGGGCACGAAATGATGGTGGCCAAAGGAGAAGCCGGCGATGCGATTCACCGGGTTGGGGATGATGCGACTGCCGGCGGGAAAGCGCCCCATGTCCAAGGCATAGGGCGTGACCTCGCGGCCGGTCTCGGCGTAGCGCGCGCGGATCTCGCGCTCGGCATTCGGATGCAGCACCAGCTCGACGCCGGCCGCCGCTGCCGCCGCCTGCCGCGTGTGGTCGTCGGGGGTGTTGCCGATGCCACCGCAGCTGAAGACGATGTCGCCGCCGGCCAGGGTGCGGCGCAGGGTTTCCACCAGCCTGTCGCGATCGTCGCCGGCATACAGCGCCCAGTCGAGCGTGAGCCCGCGCGCGGCGAGGATTTCGACGATGCGGGCGAAATGCTTGTCCTGGCGGCGGCCAAGGATGATCTCGTCGCCGATGATGAGGGCACCAATGCCGCTCATAGTTCTATCCCTTCCTTATGGCGCAAGCGACGCAGCGCCGCCAGGCCGAGATGGACGAAGACCAGCGCGGTGAACGCCGGCGCCAGCAGGTTCACCAGCGGCAGGTAGCCTGCGCCGGCAGTGACCAGCCCGGCCAGCCAGAAGCTGCGGCGGTTGCCGCCAGCGATGCGCTCCAACTCCGCCGCCGTCGCGTGCTCGGCCAGGGCATCGAAGCGAAAGGTGCGCTGGTTGAGCCAGGCCGCCCAGAGCAGGGGCAACACCAGCAGCATGCCGGGGATCAGCAGCAGGGGCAGCATGGCCAGGCTGCCGACGAGAAAGATCGCGCCGGCGGCCAGGGTATTGCCGAGGCTGGCCCAGAACACGTTTTCGCCGTGGCATCCGAGTTCGGGGTAGTCGCGCTGCGCCACCAGGCGGATCAGCAGGGGCAGAGCAAACACGGCCACCAGCATCGTCGCCGTGATGTAGGTCAGCGCCGCCAGGGCCGCCAGCAGCAGGAACACGCCGGCCCAGCGCGCCACCCATTCCCAGCCGGTCCATGGCAGTTGCGGCAGCAGGCGCGCCACCAGGGCATGGGCGTCGGACCAGAAAGCGAAACCCAGCGTCCCCCACAGCACCAGCGCCAGTAGCGGCGGCCACAGGGCGTGCCAAAGGATCTCGCCGCGCGAAAGATCGCGCAAGGAGCGGGAGAGGGCGGCGAATACTTCGATCATGTCGCGTTCCGGGCAAAGGGCGTCAACGACGTTCCCGACTATCCCACATTTTCTGCAGGCGCTTCACCGAGACCGGCGAGGAGGTCTTGAGTTCCTGGGCGAAGAGCGCCACGCGCAGTTCTTCCAGCAGCCAGCGGAACTCGTCGAGGAAGCTGTCCTGCGGCTGGCCGGATTTCAGCATGACATTGCGCTCGCGCTCCCAGGGTTTGCCCAGGGCCTGCCAGTCCGCCATCAGGCGCGCATCGCGCGCCGGGTCGTTCCTGGCCTTGTCCAGGCGCAGGGCGATGGCCTTGAGGTAGCGCGGGTAGTGCTGCAGGCGCTCGAAGGGCGTGGCGAGGATGAATTTCTTCGGCATCAGTTCGGCCAGTTGCGCGCCGATGTCGGCGGCGGCCGGGGGAAAGGCCTTCTGCATCCCGGCGAGCTTCTTCGTCTGCGCCGCATATTCGGTCAGCACGGTGCCGACCAGGCGCAGGATCTCCTGCGCCACCAGCAGGATGCGCCCGCGTGCCGCCTCGCGCCGTGCCGCGAACGCCGACTCTTCGGCAGGCAGCGGCTCCATCAAACAGGTGCGCTCCAGGGTCACCGCGATCAGTTGCTCGCGCAGTTCCTTCTCGGTGCCCAGTGAAATGAATTGCAGCGCCGTCTCGCGCAGGCCGGGCAGCTTCTCGATGGCCTTGACCTGGGCCGCCAGCTGCAGCGCGAAAAGGCGCGTGAGGCCCCTGCGGTGCTCGGCGCGCGCCCTGTCCTCGGTGTCGAAGGCGGTCAGGCGCACGCTCTCGCCCAGATCCACCAGCGCGGGGAAACCCACCGTAGTACCAGCGCCGACTTTTACTTCCATCAACTCAGGCAGCGCGCCGAAAGTCCAGGCCGTGTATCCCGGCGCATCGCTGGCGGCGGCCTCGTGGCTGAGTTCCGCTTCGGCATACGCCTGCTCGACGCGCCCGCGATACTCGGCGCGCAATTCGCCAAGCTTGCGCGATATCGCCAGCGTGCCGCCGTGCTCGTCGACCAGGCGGAAATTCATGAACAGGTGCGGCCGCAGCTCGCCGCTGCGGAAGGCGTCGAGCGGCAGCTTCTGCGCCATGTGCTCCTCGGTGGCACGGGTCAGCGCACGCACCAGCGGCTCGTCCAGGTCATGTTCGGCCTCGCAGAAGGCCGCAGCAAATTCATCCAGCGGCTGCAAGCGATGGCGATACTTCTGCTGCACCGTCTTCAGCAGGGCCACCACCTTTTCCTTGAGCAAGCCCGGCACCAGCCATTCGCAGCGGTTGGCCGGCAACTGGTTGAGTGACGCCAGCGGCAGCGTCAGGGTCACGCCATCGTCCGCCGCGCCGGGATCATGGTGGTAGGCGAGCTTGAAGCTCTGGCCGCGATGCGTGAGCGCAGGCGGAAAGGCGTCGGTGGTGATGCCCGCCGCTTCGTGGCGCATCAGCTGCTCCTTTTCCAGGCAGAGCAGTTTCGGGTTCGCCGCTTCGGCTTCGCGCCGCCAGTGGTCGAAGGCCGCCAGAGTGACGATGCCATCGGGGATTTTCGAATCGTAGAAGGCGTGGATCAGCTCGGCATCGACCAGCACGTCCGGGCGGCGCGACTTGTGTTCGAGGTTCTCGATCTCTTTCTTCAGTTTCGCGTTGTGCTGGAAGAAGCGCCACTTGCGCACCCAGTCCTCGCCGACCTGGCCTTCGACCAGCGCCTCGCGGATCAGGATTTCGCGGGCGAGCTTGGGATCCATCGGCCCGTAATGCACGCGGCGCTTCGCATGCAACATCAGGCCGTGCAGAGTGACGCGCTCCCAGGCCACGACCTGCCCCGGACCCTTTTCCCAGTGCGGCTCGAAGATATGGCTGCGTACCAGGTGGGCGCCGACCTGCTCCAGCCACTCCGGCTCGATTTTCGCGATGCAGCGCGCGAACAGGCGTGAGGTCTCGACCAGCTCGGCGGCGACGATCCAGCGCCCGGCCTTCTTCACCAGGCTGGACCCGGGGTGGATGTAGAAACGGATGCCGCGCGCACCGAGGTAATTCTTGTCTTCTTCGGCGATCAGGCCGACATGGCCGAGCAGGCCGGTGAGCAGGGCCTTGTGGATGCTTTCATACGACGCGGGAATCTGGCTTTCCTTCCAGCCATGCTCGTGGCACAGGGTCATCAACTGGCCGTGGATGTCGCGCCATTCGCGCAGCCGCAGCCAGTTGATGAAATTGTGCCGGCACCACTGGCGCTGCTTGTTCGAGGTTTCGTGCTTCCATACTTCGTCGGCGGCCTGCCAGATTTTCAGATAGGAAAGGAATTCGGACTTTTCGTCCTTCCACTTGGCATGCGCCTGATCGGCCGAACCGGCCGCCTCGGCCGGCCGGTCGCGCGGGTCCTGGGTGCCGAGCGCCGAGGCGATGATCAGCACTTCGCGCAGGCAATTGTGCTCGCGGGCGGCGAGGATCATGCGGCCGATTTTCGGATCGAGGGGCAGCTTGGCCAGTTCGCGCCCGATCGGCGTCAGCTCCTTCGTGGCCTCGTCCAGCGCCCCCAACTCCGCCAGCAGGTTGTACCCATCGGCAATCATGCGCGGTGCCGGCGCTTCGAGAAAGGGAAAGTCCTCGACGTCGCCCAGATGCAGCGACTTCATGCGCAGGATCACGCCGGCCAGGCTGGAGCGCAGGATCTCGGGCTCGGTGTACGCGGGGCGCTTGGTGAAATCCTCTTCGTCATAGAGCTTGAAACAGATGCCGGCCGAGACGCGTCCGCAGCGGCCAGCGCGCTGGCTCGCCGCCGCGCGCGAGATCGGCTCCACCTGCAGCTGCTCGACCTTGTTGCGATGCGAGTAGCGTTTGACCCGGGCCAGCCCGGAGTCGATCACGTAGCGGATGCCGGGCACGGTGAGCGAGGTCTCGGCGACGTTGGTTGCCAGCACCACGCGCCGTCCCTGGTGCGCGGCGAACACGCGGCCCTGCTCGACGGCGGTCTGGCGCGCGAACAGGGGCAGGACTTCCAAGCCTGGAGGATGGTGCTTGCGCAGCGCCTCGGCCGCCTCGCGGATCTCGCGCTCGCCGGGCAGGAACACCAGCACGTCGCCCGGCCCGGTTCGATGGGCTTCGTCGACGGCGTCGACGATGGCATCGTTAAGGTCGCCGTCCTTGGCGTCCTGCCAGGGCCGGAAGCGGGTCTCGATCGGATAGAGGCGTCCGGAAACCTCGATCACGGGTGCGACGTCAAAGTGCTTCGAAAAGCGCTCGGCATCCAGCGTCGCCGAGGTGACGATGACCTTCAGGTCGCGCCGCTTCGGCAGCAGTTGCTTGAGGTAGCCGAGCAGGAAATCGATGTTGAGGCTGCGCTCGTGGGCTTCGTCGATCAGGATCGTGTCGTACTGGCGCAAGAGCGGATCAGTCTGCGTCTCGGCCAGCAGGATGCCGTCGGTCATCAGCTTGATGTAGCTCGACGGCGTGACCTTGTCGGTGAAGCGGATCTTGAAGCCGACGTGACGCCCGAGCTCGGACTTCAGCTCCTGCGAGATGCGCGTCGCCGTGGCCCGTGCCGCGATGCGCCGCGGCTGGGTGTGGCCGATCAGGCCATTGAGGCCGCGGCCGATTTCGAGGCAGATCTTGGGCAGTTGCGTGGTCTTGCCTGAACCGGTCTCGCCGCAGATCACCACCACCTGATGCTTGAGTATCGTTTCGCCGATCTCGGCGCGCAGCACATTGACCGGCAGCGCCTCGTCATAGCTCAGCGCCGGTCGCGCCGCCCGCCGCGCCTCGGGGTCGAACCTCATTGCGCAAGTTTGTGAATCGAAAAAATGCCCAGCCCCGTCATCAGCAGCGAGCCGAACAGGTGCAGCGAGGCCGTGCCCAGGGCCCAGCCGTAGCGGGCGCTCTGGATCAGGTGCACCACTTCGGCCGAGAAGGTCGAGAAGGTGGTCAGCGCGCCGAGGAAGCCGGTGATGAAAAAGAGCTTGAGTTCGGCCGGCAGTTCGACATTGATGTGGAACACCGCGACTGCGGCGCCGATCAGGTAGCCGCCGATCAGGTTGGCCGCCAGCGTGCCCAGCGGCATGGTAGGCAGGACAGGATTCAGCCAGAGTCCCAAGGCATAGCGCAGCCAGGCGCCGAGGACGGCGCCGCCGCCGATGGCAAGAAGGCTGGTGGCATTCATTGTGGCGATTTTACGCTGCCGGTAGAATCTCCACTTTGTCGCAAAGCCCCTCGCCACCATGGCCGACGCCGAAAAAACCTCGAATTTCATCCGTAACATCATCGACGCCGACCTTAGAGCCGGCAAGTATTCCGCGCGCACCTGGTCCGGCACGCCCGGCCCGGCCGCGCAGCAGAAAGTCGGCGCCCACGGAACGGCGACGGCCGGCTCCGTCGTGCCATTGGACACGGCGAAGATCCGCACCCGCTTCCCGCCCGAGCCCAATGGCTACCTGCATTTCGGCCACGCCAAGTCGATCTGCCTCAACTTCGGCCTGGCGCGCGACTACGGTGGCGCCTGCCACCTGCGCTTCGACGACACCAATCCGGAGAAGGAAGAGCAGGAATACGTCGATTCCATCGTCGACGCGGTGAAGTGGCTGGGCTGGAGCTGGAACGACAATCTCTACTACGCCTCGAACTACTTCCAGTGGATGTACGACTTCGCCGAGACCCTGATCCGCCATGGCGAAGCCTATGTCGATTCGCAAAGCGCCGAAGAGATGCGCGCCAGCCGCGGCACACTGACCGAGCCGGGCAAGCCCTCGCCCTTCCGCAGCCGCACGCCCGACGAGAACCTCGACCTGTTCCGCCGCATGAAGGCGGGCGAGTTCGCCGACGGCGCCCACGTGCTGCGGGCGAAGATCGACATGGCCAGCGGCAACATCAACCTGCGCGATCCGGCGATCTACCGCATCCGCAAGGCCACG
>JACRIX010000047.1 GCA_016215645.1 Rhodocyclales bacterium
CGGGTATCCGTCTCCGGTAAGTAAAGGAGGAGGAGCGGGCGCAGCCCGCGACGGGGGACATGGACGGAGACGGATACCCGCCGCCCCTGGCCCCCGCGGACATTCGCTGAACCAGGTGTTTCGAGTGTCGCAAAGCGTGTTGGAGTCACCGACATGACGGCCCCGATGCTCGAAGCCGTCAATCTCTCGGTGCGTTTCGGCGGCTTGTTGGCTGTGAACAATGTGTCCTTCGAGGTTTGGCCCAACGAGGTGTTTTCGCTGATCGGCCCCAACGGCGCCGGCAAGACGACGATCTTCAACCTGATCTCGGCGCTCTATCGGCCGACCTCGGGCGAGGTGCGTTTCGAGGGCGAGGTGATTTCGCGCATGCCGCCGCACGTGGTGGCGCGCCACGGCATCGCCCGCACTTTCCAGAACATCGAACTCTTCGAGCACGCCACGGTGCTGCAGAACCTGCTGGTCGGCCGCCATTGCCACCGGCATACCGGATGGGTGCAGGACCTGCTGTTCACCGGCTCGGTGCGCCGCGCCGAACTGGAATTCCGCCGCCAGGTCGAAGAGGTCATCGAGTTCCTCGACCTTCAGCACTATCGCGACAGCCTGGTGGTCGGCCTGCCCTACGGCGTGCGCAAGGTGGTGGAGTTGGCCCGCGCCCTGTCGATGCGGCCGCGTTTGCTGCTGCTCGACGAGCCCTCCTCGGGCCTGAATACCGAGGAAACCGAGGACATGGGTTTCTGGATCGAGGACATCAAGGCCGACCTCGGCATCACGGTGATCATGGTCGAGCATGACATGGGCCTGGTCTCGCGCGTCTCCGACCGCGTTCTGGCGCTGAACCTCGGCGAGGTGCTGACCTTGGGCTCGCCCGAGGAAGTGCAGGCGCATCCGGGGGTGATCGAGGCCTATCTCGGCGGAGTCGAGGATGACTGAATCGGCCCCCATCCTGCAGCTCAACAACGTCGAGGCCGCCTACGGCGCGGTCAAGGCGATACGCGGCGTCTCGCTGTCGGTAGCGCCGGGCTCGGTGGTCACGGTGCTCGGTTCCAACGGCGCCGGCAAGACCACGATCCTGAAGACCATCTCCGGCATCCTCGACCCGCAGAAGGGCAGCATTCTTTTCCGCCACGAAAAGCTCGAAGGCCGCGACCCGGCCTGGATCGTGCGCCAGGGCCTGGTGCAGGTGCCCGAGGGGCGCGAGATCTTCCCGCTGCTGACGGTGCGCGAGAACCTGCTGATGGGCGCCTACACGCGGCCGGCCCGCGAAAAGGACGAAGTGGCGAAGGACATCGAGGATGTCTACGCCTACTTCCCCATCCTCAAGGAGCGCCGCGACCAGCCGGCCGGACAGCTCTCCGGCGGCCAGCAGCAGATGCTGGCGATCAGCCGCGCGCTGCTGGCCAAGCCGACCATGATGCTGCTCGACGAGCCCAGCCTGGGTCTCTCGCCCAAGCTGACCAAGGAGATTTTCGAGATCATCATCCGTATCAACCGCGAACGCGGCGTGACCCTGCTGGTGGTCGAGCAGAACGCCCACATCGCGCTGAAGTACGCCGATTACGGCTATGTGCTGGAGATCGGCCGCATCGTCATGCACGACACCTGCGCCGCGCTGCGCGAGAAGGATGACATCAAGGAGTTCTACCTCGGCGCCAAGGAGTCCGGCGTGCGCGAAGGGCGACGCTGGAAGAAGAAGAAAACATGGAGATGAACCATGTGGCAGCTTGACGGCAAACACTATTGGGCCGAGGAACGCGTGGTCGTGCCGGGCGACAACATGGCCGAGATGTTCTGGAATGGCGTCGCCCAGCGCGGCGAGCTGACGCTGTTCCGGCAGAAGAAGTTTGGCCTGTGGCAGAGCCTGTCGTGGAACCAGGTCGGCGCCATCGTGCGCGAGGCCGGCATGGGGCTGATCGAACTCGGCTTCGAGGTTGGCGAGACGGCATCGATACTCGGCAACACGCGCCAGGAATGGCTGTTCTCCGACCTCGCGCTGCTTTCATGCGGCGGTGTCAGCTCGGGGATTTATCCGACGGACGCGGCGAGTCAGGTCGAGTACCTGACGGGTGATTCGAATTCCGTGCTGATTTTCGTCGAGGACGACGAGCAACTCGACAAGGTGCTGGAAGTGCGCGAGCGCCTGCCGCTATTGCGCCGCATCGTGGTCTGGGACATGGAGGGCCTGCGCGACCTGCATGACGAACAGGTGATCAGTTTCGAGCACCTGCGCGAGTCGGGCCGCGAACGATTGGCCCGGCTCGGTCAGGCGGCAGCCGATGCCGAATGGCAGGCCCGCATCGCGGCGCGCAAGCCCGAAGACCTGGCGATCCTGATCTACACCTCGGGCACCACCGGCAAGCCCAAGGGCGCGATGCTGTCGCACGCCAACCTGCTCTCGGCGGTGAAGAGCTTCAACCGCGCCACGGCGCAGAACGAGAGTGATGAGCGCATGTGCTTCCTGCCGCTGTGCCACGTCGCCGAACGTTCCAGCGGCGCCTACTTTTCGCTCTATACCGGCACCAAGCTCAACTTCGTCGAGAACCCGGAGACCATCCCCGAGAACGTGCGCGAGATCGCGCCCACGGTGTTCGGCGCCGTGCCGCGCGTCTGGGAGAAGTTCTATTCCGGCGTCAGCATCGCCTTGAAGGAATCCAATGCCTTCGAACAGTGGGCCTACCGGCTGGCGATCGGCATCGGCCTGGAGAAGGTGCGCCGTTACGAGAAGGGCGAGGCCATCGGCAACGGACTGGAGTTCGCCCACTGGCTGGCCCGGGTGCTGGTGCTGAACAATGTGCGCAAGCTGATCGGCATTCATCGCAGCCGCATGCTGATCACCGGCGCCGCCCCGATCTCGCCCGATCTGGTGCGCTGGTACATGGCGCTGGGCGTGCCGATGCTGGAAGTCTGGGGCATGACCGAGACCGGCAGCGTCGCCGTCGGCACCCCGATCGAGCGCATCAAGCCCGGTTCCATTGGCATCGCCAACGCGCCGAACGAGGTGCGCCTCTCCGACGAGGGCGAGATCCTGGTGCGCGGGCCGAACGTCTTCATGGGTTACCTGAACCAGCCGGCAAAGACCGCCGAAACCATCGACGCCGAAGGCTGGCTGCATACCGGCGACGTCGGCACGGTGGATGGCGACGGGTATTTCAAGATTTCCGACCGCCTCAAGGACATCATCATCACCGCCGGCGGCAAGAACATCACGCCTTCGGAGATCGAAAACCAGATCAAGTTCTCGCCCTATGTCACCGACGCCGTGGTCATCGGCGACAAGAAGCCCTACCTGGTCTGCCTGATCATGATCGACCAGGAGAACGTCGAGAAATTCGCCCAGGACAACGACGTGCCCTTTTCCAACTACGCCAGCCTGACGCGGGCGGCGGAAGTGCAGAAGCTGATCGAGGGCGAGATCGAGCGGGTCAACCAGCAATTCGCGCGCGTCGAGCAGGTCAAGAAGTTCCGCCTGATCGAGAAGAAGCTCGGCGCCGAGGACGAGGAACTGACCCCGACCATGAAATTGAAGCGTAAGCTAGTCAGTCAGAAATATGCCGAGCTGATCGAGTCGATGTACCGGGATTAGCCCGATTGATTCAGCAGTACCCATAACGAGGAGAAACCATGAAGAAGAGCATGAAACTGGCCGTGGCGGCGCTGGCCGTCGCAGGAGTCGGCGCTGGTAGCACGGCGATCGCCGCCGAGCAGATGGGCGTCAGCAAGAACGAGATCGTGATCGGCACCATCCAGGACCTTTCCGGCCCGCTGGCCGGCTTCGGCAAGGCGCTGCGCTTCGGCATGCAGATGCGCGTCGATGAAGTCAACGAGTCGGGCGGTATCAACGGCCGCAAGCTCAAGTTCATCGCCGAGGATTCCGGCTATGACCCGAAGAAGGGCCTGCTCGCGGCACAGAAGATGGTGCAGCAGGACAAACTCTTCGCCATGGTCGGCACCATCGGCACGGCGGTGAACCTCGCCACCTTCCCGACCCTGTTCGACAAGGGCGTGATGAACCTCTTCCCGCTGACCGCGGCGCGCGAAATGTACGAGCCGTTGCACAAGCTGAAGTTCTCCTTCGCCGCGCCCTATTACAACCAGATGCGCAAGGGAATTCCCTGGATGGTCAAGGAGCGCGGTGCCAAGAAGTTCTGCGTCATCTACCAGGACGATGACTTCGGCACCGAGGTGCTCAAGGGCGCCGAAGACGGCCTCAAGGACATCAACATGACATTCGCCGAGAAGACCTCGTTCAAGCGCGGCGCCACCGATTTCTCGGCCCAGGTGTCGAAGATGAAGGCGGCGGACTGCGACACGGTGGTGCTCGGCACCATCATCCGCGAGACCATCGGCACCATCGGCACGGCGCGCAAGATGGGCTGGAACCCGAACTTCGTCGGTTCTTCGGCGGCCTACACCGACCTGATCCACAAGCTGGGCGGCAAGGCCATGGACGGACTGTATGCCTTCCACCAGGTGGCGGTCCCCTACGCCGACGATTCCTCGAAGAACGTGCGCGACTGGTTCGCGTCCTACAAGACCAAGTTCAAGGAGGAGCCGGGCCTGTTCTCCGCCTACGGCTACGTGGCGATGGACATGTTCGTGCAGACCGCGAAAAAGACCGGGCCGAACCTGACCACCGACAACTTCATCAAGACCCTGGAGTCCACCACCTTCTCGCGCGACATGTTCGGCAGCCCCGAGTACAAGTTCGGTCCCAAGCAGCACCTGGGCAATGACAAGTC
This sequence comes from Rhodocyclales bacterium, assembly GCA_016215645.1. Lineage (GTDB taxonomy): Bacteria > Pseudomonadota > Gammaproteobacteria > Burkholderiales > Rhodocyclaceae > Sulfuritalea. The sequence goes on from JACRIX010000047.1 coordinate 4,737, forward strand.
CAAGGTCGGCCAGATCCAGAACGGCCGCTGGGTGGCCGTGACCGACTACCTCACGCAGTAATTCCCTCTGGTGCGATAAGGACGGGCGCCTCGCGGGGCGCCCGTCCTCATTGGCAGCTTCGGATCAGCGGCACTTGGCGATCTCGGCGTCGCTCATGGCCTGCTTGATCACGCAGCGGTTATCGAGTTCCGCCTTCTTGCGCGCCTGTTCCATCTTTTCGCGCTGCGCCGCTTCCGCCTTTTTGCGCTCGGCTTCGGCGGCGGGGTCGAGGACTTCCGGCTTCGGCGGTTCTGCGGCCGGCCGGGGTGCGGCGGCGGGTGCTGCACCAGGTGCCGGGGCAGGGGTCGGTGCCGGCGGCGGGGCCGTGCCGGCGGGTTGGGCCATGACGCCGGTGGCACAACATAGCGCACCGGCGGCGAGAAGAGTCCTGATCAGGGTGGAAGGCTTCATGCGGTCTCCTGGAATGGGTCAAGCGGGGTTCGGGTTGGCAGCCTGGCAACCCTGGGCACAGCAGCGTCCCGGCTGGCGGCCCAGGGCGATGCGCTTCCCAGCATCGGCAAGTATCCCACGGTCAAGCAGGTTTTCCACCAGTTCGACCTTTTCCGCGATGGGATAGCGGCGGAAGATTTCCTTCTTCATCGCCGCCGGCGAGCCGCCGCCGTGCAGGCTGATCACCGAATACCAGCCGGCCTGGTAGGAGGCGGTGAGGTCCTCGATGAAGCGCGCCACGGCGATGCGTTTCTCGTAGGGCACGTCGGAGCGGGCGGTCAGCACTTCCGAGATGCGCCCGGCGGTGGCCGGGTTGTGGTCCTCGTCGGGGCCGGGCAGGGTGACGATCAGCCCGCCCGAAACTTCATGCGCCAGGCGTTGCATGTCGTAGATCTGCGTCGCCAGCAGCAGCTTGCCGATGTTGGAAAACACCGCGTCGGGCATGGCGATGCCGGCCGGCTCGGCGGTGGCATACACCGAGGCGGCGACGCCGCAGGCATAGAAACCCTCGACGATCTTGATCAGCTCGGTCATCGCCTCGCGCAGGCCGTGGGCGTGTTCGCTGTCGAGGCCGTTGGCCTCGGTGATCAGCGTGCCGGCGCCGATCAGCAGGTCGCCGTAGCCGGCGCGCGCGGCGATGCAGGTGTGGCGGTGGTGGGTGGCGTAGGCGTAGGTGAGTTCTTCGCTGTGACGCCATTCGCCGGCGAGGAAGACGCGCTCCCAGGGCACGAAGACCTTGTCGAACAGGCACACCGCGGTGCTCTGGCCGTAGCGGTTGGAGAACAGCGCCGCGGCTTCGCCGGGCCGACCCGCCGGCCGCGCCACCAGGGTCAGCCCGACGACGTCGATCGGCACCGCGCAGCAGACGGCGAACTCGGCATCGGCCTCGGTCATGGCGCGGCCCGGCATCACCAGCAGCTCATGCATGTAGGGCCCGCCGGTGACGATGGCCTTGGCGCCGGAAATCACGATGCCCTCGGCGCGGCGCTCGACGATGTGCACATAGGCATCCGGATTGGCCTGGGCGTGCGGCCGCTTGGAGCGGTCGCCCTTGGCATCGGTCATGGCGATGCCGACGGCGAGGTCGGCGGCGCGGATGTGGTCGTACCAGGCCCGGGCGCGCGCCAGGTACTCGGTGCCATGCTCGGCGTCGATCGCCGCCGCGCCCTGCAGGATGCCGGCCATCGCGTCGCCGGCGAGATAGCGCTGGGCGCAGCCGGTGTAGCGGCAGATCAGGCGGATCGCCTCCAGCTTTTGCAGCAGTTCGTCGCTGCTCTGCGGCACATGCAGCATGCGGTTGTACTCCTTGCCGCCGGCGCCGGCGGCCACGCGCATCAGCACGGCGGTGTCCTCACGCAGCGCGAAGTCGTAACTCAAGCCGACGGCATTGACGCCGGGCGCCAGGGCCGCTTCGTCGGCCACCGAACTCACCGCGCGGCCATCGACATAGACGCGCGGCGTGAGCCGGCGCAGGGATTCGCGGTATTCGGCGGCGGACATCAGCATGGGCATCTCCCGATCGTGGCTGAGGATAGTAGCCCCCGAAGCTGCTAAAGTGAAGCCAGCCGGCAAACCAAGACCGGCACAGGATGAGACCCCATGAACCGACCCCATCTCCACGCCCTGGCGCCGGAACTCGAAAGCTTCGCCGCCGAACCCTACTACCAGCCGGTCGCCCGCGAAACCGAGCTGTTCCAGGCCGCCGCGACCAAAAAACTGCCGGTGCTGCTCAAGGGCCCGACTGGTTGCGGCAAGACACGCTTCGTCGAATACATGGCCTGGAAGCTGGGCCGGCCGCTGGTCACCGTCGCCTGCCACGACGACCTGACCAGTGCCGACCTGGTCGGCCGCTACCTGCTGGCCGGCGAGGAAACCGTCTGGCTCGACGGCCCGCTCACCGCCGCCGTGCGCGCCGGCGCCATCTGCTACCTCGACGAAGTGGTCGAGGCGCGCAAGGACACCACGGTGGTGATCCATCCGCTGACCGACACGCGCCGCGTGCTGCCGGTGGAAAAGCGCGGCGAGCTGGTACGCGCGCCCGATCACTTCATGCTGGTGGTCTCGTACAACCCGGGCTACCAGAGCGTGCTGAAGGAACTCAAGCAGAGCACACGCCAGCGCTTCATCGCCCTCGATTTCGATTACCCGCCGGCGGAACTCGAAGCCGCCATCGTCGTCCGCGAGACCGGCATTGCCAATGAGCTTGCCGCGCAACTGGTGAAAGTGGCCGCGCTGACGCGCAACCTCAAGGGCCAGGGCCTGGACGAGGGCGCCAGCACACGCCTGCTGGTGCACGCCGGCCACCTGATCGCCGCAGGCGTCCCGCCGCGTGACGCCTGCGCCGCCGCCGTCGGCCGCGCGCTGTCGGACGATGCCGACTCGGTTTCCGCGGTCGACGACCTGATCCGTGCCGTCTTCTGAACCTCTCGACCGCGCCGCGCTGGGCGAGCGGCTCGACGCGATCTTCAGCTTCGATGTGTCGTCGGGGCGCAATTACGACGAGTTGACCGAGCCGCTGCTGGCGGGGGAACGCGCGGTGCAGGAGTTCGCCCTGCACTGGGCCAAGGTCGCCGCGCCGACCCACCTCGAAATCGCCTATCTCGTCGTGCTGCTGGCTCCGCTGGCCCTGGACCGGCTTGGTCGGCGCGATGCCGAGGCCTGGGTGGTCGCCGCACTGGACGGCTTCGACCGCGTTGGCCTGCGCGCGGCGGTGATGCGTCTGCGCGACATCGAGGGCTTCGCGCGCAGCGCCTCGCCGGCGGCGGTGAGCCTCGACGCCATCGCGCCGCGCTTGCAGCGCTTCCTGCAGGGGCTCGCGGGCCGCCCGCTACGGGTCGAGGCCGATGCCCGGCCGTGGACCGACACCGAGACCGTGTACCTGCCGCCGCTGGTCGAGCTGGCGACGCGCGAGGCCTCGGCTGACCGCTACCTGGCGCTGGCCGCCATGCTCTGGGCACAGGGGCGCTGGGGCACCTATGCCATGGACATCGATGCGGCGCTGGCGGATTTCGCGCGGCCGGACCATGCCCTGGACTGGCTGGCCCTGCTCGAAGCCTTGCGCCTCGGCGCCCGCCTGGAGCGCGAACTGCCGGGCCTGCGCGGCGAAATAGCGGCCCTGCTCGCCGGCCTGCCGCCGCAACTCGATACCGCGCGCGCGGCGCTCGCCGCGCCGGGCGCCGGTGTGGATGACAGCATCGCCTGGCTGCGCACCCATGCCGAAGTCGCCGTGTCACCAGCGCCGACTCTTGAGTGCTTGCCGACGCTGCATCCGGCGGATGCGCGCGAACGGCGTGCCGCGCGCATCCGCGAACAAAGCCAGGTCTTGCGCCTGTCGATCGCCGAATTGCTGGAGTCCTTGCGCGCCGGCCAGGACGACCCGCCGCCGGAACTGGAAGTCGACGCCGACCCGGAGCGGCTGGAACTCGAAGTGAAGATCGATGGCGCCAGCGTCACCCTGCCGCCGGAGGGGCTGGCCGCCGCGCAATCCCTGCTGCAGGATCTGGGCGAGATCGCGCCGGAACTGCTGGTGCCGGCAGGCCCGGCGGAATGGAAAGGCGACGGTGTCGGCAAGGGTAAACCGGGCACGCTGGAAACCCGTGCCGACGCCCTGTTCGACGAATGGGACTATCGCCGCCAGGCCTATCGCCGGCAGTGGTGCCATGTCTATCTGCATGCGGTGGGCGGCGGCGACGAAAGCTACGTGCTCGCCGTGCGCGCCCGCCACGCGCCGCTGATCCGTCAGTTGCGCCGGCGCTTCGAAGCCATGCGCGGCGAGGATCGCGTGTTGCGGCGCCAGTCGGACGGCCAGGACGTGGACATGGACGCGCTGGTAGCCGCCATCGCCGACCGACGCGGCGGTGCCGAACCCAGCCCGCGCCTGTTCTGTCGCCGCCAGCGCGACGAACGCTCGCTCGCCGCGGTATTCCTGGTGGACATGAGCGGCAGCACCCAGGGCTGGATCAACGATGCCGAGCGCGAGGCGCTGGTGCTGCTCTGCGAGGCGCTGGAAATGCTCGACGACCGCTATGCGATCTGGGGCTTTTCGGGCTGGACGCGCACCCGCAGCGACCTCTACCGCATCAAGGAATTCGACGAGGCCTACGGCACCGAGGTGCAGGCGCGCATCGCCGCGATCCAGCCGCGTGATTACACCCGCATGGGGCCGCCGATCCGCTTCGTCACTGAAAAGCTGCTCGCCGAACCGGTGCGCCACAGACTGCTGGTAACGATCTCCGACGGCCGCCCGGATGATTTCGGCGACGACTACCGCAGCGACTACGGCATCGAGGACACGCGCCAGGCCCTGCTCGAAGCCCGCCGCGCCGGCGTGCGCCCCTTCTGCATCACCATCGACCGGCAGGGCGCGGATTACCTGAAACGCATGTACGGCCCGGCCGCCTACGCCGTACTCGACGAAGTGCGCAAGCTGCCGCTCAAGGTGGCGGAAATCTATCGCAAGCTGACGATCTGAGGGGTGATGCCGCAGCGCAGGCGCAAGAGTCGGCGCTGGGGAGACGGCGTATCTGTCGCCGACCCCGCAGGACGGCCACAGGTCGCCGCGTCATGGGCTCGCGCCCTGCGGCGGAGGGGTCGCCAGAGCCTCGCGAAACCCCGCCTCACCCCTTGCCGCGGCGCCGCTCCTGGCCGCCGGCGAAACCAGCCGAGGCCGATGAAGCCGGCCTCGTCGTCGGACATCGCCGGCGGACTACCCCTGGCGCGTCTCCTCGCGGCGGCGTCTGCCAAATCGGCGGCGACCTGTGGCCGGCCTGGCGTTGCGGTATATGGCGGGAATCGGCCATTTCAGGCCGGTCGCGCGCGGCCCCTGGTGGTGATTGCAGTGCAATCGTTACTCCGGTAGACTGCTAGCATTGATTGCAATCTGGGAGGTGAATATGGCTACCAATCTCGTGGTTCGAAATGTTGACGAGGATGTCGCCTTGGCACTGAAACAACTGGCGGCAGCTCATGGAAGAAGCGCGGAAGCCGAGCATCGTGAGATTTTACGAACAGTTCTGCAACGCCCGAAGCGTCGGTCTGTTGCCGAGATTCTCTCGAGCATGCCAAATGTTGGTGAAGACTCCGACTTCAATTGTCGAAACAGGTAAGAGCCGGCATGTACTTGGTCGACACCAATGTCGTCAGTGAGGTCCGAAAGGGGAAAAGGGCCAACCCCGGCGTTCAAAGGTTTTTCCAGGCGATCGAAGCTGAAAGCCTCTATTTGCCGGTGCAAACACTAGGTGAAATTCGAAGAGGGCTGGAGAATATCCGGCGTCGCGGCGATCTTTCCCAGGCCAGGAAGCTTGAAAAGTGGCTTGATTTGGTCGTGGCGGATTACGCCGACAGGATACTGAGCTTTGATGAAGAATGCGCTCAGGTGTGGGGCCGGCTGATGTCGCCTCATCATGAGCATCCAATAGACAAACAGATCGCGGCGATCGCACTGATTCATGATTTGACCGTAGTAACTCGCAACGTCGATGATTTTCGCGGAACTGGTACGCGAACAAGAAATCCCTTCGTTTGACAACTTTGATTTCCGTGATGCCTTTCATTTGAAAGGCGGCTTTGGAGCAACGCGAGCGTCGGTTATGGCACCGAGCCGCCGTGAAGCAAACACAAGAAGTCCTTGATGGTTCGGCCCGAGGGCGGGTGTGAGGTCAGGCGGCCCGGGCGGATGTGAGGTCAGGCGGCCTGTGACGTACTTGTGAAGAACGCTGGCAACACGCGTTTGGTTAAGCGCACCGTCAAAGTGCCGAGACGCTCCGATCTGGTGCGCCATTCTTGGGCGGCGGACAAACCTCAGCCGTCTTTCCAATAAATATATCTAATAAAACATATAGATAGTAATTTATGTGAAAGCAGGCACGGCTCTCGCTTTGTTGGATTCATTCTTGTATCCAAGATCAGCGTGATGAATCCACTGCCGGAATCACTTACGGTCGCGAGTCTGCGGGAGAGCTATCGCCGCAACGAGATCAGTCCTGTTCAGGTCGCGCAGCAACTGCTCGACCGGATCAAAGCGGACTGCCCGACCGAAGTCTTCATCACGCTGGTCGATGCCGAGCGACTTCTCGCCCGGGCCCGGCAGCTTGCCGAGCAATTGCAGTGCGACCCGGCGGTTCTCGACCGCCAGGCCCTGTTCGGCATTCCGTATGCAATCAAGGACAACATCGACGTCGCCGGCATGCCGACCACCTGCGCCTGCCCGGCCTTTGCCTACACGCCGGAACACTCCGCCGAGGTGGTGGAGCGCATCGAGGCCGCGGGCGGCCTGCTGGTGGGGAAGACCAATCTCGACCAGTTCGCCACCGGCCTCGTCGGCACCCGCTCGCCCTATGGTGAGGTGAAGAACCCCTTCAATCCGGATTACGTTTCCGGCGGTTCCAGTTCGGGTTCGGCCGCGGCCGTGGCACTGGGCTTTGCCGCCTTTGCGCTGGGCACCGACACCGCCGGCTCGGGCCGGGTGCCGGCGGGCTTCTGCAATCTGGTCGGCATCAAGCCGACACCGGGCCTGGTCAGCAGCCGCGGCGTCTTCCCCGCCTGCAAGAGCCTCGACTGCGTGTCGATTCTGGCGCATACGGTGGCCGACGGCTGGGATGTGCTCACGGTGCTTGCGGGCCCCGATGCCGGCGACCCCTATTCACGCCCTGTTACCGCACTCGCCCCGGTGACACGCAAGCTGCGCATCGGCATACCGACACCGCTGGACTTCCGCGGCGATGCCCTTGCCGCCGGCGCCTTTCATGCGGCAGTGGAAACGCTGCAGGCCGACTCCGACTTCGTCTTTCACGAGGTCCCCTTCGCGCCGTTTGCCCGGATCGCGGCGCTGCTCTACGACGGCCCCTGGGTGGCCGAACGCCGTCTCGCCATCGCCGACTTTTACCAGCGCCATGCTGACGACATGAATCCGACGGTCCGCGCGGTGATCGGCAAGGCCGAGGGCAAGACCGCAGTGGACGCCTTCGCCGCCGCCTACGCGCTGGAAGCCGGCAAGCGCATGGCCGAAGGCGTCTTCCAGGATATCGACCTGATGCTGGTGCCGACCGCGCCGACCCATTACACGCGGGCCGAGATCGCCGCCGACCCGGTGGCGAAGAACAGCCATTTCGGCACCTACACCAATTTCGTCAATCTGCTGGGCATGAGCGCGCTGGCGCTGCCCGGCCCCTTCCGCAGCGATGGCCTGCCGGCGGGCATCACGCTGATCGCCGCGGGCGGCGGCGACCACCGCCTGGCGGAATTTGCGCGCCGCATCGAAGCCCGCCTGCACCGCCGCCTGGGTCGCGGCGAATCTGAACCGCCGCGCGCCGCCGGCGCCCTGCCGCCGCTGCCTACCGCGGAGCCGATGGTCACCGTCGCCGTGGTCGGCGCCCACCTGTCCGGCATGCCGCTGAACTGGCAACTCGCGGAACGCGGTGCTCGCCTGTTGCGCGCCGCGCGCACGGCACCGCGCTACCGCCTCTTCGCGCTGCCCGGCACGGTGCCGCCCAAGCCCGGGCTGATCCAGGTGGATCGCGACGGCGCCTCGATCGAGATCGAAGTCTGGCAAATGCCGGCGCGCCACTACGGCGGCTTCGTCGCCGACATTCCGGCGCCGCTGGGCATCGGTACGCTGACGCTGGACGATGGCGGCGTCGTGCAGGGCTTTCTGTGCGAAGCCCTTGCCACCAGCGGCGCCGAGGACATCACCCGCTTCGGCGGCTGGCGAGCCTATCGCCAGCACGCCAGTGCCTGACCTTTTCCCAAGGAGAACCCATGAAATCCCGTACCCTGCTTTGCGCGGCTTCGCTTGTCCTGGCCTGTGCGCCCGCTCTGGCCCAGGACAAGAAACAGGAAACCCTGATCGTCGCCAACGAAACCGGCCCCAACATGCTCGACATCCAGGGCGTCGGCGCCAACCGCCCGGCCTATGGCGTGGCCTGGCTGGCCTACGACCGGCTGATGACCTACGGCAAGAAAAAACTGGCCAACGGTGTCCAGAGCTACGACTTCGCCAAACTCGAGCCCGAGCTGGCCGAGAGCTGGCAGATCGCCAAGGACGGCATGTCCGTGACCTTCAAGCTGCGCAAGAACGCCACCTTCCACGACGGCACCCCGGTCACCGCAAAAGACGTGAAGTGGTCCTACGACCGCGCACTGGCCATGGGCGGCTTTCCCACCTTCCAGATGAAGGCCGGATCGCTGGAAAAGCCCGAGCAGTTCGAGGCCGTCGATGACGGCACCTTCAAGGTCACCTTCCTGCGCAAGGACAAGATGACCATGCCCGACATGGCCGTGCCGGTGGCCTCGATCTACAATTCGGCGCTGGCGCTGAAAAACGCGACGAAAGAAGATCCCTGGGCCGCCACCTGGCTGAAGAACAACACCGGCGGCGGCGGCGCCTACAAGGTCGCCAGCTACAAGCCCGGCCAGGAAATCATCTACGAGCGCTTCGACGACTGGAAGAGCGGCCCCCTGCCGAAGATCAAGCGCGTCATCCAGCGCGAAGTCCCCTCCGCCGGCAACCGTCGCGCCCTGCTCGCCAAGGGTGACATCGACATGACCTACGAAATGCCGCCGAAGGATTTCGCCGAGATGTCGCAGGAGAAAGGCAACGTCAAGGTTTCCAGCGTGCCGGCGGAGAACTCGATGATCTATGTCGGCATGAACGTCACCAAGCCGCCCTTCGACAACGCCAAGGTCAGGCAGGCCGTTGCCTACGTGCTGCCTTACGACAAGATCATGGCATCTGCGCTGTACGGTCGCGGCGCGCCGCTGTTCGGCGGTAAAAAGCCGGTCAGCGGCACCGACTGGCCGACACCGACGCCCTACGCCACCGACCTGGCCAAGGCCAAGGCGCTGATGAAGGAGGCGGGCATGGAGGCCGGCTTCGAGACCACGCTGTCCTTCGACCTTGGCCAGGGCACGGTCTCCGAGCCGATGGCGATACTGGTGCAGGAAGCGCTGGCGCAGCTCAACATCAAGGTCGCCATCAACAAGGTGCCCGGGGCCAACTGGCGGGCGGCCCTCCTGAAGAAGGACATCCCGATGATGATCAACCGCTTCGGCGGCTGGCTCAACTATCCGGAGTACTTCTTCCTGTGGACCTACCACGGCCAGAACGCGGTGTTCAACACCATGAGCTACCAGAACCCGGCGGTCGACAAGCTGATCGATGCCGCGCGCTTTGAAGCCGACAAGAAGAAGTATGCGCAGGACGTCAAGGGCTTCATCGACATCGCCTACACCGACGTGCCGCGCATCCCGGTGGTGCAGCCGATGGTCGACGTGGCGATGCAGAAGAACGTCGAGGGCTACACCTACTGGTTCCACCTGCAGCCCGACTATCGCCAGATCTTCAAGAAGTAAATGACCGCCCACCCCCCATCCCCCGCCCCTTGGGCGGGGGTGACCACGGTTCAGCCGCTGCGCGGCTTCCGGTTCATTGCCAGCGGCGCACCATGCTGACGACGATCCTGAAGCGGCTGCTGGGGGCGATCCCGAACCTGATCGGGGTGGTCGTCGTCACCTTCCTGCTTACCCGCGCCCTGCCCGGCGATCCGGCGGCCTTCTTTGCCGGGGGCGCGGGCACGGCCGAGGCGGTGGAGGAAATCCGCAAGAAGCTCGGGCTCGACAAGTCACTGCCGGAGCAGTTCATCGTCTATGTGCGCGACCTGGCGCGCGGCGACTGGGGTATGTCGCACGCCACCGGCCAGCCGGTGTTGACCGAACTGACCACGCGCTTGCCGGCATCGCTGGAACTGACGCTGGCCGCCCTCCTGCTCGCCGTGATCATCGCCATCCCGCTGGGCATCCTCGCCGCGACGCGACCCGGATCATGGGTCGACCACCTTTGCCGTGGCATCGCCACCGCCGGGGTGTCGCTGCCGACTTTCTTCACCGGCCTGCTGCTGGCCTATATCTTCTACTTCCTGCTGGGCTGGGCGCCGGCGCCGCTGGGCCGGCTCGATCCCTACCTCAGCGCGCCGCCCCTGGTCACCGGCTTCTACCTGATCGACAGCCTGATCGCGCGCGACTTCCCCGTCTTCGTCGGCGCGCTCAAGCAGTTGATCCTGCCCACCATCACCCTCGCACTGTTCGTCCTGGCGCCCTTGGCGCGCATGACGCGGGCCTCGATGCTGGGGGTGCTTTCCGCCGACTTCATCCGCACCGCCCGCGCCTCCGGCCTGGCGCCGCGAACGGTGCTGTTCAGCTACGCCTTCCGCAACGCGCTGCTGCCGGTGATGACCACGCTGGGCATGGTGTTCTCCTTCCTGCTCGGCTCCAACGTGCTGGTGGAGAAGGTCTTCGCCTGGCCCGGCATCGGCTCGTTTGCGATCGAGGCGCTGGTGGCCTCGGACTACGCGCCGGTGCAGGGCTTCGTGCTCTCCATGGCCTTGCTCTACGTGCTGCTCAACCTCAGCATCGACATCGCCTACGGTTTCGTCGATCCGCGCATGAAGATCGAGAACTGACATGCACTCAGTCTGGCAAAAGCGCCTGCAGACCCTGCGCTACGTCGTCGGCGAGAATCCGCTGTCACTGGCGGCCTTCCTGCTCTTTGCCGCCTTCGTGCTGCTGGCGCTGGTCGGCCCGGCGATTGCACCCTTCGATGCGCTCGCCTCCAACGTTGGCGCACCGCTGTCGCCGCCGTCGCTGGCCCACTGGTTCGGTACGGATTCACTGGGCCGCGACATCCTCTCGCGGGTGATCATCGCCACCCGCCTCGACCTCGGCATCGCCGTCGCCGCGGTTGGCATCTCCTGCATCCTCGGCGGATTGGCGGGCGCCTTCGCCGGCTACTTCGGCGGCTGGACCGACCGCATCGTCGGCCGCCTCTCCGACACCATCATGGCCTTTCCGCTGTTCGTGCTGGCCATGGGCATCGTCGCCGCGCTGGGCAACACCGTGGCCAACATCGTCATCGCCACGGCCATCATCAACCTGCCCTTCTACATCCGCGTCGCCCGCGCCGAATCCGGCGTGCTGCGCAATGCCGGCTTCGTCGAGGCAGCGCGGCTGGCCGGCAATGGCGAGGTGCGGCTGCTGTTCCACCACATCATTCCCAACATCCTGCCGCCGATGACGGTGCAGATCTCGCTCAACATGGGCTGGGCCATCCTCAACGCCGCCGGCCTCTCCTTCATCGGCCTCGGCGTCCGGCCACCGGACGCCGAGTGGGGAATCATGGTCGCCGAGGGCGCGCAGTACATCGTCTCCGGCGAATGGTGGATCGCACTCTTTCCCGGCGCGGTGCTGATGCTCGCGGTGTTCTGCTTCAACCTGCTCGGCGATTCGCTGCGCGACCTCGTCGATCCGAGGAGGCGGACATGAGTGCATTGCTCGAAATCGACAAGCTCTCCCTCGAATTCCGCACCCGCAGCGGCATCGTCCGCGCGCTGGAAAACGTCAGCCTGCAACTGCCGGAAGGCGGCTCGCTGGGGCTGGTCGGCGAGAGCGGCTCGGGCAAGTCGGTGCTGTCCTTCGCCGTCCTCGGCATCCAGGACGCGGCCGCGACCATCACCGGCGGGACCATCCGCTTCGCCGGCACCGATCTCCTCGCCGATGGCGGCAGCGCCATGAAGACCATGCGCGGTCGCGAGCTGGCGATGATTTTCCAGAACCCGCGCGTGGCGCTCAATCCCATCCGCCAGGTCGGCCGGCAGATCGAGGATGTCCTGCTGCGCCACACCGCGCTGCGCGGTGCGGCGGCGCGGGCGCGCGCCATCGAGTGCCTCGCCGATGTGCGCATCCCCGATCCCGAGCGGCGCTACAGCGCCTACCCGTTCGAGCTGTCCGGCGGCATGTGCCAGCGGGTGATGATCGCCATCGCGCTGGCCTGCAAGCCGCGCCTCCTGATCGCCGACGAGCCGACCACGGGTCTCGACGTCACCACGCAGGCCGCCATCATGCGCCTGATCCGCGACCTCGGCCGCGAGAAGGGCATGGCGACGCTGCTCATCACCCACGACCTGGGCCTCGCCCGCGACTTCTGCGACAAGCTGGCCGTGATGCACGCCGGCCACATCGTCGAAGTCGGCCCCACCGAGACCCTGTTCCGCACCCCGGCCCACCCCTATACGGCGCAACTGGTGCGCGCCACGCCGGTAGGCCAGGAGCGCCTGGAAAACCTCGCCTCGATTCCCGGCAACCTGCCGGACCTGCGTCGGGGTGACCTGCCGCCCTGCCGCTTTTCCGAGCGCTGCGAACTGCGCTCGCCGGCCTGCGCCACGCCCCTGCCGAACCTGGTCGTGAGCCCCGGCCACCTCGTCGGCTGCCACCATCCGCAAGCGAGATCCTCACCATGAGCCAGCTGCTCGAAGCCATCGACCTGGTCAAGCGTTTCCCGGTGCGCAGCAAGGGCCGGAAGAAACTGCTGCATGCCGTCGACGGCCTCAATTTCCACATCGATGCCGGCGAGACCGTCGGCCTGGTCGGCGAGTCGGGCTGCGGCAAGTCGACCCTGGTGCGCCTGCTGACCCGCACGCTGGACTCGACCTCCGGCCATGTGCGTTTCCGCGGCCAGGGCATCGGCCTGATCGCGGCCCGCGCCATGGCCGACCATCCCCTGCGGCGCGAGATCCAGATGGTCTTCCAGGATCCGACCGACAGCCTCAACCCGCGCTACACCGCGCGCCAGACCATTGCCGAGGCCGTGCACCTGCTGACCGATACGCGCGGCTGGGCCGCGATCGACAGTGCCGTCGAAGTGGCGGCAGCGCAGGTGGGCCTGCCGCCGGAACTGCTCGACCGCTACCCGCACCAGCTTTCGGGCGGGCAAAAGGCGCGCGTCGGCATCGCCCGCGCCATCGTCGTCAAGCCGCGGCTGCTGGTGCTCGACGAGCCGACCGCGGCGCTCGACGTCTCGGTGCAGGCGGTGATCCTGCAATTGCTCGACCGCCTCAAGCGCGAGATGGCCATGAGCTTCCTGTTCGTCTCGCATGACCTCAACGTGGTGCGCCTGCTCTGCGATCGCGTGATGGTGATGTACCTCGGCCAGATCGTCGAGAGCGGCCCGGCCCGCGAGGTGTTCGCCCGGCCGTTGCATCCCTATACCCGGGCCCTGATCGCGTCCCTGCCGGGAGGGCACGGCAACGATGCCGATCTGCTGGTCGGCGGTGATCCGCAAAGCCCGATCGATCCCGATGCCCATCGCTGCCGCCTCTTCGGGCGCTGTCCGCGCGGCGCCGAGCGCTGCCAGACCCAGGCGCCGCCGCTGCGGGAGATTTCGCGCGGGCGCAGCGCCGCCTGTCACTTCGTGGCACCGACGGAACGCGAAGTATTCATCGACGCTGCCCTGACCGTGCATAAGCTTCACCTGCCCCCGGCCCGCCGCGCGGCGCTGACGACCGAATTCGATCGCGTCGCCGACATGGCGCGACAGGTCCAGTCGGTGCGACTTCCCGACGATACCGCTCCGGCGCCCCAATTCCGGCCATGAGCAGCCTGCCGACCACCGCCACTGCCATTGCTGCGGCGTTTGCCGGCGGCGAAGTGTCGGCGCGCGAGATCGCGGCCGCGGCACTCGAACGCATCGCGGCCCACAACCCGGCGCTGAACGCCTATACGGAAGTCACCGCCGAGCGCGCGCTGGCCGAGGCCGATGCGCTGGACGCGGCACGCCGGCGCGGCGAGGCGGCGCCGGCGCTGGCTGCCGTGCCCTACGGCGTGAAGAACCTGTTCGACGTCGCCGGCATGACAACGCTCGCCGGCGCCAGGCTGCTGGCCGGCAACCCGCCGGCCGCCGCGGATGCGACGCTGATACAGCGCATGCACAGCGCCGGCGGCCTGCTCACCGGCGCGCTCAACATGGACGCGCTGGCCTACGGCTTCACCACCGAGAACACGCACTACGGCGCCACGCGCAATCCCCACGACCCGACGCGAACCGCCGGCGGTTCATCCGGCGGCAGCGGCGCCGCTGTCGCCGCCGGTCTGGTGCCGATTGCGCTCGGCTCCGACACCAACGGCTCGATTCGTGTGCCGGCATCCCTGTGCGGCGTCTTCGGCCTCAAACCCACTTATGGCCGCCTGCCGCGCAGCGGCAGTTTCCCCTTCGTGCATGGCCTTGACCACCTCGGGCCGCTGGCTGCCTCGGCCGCCGACCTGGCGCTCGCCTACGATGCACTGCAGGGACCTGACGGACGCGATCCGGCCTGTGCCCAGCGCGTCATCGAACCCACCACCGATGTGCTGACGCGCGGACTCGACGGCCTGCGTGTGGCGCGGCTGGCCGGCTATTTCGACGACCAGGCCGGAGCAGCGGCGCGTGCCGCATCCGAGCGCGCCGCCCGAGCGCTGGGCAGCCTTGGCGACATCGTGCTGCCCGAGGTTGCGGCGGCGCGCGCCGCCGCCTTCGTCATCACCGCCGCCGAGGGCGGCGCTTTGCACCTGCAGGCCCTGCGCGATCGCCCGGATGACTTCGAACCGCTATCGCGCGAGCGGCTCCTGGCCGGGGCACTCATGCCGGCCCTCTGGGTCGAGCAGGCGCAGAAACTGCGCGCCTGGTTCCGTCGGCGCACGCTTGAAGTCTTCCGCGACGTCGATCTGCTGATCGCCCCGGCCACGCCGGTGACCGCCACGCTGCTCGGGCAGGAAACCATGGTGATCAATGGCCGGGCGCTGCCGACACGCCCCAGCATGGGCCTGCTGACGCAGCCGATTTCCTTCATCGGCCTGCCGGTCGCGGTGGCACCGCTGTGGCCGGGCGGCGCGGCGCTGCCCATCGGCGTGCAACTGATCGCCGCGCCCTGGCGCGAGGATGTCTGCCTGCGTGCGGCCTGGGCCCTGCAGTCGGCGGGCGTGGCCGCCGTCCCGCCAGCGCCGACTTCCATCAACGCGCGATGATCGGTCTGCAGGACATAAACCGCGCCGAGATCCTGGCCGAGGTGGGCGAAGCATTCGCGCGCTACGAGGCGGCCCTGGTCGGCAATGATGTTGCGGTGCTCGACGAACTGTTCTGGGACAGCCCGTTCACGTTACGCTACGGCACCGGAGAAAGCCTCTACGGCATCGAGGCGATTCGGGCCTTTCGCCAGGCCCGCAACCCCGCCGGGCTCGCACGACACCTGACCAATACCGTGATCACCACTTTCGGCACCGACCTCGCCACCGCCAACACCGAATTCCAGCGTGACGGCCAGCCCGCGGGCCGGCAGAGCCAGACCTGGGTGCACATGGCCCAGGGCTGGCGCGTGGTGGCCGCGCATGTGAGCTTTGCCATGGCGCCATGAGCACGACCCGCAGCCACGAGCGGCTGTCGAATACCGTCTATGAGCGCTTGAAGCAGGACATCTTCGACTTTCGCATCCTCCCCGGCGACCGCCTGACGGAGACCGAACTCGCCGAGGCCCTGAAGGTCAGCCGCACGCCGGTGCGCCAGGCATTGCACCGCCTGGAGCAGGAGGGCTATCTCAAGCTGGCCTTTCGCAGCGGCTGGAATGTCCTGCCCTTCGATTTCGACCGCTTCGAGCAGCTCTACGACCTGCGCATCATTCTCGAACTCGCCGCCGTACAACAGATTTGCGACGCCGAGCTCACCGCCGACCTGACGGCCCTTGCCGCCATCTGGCTGGTGCCCGAGGGCGAGCGCCTGCGCGATGCTCGTGCGGTTTCGGAGAACGACGAGGCTTTCCACCAGGGACTGGTGATCGCCACGGGCAATGCCGAGATCGCCCGCGTGCATCGCGACATCACGGAAAAAATCCGCATCATCCGTCGCCTGGATTTCACCAAGGGGGAACGGATCAACGCCACCTACGACGAGCATGCAAAAATCCTGCGCCTGCTGGCGCAGCGCAAGGCGGCGCAGGCGGCCATCCTGTTGCGTTCGCACATCACCGCAAGCAAGGCCGAGGTGCGCAAGATCACGCTGCACATGCTCCATGTGGCCCGACAGGCGATGCGGTAGCTGGCAGCCAACAAGAGATCGAGCAGTCGCGGCAACCATGACGCCGTCGCGATCGCGACTAAACTGGCGGCCATTCTTTCATCCGGAATCACCTGACCATGGCCGGTGCCAGCCTGCTTGCGCTGCTCGACGACATCGCCACCATCCTCGACGATGTGGCGTTGATGACCAAGGTCGCGGCGAAGAAGACCGCCGGCGTGCTCGGCGACGACCTGGCGCTGAATGCCCAGCAGGTGGCCGGGGTGCGCGCCGAGCGCGAACTGCCGGTGGTCTGGGCGGTGGCTGTCGGCTCACTGAAGAACAAGCTGATCCTGGTGCCGGCGGCGCTGGCGATCAGCGCGCTGCTGCCGGCGGCGATCACGCCGCTCTTGATGCTCGGCGGCCTCTACCTCTGCTTCGAGGGCGTGGAAAAACTGGCGCACAAGTGGCTGCATGCGCCCGCCGAGGATGAGGCCCATCACGCCGAGCAGCTGGCCTTGCTGGCCGACCCGGCGGTCGATCTGGTGGCGATGGAACAGGACAAGATCCGCGGCGCGATCCGCACCGACTTCGTGCTCTCGGCCGAGATCATCGTCATTGCGCTGGGCACCGTGGCCGACAAGCCTTTCGCCACGCAGGTCGCGGTGCTGGCAGGCATTGGCCTCTTGATGACCGTGGGCGTGTATGGCTTCGTCGCCGCCATCGTCAAGCTGGACGACGTCGGCGCCTGGCTGCTGCAACGTGGTGGCCGCGCCAACGCCGCACTGGGCCGCATGCTGCTGCTGGCGGCGCCGAAGCTGATGAAGGCGCTGACCGTGATTGGCACGGCGGCGATGTTCCTGGTGGGCGGCGGCATCCTGATGCACGGCCTGCCAGGCAGCCACGATCTTCTGCATCACCTCGACGCCACACTGCGAGCGGCGGCCGGGGTGGGTGCCGTGCTCGCTGTGGTGTTGCCAAGCGTGCTCGACATGCTGCTTGGTGTGATTGCCGGCGCCCTGGCGCTCGCGGCGGTGACTGTGTTCGGTCGCCTGCGTGGCAGTCGCGCCCCCTAAGCGGCGAACGATTTCAGCCGGGCTCAGGCGGCAAGACTGACGGCGCGCTCTTCGGCGTCAAGCGGCTCGAACCAGCCCGACTGGCGCTCGAGCACCGCGAGCGTGGCCTCCGAGGCGTCGCCGTGGCGGGCACCGACGCGGCGACGCAGCTCGTCGACCGGTGCGCTGGTGTGCAGGATCGCGAAGTCGACCCTGAGTTCCGCCGCCAGCTTGCGGAACGCGGTGCGTTCCGCGCGCCGCAGGAAGGCCGCATCGACGATCACCGGCCAGTCTGCCGCGAGCAGCTGGTGCGCAAGCTCGTGTAGCCGGGCGTAGGTTCGGGTGTTTGCGTCCTCCGTGTAGATGCCGCCATCGGGCGGCGAGCCGCTGGCCTGGTCGGCGGCCAGGCCGAACAGGCGCTTGCGCTCGACGTCCGAGCGCAAGCGGATCAGCCGGCCGGCATCGGCGCGGCGGGCATCGAGCAGGCGTGCCGTGGTTGCAGTGGTCTTGCCGGAGCCGGAAAGGCCGCAGGTGATGCCAAGAGTCGGCGCTGGCGCTACGGCGATTTTCCACGCCAGGTCGAGGTAGCCGCGCGCCGCGGTGATTTCTTCGGCCGCCGCCGCCGCGTCTTCCTGGCGCGCGCGCAGCGCGGCGATCTTGGCGCGGACCACGGCGCGATACACGGCGTAGAAGCGCAAGACGACGATGGCGCCGAAATCGCCGCCGGCCTCCAGCCAGGCATTCAGCAGCCAGGCGGCCAGGCCCGGTTCGCCATGGTCGAGCAGGTCGATCCAGACGAAGGCGATTTCGCTGATCGGATCGTTCCAGCGGAAGTCATCGTTGAATTCGATGCAGTCGAAGGCGGTGACCTGGCCGTCGATCAATACCAGATTGCCCAGGTGCAGATCGCCGTGGCCTTCACGAATGCAGCCGGCCTGCTTGCGCGCCGCAAAGTCGGCGGCGCGGCGGGTGAACTCGGCATCGGTCCATTCGGCCAGGGCGTCGACGCGGACGTGATCCGCGTATGGCAGCAACTGGCGCAATTCAACGAAGTTCTCGCGGGCGGCATCCCGTATTCGGGAGGGTTCGCCAAAACGGCTGCCGGGTCCGGCCGCCGGGGCAGCAGCGTGGAAGGCGTGCACGCGGGCGGCAAGTTGCGCCACATGGTCCACCCCCAGCTCACCACGCGCCGCGACGTGATCCAGCCGCCCGGCCTCGTCGAAGCGCTGCATGCGTACCGCCCATTCGATGGCGGGCAGCGCCCCGATCTCCGGTTGCATGGGATCGCCGCCGATGGGCACGACATCCAGGTAAAGCGCGGCGGCGAGCCGGCGATTGAGTTTCAGTTCGGCGCGGCAGCAGGCTTCGCGCTTGTCCAGGCTGCCGTAGTCGAGGAAGGGCAGTGTGACCGGCTTCTTGATCTTGTAGGCGAAATTGCCCGCCAGCAGCAGCCACGAGGCGTGGGTTTCTACAAGTGCCGGCGCCGCCACGGGATGGGGGAAACCTTGCCCGGCGAGCAATCCGGCAATCAGTGGTGGCAGCGGGTCGGACATGGTGCCGGAAATCCCGACACGGCGACGGCATGTCGCCGCCGGATCAATGCGGGCTGTCCTCGCGCATCACGGCGGGCAGTTCGATGTCGAACAGCGAGCCCTGTTCGCCGACGGCCAGCGTGCCGCCCATATCCCCCAGGCGCTGGGCAACGATTTCCATGCGGCTGGCCCGCAGGCTGTCTTCCTCGGGTCCCAGCGCCATGTCATCGGTTTCGACGCGCACGCGGATGCGCACCCCCTTGCTGCAGGGGCCGGTCTCAATGACGATCCGGCCACTCAGCGTGGGCAGCAGGTTCATCAGCACCTCTTTCAGGAAATCGGGGACCAGGTCGCACCAGGGCAGTTGCTCGCCCGGACGGAACTCGATCGGACGGCGGAAGCGCCGGTCGAAGCTGAAAAAGTAGCAGACCGCCTCGATCACCGGATTGACGCTGGTGTATTCCGGCCGGTCGCTGACCGTGGCGAAGGCGGAGATCTGTCGGGTCATGCGAAAGATGCGCCGGCTCTGCTCCTGGATGCTGTCGGCGGCCTCGGCCGCTTCGCTGTCGCCGTCCAGCTTGTCGGCAAGCTGCTGGCCGAGCGAAGCGATGATGGTCAGGGCATTTCCGGTGTCGTGGGAGACATTGGCCGCCAGCGCCGACATTGCCGCCATTTTTTCGCGATGCCAGAGGTGTTCCTGGGCGATGCTGCGTTCCTGGACGGCGCGCTGCGCGTCGATGATGGCTTGGCCGCGACGCACAATGACCATGAGGGTGATGAACAACAGCACCAGCATACCGCCGACAACGCGCAGCAGATCGCCCGATTTTTCCGCCACCATGTCGACATCTCGCTTTGCCGTTTGCTCGATCTTGCCCTGGTTGGCGGCGATCAGCCGCGCCAGTTGTTCGGAGCTGAGCGTGATCTGTTCCAGCAGCGGTGTCACGTCGGCATAGATCTCGAAAACGCCGACGACCTCGTTGTCCTTGCCGCGGCGCACCGGAATGTAGCTGGAGATCAGGTCGCGATTTTCGACCACGCCTTCGAAGCTGCTGAAGTGGTCGCGGTGGGTCAGTTCGCTCGCCGCGCGGCCGCCCGCTGCCGAGCGCCAGCCGGCGTTGGCGCGCTTGTCTTCGCCGATCTGGCGGTGGTCAGAGGAATAGATTGTCAAGCCGCGCAGGTCGAAGACCTTGATCTTGAAGACGGTGCTGTTGCGCATCGTCGCGATGGCCCGCTGGTCGAGGTCGGCGAAGCCCGGCAGCGACTTGAGACGCAGGCCGATTTCGCCCTGGCAGGCCTGGGCGGCCTCGGTGTCGTTGGAGGCCAGGGCGCGACAGCGATCAGGCGAGATGGCCTGGGCGCGCGCCAGGAAAGGCGCGATGTGCGAATCCCACAGCGAGTTGGCGAACAGGTGCGTGAGATTGACGTTGGCTGCCTCCTGCGCCTTGATCAGGCTGCGACGCGCCGTCTGCTCGGTTTCGACCGAAAGTTCAGACTGGGCTTCGCGGAATAGCCGGGATTGCCCCTCCTGGACATCGGCGAAGAAGGCCAGCTCGCTGCGTTCCATGACGTAAAGTGCGGCGCCGACGATCGTGAAGGAAAGCAATGCGGCGATCGAGAAGTACCGCAGGAGGCGAAAGTGCGGTCGATTGGTCAGTACCGGTTTGCTCGCTGTGGCGGCGGGCGACAAATCGAGGCTCATGGCCTGAAACCCGCGTTGGCGGGCACGGATCCGGGTGAACAAGCGCATGGTGGTGAACGGAGGCAATGGAAATAGCAGGATAGGTCGAACCCGCGCCAACGGGCGGAACGATGTCCGGGTGGCGGCAAGGCGTGCGTTGCGCCGACGATGACGGCGTAACGTTCAGGATTCATGCGAGCGAATCTCCGGCTTGGCAACAGGGAAGCTGGCAGTTCTCTGCCCAGGCGTTTCCCTCCGCCGATCGGATTGATTGTGCGCCGCTCGCCATGGAATACTTTGATGAATATCAATGTCATGAACCCGGACGATAACCCGGTTTCGACTTGCCGTGACGGAATTCACGGTCTTGCGGCGAGGGGCATGCTTCGGCGTGCGAGCCTTGTCAGCCAATCCGATCAAAATGACTTGACACAAACGAACGATCGTTCTATAAATGCGCCATGGGCAAGGGCGAACACACACGACAGGCCATCCTCGACGAGGCGTTCTCGCTGGCGAGCTGCGTCGGCGTCAGTGGCCTGAGCATCGGGATTCTGGCCGAGCGCACGAAGATGTCGAAGAGCGGTCTGTTTGCCCATTTCGGTTCCAAGGAGGAATTGCAGCTCGCGGTCTTGCGCGAGGCGCAGCAGCGCTTTGCCGAGGTTGTCCTGCGGCCGGCCTTTCGCCAGCCGCGCGGCTTGCGCCGCTTGCGTGCCGTGGTGGTGAACTGGCTGGACTGGACGCGTGAGGCCAATCTGCCCGGCGGCTGCGTGATCAATGCGGCGGCCGCCGAATTCGACGACCAGCCCGGACCCTTGCGCGACGAGGTGCGTCGAGGCTTGACGGCGTTGCGCCGCAGCCTGGTCGAGACCGTGGTCAAGGCGGTAGTGGCCGGCGACTTGCGGCCGGATACCGACGCGGAACAGTTTGCGTTTGAAATGGAGGGCATTTACCAGGTGACGCAGCAAAGCCGGCGCCTGTTGAATGACCCGGATGCGGATCGCCGGGCACTGGTGGCCTTTGACCGACTGGTCCGCGACTACGCTGTGCCCATAGAGAAGGAGTGATCATGGAACTGAATTTGCGCCCCGCTTTTTTTTGGCCCATAAATAGCACGACCGTTCGCTCCTTTAAGTTGGCTGCCAAACTGATCGGGCGACGCGCCTGGTTCCGCCTGTTGTGGCGATTTTCCCCGCAGCGGGCGATCGACTATGGCGCACGCCAATTGCTGACGCCCCCCGCTCACCGCTTTCCGGATGCCGAAATGCGGCTGATGGAAGAGGCCAGCCTGATCCCCGTGCCCATGGTCACCGGCCGCCTGATCGGCTGGCGCTGGGGACGCCGGCACGATCCGGTCGTGGTGCTGGTTCACGGCTGGGGTGGTCGCGGCACCCAGCTCCAGGGTTTCATTGCGCCCTTCCTGGCGCAGGGCTTTTCGGTCGTGGCCTACGATGCGCCGGGACACGGCATGACCGGCGGCGCCGAATCATCGCTGCCGCATTTCCTGCGGGCGCTGGAAGCCATGCTCGATCATCTGGGTCCGGTCCATGCGTTGATCGGGCATTCCATGGGCGCTGCGGTCGCGGCAATGGTCATGTCGCGCCGCCCCGACAAGGTCGGCTGCGGCGTACTGATCGCCCCACCCGCCAGCCTGACGGAATCGACCCATCGGATCGCAAACGTGCTGGGCTGGCAGAAGGCGCTCACCGCTGCGGTGCAACGCCGCATCGAATACCGGTTCGGCACCGCCTGGAGTGAATTCGAGGCGGAACGCAGCGCTGGCAGCCAGCAACTGCTGGTGATCCATGACCGCAAGGATCGTGAGGTTCCATTCACCGACGGCATGCGGCATGTTCACGCCTGGCCACGGGCGCGCCTGTTCGAAACCAGCGGCCTCGGCCACAGCCGCCTGCTTGCCGATCCCACGGTGATCGACGCCGCTGTCGATTTCATCGTCGGTGGCCGGCCATGAGCGCCCGCCAGCCGTGGGCAACTGCCGAAACCGGGCTATGCGTTCGCCGCGCGATTTCCGCCGACCGGGCGGCACTCGCGGATTTTCTGGCCGCGATGGACAAGGATGGCTTGTATGAGCGCCATTTTGCCCACGGCGACGCCCCGAATGCCGCGTTGTTGGGCCGCCTCGCCAACGCCGAAGGGCGCAACCGGGTGGTATTGCTGGGAGTCGGCGCTGACGCCACGGTGATCGGGCACGCCGAGTACGTCGCGGAAGCCGGCGCCGCCGAATTTGCCTTGATGGTGGCGCCGGCATGG
The DNA here is from genome assembly GCA_016215645.1 of Rhodocyclales bacterium. Lineage (GTDB taxonomy): Bacteria > Pseudomonadota > Gammaproteobacteria > Burkholderiales > Rhodocyclaceae > Sulfuritalea. Next base: position 27,613 of record JACRIX010000047.1, read on the forward strand.
CGCGATTGCGGCCTGGGCAAGGCCTTGCTTGCCGCTCTGCTGGCCGCCGCCACCGCCGCCGGCCAGCGCGAGATGCATGGCCTGATCCAGTCCACCAACACGCGGGCCCTGATGGTGGCGCGCAAGCATGGCTTCGGGATTCGGTCCGGCGAGGACCGCCGCACCGTGATAGTCTCGCGTCCGTTGGCGCCGTGGCTTGCCGCCGGATCGTCCGAGTCGGAGCCGGGCACCACAAGCGACATGCTCGACCCCGTTCACCATGACCCTGACCGAACTGCGCTACATCCTTGCCCTGTCCCGTGAGCGTCATTTTGGCCGCGCCGCGGACAAGTGCAATGTTGCGCAGCCAACGCTTTCGGTCGCGGTAAAAAAACTCGAAGACGAACTCGGCGTCGCCCTGTTCGAACGCAGCGCCGGCGAGGTCCGCGTCACGCCGATCGGCGCCGACGTCGTGGCCCAGGCCGAGCGCACCCTGGCCGAAGCGTCCCGCGTCGCCGAGATCGCCGCTGCCGGCAAGGACCCGCTGGCCGGCCCGCTGCGTCTGGGTGTGATCTACACCATCGGCCCCTGGCTGTTGCCGGCGCTGGTGCCACGGGTCAAGGCGCTGGCGCCGCAGATGCCGCTTTACATCGCCGAGGGCTATACCGAAAACCTGTTGGAGCGCCTCAAGGCGTCGGAACTGGATGTCTTGGTCCTGGCCCTGCCGATCGAGGAGCCGGGTCTGGTCGCCCAGCCGGTGTATGAAGAAGCCTTCCGTACCCTGGTGCCGGCGGCCCACCCCTGGGCGAAACTCAAAACACTGAACCCGGCGCAACTGCTCGACGAGCCCCTGCTGATGCTGGGCTCGGGCAATTGCTTCCGCGACCAGGTGCTGGATTTGTGTACCCGCGCCAGCCAGGGCGAATCGCCCCAGGTGCTGGAAGGCAGCTCGCTGGAAACCATACGCCACATGGTTTCCTCGGGCGTCGGCGTCACGGTGATGCCTTCCAGCAGCGTGGACAGCATCCCGGAGGACGACCCGTTGCTGCGCGTCAAGCACTTCACCAAACCCAGCCCGATGCGCCGCGTCGGCCTGGTCTGGCGCTCCAGTTTCCCGCGCCACAAGGCGATCGACGTGATGCGCCAGGCGGTGCTCGACTGCCGCCTTCCCGGCACCCGCGCCATTCATTGAGCCAATAGCCGCCGCCTATCAGGCCGGTCGGAAAAATTAATTAGAACTTGTGTCCGGCGTGGGCTAGAGTAATCCCAAGTCAGCGGGCTTTCGAGCCCATCGACTCGGCGCCGTGCGTCAGCGCGGAGCACCCCCTTCCAACACTGAGGAGCAAACCTATGGAACTCAAGGGATCCAAGACCGAAGGCAATCTGAAAGCCGCTTTTGCCGGCGAATCGCAGGCCAATCGGCGCTATCTGTATTTCGCGAACAAGGCCGACATCGAGGGCTATAACGATGTCTCCGCCGTGTTCCGTTCGACCGCCGAAGGCGAGACCGGTCATGCCCACGGCCACCTCGAGTATCTCGAAGCCTCCGGCGACCCGGCCACCGGCCTGCCCATCGGCGCCACCGCCGACAACCTGAAGGCGTCCATCGCGGGGGAAACCCACGAATACACCGACATGTACCCGGGCATGGCCAAGACCGCGCGCGACGAAGGCTTCGACGAAATCGCCGACTGGTTCGAGACCCTGGCCAAGGCCGAGCGCTCGCACGCCAACAAGTTCCAGCGCACGCTGGACGGCCTCAACGGCTGACAAAGGCCAGCGGACGGCAGCGGGCTTGCCCGCCGCCGTACCGCCAGCGCCGTCCGGGTGGATACCGCTACGCATAACTCCCACCCCCGACGCCCTTTTTATCCGAATCACAAGGAAGGACGCCATGCGCGAAGGCAATCTCGAAGCTCCCACCCGTCACGCCATAGACTGGAAGAACCCCGGGTTCTACGACCAGGCCGCCTGCGAGAAGGAGCTGGAACGCATCTTCGACATCTGCCACGGCTGCCGCCGCTGCGTCTCGCTGTGCAATGCCTTTCCGCTGCTCTTCGCTTGCATCGACGAAGCCGGTGACGCTGAAACTGCCGGTGTGCCCAAGGAAAAGTTCTGGAAAGTCGTCGACCAGTGCTACCTGTGCGACGTCTGCTACATGACCAAATGCCCCTACGTGCCACCGCACGCCTGGAACCTGGATTTCCCGCACACCATGCTGCGCGCCAAGGCGATCCAGTACAAGACCGGCAAAATGAAATTCCGCGACAAGCTGCTGACATCGACCGAACTGGTCGGCACCCTGTCCTCGATCCCGGTGGTGGCGCAGGTGGTCAATGCCGCCAACAAGTTCGGCCCGGCGCGCGCCGTGCTGCAAAAGGCGCTCGGCGTCGATGCGCGCCGCGAACTGCCCGAGTTCGACTCGGCCCACTTCCGCGCCGATTCGACCGCCAGCCACAACCATCCGGTGAAGGATGGCAAGCTTTCCCCGGGCAAGGTCGCCGTGTTTTCCACCTGCTATGTCAATTACAACGAGCCGGGCCTGGGCCACGACCTGCTCAAGCTGCTCGACCACAACGAAATTCCCTACGTGGTGGTCAAGGGCGAAACCTGTTGCGGCATGCCCAAGCTGGAGCTGGGCGACCTCGACACGGTGGAGAAGTACAAGGAACGCAACATCCCGCTGATGCACGACCTGGCGCTGGCCGGTTACGCCATCGTCACCCCGGTGCCGTCCTGCACCCTGATGTTCAAGAGCGAGATCCCCTTGCTGTTCCCCGAAGATGCACGCTGCAAGACGGTGTCGGCGGCGATGTACGACCCCTTCGAGTATTTCGTATTGCGCCACAAGGATGGTTTGCTGAAGACCGATTTCAAGGTACCGCTGGGCAAGGTTTCGTACCACATCCCCTGTCACTCCCGGGTGCAGAACGTCGGCAAGAAGACCGAGGAAATGCTCAAGCTGACGGGCGCCACCGTGAATACCGTCGAGCGCTGCTCGGGCCACGACGGCACCTGGGGCGTCAAGGAAGAGTATTACGAGTTGTCGATGAAAATCGGCAAGCCGGTGTTCAAGGCCATGGCCAAGGACGAACCGGACTACGTCAGTTCCGACTGTGCCATCGCCGCCCGCCACATCCTGCAAGGCATGAACGAAGCCGGCGCGACCGGGCGCAAAGAGAAACAGCATCCGCTTGCGCTGCTGCGCATCGCTTACGGACTGGAATAATGGAACCCGCAATGACCATCACCCGTGATTCCCTGATGACCCTCGAAGCCTATGCCAAGGCCCGCCATTCGATGCGCGACGCAGTCATGGCGCACAAGAAGCTGCGCCGCGTCACGCTGGGCGAAAACATCCTGCTGATTTTCGAGAATGAACTGCTGATCCGCTACCAGATCCAGGAAATGCTGCGCGTCGAGAAGATCTTCGAGGAAGACGGCATCCGCCACGAACTCGAATCCTACCTGCCGCTGGTGCCGACCGGCAGCAACTTCAAGGTGACGATGCAGATCGAATACGCCGACGAATCCGAACGGCGCCGCATGCTGGCCAGGCTCAAGGGCGTCGAGGATCGCGTCTGGGTCCGCATAGCCGGCTTCGACCCGGTGTTCGCCATCGCCGACGAAGACCTCGAGCGCGAGAACGAGCAAAAGACCTCGGCCGTGCATTTCCTGCGCTTCGAACTTTCGGCCCACATGATCGCCGCCGCCAGGTCCGGTGCAGCGATCTCGGCCGGCGTCGACCACCCGGCCTGCACGGCGAATACCGGCGCCCTGCCGGAGGCGGTACGTAGCGCGCTCGTTTCTGACCTGGTCTGAATCCCCGCGGGTTGACGTTAATCAACTGATTTTCCGAAGGTATCGACTACACTGCCGCCCTCTTTTTGGTGGGGGCGGGAATGGCCATACCACAACTCGTATGTCCGGCAGGCAGCCTGGCGGCGCTCAAGGCGGCGGTGGATAACGGCGCCGACGACGTCTATCTGGGCTTTCGCAACGACACCAACGCGCGCAACTTCGCCGGGCTCAATTTCGACGACAAGAGCCTGGCCGAAGGCATCCGCTATGCGCATCAGCGCGGCCGCAAGGTGCTGGCGGCAATCAACACCTATGCCCAGGCCGGGCGTTTCGCCGACTGGACGCGTGCGGTCGACAAGGCTGCCGAACTGGGCGTGGACGCCGTGATCATCGCCGACCCGGCGGTGCTCGATTACGCGACGAAGACCCATCCGCAACTGCGCCGCCACCTCTCTGTGCAGGCCTCGGCCACCAGCTACGAGGCGATCAATTTCTGCCGCGACCGCTTCGGCATCCAGCGCGCCGTGCTGCCGCGCGTGCTGACCCTGGCCCAGGTGGAGAACGTGATCCGGCACACCGAGGTCGAGATCGAGGTCTTCGGCTTCGGCAGCCTGTGCGTGATGAACGAGGGCCGCTGCTGGCTGTCCTCCTACGCCACCGGCGAATCGCCCAACACCGTCGGCGCCTGCTCGCCGGCCAGGTTCGTGCAGTGGGAAAAGAAACCGACCGAGATGGACGTGCGCTTGAACGGCATCCTCATCGACCGCTACGCCAACGACGAAAACGCGGGCTACCCGACCATCTGCAAGGGCCGCTTCGAGGTCGCCGGCGAGACCTACTACGCGATGGAGGAACCGGCCAGCCTCAATGTGCTGGAAATGCTGCCGGAGATCATCAGGATCGGGGTTTCCGCGATCAAGGTCGAAGGCCGCCAGCGCAGCCCGACCTATGTCGCGCAGGTGACGCGCAACCTGCGCCAGGCCATCGATGCCGCCGTCGCGGCACCGGAAAAATTCGCCGTCAAGCCGGCCTGGGCGGCGGAACTGGGCAAGGTCGCGGAAGGATCGCAGATCACGCTCGGCGCCTACAACCGCCCTTGGCGATAGACACCATGCAAATCACGCTCGGCCCCCTGCTGTTCTTCTGGCCCAAGGCCGAGGTCATGGAGTTCTACGCCCAGGCCGCGCAGCACCCGGCAATCGATCGCATCTACCTCGGCGAGGCCGTCTGTTCGCGCCGCCAGCAGCTGCGCACTGCGGACTGGATAGGGCTGGCAAAGGATTTGCGCTCGGCAGGCAAGGAAGTCGTACTTACCGCCCAGGCCCTGCTCGAATCAGAAAGCGACCTCAAGGCTTTGCGCCGGCTGATGGGCGATGCCGGCGGCATCATCGAGGCCAACGACCTTGGTGCCGTGAAAATGGCCTGCGACGAGGGCCTGGGTTTTGTCGCCGGACCGCATCTCAACATCTACAACGAGGAAGCCCTGGCCTTTTTTGCCGCCCAGGGCGCGCAACGCTGGCTGCCGCCGCTGGAACTCGCCGGCAGCGTGGTCGAGACCCTGCACCGGGGCCGACCGGCCGGAATGGAAACCGAGGTCTTCGCCTTCGGCAAGCTGCCGCTGGCTTTCTCGGCGCGCTGCTTCACCGCGCGGCACTACGGCCTGAACAAGGACGACTGCCAGTTCACGTGCCTCGACCATCCCGACGGCATGCTGGTGAATACGCGCGAAGGGCAGGCCTTTCTTACGCTGAACGGCATCCAGACCCTATCGGCGCAGACCAACAGCTTGCTGGCGCAGATGCCGGATCTGGTTGCAAGCGGCATCGACGCGGTGCGCATCAGCCCGCAATCGGCGCATACTTTCGATGTGATCACCGCCTTCGACCGTAGCCGCAAGGGCGAGCCCGTGGCGGACGATCCGGCCTGGGCGCCGGCAGGCCTGGTCAACGGCTTCTGGTTCGGCAAGGCAGGTACCGCGCAAGTGGCCGCGTAATTGGAGCAGACAATGATCGACAGCACGCGCATTCCGAAGATTCCGTCCTTCACCCTGCCGGGCGTGATCGCCCGCATCGGCAGTCGCCTGCCGCAGTTCCCGCACTCGGTGAACCTGGCGCTGGCGCTCAATGCGGCGAAGCGCATGCGTGTGCTACCCGAGGACACCCTGGCCGACATCGAGGGCAAGCGTTTCCGCGTCACCGTGCTGGACACCGGCGTGGTGGCCGACATCACCTATCGCGCCGGCGCCTTTCGGCCCTTGTGGAGTACCGACGCCAAGCCCGACCTGCAGTTCACCGCCGCCTTGTCGGCCTATCTGCAGATGGTAAGCCGGCAGGAAGACCCGGATACGCTGTTCTTCAACCGCAGCCTGTCCATCGAGGGCGACACCGAACTTGGCCTGAGGGTCAAGAACATGCTCGATGCCCTCGAATGGCCGCAGTTCGCCTGGCAGGGGATGCGCCCAACCTTCCTCGGCCGGGGCTGATTCCGGCGCTGCCGCTTGCGGTAGCATGCTCCCCTTCGACCAGGAGGCAGCATGAAGCAATGGCAATGCGTGGTCTGCGGCTGGGTCTATGACGAAGCGCAGGGCGATGTCGAACATGGCATTGCGCCCGGCACGCGCTGGGAAGACGTGCCCGACGATTTCGTCTGTCCGGAATGCGGCGTGGCCAAGACGGATTTCGTGATGCTGGAATTTTGAGAGTTATGTCTCCGGCAAAGCCGGAGACGGTAACCCTTGCGGACGGCGCCGGCGGCGCGGCAAACCCAAATCTTTTCCGGTCTGGGGCCTGCTGTGTTACAGTCCGCCCCGCTTCACCCCCTTAGCGACCGCGCCCCAGTCTGCCGGTCGTGCCTAAACGGCGACATACCGTCCCCTCGAAGGTTACACCCCACAGAAGTTTCCGCCCAGATTGGCCTGCAGCATTGCGGGGGTCGGCTTCAGAGGTAATGCACATGCAGTTCACCGAACTCGGCCTCTCGGCCGAGCTCCTGCGCGCCATTGGCGAGCAGGGCTACACCACGCCCACCCCGGTCCAGCAACAGGCGATTCCCCACATCCTTGCCGGCCGCGACCTCGAAGCCCTGGCCCAGACCGGCACCGGCAAGACCGCGGCCTTCGTCCTGCCGTTGTTGCAGCGCCTGTCGCAGGCACCCAGCGGCCAAACCAGCAGCCCCTTGCAGAAACTCACCCACACCGCGCCGCGCGTGCTGGTGCTGGTGCCGACGCGCGAACTCGCTGCCCAGGTACTCGCCAGCGTCCGTACCTACGGTGCCCACACCGGCCTGCGCGCACTCGCCGTCTTCGGCGGCGTCGGCATCAACCCGCAGATCCAGAGCCTGCGCCGCGGCATCGACATCCTCGTTGCCACGCCCGGGCGCCTGCTCGACCACCTCGGCCAGCGCACCGTCGATCTGTCGAAAGTGCAGACTCTGGTGCTCGACGAGGCCGATCGCATGTTCGACATGGGCTTCATCCGCGACATCCGTCGCATCATCGAGAAGCTGCCGAAAGTCCGCCAGAACCTGATGTTCTCGGCGACCTTTGCCGCCGAAGTGCGCGAACTGGCCCACGCCGTGCTGCAAAATCCGGCGCTGGTCGAGGTCGCGCGGCGCAACGCGCCGGCCGAGCTGGTGACGCATACCGTGATCAAGGTGGACAAGGAACAGAAGCGCGATGTGCTGCTGCACCTCTTCGCCGCCCATGGCTGGCACCAGGTCCTGGTCTTCTGCCGCACCAAGCATGGCGCCGATGCCCTGACGCGCAAGCTGGAGCAGTCCGGCGTGCGCAGCGCCGCCCTGCACGGCAACAAGTCGCAAAATGCCCGTACCCGGGCGCTGGCCGACTTCAAGGCCGGCAAGCTGGCGGCACTGGTCGCCACCGACATCGCCGCGCGCGGCCTGGACATCGATTCGCTGCCGCGCGTGGTGAATTTCGAACTGCCCAACGTACCCGAGGACTACGTGCATCGCATCGGCCGCACGGGTCGTGCCGGTGCCAGCGGCGAAGCCCTGAGCCTGGTCAGCAGCGACGAGCGCATCCAGTTGCGCGACATCGAGCGTCTGCTGAAGCGCGAAATCGAGAGTTCCATCCTGCCCGGTTTCGAGCCGCAGCACACGCACGCCGTACCCCGTCCCTCGGCCGGACGTCCGCCGGCGCACAAGCCGGCGCCCGCGCGCAATCGAAGCAGCAGCGGCCGTCCGGGCGCGCCGCGCCCGGCCCGTGCCGGCGGCGGTGCGGCCAAGCCGGCCAGCCACCACAGCGGCCAGCGCCACCGTTGAGCCGGTGGTCCGGCTCTTCAGAACGAGGAGCCGGGCTGTTTCAGGAACTCGATTTCCTCGGCCGTGGATGCGCGGTTGAGGATCCCGTTGCGGTGGGGAAACCGACCGAAGCGGGCGATCACATCGCGATGCCGCTCGGCGTAAACGAGGGGGTTGTCGAAAGCGTCTTGCTGTTGCTCGCGCGCCAGCGCGGCGAATAGTGCCACCGAGCGTTCCTGCTCGATCGGGGACTCGCTGTGCTCGAAGGGCAGGTAGGCAAACCAGCGTTGCCAGGGGTCGAGATTCTTGTCGTCGCCATTCGCCACCAGTGCGGTCGCCAGCCGCAGCGCCTCGGCATCGCCGGCAAAGGCGCGCGGCGTACCGCGAAAAATGTTGCGCGTGAATTGGTCGAGCACGACGATGCGCGCCAGGTGGTCTTCGGCCGACACCGCCGCGGGCTGTGTGCCGGCCAGGGCAGCGTCGACGTCGGCGGCAAAGCGCACGCGGATCGCTGCATCGAAGGTTTCATCCTTGCGGAACCATTCGGGTCGGTAGCCGCCGGCCGGCCGGAACCAGAAGTCGAGTACGGCGCGGGTAAGCGTCGCCGGCTCCTCCATCAGGCCTTCTTCGCGACCGCCTTCTTGGCTGCAGGCTTCTTTGCTGCCGTCTTCTTCGGCGCCGCCTTTTTCGCCGCGTCGCCAGCGCCGACTGTTGCCGCGGTCTTCTTTGCCACCGGTTTTTTTGCCGCGGCCTTTTTCAGCACCGGTTCGTTGGCTGCCGGTTCGGCGCTTGCTGCCGGCTTGGAGGTGGCTTTCGGGGCTTTGGGCGCGCGTGGCTCGAACTCGAAACCGACCTTGCCGGTTTTCGGGTCGCGCACCAGGAAGGCCGAGAACTTGCGCCTTGTCTTGTTCGAGATGAAGCCCTTGAGCAGGTCGGTGCGGCCGGTGGCGAGCAGCTTCTGCATGTCGGCGCGACCAATTTCCTGCTGCAGGATGATTTTGCCGGAGCGGAAATCGCAAGTCCGCCCCGCACCCACGCTCTTTTCGCAGACATAGGACATGCCGTGCTCGAAGATGCGGTTGCCGCACTTGGGGCAGGTGCCGAGCGCGTCCTGGGCCGAGAAATCGACTTCCTCGGCATCGGCGTCGGCATCGGACTGGCCGAAATCGAACTCCGGCGTGTGGTCGTCCTTGAGCTTGATCATCGCCGCAAAGGCGCGCCCCATCTTGCTGCGGAAACCTTGCAAGGGACCGATCACGCGTTTGGACAGCAATTCGTCCATTTCGGATGTCTCCCATTGCCGGCTGGCGACGACTTTCCACAGCTTGTAGTCGCAGTTTTCGCAGGTGAAGTGCTTGTAGCCTTCGTGGATCTTGGCACCGCAGCGCGGACAGGGCGTTTTCAGCGTACCGAAATCGGGATCGGCGAACTCGCCGGTCTTGACCCGCTCGACCATCTCGCGTGTGCGGTCGACGATGTGGCTCATGAACTCGTCGCGCGAGAGGCGCCCGTGCTCCATTTCCTTGAGCTTGAACTCCCATTCCCCGGTGAGTTCCGGCGAGCGGATTTCGTCCACCTGCAATTGTTCCAGCGCGAACAACAGCGAAAAGGCCTTGGCTGTCGGCTGCAGTTCGCGGCCGTTGCGGTGCAGGTATTCCTCGCCCAGCAGGCCTTCGATGGTGGCCGCGCGCGTGGCCGGCGTGCCCAGGCCGCGCTCGGACATGGCCTCGCGCAGTTCCTCGTCCTCGATCAGCTTGCCGGCGCCTTCCATGGCGGTGAGCAGCGTGGCTTCCGTGAAGCGCGGCGGTGGCTGGGTAGCCTTGGCCTTGACCTCGACATCCCTGGCCCAGACCCGCTCGTTCTTTTCCAGCGGCGGCAGGTTCAGGTTCTCGCCGGCTTCTTCGCGGGTTTCCTGTGATTCCTTGCCATACACGGCGAGCCAGCCCGGCGTCACCAGCACCTTGCCTTCGGTCTTGAAGGCCTCCTTCTCGACGCGGGTGATGCGCGTGGTGATGTGGTACTCGGCCGACGGATAGAAGATGGCGAGGAAGCGCTTGGTCACCAGATCATAGATTTTCTGTTCCGGTTCCGACAGGCTCTTTGGCGCTGCACCGGTCGGGATGATCGCAAAGTGATCGCTCACCTTGGCATTGTTGAAAATGCGCTTGTTGGGGTGCACCCAGCCGTTCTTCAACACCGCACCGGCAAACGTGGCGTAGGGCGTGCCGGCCATCGCGGCCAGGGTTTCCTTGACCGTGCCGAGGTAGTCCTCGGGCAAATGGCGGCTGTCGGTTCGTGGATAGGTCAATACTTTGTGTCGTTCGTAGAGCGCCTGGGCGATGCCCAGCGTGTTTTTGGCACTGAATCCGAAGCGACCATTGGCTTCGCGTTGCAGGCTGGTCAGGTCGTAGAGCATCGGGCAGGCCTCGGTCTTGGGCTTGCTTTCCTCTTCCACCACGCCATGCTGGCCGAGGCAAGCCTTGCGAATCGCATCGGCTTTGGCCTTGTCCCAGAGGCGTTCGGCCCTGGCGTGTTCGTCATCGGGCTTTTTGAATTTCTCGTCGAACCAGCGGCCGCGGTAGCTGCCGGCGACGCATTGGAACTCGCCCTCCACCTCCCAGAAATCGCGCGACACGAAGGCGCGGATGCGCGCCTCGCGCTCGACCATGATCGCCAGGGTCGGCGTCTGCACGCGACCCACCGGGGTTTTGTAGAAGCCGCCTTCCTTGGAGTTGAAGGCCGTCATGGCGCGCGTGCCGTTGATGCCGATCAGCCAGTCGGCTTCCGAGCGACAGCGCGCGGCGTCGGCCAGAGGCTGCATTTCCTGGTCGGTGCGCAGGTGGGCGAAGCCGTCGCGGATGGCGGTTGCGGTCATCGACTGCAACCAGAGACGACGAATCGGCTTTTGTTTCTCACCCAGGGCGTGCTGGGCCACATAACGGAAAATCAGCTCGCCCTCGCGTCCCGCGTCGCAGGCATTGACCAGGCCGGTGATGTCCTTGCGTTTGATCAGGCGCGTCAGCAGTTTCAGTCGATCCTGGGTTTTTTCGATTGGATTCAGCGCGAAATGCGGCGGGATCATCGGCAGGTGGGTGAAGCTCCACTTGCCGCGTTTGACGTCGTATTCCTCCGGCACGGCCAGTTCCAGCAGGTGGCCGACGGCCGAGGACAGGACGTAATCCTCGCTTTCAAAGTAGTCGCCGGTGCGCGTGAAACCACCCAAAGCCTTGGCAATATCCTGTGCGACGGAGGGCTTTTCGGCAATGATGAGTTGCTTTGACATTGATTTTCTTGGAATTGCAGAGACCAGACGAGGTCAGGAGCGGCGCATCATAAGCGCGCCGCTCGAAAAAACGCAAGCCGTGAATTAATTCAGCAGGATGCGGACCAGGCCGTCGCCAGGCTCCGAGTCCTCGTCCGAGGTGTCTTCGGCGAGCAATTCTTCCAGGATCAGGGCGTCGACTTCGTGGCGGTAGCGCCAGATGACGGCAAGCACGATGACTTTCAGCCGATCCAGGCTGACTTCGGCATCGGGCAGCGCCAGGGCGCGCTCGATGATGGCCTCGCGCAGACGGGAATCAACGGCATCGTGCTGTTCGAGGAAGGCGATGAAGCCGCGGCAGGCGGCTGGCAACCGTTCCTGTTCCACCTCGTCGTAGATCCGGATTGCTCCTGCGCGGGCCGGTTCGCGGCAGCCGGCCTCCGCTTCTACGGGGAAGCCTTCAAGCCAGGTCAGGGCAGCACTGATTTCCTCGGTTTCGAAGCCCGCCGCCGTAAGCTTACGCGCCAGCGCTGCCGGCTCGGGGCAGGCGTCGGGCGGGTAGTTCTCGAACAGGTATACGAGGATGTCGATCATGGCCGTCAGCGCAGTCGTTGGTAAAGTCCGCCGGGCAGTTGCGCGATGCGCCCGGCGAGTTCCATGGGTAGCAGGATGGCAAGAAGCTCCCCCGGCGTCAAGCCACTGCGTTGCGCGAGCAGGTCCAGGGTCCCCGGCGTATCGCCCAGACATCCAAGCACTTGCTCCTCATGCGCTGCAATGGGGTCGAGGTCCAAGGCCGGCTTGGTGCTGGTCGTGCCTGCACGGTCCCAGCGCAGTTCTTCGAGGATGTCGCGGGCTGCTTCGACCAGCTTGGCGCCCTCGCGTATCAATTGGTGGCAGCCGTGCGACAGCGGCGAATGGATCGAGCCGGGAATGGCAAACACTTCGCGCCCCGCCTCCGCCGCCAACCGGGCGGTGATCAGCGAGCCGCTGCGTGGTGCCGCCTCGACCACCAGGCAGCCCTGGGCGAGTCCGGCGATGATGCGGTTGCGGCGTGGAAAGTTGCCGGCCAGGGCGGGCGTGGCCAGGGGGAACTCGCTGATGACCACGCCCTTCATGGCGATTTCGCGGGCCAATGCTTCGTTGCGTGCCGGATACAGGCGGTCGGCGCCGGTGCCGATGACGGCAACCGTGCCGGCCGGCGTTGCCAAAGCGCCACGGTGCGCGGCGGCGTCGATACCAAGGGCCAGTCCGCTGACGACGCCGAGGCCGGCTTCGCCCAGCGCCCGGGCAAAGGCTTCGGCATCGCGTACTCCCTGGGCGGTAGCGTTGCGGCTGCCGACGATCGCCAGCAGCGGTCGATTGAGCAGTTCGACGCGACCCTTGGCGTAAAGCAGTATCGGGGGATCGTCAGCGGTGAGCAGGAGTTGCGGATACTCGGCATCGGCCAGGGTCAACAGGCGGTTGCCGGGCTGGGCCGCCCAGGCCAGGGCGGTGTCAATGGCTGCCGCGCAGTCGTGCTGCAACAGGCGTTCGGCGATCGCAGATTCAACGACACGGGAGAGCGCCCCTGCCCCGGCAGCAAAAATCGCCTCGGGCAGGCCGAAGGCCTTGAGCAGTGCGCGTCGGGCCTCGCCCCCCACGCCGGGGACCAGCGTCAGGCGCAGCCAGGCGGCGAGATCCATTCAGACGGAGTGAAAACCAGGCCCGGACACGAGGCGACTCGGCGCCGGCCTTACGGCGTGTGTACCGTGTCGCCGACAGCGATGGGCTGGACGGCGTTCATCACCAGGGCGTAGGAAATCCTGTCATAGGTACGGAACACATAGAGCAGGCCGTTGCGGCTGTCGGGCAACTGATAGTCGGTGCGGATGCCTTCAAAGCGATTGGGCACGTTCAGGCCGGCGACATCGGCGGCCAGCACATGGCCGATTTCCAGCCCGTCGTTCTTGCCGCGGTTGATGGTGACGATGGATTGCGGGCCGCTGAAATTCACACCGGCATAGATGCTGAGGATCTTGCCGGTGATCTTCTTGTCCGGCGGACGCGGGATGTAGCGGGGGACGTCCTGGCGCGGCGCCGGCAGCAGGCGGTCATTGATCAGGATTTCCATGCGCGAAATGCCGATCTTGAAGCTTGCCGGTACGCCGGAACCGGTCTGGCGCGCGGTCCCGAGATAGACCGCTTCCACGCCGAGCTTGTCGCCGGTCTCGGGATCGACCAGGGCCTTGCCCGGGCGGAAGACTTGCCAGAGCGCGTGCTGTTCCTTGGCCTCGGTGGTGTAGATGGTGTCGCCGGCGCCGGAGAGCACGCGGTCACCCTCGATGGCAACAATGCGCGGCGCGGCATCGAAGCCGCTGGCTTCGAGGACGCGCGGCTCGCTGAGGAAGGGTTCGATGGCCTGGGGTTCGATGGCGGGAATTGCCTTGACCAGCGACTCGACATACTCGCGCCGCGGGACGTTGATGGTCGTCAGCTTGAGCCGGGGCTGGTGGGCGTTCTTGTCGAGGCTGATGACCTGGCCCGGGTAGATGCGCTGCGGATTCCTGATCTCGTCGGCGTTGAGCTTCCACAATTCGGCCCAACGGTAGGGATCCTTGAGGAACTTGGAGGCGATGCTCCACAGGGTGTCACCGGGCGCGACGACATAACGGCTCGGCGCCCCCTCGACCAATTGCAGGGGCTGGGCGCCCTGGGCAAGGGCCAGGGTGCTTGAAATGCTGAAAAGCAGCGCGGATATAATGCGACGCATGGCGTGATCTCCTGGCCTCGTGTCTGGGAGCAGGGCGACGCTCCCGATGATCTGCCCGATTCTGCCCGACAAATACCCCAGCATCAATTCTTTCAAGAGCGGTTTCATGGCCCTATTGCCAATTTTGCGTTATCCGGATCCCCGCCTGCACAAGAAGGCTTCCGTCATCGCGAAGGTCGACGACGACATCCGGCATCTTGCCGCCGACATGGCGGAAACCATGTACGCCGCGCCCGGCATCGGCCTGGCTGCAACCCAGGTCGACCAGCATGTGCGCCTGATCGTGATCGACATTTCCGAGGACAAGTCGCAGCTGCTCACCCTGATCAACCCCGAACTGCTGGAAAAATCCGGCGCGTGCGAGGGCGAGGAAGGTTGCCTTTCGGTGCCCGGAATTTACGAGACGGTCGCGCGCGCCAGCCACGTCCGGGTGCGCGCACTGGGGCTGGACGGCAAACTCTTCGAAATGCAGGCCGACGACCTGCTTGCCGTATGCATCCAGCACGAGATGGACCACCTCGAAGGCAAGGTCTTCGTCGAATATCTTTCGCGGCTGAAGCGGGAACGCATCAAGACCAAGCTGGCCAAGCAGGCCCGCGAAACCTTTTGACCTCTCGCCCATGAAACTGATCTTCGCCGGCACGCCGGAGTTTGCGGCGACGGCCCTGGCGGCGCTGCTCGCCGCCGGCCACGAGGTGCTGCTGGTGCTGACCCAGCCAGATCGCCCCGCCGGACGCGGCCTGGCACTGCAGGCCTCGGCGGTAAAGCAGGTCGCGCTGGCACACGGCATCGCCGTGCATCAGCCGGAAAAACTCAGGGATCCGGCGACGCATGAACCGATCCGCGCCGCCTGCGTCGAGGGCGCGGAAGTCATGGTGGTCGCCGCCTACGGCCTGATCCTGCCGCAGGCGGTGCTCGACCTGCCGCGCCGCGGCTGCATCAACATCCATGCGTCGCTGCTGCCGCGCTGGCGCGGCGCTGCGCCCATCCACCGCGCCATCGAGGCGGGCGACGCGCAAACCGGCGTCACCATCATGCAAATGGAGGCCGGTCTCGACACCGGGCCGATGTTGCTCGCCGAGGCGATTGCCATCGACGCCGAGGACAGCACCGGCAGCCTGCACGACCGTCTTGCGGCGCTGGGAGGCCGGCTGATCGTTGCCGCGCTGTCGCGAATCGACGCGCTGCCGCCGCAAACGCAGCCCGAAGCCGGCGTCACCTATGCCGGCAAGATCAGGAAGGCCGAGGCGCAACTTGACTGGCACCTGCCGGCGACGACGCTGGCGCGCAAGTTGCGCGCCTTCAACCCCTTTCCCGGGGCAGTGGCAATCCTGGCCGGCGAACCGGTCAAGCTGTGGCGTGGCGAAGCCGTGGCCGCGAACGGTCGCCCTGGCCGGATACTCGCCGCCGATGGCAAGGGCATTGTGGTGGCTTGCGGCGAAGGTGCGTTGCGCCTGACGGAGCTGCAAAAGCCCGGCGGTCGCCGTCTTGCCAGCGCCGACTTTCTGCGCGGCACTCCCGTGACACCCGATTAGCGCTGCGGCATCGGCCGGACTGCTATCCTTCGCCGATGCTGATGTTGCCCCCTCTCGCGGAAATCCTGCACGCTGCGGGCGCGCTGGTGGCCGCCGTGATTGCCGGGCGCAATTTCGATGGCGTTCTGGCGCGCGCCGGTCTCGTGGGTCACGTACGCGCCGCGACCATGGATCTCGCCTACACCACCCTGCGCGCCTACGGCCGCGGCGATTTCGTGCTCTCTCATCTGCTCGAACGGCCGCTCGCCGAGCCGGCCCCGCGCGGCCTGCTGCTGGCCGCCCTAACCCGGCTCGAAACCCGGCCGGAAGATGCGCATACCACGGTCAACCAGGCGGTGACGGCCGCCGCCGGCCTTGCCAGGGGACGCTACAAGGGCCTGGTGAATGGCGTGTTGCGCAACTTCCTGCGCCGGCGCGATGAACTGCTGGCGTTGGCCGAGACTGACGAGGTGGCGCACTGGCGGCACCCGGCCTGGTGGATCGCGCGCCTGCGGCAGGACCATCCCGACCGCTGGCAGGACATACTCGCCGCCGGCAACAGCCACCCGCCGATGTGCCTGCGTGCCAACCGGCGCAAGTATGCCGCCGTCGACGGTATGCCAGCGAGGTTGTTGCAAGCCCAGCTTGAGGCGGCTTGCATCGGCTCGCGTGCTCTCGATGCGGTCGCCGTGCTGCTCGACAAGCCGCTGCCGCTCGACCGCATCAGCGGCTTCGAGACCGGCTTGTGTTCGGTGCAGGATCGCGGCGCGCAGGCGGCCGCCGGTCTGCTCGATGTACGCGACGGCATGCGGGTGCTCGATGCCTGCGCCGCGCCCGGCGGCAAGACCGCGCATCTATTGGAGGGCGCCGCCATCGACGTGACCGCGCTCGACGCGGACGTCGCGCGCGTGGCGCGCATCACCGAGAACCTGCAACGCCTGGGACTTGCAGCGACGGTCAAGGTGGCCGACGCGGCCCATGTCGAGCAGTGGTGGGACGGGCGCCCGTTCGATCGCATACTGGCCGACGTGCCGTGCTCGGCCTCCGGCGTGGTGCGCCGCCATCCGGATGCGAAATGGCTGCGACGCGAGGCGGACATCGCCGGCTTCGTCGCCCTGCAGGGCCGGATCATCGACGCCCTGTGGCGAACTCTGGTCCCCGGTGGCACAATGCTCTATGCAACCTGCTCGGTGTTTGCGGCCGAAAACGCGCGACAGGTCGACGCTTTTCTCGACCGCCACGCGGATGCCCGTTACCTTCAGGGACAATCGGCCGCCGCCTGCGACGCCTTCCAGATACCCGATGCCGAACATGACGGCTTTTTTTATGCGCTGCTGCAAAAGGCTTGAGCACCGGCTGGCAAGCCTGCTGGCGACCGCGCTTTTGCTGTGCACGTTTGCCGCCCATGCCGGAAGCATCGAGCCGACGCGTGCCGCCCTGAATCCCGGCGACGACGGCTACACGCTGTCGGCCGAATTCACCGTCGACCTGGGGAGCCGCCTCGAAGAGGCCGTTGCCCGTGGCGTGCCGCTGTACTTCAATCTCGAATTCATCCTCGAACGCAACCGCAAGTATTGGGTCAAGGAGCACATCGTATCGCGCAGCCTGACCTACCGCCTGTCCTACAGCAGCCTGATGCGCCAGTACCGCTTGACCACCGGCAGCCTGCACCAGAACTTCGGCAGCCTGGAAGAAGCGCTGCGCGTGGTCGGGCGCATCGCGGCCCTGCCGGTGGCCGACAAGGACGCGCTGAAAAACGGCGAGAGCTATGAGGCCGCCGTGCGCCTGGCGCTCGACCGCAGCCAGTTGCCCAAGCCCTTCCAGGTCGATGCCATTACCGACAAGGGCCTGCAGGTCGAGGCCAGGGTATTGCGCTGGCAGTTCACCGCGCCGGTGGCGGTGCAATGAGGATTGCGCTCGCGGTGGTGGTCGCGCTGGGGGCCATCCTGCTGTTCCTGCTGGCCTCGGCTTCGGCCAACACGGCGCTGTTCGCGCAGAACTATCCCTGGCTGCTGGCGATCAACGGCATCGCGGCGGTGGCCCTGCTGGTCCTGGTCGGCGTGCAGCTGCGCCGCCTGCGCCAGGATTTCCGCGGCGGCGTGTTCGGCTCGCGCCTCAAGTCGCGCCTGTTGCTGATGCTTTCGCTGATGGCGGTGCTGCCGGGCGCGCTGGTCTACGCCGTGTCCATGCAGTTCGCGGTGAAGAGCATCGATTCCTGGTTTGACGTGCGGGTAGACGCTGCGCTCGAAGGCGGCCTCAATCTCGGCCGCAGCGTCCTCGATACCCTCCAGTCCGACCTGCTTGCCAAGGCGCGCGGAGCGGCACTGGACCTCGGTGACAACGGCATCATCAGCCCCAGCCGGCTCAATCGCCTGCGAGAACAGGCCGGCGCCCAAAGCGCGGCGTTGATCACCATGTCCGGACAGGTGCTGTCCAGCAGCTCGGCCGATTTTGGCGCACTGCTGCCGTCGATTCCACCGCCGAGCCAGTTGCGCCAGGCGCGCACCAGTCGCGGCATCGCCATGACCGGCGATGCCGAAGGCGGCGGGCTGATGGTGCGGGCCCTGGTGCCGGTGTCGGGCAGCGGCTTCAACGCCGAGCCGCATGTCCTGCAACTGACCATGATGGTGCCGACATCGATCATCCGCAGCGCCGAGAGCGTGGAAACCGCGCATCGCGACTACCAGGAACTGCAACTCGGCCGTGGCGGACTCAAGCAGATCTACACCCTGACCCTGACCCTGGCGTTGCTGCTGGCCCTGTTCGCCGCCATTGCCCTGGCCTTCCTGCTTGCCGAGCGACTGGCCCGGCCGTTGCTGATCCTCGCCGAAGGCACCCGGGCGGTTGCGGCGGGCGACTTCACGCCGCGGGCGACGGTCGAGGCGTCCGATGAGCTGGGTGTGCTGACGCACTCCTTCAACAGCATGACGCACCAGCTGGCGGAGGCGCGCGCCCAGGCCGAGCATCACCGTGCCGAGACCGAGGCGGCGCAGGCCTACCTCGAATCGGTGCTGGCCAATTTGTCCGCCGGTGTGCTGGCATTCGACCTGCGCTTTCGCCTGCGTGCCGCCAATCGGGGCGCCCTGGCCATCCTTGGCGACGACCTTTCCGGCTTCGAGCAGACGCGACTGCAGGATTGGCCGCGCCACGAATCCCTGGCCGGCGCGATCCTCGAGGGTTTTGCCCGGCGCGGCGGGGAGTGGCAGGAGCAGCTGGAGCTGGCGCGGCCCGACGGCATGGCGCAGGCCCTGCTGGTGCGGGGTACGGCGCTGCCGGCCGGCGGCGGCGGCGGCTACGTGGTGGTGTTCGACGACATCACGCGCCTGATCGCGGCACAGCGTTCGGCCGCCTGGGGCGAGGTGGCGCAGCGCCTGGCCCACGAGATCAAGAACCCGCTGACGCCAATCCAGCTTTCCGCCGAGCGGCTGCAGCTCAAGCTTGCCGATCAGCTTTCGGGGGCCTCGCGCGAATTGCTGGATCGCTCGACGCAAACCATTGTCAACCAGGTCGAAGCCATGAAAAACATGGTCAACGATTTCCGCGACTATGCGCGTACGCCCCTGCCCCAGCTGGCGACGGTTGATCTGCGGGCCCTGCTCGGCGACGTGCTCGACCTCTACCATCAGTCGCGGGCGGCAATCGCCGTCGAACCAGCGCCGACTCTTGCCTTGCCGCCGGTGCTGGCTGATGCCAATCAGCTGCGCCAGGTGTTGCACAACGTCCTGACCAACGCCCAGGATGCGCTGGGCGAGGTCGCCGAACCGGCTATTGCCATCGGCATCGCGCGCGATGCCGGGCGCTTGCGCCTCACCGTCCGTGACAACGGGCCGGGCTTTCCGCCGCAGATCCTCTCGCGCGCCTTCGAGCCCTATGTCACGACCAAGTCCAAAGGTACCGGCCTGGGCCTGGCGATCGTCAAGAAGATCGTCGATGACCATGGCGGTGAGATTCGCCTGGCCAATGACGGCGGCGGTGAAGTGAGCATCTGGCTGCCATTGGTGGATCCGGAAGCCATGGTTGCTGAGCAGGAAGGAGGGTCCGGCGGCAGTGGCGCACGCGTGCTTGTGCAAGCCACCGGCGCCGCTTCTCCGGCGTTTGAAAAGGGAGCCTAGGGAACATGCCGAAGATATTGGTGGTCGATGACGAAGTCGGGATACGCGAACTGCTTTCGGAAATCCTGCGCGACGAAGGGCACGACGTGCAACTGGCCGAAAACGCCGCGGCGGCGCGGGCGGCGCGCGAGGCCGGACGGCCGGACCTGGTGTTGCTCGACATCTGGATGCCGGATACCGATGGCATTACCCTGCTGAAGGAGTGGGGCGCGAGTGGCCAGCTCAACATGCCGGTGGTGATGATGTCGGGCCATGCGACGATCGATACCGCGGTCGAGGCAACGCGGATCGGCGCGCTGGACTTCCTGGAAAAGCCGATTGGCATGCAAAAGCTGCTGGCGGCGGTGAAGAAGGCATTGGAGCGTGGCGCGCGCAATGCCGGTGGCGGACTGTCGCTGGGTGCCTTTGCCCGTTCCGGCCCCTTGCGTGACCTCAAGCGCCGGCTCGACCAGGTGCTGGCGAAGAGCCCGTTGCTGTTGCTGCGCGCTGCCCCCGGCGGCATCGTCGAACTGGTGGCGCGCACCGCCCAGGTGCCGGGCAAGCCCTGGCTGGACCTGGCCCAGGATTCCAATCCCCTGAGCATCGAAGTCCTGCAGCGCGCCGGTGGCGGCGTGCTGTGGTGCGAGGAACTGGCGCGACTGTCGCGCCTGCAACAAAAGAACCTGCTGTTCGCCGCCGAACGCCTGGATCGCTACAACCTGCGCCTGGTGGCGGCCACCACCCACAGCAGTGCCGAGCTGCAGGCCATGGGCTGGGACGAAAACGGCCTGCTGCGCCTGTTCGAGACCGGCCTGGGCGTGCCCAGCCTGAGCGAACTCAAGGACGAGGTGCCGGACATCGCCGCCCACCTGCTGACGCAGTTCATGGAGAGCGACGAGACGCCTTTGCGACGCTTTTCCAGCGCCGCGCTCAACGCCCTGCGCCAGCATGCCTGGGACGGCGGTTATGCCGAGCTCAAGGCGGCGGTGAAGTCGCTGGCCCTGGCCAGCCTGGGCGAGGAGATCGGCGAGGAAGAGACCCTGCAACTGCTGGCCCCGGCCGGCGAACCCTCGCTGGTGCCGGCCGGCCTGGCGCCGGAGGTGATCGAGCTGCCGCTGCGCGAGGCGCGCGAGGCCTTCGAGCGCATGTATTTCGAGTACCACCTGGCCAAGGATGGCGGCAACATGACGCGACTGGCCGAGAAGACCGGCCTGGAACGCACCCACCTCTACCGCAAACTCAAGGACCTGGGGCTCAGATAATGCGTATCGTGATCCTCGGCGCCGGCCAGGTCGGCGCGTCCGTAGCCGAGGCGCTAGCCTCGGAAGCCAACGACATCACCATCGTGGACCAGAGTCGCGAGGCCATCGGCGATATCGCCGACCGTCTCGACGTGCGCACCCTGGTCGGCAATGGCGCCCTGCCCTCGGTGTTGAGGAACGCCGGCCTCGACGACGCCGACATGCTGGTGGCCGTGACCCAGTCGGACTCGACCAACCTGGTCGCCTGCAAGATCGCGCGCAGCGTGTTCAACGTCACGACGCGCGTTGCCCGCCTGCGCTCGGCGGATTATCTCGACGACCAGACCATGCTCGATGACGAGCATTTCGCCGTCACCCACGCGATCTGTCCGGAGCAGGAGATCACCGACTACATCGCGCGCCTGATCGAGTTTCCCGAGGCGCTGCAGGTGCTGGAGTTCGCCGACGGGCGGGTGACGCTGGTCGGCGTCCGCGCCTACGACGGCGGGCTGCTTGTCGGCAAGCCCATCCGCACCATGCGTGAACACCTGCCCCAGGGCGTCGATGCCCGCATTGCCGCGATCTTCCGCGAGCACCAGCCGGTCGATCCCGATGGCAACACGGTGATCGAAGGCGGCGACGAGGTCTTCGTGCTGGCCGCCAGCGAACATATCCGGCCGGTGATGCGCGAGTTGCGGCGCATGCTCAAGCCGGTGAAGCGGGTAATGATCGCCGGCGGCGGCAACATCGGCGCTCGCGTCGCCGCGACGCTTGAAGCCGACCACGAGGTCAAGGTCATCGAGCGCGATCCGCTCCGCGCCGAAATGGTTGCCACCCGGCTGCAGCGCAGCCTGGTGCTGCACGGCGAGGCCACCGACGAAAAAATGCTGGCGCAGGAGAACATCGACGAAATGGACATGTTCCTCGCCCTGACCAATGACGACGAGGACAACATCATGGCCGCCTCGCTGGCCAAGCGCCTGGGCTGCAAGCGGGTGCTGGCCCTGATCAATCGTCGCGCCTATGCCGACATGGTGCAGGGCGGTCCGATCGACATCGGCCTCTCTCCGGCCCAGGTTTCCATCGGTTCGCTGCTGACCTTCTGTCGCCGCGGTGACGTGGCGCGGGTGCACAGCCTGCGCCGGGGCGCCGCCGAGGCGCTGGAACTGGTGGTGCATGGTGATCGCAAGAGCAGCAAGGTGGTCGGTCGCCGCATCGACGAGTTGCCCGTGATCAAAGGTGCGCACATTGCCGCCATCGTGCGCGATACCGGCGATCTGGCCGTGGTGCAGAAGGACGGCTTCCTGATCGACGAACAGCGCGCGCGGGTGCTTATTCCCCACCACGACACGGTAATCGAGGAGAACGACCACGTCGTGGTGTTCTGTACCCGCAAACGCGAGGTGGCGCAAGTCGAGAAGCTGTTCCAGGTCAGCGCTGGATTTTTCTGATGTTCTACCGCCTGCTTCCGGTCACTCACGTCCTTGGCGGGATGCTGATGGTGTTCAGCATTACCTACCTGATGCCCATAGCCAGCGCCCTGATTTATGCCGACGACACGCTGATCGACTTTGTCGACGCGATGGCAATCTCGTTCGCCGCGGGATTCATCCTTTGGTTCGGCACCCGTCACCACAAGCGCGAGCTGAAGCCGCGCGACGGTTTCTTGCTGGTTACCCTGGGCTGGGTCCTGATGGCGGCCATCGCCACCGTGCCCTTGCTGCTGGTAATCGACGACTTGTCATTCACCGACGCCTACTTCGAGACCATGTCAGGCTTGACGACAACGGGCGCGACGGTGCTGACCGGCCTCGACAAGCTCCCACCTTCGATCAACCTCTGGCGCCACGAGCTGAATTGGGTCGGTGGCATGGGCATTATCGTGCTGGCGGTAGCGATCCTGCCGCTGCTGGGCGTCGGCGGCATGCAGTTGTACAAGGCCGAGACTACCGGCGTGATGAAGGAATCCAAGCTGACGGCGCGCATTGCGGACACGGCCAAGGCGCTCTGGCTGGTTTACTTCGGCATCACCGTGGCCTGCATTCTTTCGCTCAAGCTGGTCGGCATGAATTGGCTCGACGCCATCTGCCATGCGTTCGCCGCCATGGGTCTGGGCGGCTTTTCGACCTATGACGACAGCGTCGGGCATTTCGATTCTCCGGCCATCGAGGCGGTGCTGATCTTCTTCATGATGGTCGCCGGCATGAATTTCGCCACCCACTTCGTCGCCTGGCGGGGCCGCTCGCTCAAGGCCTACTGGGGGGACATGGAAGCGAAGGCTTTCGTTGCCCTGATTGTTGTCAGCACGTTGGTTTGCACGCTGTACCTTACCGTCAAGGGCACCTACCCGGGCTTCCTGACCGCGCTTCGTCACGTCGCCTTCAACCTGGTGTCGATTGCCACCGATTGCGGATTCGCGAGCCAGGATTACGACAAGTGGCCGATCTTCGTTCCGCTGTGGATGCTGTTCCTTTCCTGTGTCTCGGTCAGCTCCGGATCGACCGGTGGCGGCATCAAGATGATCCGCACGCTGATCCTTGCCCAGCAGGGCCTGATAGAACTGAAGCGGCTGGTGCATCCCAATCTGGTCGCGCCACTGCGCGTCGGCGACACGGCGATTTCGCAACAGATTGCCGGAGCCGTGCTTGGATTCATTTTTCTCTACATCCTCGCCGTCGGCGAACTAACTTTTTTCCTGGTAGCCAGCGGGTTGGACTTCACTTCCTCGATCACCGCAATCATCGCCTGCATCAATAACGCGGGACCTGGCCTCAACGTGGTCGGTCCGGCGCAGAACTACCAGTCGCTTACGGATTTCCAGACTTGGGTATGCGCGGCCGCGATGTTGATCGGGCGACTTGAGGTGTTGTCCGTGTTCGTCCTGTTCACCCCCGCCTTCTGGCGGCGCTGAGGTGCTCTGAGCGATAATTGCGGCTTCATTCCGCAGGATCGCCCTACATGTCACCCACGGCCCGCCCCAAGAACGACAACTTCCTTCGCGCACTGCTGCGCCAGCCCGTCGATTACACCCCGGTCTGGCTGATGCGCCAGGCGGGGCGTTACCTCCCTGAGTACAACGAGACGCGGCGCCGCGCCGGCAGCTTTCTTCAGCTTTGCAAGAACCCGCAAATGGCCTGCGAAGTCACGCTGCAACCGCTCTCACGTTTTGAACTCGATGCCGCGATCCTGTTTTCCGACATTCTCACCGTGCCCGATGCGATGGGCCTCGGCCTGTACTTCGCCGAAGGCGAGGGCCCCAAGTTCGAGCGTCCGCTGCGCGAGGAATGGGCGATCCGCGACCTCACCGCACCCGACCCGAACGTCCATCTGCGCTACGTCATGGATGCCGTGGCGGAGATCCGTCGCGCCCTCCATGGTTCGGTGCCGCTGATCGGCTTTTCCGGCAGCCCGTGGACCCTGGCCTGCTACATGGTCGAGGGCGGCTCGGGTTCGCCCACCGATTACCGCACAGTCAAGACCATGCTCTATGACCGTCCCGACCTGCTGCACCACATCCTCGACGTCACCACCACGGCGGTGATCGACTACCTGAACGCCCAGATCGCGTCCGGCGCCCAGGCCGTGATGATTTTCGATTCCTGGGGTGGCGTCTTGTCGCACGCGGCCTACCGCGAGTTCTCGCTGACCTACATGCAGCGCATCGTCGCCGGCCTGACGCGGGTTGCCGACGGCGAACGCGTTCCCAGCATCGTGTTCACCAAGGGCGGCGGGCAATGGATCGAGTCCATCGCCGACATCGGCTGCGACGCGGTCGGTCTCGATTGGACCACCGATCTTGGCGACGCGCGTCGCCGCATCGGTGATCGTGTTGCGCTGCAAGGCAACTTCGATCCGATGGGGATGTTCGCGGCACCCGAAAAGGTCGCCGCCGAGGCGTGCCGCGTGCTCGACAGCTATGCCGCCGATCCCGCCGAAGCCAGAACGGCCGGTGGCCATGTCTTCAACCTGGGCCATGGAATCTCCCAATTTACCCCCCCGGACACCGTGAAAATTTTGGTTGACACGGTGCACAGCCACAGCCGGCGGGCATCCGCGCAGGGCTGAAACGCGAAGCCCCACGGGCTGTGGATTGCAGCGCGCCGCCTCCCCGAAACGGCCGTCCGGCAAGGCGTTCCGCCGGGGTGGAAAATGCGGTCCGGCCATTGACTTATTCACAGAAAACGGTAGCCCCCTGTAGTTGCCGCAAATTTCCCGGCGTGAGCCGAATGACATTTGTAACTCGTTGTTTTTGCGATGTTAAATTTTGCTCAAATATTGCACAGAGATGAAAATCGCTAGGCCGGACGGCAACTTAGGTACATCCGGCGACCCTTACCCACAAAGTTATCCACAGATTTTGTGGGTAAGCGCATTTACCTTTTGCACCAGTGGCTTGAGGCTATTTGGCAAGGTAATCTCTAAGAGTGTTCGGCAAGCATCTGAACCGGCATGAACATCGTTCGCGTGGCTCTCGATGTGCCCTTGCCGAGGCTATTCGACTATCTGGCCCCGGACTCTGACGAAAGTGATATCGGCCGGCGCGCCATTGTCCCATTTGGCAAGGGTTCAAAGACCGGACTGATCCTGGGGGTGGCCGCCGCGAGCGAGCAGCCGCTCGACAAGCTCAAACCGGTCGCCGCCATCTTGCGCGACATGCCGGCACTGCCGCCGGACTGGCTGGCGCTGTGCGAGTTCTGCGCGCGCTATTACCAGGCCCCCTTGGGTGAAGTGGCGACCTTTGCACTGCCGCCCATGCTGCGCAGGGGAAAACTGCCGCGCATGCCCAAGGCAAAGGAGAATGCCGCCGTCACGTCATCGTCCTCTGGCGATACTGTCCCTGGCGCCGGGCACCTAACCGCGGAGCACCTGCCGGCGCTGTTGCCGGCCCAGCATGCCGCCGTTGAAACAATTGTTGCCGCCGGAAACTTCCGGACCTTCCTGCTCCATGGTGTGACCGGCAGCGGCAAAACCGAGGTTTACCTGCGTGCCATCGCCGATGTGCTGGCGCGGGGCGGACAGGCGCTGATGTTGGTGCCGGAGATCGCGCTCACGCCCCAGCTCGAAGGCCGTGTTGCCGCCCGTTTCCCCGGTGCGCACATCGTCTGCGCCAACAGCGGCATGGCCGACGCGGCGCGCGCGCGCGGCTTCCTCGATGCGCATGAAGGCCGCGCCGACATCGTGCTCGGCACCCGGCTCGCGGTGTTCATGCCGCTGCCGCGCCTGCGTTTGATTGTCGTCGACGAAGAGCACGACGCCTCCTTCAAGCAGCAGGAGGGCCTGCGCTATTCCGCGCGCGACGTCGCCATCTGGCGTGCGCATCAACGCGACATCCCCATCGTCCTGGGTTCCGCCACACCGTCGCTGGAGACCTTCCACCACGCCGGCAGCGGGCGTTACCGGATGCTCGAATTGCCCGAGCGCGCCGTGGCCGAGGCGATGCCGGACGTGCGCGTGATCGACACCCGGCGCCAGAAATTGCAGGAGGGGCTGAGCGCCGAACTGCTGGCGGCCCTCGCCCTGCGCCTGGAGCGTGGCGAGCAAAGCCTGGTCTTCCTCAACCGGCGCGGCTATGCGCCGGTGCTGGCCTGTCCGCCCTGTGGCTGGATTTCGCGTTGCCAGCGCTGTGCCGCCAACCTGGTGCTGCATCTGGCCGACAAACGTCTGCGCTGCCACCACTGCGGATACGAGACGGGCATTCCGCGCGCCTGCCCCGATTGCGGCAATGTCGATCTGCTGCCCTTCGGACGGGGTACCCAGCGCCTGGAGACCATGCTCGCCGAGCGATTTCCCGAGGCCCGTGTGCTGCGCATCGATCGCGATTCGGCGAGCACACCGAAGAAATGGCAGGCGTTGTTGGAGACCATCCATGGTGGCGGCGCCGACATCCTCGTCGGCACCCAGATGCTGGCCAAGGGTCACGACTTTCCGCGCCTCACCCTGGTCGGCGCCGTCGGCGCCGATGCCGCGCTGTTCGCCGCCGACTTTCGCGCCCCTGAACGCCTCTTCGCCCAGTTGATGCAGGTCGGTGGCCGCAGCGGGCGTGCTGAGCTGCCGGGCGAAGTGCTGATCCAGACCGAGCATCCGGATCACGCGCTCTACCAGGCGCTGGTCGAGCACGACTACGCGCGCTTCGCCGCCAGCCAGCTCGGCGAACGACGCATTGCCGGCTTCCCGCCCTTCAGCTACCAGGCCATGCTGCGCGCCGAAGGGCGCGAGATGGTGCAGGCGCTGGATTTTCTTGCCGCAGCGCGGTCGGCGGCGGAGCTGCTGGCGGCAGGCGTGACGCTCTACGATCCGGTGCCGATGCGCATGCAACGACTGATGACCCTGGAGCGCGGCCAACTGCTGGTCGAGTCGCTCAACCGCCCGACGCTACAGGCCTTCCTTGCGCAGTGGATGGAGCGGCTCTACACGTTGAAGATGCCGGCCGGTCTGCGCTGGCATCTGGACGTGGATCCGCTCGAGTTCTAGTTCCGCCTCAGGTACCAGACCCAGCTGGCCAGCTGGGCGGCGAGCAGTCCGGCGAAAGTGATCTGATAGGCCGCCGCCGGGGCATGTCCCGCGGTGCGCAAGGCATCGACACCGGCGCCGAAGCCCCACTGGATGAGGAAGGCGCCGATGAACACCATCAGGTTCAGCGCGGTGTTCACCCGACCCGCCAGTTCGGGGCCGAAATTGGACTGCAACAGCGCATAGGCGAGATTGCCGACCGAGAACACCAGGCCCAGTAACAGCCACAGCAGCTCGCTGGGGCCGACACCAACGACGATCAGGAACGTGGCCAGCAAACCCAGCCCCATGCCCCACGTGAGCAAGGTTTCCGGACGCAGGCCGCGCGCCGCCAGT
The DNA here is from genome assembly GCA_016215645.1 of Rhodocyclales bacterium. GTDB lineage: Bacteria > Pseudomonadota > Gammaproteobacteria > Burkholderiales > Rhodocyclaceae > Sulfuritalea. The sequence goes on from JACRIX010000047.1 coordinate 55,353, forward strand.
CGCGTCACGCCGAAGGCGATGCCGAGAAACCCGGCGAGCATGCCGCCGGCCATCAGCAGCAGATGATGCGCGGCGTCGTCGCGGCTCAGGCCCGAGAAATTCATCAGCCAGGGTACGGCCCACAGCCCTTGCAGGGCCATGAAGCCGCCGATGATCAACGTTGATTGCGGGGCGTAGCGCCAGAAGGGCCGGCTGGAGAGGACGCCGACCAGGCCCGCGACCTGTTGCCGGAACGGCGCCGCGCCCGCCCCGGTGGCCTTCTCGGGAGTGCTGAAGATCCCGCCGGCAACCGCGAGACCGGTGACGGCGAGGGCAATGAACACCCCGCGCCAGCCGAATTGCGGAATCGCCCAGGAGAGGGGCGTCGACGCCGTGATGGCACCGAGGCCACCCGCCGCCATGATGGCGGCATTTAGCGAGGCCTGGCGTTCAATGCCGAACCACTGGCCGAAGGCCTTGAACGAGGCCATCAGGCAGGCCGACACGCCAAGTCCGATCAAGGCCCGCGCGAGCACCAGTTCAGTCAGCGAGGTGCCGACGGCAAACAGGGCGCAGCCGGTGGCGGCGATCAGCAGCAGCACGGTTTCGACCCGGCGCGCACCGTAGCGGTCGAGCGCCAGGCCCAGGGGCAATTGCACGGCGCCGAAGGCCAGCAGGTAGGCGCTGGTCAACAGGCCCAGGTCGGCGGCCGATACGCCCAGTTCACGCGTCAGTTCCGGCGCGATCACCGCATTGACGTTGCGCAGGAAGTAGGAAAAGTAATAGCCCGCGGCGAACGGCAGGAAGACACGCAGCCAAAGGTTCACGGCGCGTCCTTGTTCTGTTGCAGCCATTCCATGCGACTGCGGATCTTGCGTATCCACTCCGTTGCCAATCCGGGGGCGCTTGCCAGGCGGTCGAGAATTTCCAATGCCGGGCGCCGCGCACCCAGGCTGCGGTGAAAGTAGGCCAGGCTGATGGCACCCTGCGGCCGTTCAAGGTGGATCAGGGCATCGCCGGTCGAGCACCCGCCCGGCGTCAGAACACGGAAGTACCAGCCGGCGAGGCCGTGTTCGGCCACATGCGCGGCGACCCCTTCGACGCCGCAACGCGCATCGATTTTCCAGCAGGGTGTGCGCGGCTGGGCGATCTGCAGGCGTGCCGTGCCCAGGGCAAAGATGTCGCCGATACACGCCGTCTCTTCGGTGATCCCGCGCGTTGACAGGTTGTCGCCGAGGCCGCCGGGCACGAGATGGCGCGCTTCCGGAAAGGCGCGGGCCAGCGCCTCGTGATGTTCCTGCGGAAAGAGATGCACCGCCTTTTCCTTGCCGCCATGCACCCGCGCATCGGCATGCTCGTCGCCGACGATGCCTTCGTAGCCGATGCTACAGCGGCCGGCGAGCGGCTCCTTGGCGATGGCGCTGCCGCGGCTTTCCCCGGGCAAAAAGCCGACGCGACCGGCGAAGATGCCGCTGACGACGACCGGCGCGATCAGTTCCACAGCCATGCCGCCCCCCTGACGCCCGACGAATCGCCATGGCGGTGCTTCAGCAGCTTGGTGGCGACGTGATCCGAAAAGACGTGTTCGCCCCACAGGCGCGGCACCTTGTCGTAGAGGCGGTTGATGTTTGAGAGGCCGCCGCCGAGCACGATCACCTCCGGGTCGAGGATGTTGATGACCCCGGCCAGCGCCCTCGCCAGGCGCGCCTCGTAGCGTTGCATCGTGGCTTCGCAACTGGCGTCGCCGGCGGCTGCGCGCTGCACGATCTCGGGCGCCTGAAAGTCGGCGCTGGTGGCACGGCGATGATCGGTGCTCAAGCCCGGACCGGACAGATATTGCTCGACGCAGCCCGAGCGTCCGCAGTAGCAGACGTCGCTGTGGTCTTCGCCGGGCAAGGGGTTGTGTCCCCATTCGCCGGCTATCGAATTGGCGCCGGTCAGCAGCTTGCCGTCGACCACGATGCCGCCGCCGACCCCGGTGCCGAGGATCACGCCGAAGACCACCGCTGCGCCCGCGCCCGCGCCGTCGACGGCTTCCGACAGGGCAAAGCAGTTGGCATCGTTGGCAATGCGCACTTCGCGCTGTAGTCGGGCTTGCAAGTCCTGCTGCAGCGGCTTGCCGATCAAACAGGTGGAATTGGCATTCTTGATCCGGCCGGTGACGCGCGATTCGGCGCCGGGGATGCCTACCCCCACGGTGCTGCGGGCGCCGTCCGGCGGGGAACCGCAACCCATGACTTTTCGCTCGGCCATGTCGACCAGGTCGGCGACCGCCATCACGGTACCGATGTAGTCGCCCTGCGGCGTCGCCACGCGCTCGCGCAGCAGGGTGCTGCCGTCGGCGGCGAAGACCGCGATTTCAATTTTGCTGCCGCCGAGGTCGATACCCGTCCTGATCATTGCGCCGAAGGTCCACGTGATCCGGGATCTTATCGCGGCGCGAGCGGATTTGATCTCCGGCTATGCCGGCCTTGCCCGGCACACCCGGTTGCGGCCGCCCTCCTTGGCGACATACAGGGCATCGTCGGCAAGCTTGACCAGGGCGTCTCCGTCCTTCGCCTCGTGCCCCGGCAGCCCGGCGACACCGATGCTGGCGGTGACCCGTAGGCCGTCGATCACCAGCTGGGAAATGCGCAGGCGTACGGTTTCGGCCAGTTCCATGCCGCTGTCCTCGACCACGCCGGGCATCACGATGATCATTTCCTCGCCGCCATAGCGGCAGGGAATCTGGGCCGGGGCGGATAGTTCCATGAGCACGCGGCCGATGGCCGTCAGTACATGATCGCCGCAATCGTGGCCGTGGGTATCGTTGAATTTCTTGAAATGGTCGACGTCGATCATCATCACCGAAAAGGGCTGACCGTAGCGCCGCCAGCGCTTGAACTCGGTGGCGAGGACTTCATCGAAATGGCGCCGGTTGAAGATGCCGGTCAGGGTGTCGGTGATCGCTTGCTGCTCCAGGCGCGCCTCCAGCCGCTTTTCCTCGGTGACGTCACGGATCAGTGCCGCCGAGCCGATAACCTTGTCGCCGCTGTTGCGTATGGTCGAGGCGTGGACCGAGAGTGTCCGTCCTTTCCAGTCGTGCAGGCCGGGTGTGGCGGGTCCGCCGTCACTGCCCAGCCTGGCCTGCATCCATGCCGGGTCGTCGAGCAGGTCGAGGAAACCGCGCGCGGTGATTTCGTCGGCGCCGCGATCGAGGATCGTTTCCGCCGCACGATTCACCAGGACGATCTGCTGCGCGCCATCGGTGACGACGATACCGGTGCTGGCGCTGTAGATCACGGTGTTGAGCTTGTTGCGTTCTTCGCGCAGGCGCCGGTAGGTCTCCTCCAGATTCTCGTTCATGTGGTTGAAGGCGCGTGCCATGTCGCCGATTTCGTCCCGCCGGTTTGCGTCGAGGCGCACCGAGCTGTCGCCCCGGGCGACGGCCTCCATGGCCGTGAGGAACTCGTTGAGCTGGGACACCACGGTGCGGTGGGCAAACCAGTAGATCAGCGAGACAATGCTGAACAGGGCTGCGGCGACGACCAGGATGGAAAGCTTCCAGGTGCGGGCGACATTGGCGTCGACCTCCTGCATCGAAACGGTGAAGGTGATCGCGCCGCGCAAACCTTCATCCTTGCCATGACACCTGTGGCAGGGTTCGGCGTTGTGGATGGGGTTGAACACCGTCACCAGGCGTTCGCCGCCGGGTTTGCGGTGGTAGTGAAAGATGCGCTCGCCGGTCGTGCGCATGCGGTCCAGGCTCGGGTCGGTGGCGGCGACGATGGTGACCGGCTCGGCACTGCGCGGGATGAATTCGAAGGCGTCGTTGCGTTGCTTGACCTTTTCGAAGGTCAGGTTGTCGACGAAGGCCTGGGTGCCGTCGGTGCGGATGATCCGGTAGTCGATGATGTGGGGGACCTTGTTGAGGCGCTCCGCGAAATCCGGCGCGACCTTCGAATGGCCGCCCTGCATCAGGGCCGCCAGGCCTTCGGCAACGCTCTCGGTAACCAGGCCCAGGGCATTTTCGTTCTGCTGCAGCGAAGCCGCTTCCTGGCGCATCGCGTAGGTGAGGGTGATGGCGACGATGCCGAGGATGACGACGCCGCCGACCGAAGCCAGCAGGCGATGACCAATGCGCCGGAAATGGATCATGCGTCGCCCCGGCGGGCCATTGCGGCGACCCGGTTGCGACCGCCGCGCTTGGCGTCGTAGAGCGCGGCATCGGCGCGTTCGATCAGTTCGGCGGGCTTCAGCGCACCGCTTTCGCGGATGCCGGCGACGCCGATGCTGGTGGTGACCTTCAAGCCATCCACTTCCATTGCCTCGACGGCACAGCGGATGCGTTCGGCAAGGATCAGTGCGCCTTCCTCGGAAGTCTCCCGGGTGATCAGGGTGAACTCTTCGCCGCCGTAGCGGCACAGGGTGTCGAGATCCTCGCGCACGCACGACAGGGCGACGGTGGCGAATTTCTTCAGCACGCGATCGCCCTGGTCGTGGCCGTAGTTGTCGTTGAATTTCTTGAAGTGGTCGATGTCGAACATCATCACCGAGAGGTCACGGTCCTGTTCCAGGGCCAGGCCGAACTCCTGCTTCAAGGTTTCGTCGAGGGCGCGGCGATTGAGCAGCCCGGTCAGGGCATCGGTGTTCGACAGGTCGCGCAGGCGCTGCTCCAGGTGCTTTTCCTCGGTCATGTCGCGAATCAGCACCGCATGGCCCAGCATGCTTCCGTCGGCGCGCCGCAGGGTCGAGGCATACGCCGCGAGATGACGTCCGTGGTAGATGAATATGTCATTGGTGCTGACCCCGCCCGCATGGCCCAGCGCGGACTCGACCCGATCCGGGTCGTCGAACAGGCGCAACAGCCCGTCGTCGATGATGCGTGCCGCGGGTTTGTCGAGCAGTTTCTCGGCCGCCGGATTGAGCAGGACGATTTTTCCGGAGCTGTCGGTGACGACGATGCCCTCGTCGGCGCTCATGAGGATGGTTTCGAGCTTGTTGTGCTCGGCATTGAAGCCGGCGTGGCGCTGGCGCAGTTCCTCGGTGAGGGAATTGAAGGAAAGCGCCAGCGAAGAAAGTTCGTCCTGTCCCATGACGGGGATCTGCTGATCCAGGTCGCGGGCGGCAACCCGCGACATCGCCAGCGAGACCACTTCGATGGGGCGGACGATGTAACGCCGCAGGACGACGCCTGCCACCAGCAGCACCGCCGCCAGGGAAATCGCCAGTACCGCGATGGACTGGACCCAGGTTTCCCGCACCTGCTCCCGAACGGCATCCAGTTGCGAGCGGACTTCCAGTACCCCGAGCACTTCCTGCTCGCGGCCGTGGCAACGCTTGCAACGCGCGAGGTTCTTGATCGGCAGCAGGAAGGTCAGGTGCTGGTCGCCGTGCTGGATGTCATAGTAATAGACCAGTTGCTGGCTGCGGATCGCGCGCTGCAAGTTTTCGTTGTCCGCCGCAAATACCTGTTTGACTTCTTCGGCGGGTCGCGGCGTGAACTCGGTGGTATCGCGGTAGTCATTGACCTGGCGGATGGTGGTGTTGTCGCGAAACGCTTCCAGGCCATTGGGCCGCACGATGCGGATTTCGTCGATGTCCTTGACGCCTTTGAGCTTGTCGGCATAGAGCCGGGCCACGTCGGCCGAGGCGGTGATCATCACCGTCTGCAAGCCCTGGTTGACGCTGTCCAGCACCTGATTGAGGGCACGCTCGTTTTGCAGCAGGATGTTCTTTTCCTGCTGCTGGGTGTAGAACGCGACGATCGTGCCGAAGCCCAGCGCGATCACCAGCGAGATTGCCAATGTCAGCTTGGTGCCGATGGAATGGATGCTGTCGAGGGTGCGTGGCGCCGAAACCGACCGCGGGACGTGGATAGCCGTACCCATGCCTCAGGCCTGACTATCCGCGTTGGGGATTCGGAAAAGCGATGGCGGCGCAAACGGCATGATGCGTGGCATTTTTCCTGGCGATGGTTTCGGGGACCCGGCGCCGCGGCACGGCAATCACGGCCCCTCCTGATGCTTGCCGCTAACTTTCGTAGTAGCGCGTGACAGAGGATGCCGCGATGGTCTCAAACGCCCGGAGCCTTGTTGATCCGTGATATACGCTGAAAACTGCGGAATATACGTAGTCCATGACCGTGGACATTTTAGGCTTCCCGAAATTACTTGCCGAACAGCCCCTTCAGCTTGTCCTTGATCTGGTCCTGCGCCTTGGCCTTGATTTCCTCCTTCTTTTCCTCGACCTTGGCCTTGGCCGCCTCGGTGACCAGGCTGCCGAGTTCCAGCGTGTACGACAGGCTCTCGAAGGGGCCGCTGACGCGCACCGGTACGGTGAGCCCCTTGAGGTGCTCCAGATCCTTGCCGCCCTGGCCGGCGCTGGTCGATACCACGCTGGCCCTGGCCACGTAGTTCATCTGTCCTCCGCCGATGTCGATGTCGCCGGCCCCGGAAAGGCGCAGGAAGGGCGATTTCATCGCCAGGTCGTCGTTGCGGGCGACGCCATTGGCGATCGTGAGCGAGGCCGTGAGTTCGGAAAAGTCGGTCTTGTCGCCGGCCCTGGCCTGCTGCGTCGTGTCCTCGCGTTTGCCGGAGGCGGCGCCGAGCTTGCCCTTGATGTCGCGCAGGCTCTGCGCCAGGTTGATGCCCTTGAGCGCACCGTCCTTCAGGCTCAGCGAGGCCGTGCCGCCCAGCGCCTTTTTCATTGCCGCGAGGCTTTCGCCACGGCTGGCGATGTCGAGCACCACATTGCCGCGGCCGTCGAGCAGGTCCTTGTCGGCGAGGTCCTTCATCAATGGATTGATGCGGATGCCGGCGAGGCGCTGTTTCAGCGCCAGCTGGTTGCCATTGGCGTTGAGCATCAGGTCGCCGCTGGCCGTCCCTTCGTAAAGGTTCAGGGTGAGCGGCGCGACGTCGAGCCGGCCGCCGGCGAGCTTGAGCGTCGCGTTGAGTTTGGCGAGCTTGAGTTTCGAGGCCTGCAGTGCGCCGATGCGGATGGTGCCGTGTACGTCGTGGCCCTTCAGCGCGGAGAAGTCGAGCTTGTCGTCCCTGGGCGTCTGCGCCGCCGGCTTGGCCGCCGCGGGCGGCAGGTACTTGTCCACATTGAGCTGATCGATGTCGAGGTCGACGCCCAGGGCCAGCGGCGCAAACCTTGCCACGTCGAGCTTGAGCGCAATTTTCGAGTCGTCGAACTTGGTGCCCAGCTCCAGCGCGGCACTTTGCTTTGCCAGGTCGGTGCGCAGCTTGCCGGCGATGGGCAGCACAAGCGGCTTCATCGGCATCTGCGGGTTGGCGATGTCGATCCTGCCGGCGAGGCTCTCCAGCGTCAGGATTTGCGCTGGAAGGTCTACCGTTACCGGCGATTCGAGGTGGCCCCTGGCAGCCGTCTCGCCCGCTTTGGCGTCGAGGTCGAGTACCAGCTTGCCGATATTCAGTGCCTTGGCCTTGCCTTCGACACCCGAAAGTACCAGCCTGGCGGTGATGTTGCGGCCAGCGCCAGCCAGGGTCGCGGAAAGGCTCAGCGTTTCACCGGCAGACGTCTGCGGTGACAGCAGCAGCTTCGGCGCATCGAGTTTCAGTTCGAACGCATCGGCACCGGTTCTGCCCCTGGCTGCGATCGAAAGGGCGTCGACGGCCAGGGTCTGGCTGGCGCCGTCGACCAGGATGCGGCCGCTGCCGATGTCGAGGTTCGACAGCGAGGTGGTGCTGCCGGACTTTTCGTCGCGCCAGGTGAGCTGGGCATTGGTGACCCGGATGCCCGCGATGTCCAGTTGCACCGGCGAATTCGCCGTGGCGCCAGCGCCGACTTTTGGCGATGCCTTGTCGGCGACCTGCTTGTCGCCGCCGACCAGATCGGCAATGTTGAGCGTGCCATCCTTTCGTTTCACCAGCGTCGCCTTCAGGCCGGCCAGCTCGATGCGCCGCACCTGCACCTGCTTCGACAGCAGCGGCATCACCGCCACCGCCACATGTGCCGAATCGAGCGCGGCGAACTCTTCCTTGCCACCGGGTTCGGACAGCGTGACGCGCCCAAGACGGATGCCCACCGCGGGCCAGAGCGCAAGCTCGACCTTGCCGGCGATGTCGAGCTTGCGTTGCTTTTGCTCCAGCACCACGCGGGCGAGTTCGGCCTTGAGCTTTTCGCCATCGAAGATCGCGTAGAGCCCGCCGATACCGGCCGCAAGCAGCGCGACCGCGCTGCCGAAGAGGATGCCGATGGTGCGCAGTGCCTTCATGCCGGGTTCCCCGTGACAAATGTTTTGCGATAGATTGCGAAGGTTATCAGACCAAGGAGTGCGCACATGAAATACCCAGTGGGTTTGCTGTTCGGCCTGGCGTCCACGCTGGCCTTCGCCCAGCAGGGCGGCATCGGCGCCGTCAAGGTCGAGCCGAATCCGGCCAAGGCCGGCCAGGAAGTGAAGATCACGATCTCGGCCGAAGGCGAGGCGTCCAGTTTCTGCGGCATGGTCGTGCACTTCGACGACGGCAGCGAGTCGCGCCAGATCAAGATCGACGGCAAGGACGGCAAGTTCCCCGCCACCATCTCCAAGACCTATGCCAAGGCCGGCAGCTACAGCATCAAGGCCGAAGGCAAGAAGATCACCACCCACTTTCCCTGCGTTGGCAGTGCGACGGCCAAGCTGGTGGTCGAGGGTGCGGCGGCCAAGCCGGCGGCGCCGGCCTGCCCCGATGGCTACAAGATGAGCGGCAAGCCAGGCAAGGCCGGTGATTTCAGCTGCAAGGGCGGCAAGGGAGCGGTGACACCGGCCCAGCCGCTGGTCTGTGGCGATGGCCTGGAGTATTTCAGCAACGACAAGGCGAAACAGCTCGGCTGCCGCAAGGCAAAGGGCAAGAAGTAAGTACGCCATGCCGGCGCCGCGCGGCGCCGGCATGCCTCACGGATCATCGCCATGCGAAGTGCCTTCACCCCGACGCCGGTGCGCTCGCCCTGCGTCAAGGTTTGCGAGCTGGATCCGGCCAACGGCCTGTGCCGCGGTTGCTTGCGCACCCAGGACGAGCGTGACTGGTGGGTGGCCTACAGCGCCGAGCAGCAGCGGGAAGTGTTGCAGCGCTGCGAGCAGCGACGCGAAGTGCTGGTCATCGGAAGCGGCGAACTTGCGCCTAGCATGGGCATCGTCGAATCGAGGCGGAAGCGGGCGCCCGAGGCCTGAGTGCCGCCGCGGCCGGCGTCAGGCGGCGTGCAGGTTCAGTCCCTTGCGCAATCCGCAGACTGCCGCCGCCGTGCGTGCGCAGCGAAACTCGTTGTAGATGTCCAGCGCCTCGTAGCAGCTGATGGCGGCGTCGAGCATGTTGACGCCATAGAGGCGGATCAGCGTGCTTTCGAATTCGCTGACGATGGCGCGCATCTCGAATTTTCCGATGGGATTGATGTTCATGGTGTCACCGGCTGCCTGTGGCCCCTGGTTCCCGGTGGCCGTGGCCGGCTCCCGGTTTCGTTTGTTCAGCAGCGGGTCTCATGTATGCCGCTCTCGCTGCGGGGTGGCGGCCCAGCGTCAGACTGTGAAGCGCGTCGCTGTAGAGAATGCGGATGCCGGAGCGGATCGCCTCGTCAAGACGCTTGCCGCTGTGGTCGAGTATGTATTGCGTCGCTTGCGAGAGATCGCCGCTATAGACGAGGTCCGTGTGATCGAGAACGTGGAACATGTTGCGCTCCTTCCATTCGCCGGGGCTTTGCTTGTCTGCCCCGACCATCTGGTCGTATGAGATGCATAGGGTGTGCCATGTACCGGGAATAGACCCTATGCGCCCCGCGACCGGCGATCTCAAGATGCGTTCCGGCCGGGTTTGCCTGCTATTACGGCAAGGCCGGCAAAAAGTGCAGCGCGGCGGCAAAGAAAAACGGCCCCCATCGCTGGGAGCCGTCTGAATACTGGTGGTGATGGGGGGACTTGAACCCTCGACCTACGGATTATGAATCCGTCGCTCTAACCAGCTGAGCTACATCACCGTGCAAAGGGGCGGAATTATCCTCGGCGGGCGCTTGCCTTGTCAAGGCAGGTGCCCGTAGGCGACAATGGCGGGATGAACTTCGATATCGTGATCGTGGGCGGTGGCCTGGCTGGCCTTTCGCTCGCGGCGGCCCTGCGCCGCTCTTCCTTGTCGGTTGCCCTGGTCGAAGGCCAGGCGCCGACGTTTCCGACTGACTGGGATACCCGCGTGTATGCCATCAGCCCCGCCAACGCCCGCTTTCTGGACGAACTGGGGGCCTGGCGCCACATGGATTCCGCGCGCATGCAGGCGGTGGCGCAGATGGAGGTGCACGGCGATGCCGGCGGCCGACTGGATTTCACCGCCTATGGCGCGGGTGCCTCGGAGCTGGCCTGGATCCTTGAGTCTTCGCTGATGCAGCGCGAACTGTGGGAGACGGTGAAGCGCCAGGGCAAGCTGACGCTGCTCTGCCCGGCCCGCCCGCGCGAGCTGATGCTGGCGCCGGATGCGGCCGTTTTGACCCTGGACGACGGCCGCCGGATCAAGGCTCGGCTGGTGGTCGGCGCCGACGGCGCGGAATCCTGGACCCGCTCGGCGGCGGGCATTGACGTACGTTTCGACCCCTACGACCAAGTCGGCGTGGTCGCCAATTTCGAGACCGAGCTGCCCCACCGCGGCACGGCCTTTCAATGGTTCCGCTGCGACGAGGGCGTGCTGGCCTGGCTGCCCTTGCCGGGGAACCGGATATCCATGGTCTGGTCCGCACCCGAGTACCTCGCCCGCGAATTGATGGGGCTTGGTGCAGACGGGCTCGGCGCGCGCGTTGCCGAGGCCGGCGGGCGCAAGCTGGGGGCGTTGACACTGACCACGCCACAGGCCGGTTTTCCGCTACGCCTGATGCGTGCGCCGCGCTGCGTGGCGCCGCGGCTGGCACTGATCGGCGATGCCGCCCACACCATCCATCCCCTGTCGGGCCATGGCATCAATCTCGGTTTCCAGGACGCGCGCGTCCTCGCCGGCGTGCTCAGCGACAAGCCGGAGCACATCGACTGCGGCGATTTTTCCCTGCTGCGCCGCTACGAACGGGCGCGCAAGGAGGAAGTGGTCACCCTGCAGACGCTCACCGACAGCCTGCATGACCTCTTCGGCCCCTCGGCCGATTCGCTGAAGCGCTTGCGCAATCTTGGATTGAACCTAACCAACCGCCTGCCGGTCGTAAAGGACTTGCTGGTCCGCTACGCCCTGACAACCTGACTGAATCCCCTGGAGTGAACATGAAATTGCCCCTGCTTGTGGCCACCCTGGCCTGCTTTTCCCTGGCTGCCGTGGCCGACGAGGCCGATGTGCGCAAGGCCGCCGAGTCCAAGCTGGGCAAGGTTGAAAAAATCCTCAAGGCGCCGATGGCCGGGATGTGGGAAGTCACGGTGGAAGGCCAGATCTTCTATGTCGATGACAAGGCCAGCTATGTATTGTTTGGCAACCTGCTCGACATGAAGACCGGCAAGAACATTACGGCCGAGCGCCAGTTCAATTCCCTGCCGCTCGACCTTGCCCTGAAACAGGTGCGCGGCTCGGGCAAGAACGTGATGGTCACCTTTGAAGACCCGAACTGCGGGTATTGCAAGAAGCTGGCGAAGGACATCACGACCCTCAAGGACGTCACCGTCTATACCTTCCTGCTTCCCGTGCTGGGTGATGATTCCTACGAGAAATCCAAGGCCATCTGGTGCGCACCCGATCGCTCCAAGGCCTGGGTCGACTGGATGACCGTGGGTAAGGCGCCGCCCACTGCCCCGGCCAAATGCGACATCGCCGGGCTCAACAAATCCGCCCAGCTCGGCAGCCGCCTGCGCATCAATGGCACACCGGCGATCTTCTTCGCCGGCGGCGAACGCGTCGGCGGCTACATCCCGGCGGCCGAAATCGAGAAGCGCTTCTCCGGCGCCGGCGGCTGAATCAGGATACTGCCGGCTCGTTCGGCAGCCAGACGGTAAATACCGAGCCCCCCGCGGGCGGGCAGTCGACCGCGATGCGCCCGCCGTAACGCTGCACGATTCCCAGGCTGACCCAAAGTCCCAGGCCCGTGCCGTCGGCGGTCTTGGTGGTGAAAAAGGGATCGAACAGGCGCTCGCGATCGGTGGGCGAGATGCCCGGTCCGCTATCGGCGACCGCGACATAGCCGCCCGCCATGCCATTCTCTTCGCGGTCGCCGCTTTCCAGGCGCAGGGTGCCGCCGTCAGGCATGGCCTGCAGCGCATTTACCATCAGGTTGATCAATACCTGCTGCAATTCGTTGCGATTCACGCTGATCGGCCGCGTCGCATGCAATTCCTGCATGACCGCGACATTGGTCTTCTTCATCTGGTGCGCCACCAGCACCAGGCTGTCCTGCATCACCTGGTCGAGTCGGATCGGTTCCAGGTAACCCGCATATTCCGCGGGACGCGCGAACTGCAACAGCTTGGTCACGATCAGGCGGATGCGAAACACCTGGTCCTGGATCAGGCGGATTTCGTCCATCACGGGTTCCGCCGCATTGCCCAGGGTTTCGCGCAGGACGTCGAGGTTGCCCTGGATCACGGCTACCGGGTTATTGACCTCGTGCGCCACGCCGGCGGCAAGCTGGCCGATGGCGGCAAGCTTTTCCGACATCACCAGGCGCTGCTGTGCCGAGCGCAGGGTCTGGTTGGCCAGCGCCAGTTCCCGGGTGCGCTCGGCCACCTTGCTGTCGAGTTCGCGGCCCCAGCGCTGCAGGGCGTCGGTCTGCTCGGCCAGCCGGTCGAGCAGGCGGTCGAAGTGGGCGGCCAGTTCGGCGAGTTCGTCTTCGCTGGCGAGGTCCGCCACCCGGGCGCCGACGCGGGCATCGACTTCACCGGCCTCGATGGCGCTCATGGTGCCGTGCATGCGCTCCACCGGCTGCGAAACATGTCGCGCCAGGCGTAGCGACACCAGCACCGCCACCGCCACCGTCGCGGCGAAGAGCACGGCCACGGCGGCCAGGGCGAACCAGCGCGCGCGCTGGAAGGGCTCTTCCAGATAGCCGACGTAGAGCATGCCGACGCGCTTGCCGCGGCTGTCGGTGATCGGCTCGTAAGCCGAGACATACCAGTCGTTGACCACGAAGGCACGATCCAGCCAGGTGCGCCCGAGGTCCAGCGCCGTATGCCTGACGCTGGCGGAGACGCGGGTTCCGATGGCGCGCACGCCCTCGAACAGGCGCACGTTGGTGGCAATCCGGACGTCATCGAGGAACAGTGTCGCGGTACCCACGCTGCCCAGCGGCAGCGAGCCCTCCGGGTAAACGATCTCGTTGATGCGGTCGACGATGTCGAGGTTCTTGTTCAGCAGCAGGCCGCCGACCAGCACGCCGGCGCTGGCGCCGCCTTCGCGTGCCATCGAGGCCAGCGGCGCGGCGGCATGCATCAGCATGCCGCGCGTCTCCTCGCTGCGCTGCGTCGGCTGGGCATTGCGCGTCGGGATCAGCGGCGTGCGCGCGCGTTCCGCCAGTTGCGGATCGATGGCGGCGAGTTGCTCGGCGTCGAGGATATCGACTTCGATTTCGGCATGACCGGATAGTGCGCGCCGCACCACCTCCCATTCGGCATGGCTGCTGCCGATCGCGGGCCCGCCGCTGGCGGCGCGGACACGGCCGCTGCTGTCGAGCAGGAGCAGAAAGTCGAGGCCGAGTTGCTGGCGCATTTCGCGCAAGCTTTCGGCCAGCATGGCCGGCCCAGGGCGCTCGCGCAGCGTGCGCGCCAGGCGTTCCGACCCGGCCAGGGTTTCGACCCGGCGCCCGACGCCCTGTTTGACCTGGTCGAAATAGCCGTGGGCCACGGCAAGGTCGCTTTGTACCTTGGTGATCAGCAGGCGGTCGTAATACACCGCGCCCCACGCAATCAGGATGCCGATCAGGATCGGCACCGCCAGCAGCAGCGGCCCCAGCGCCAGGGCCAGCAGCTTGAAGCGCAGCGAGCCGCGAAAGCGCGCCGCGAGCCCGGCGGGAGCTAGACCCCCCAGGCGGCGCACTTGCGTTCCAGGGTCTTGCGCGAGACGCCGAGGCGGCGCGCCGCCTCGGACTTGTTGCCCTTGCAAATGTCGAGCACGCCGAGGATGTGGCGCCGCTCGATGGCGGCGAGGGATTCGTCGCCGGCGGATTCGGGAGTCGGCGCTGGTGGCACGGCGGTTTCGTCATCCGCTGCGAAATCGTCGGCAAAGTAGCCGAGGATCAGCGAGCGCTCGACCAGGTTCTTCAGTTCCCGCACGTTGCCCGGCCAGCGATAGTGGCACAGACGCGCCAGTGCGGCCTCGTCGCGCGGCAGCTCCGGCACGCCCAGGCGGGCGGCCAGTTGGCCACTGAAGTAGTCGACCAGGTCGGGCAAGTCCTCCAGCCGATCGCGCAGGGGCGGCATCCTCACCTCGACCACTTGCAGCCGGTAATAGAGATCGCTGCGGAAACGCCCGGCGGCCACTTCGGCCACCAGGTCGCGGTTGGTCGCCGCCACCACGCGCACGTCCACCGGTACCTCCTGTTCCGAACCCACCGGCCGCACCCGGCGTTCTTCCAGCACGCGCAACAGCTTGGCCTGCACCGGCAAGGGCAGCTCGGAGATTTCGTCGAGGAACAGCGTGCCGCCGCGGGCGTAATAGAACAGGCCTTCGCGCCCGGAGCTGGCGCCGGTGAAGGCCCCCTTGATGTGACCGAAGAGCTCGGACTCGATGATCTCTTCGGCGATCGCCGCGCAATTGATCGGCACGAAGGGGCCGGCGTCGCGACCCGCGCCGCGCGGGCTCATGCGGTGCAGGGCGCGCGCGGCGAGTTCCTTGCCGGTGCCGGATTCGCCGTGGATCAGCACGGTCGAGGGCGTCGGCGCAATGCGCTTGATGCGGGTGCAGACTTCGCGGATGATGATGGAATTACCGATCATGCCTTCGACGCTATCGTCGCGCTGGTCGAGCTCGCGACGCAACACAAAGTTCTCGCGGCGCAGCGAGGAGCGCTCGAAGCAGCGCTTCACGGCGTTGAGCATCTGCGCCACCGAGAAGGGCTTGAGCAGGAAGTCGGCGGCCCCGGCGCGCAGGGCGTCGATCGCGGTTTCCAGATCGGCGTAGGCCGTCATCAGCACCACGTCGCCGGCGAAGCCCTGCTCGCGCAACTGGTGCAGCCATTCGACGCCGGAGCGGCCGGGCAGGGCGATGTCGAGCACGATCAGATCGAAGTGGCGCCGGCTCAACAATTCGGCCGCCTGCTCGACGCTGCCGGCGGTGGCCACCCAGCCGCAGCGCGGCGTCAGCGAACGTTGCAGGAAACTGACCATGCCGGGTTCGTCGTCGACCACCAGCACCGACTGGTGGCGCCAGGGCGAAAGCTCGCCGGCCGCGACGGCGGGCAGGGTTGTCAATGGCTTCTCCTCGCTGCTGTTCTTGTGTGCCGGCATCATCGTCAATTCGCCCGGCCTTGGCAATCCGCAAATTCGGTCCGGGACAAATTGTCCCACCTGGACAGAACGCAGCAGGACATTTTGTCCATCGATGCATGCTGCATTGCGGTAAGCCATTGTTGCCGCAGCACAGCGTGCTTTGGCGTGGAACTTGCACTATGGTGTGACTGGCCTGCTTCGTCCTGCGCGGGTCGGCATTCACCAAAAAAGAGGAGGCAAACAATGCAAGTCTCACGGCGGCAGTTCTTCAAGATCTGCGGCGCCGGTCTAAGCGGTTCTTCCATCACCCTGATGGGATTCTCGCCCACATCGGCCCTGGCGGAGGTGCGCAGCTACAAGCTGGCCCACGCCACGGAAACCCGCAACATGTGCCCCTACTGCTCGGTCAGTTGCGGGGTCCTGATCTACACCACGGGCGACAAGTCCAAGAACGCGAAAGCGGACATCATC
>JACRIX010000048.1 GCA_016215645.1 Rhodocyclales bacterium
GGGTAATCCGGCGGATGCGAGAGGTAGGACGCCTTCTTCGGCTTGCCCGGTTGCGGACTCGGCTGCGGCCAGCCCATGCCGCGCGGCAGGCAGTAGCCGCCCTGGGTCTCGATGTTGCCCGTCATGATCGGCAGCATCATGCAGGCCTTCTCGTTGTAGGAACCGTAAAGGTGCTTGGCCGGGCCGCGGTAGGTGAACAGCGTGGCCGGCTTGGTGGTGGCGAACTCGCGGGCGACGCGCTCGATGGTCTCCACCGGCACGCCGGAAATCTTCGAGGCCCACTCCGGCGTGTATTGCTGGTAGTGCTTCTTCAGCTCGTCGACCGAGACGTTGGTCCAGGTGTTGATGAAGTCCGAATCCTGCAGATTTTCGCGCAGGATCACGTGGCCCATGGCCAGCGCCACCGCGCCGTCTGTGGCCGGATGGACGGGGATCCATTCGTCGGAGAAGCCGGCGGTGTTGGACAGGCGCACATCGAAGGTAACGATTTTCATGTGGTTGTCCACACGGCCTTCGGTGATGCGCTGCGACAGCGGATTGTGGAAGTAGGCGGCTTCAAGGATATTGGAACCGAAGTTGAGCACGTACTTGGCATTGGCGAAGTCAGGAGTTTCGATGTCCGGTCCCCAAGTCGGTTCCATGCCGATTTTCTTCGACGATTCGCAAACCGAGGTGTGGTTAACAATGGTGGCCGAGCCCAGCGTATGCATGAAGCGGTCGATCACGCCGCCGGTGCGCTGGCGGCCATACTTCAGCATGATGGTGTTGGGGTCTTCCTTGATCGCGGCGTCGAGCTTGGCGGCCAGCTCGGTCAGCGCCTCGTCCCAGCTGATGCGCTTCCACTTGCCTTCGCCACGGGCGCCGACGCGCTTCAGCGGATACAGGATGCGGTCCGGATCATAGCTGTACCACATGCCCGAATTCCCCTTGGCGCAGAGCCGGCCGCGGGTCGAGACGTGCTCCGGGTTGCCTTCCAGCTTGACCACGCGGTCGTTCTCGACATAGGCGATGGCGCCGTCCTGGATGTTGCAGACATGGCAGTTGATCGGGATTGCCTTGCGCTCGGCGCCGCTGACCGGGCCGAAATCCTTGCCGCCCAGCTGGGCTTCCATGGCGTTGAGCAGGCGCGGCGCGGCGGCGGCCGCGGCGCCGGTGGTGGCGCTGACCTTGAGAAAGGTACGACGCGTGACTTTTGGCATTTCCATTTTCGTAATCTCCTCGTGGCCGATCAATACAGGGTCTGCAACTGCTGGGGGGCCATCAGCAACACATAGCGCAGGGCCGCGCCACCGACCAGGATGAGCAGGGCGGAAGCCATCAGGACCAGTTGGCTCTTGCCCATCGGCGCGAACAGCAGCACCGCCGGAGCCACGCTGCCGGCCAGGAAGCCGACGCCGACGAAGAGCAGGCCCATGGTGCCGGTGGTCATGATCATGAAGGTCAGTTCCTGGGCCGAGCCGCCGTAGTTGGTGGTGCCCATCACCGAGACCAGCATCACCGACACCGCACCGGCCGACCAGAGCATGTACTGGCGCAGGACTTTTTGCGCCTCGTCATTGCCCATCGCCATCAGCGAGCCGACCGCGGAGCCCGAGGCGATCGCCATGGCGACGAACAGCACCGGAATGATCGGCGAGTTCCACACCGGGCGCGACTGGTGCACCGTCAGGTCGAAGCCCGTATATACCGGCAGGCCCAGCGCCAGCACGGCCGTCACCAGGGCCAGCAGCTTGCCCCTGGCCTCGTCGCCCTTTTTCAGCGCCAGGATGTAGAGCACCGAGCAGATGCCGAAGGCGACGATGTTGAGCGCGCCCCAGGCCAGCGGCGAGCTGAAGTTCAAGTAGCCGGGGTTGAGGATGTTGAGGAAGCGCATCGGCTGCGACAGGTCGGCGATCAGCAGCAGGCCGCCCAGCGCCAGCAGGCCGATCGAGCCGTAGGCCGCCTTTTCACGCAGCGGACGCAGTCCCGGCGTGATCCAGGAGCCATAGGACATGAACGACAGGCCGGCGAGGATGCCGATGACGAAGAAATAGACGGCGTAGCTTGCGTGCCACGACACATCGTGAAACCAGACGTAATCACCCATGATGTCCCTCTCAGATCTTGAAGTTGCGCTTGAAGGCGGAGCGATCGAGCTCCATCACTTCGGGCTGGCGGTAGGCGTCGCGGCCGAACTCGGTCGCATTGCGGTCGGCGCCGATGTAGAACACGTGCGGCTTGGTGCCTTCCTCGGGACGCAGTACCTGGGTCGCGTTGGTCGCCACCAGCCAGGACACTTCGCTGTTCGGGTCGTTGATGTCGCCGAACACGCGCGAACGGCCGATGCAGGTCTGCACGCAAGCCGGCACCAGGTTCTGGGTCACGCGGTGGAAGCAGAAGGTGCACTTATCGACCACGTTGGTGATCGGCGTGTAGGTGCGGTGTGACGGCAGCATGAAGCGGGCGTTGTAGGGGCATGCCGCCATGCAGCTGCGGCAGCCGATGCAGCGCTCATAGCGTTGCAGGATGAAGCCGCCGTCCTCGACCTTGAAGGTCGCCTCGACCGGGCAGTTGCGCACGCAGGGCGCGTCGTCGCAGTGGTTGCACAGCCGCGGCAGGAACTGCTTCTTGACGTTGGGATATTTGCCCACCACCTTGTAGGGCACCCAGGTCCGGTTGACGCCCAGCGGCGTGTCGTACTCTGCCTTGCATGCGACCTGGCATGCCATGCAGCCGATGCAGCGCCGCGTATCGACCACCATGGCAAACCGGCGCTTGCCGGCGACGCCACGGGTTTCGATGGGCGAAACCCTCAATTCTTCGCTCATGTGTCTTGCCTCCTCGTTGTGCCTGCCGTGATTCGGTTCTTGTCCTGGCGATCCGGCGCCGCATGGCAAATCGGATCCGTCCGCCGTTTCCTTTTTGCAACATCCGGGCCACGCCATCGACACAAGGGCAAATCCCTTGTCGGGCATGGCGATTGCGCTGTTCCATGAAATCGCGGTGACGACGCGAGTGTTACGCCGACGTAACACTCGCGTCGGATGCTGCGCCGCAACCTGCTACGACAAGGTAACTGCCTCGCAAATGGCGTAAAGCACGGCGTCGTTCGCGCTTATCATCATCGTCATGAACAACGACGATCGCAGTCAGGTCCTCCTGCGCAGGCGGAGTTTCCTGCGCTCCGCGCTGGTCGCGGCGGCCCTGCCGCTGCTGCCCGCGCGCGCCGAACAGGGCAGCTTGCGGGTTGGCCTGACACCGGTATTCCTCGACGACCAGATGAGTTTCCTGACGCGCTGGCGGACGTGGCTGGAGCGCCGCCTGCAGCGTTCCGTGGTGTTCTTCCAGCGCGGCAGCTATCGCGAGGTGATGGACCTGATCCGCGGCGGCAAACTCGATTTCGCCTGGATCTGCGGCTATCCCTATGTACGCTACCGGAATGAACTGCGGCTGGTCGCGGTGCCGGTGTGGCGCGGTCGCCCCTACTATCAGTCCTACCTCATCGTGCCGGCCGACGACCGCAAGACCGGCAGCCTCGCCGAATTGCGCGGCAAGGTATTCGCCTATTCGGATCCCGATTCCAACTCGGGCTTCCTCTATCCGCAGTTCCGCCTCGCCAGTCTGGGCGAGAACCCGGCCACTTTTTTCTCGCGCAGCTTCTTCACCTGGGCGCATCGCAAGGTGGTCGAGGCGGTGGGGGTTGGTCTGGCCGATGGCGGCGCGGTGGATGGTTATGTCTGGGATACCCTGGCCGAGTTCCATCCAGACCTGACCAAAGCCACCCGCGTGATCGAGCGCTCGCCCGATTTCGGCCATACGCCTTTCGTCGCCCGCCACGACATCCCGGCGGCGGAAATGCAGCAGCTTCGCCGCGCCCTGCTCGACATGCCGGCCGACCCCGAGGGTGCGCAACTGCTGCGGCTGTTGAGCCTGGATGGCTTCGTCGCCGGCCAGCCTGCGCTGTTCGACGGCATCGCGCGCATGGCGAAACGAGTGGGCAAGGTTTGATCGCGCTCGACGACCTCTCGCTGCGCTGGAAGATTCCGCTGCGGGTGATGGTGGCGGTGCTCGGCACCGCGCTGGCCGTCACGGCGGCGCTGGTCACGCGCGAGTACGACGAAATGCGCCAGAACCTGGAGTCCCATGCCAAGAGCCTGGCGCGGGTGCTGGCCAACACCCTGGTGTCCCCGGTACTGCACGACGACATCTGGCGCGCCTACGAGATCCTGCAATCGGCGCGCGACCCGGCCGCCATCGCGCCTGAGTTGCAGGCCGACGTGGTCATGGTGACGGATGCCGAATTCCGCGTGTTCGTCTCCAGCCGGCCGCGCGATTTCCCGATCGGCGCCAGCCCGTCCAGGCAGGGCGGCGACTACGCACGCCTGCGCGCGGCGCTGATGGACGGCAAGCCGACCGAGCAGCGAGTGATCGAACCGGCCGATTCGGTCCATTACTTCGTCATGTCGCCGCTGGTGGCCGACGGGGTCGCGCTGGGCCACGTGATCCTCGGCTATTCGAAAATTTCCTTCGTGCCGCGCTTCATCGGCCTGGTCGGGCGCGCGGCCGTGGTCACACTTCTGGTGTTGCTGCTGATCCTGCCGGTGTCCTGGTATTTCGCGCGCAAGACCGGCGAACCGCTGCTGGCGCTGGCCGACGCCATGCGCCAGGTTCCGGGCGAACTCGGCTCGGCCAGGTTGCCAGATTTGCCGCACAGCCGCGACGAGATCGGCCAGCTCGGCGACGCCTTCCGGCGCATGGTCGGCGAACTGCGCGAGAAGCAGGAGCTGGAGGAACAGATGATTGCCTCGCAGCGCCTGGCGGCGGTGGGCCGACTCTCGGCCGGCATCGCCCACGAGATCAACAACCCGCTGGGCGGCATGTTGACCGCGATCACCACCTACCGCCGCCATGGCAACGGCGATCCGCTGGCGCTGGAGACCTTCTCGCTGCTCGAACGCGGCCTCGACCAGATCCGCAATACGGTGGCCGCGCTGCTGGTCGAGACCAAGGCCAAGGACCGCGCCTTCGCGCCGACCGACATCGACGACCTGCTGATCCTGGTCGATGCCGAAGCCGGCGCCCGCGCCGTGACCCTCCAGGTCGCCGGCCGGCCACAGGCACCTCTGCCACTGCCGGCCACGCTGCTGCGCCAGATCGTGCTCAACCTGCTGCTCAACGCCGTGGCCGCCGCCGACCGGGGCGGCAAGGTGCGCGTCGGCTTCGAGGCTAAAAATGGCCTGCTGCGCCTGTCGGTATGCAACGACGGCGCGCACATCCCCGATGCGCAGATGGCCCACCTGTTCGAGCCCTTCGCCAGCAGCCGCGAAAAGGGACACGGCCTCGGCTTGTGGGTGGTGTACCAGATCGTCAAGCAGCTCAACGGTGGACTGACGGTTGACAGCGAACCGGGCAACACCACTTTCCGCATCGAGATTCCGTATGACCAGGCCTGAAGCACTATTGCGCGTCTGCCTCGTCGAGGATGACGAGATCATGGGCGACTCGCTGGCCCAACTGCTGCGCCTGGAAGGCTTCGCCGTCGAGCGCTGTCGCACTGCAGCGGCGGCGCGCGCGGTTCTGGAGCGCCAGCGCTACTGCGTGGTGGTCAGCGACATTCGCCTGCCCGACGGCGACGGCGGCGCTGTCTTCCTCGACTTGAAGGCGGCCGGTGCCGCCCTGCCGCCCTTCCTGTTCATGACCGGCTACGGCACCATCGACCGCGCCGTCGAGCTGATCAAGGCCGGTGCCGCCGACTACGTCACCAAACCCTTCGATGCCGAGGCGCTGGTCAATCGAGTCCGTTCCCTGGCGCAGGAGTTCGGCGCCGTCGCCGCTCCCGACACCGGCGCAACCGGCGGCTCATCCGCCATGCGCCGTATCGCCGAGACCCTGCCACGCCTGGCCCGTCATGCCTCATCCTTGCTGATCACCGGCGAGTCCGGCGTCGGCAAGGAGCATGTGGCGCACGAGTTCCACCGCCTTGCAGGAACAAGCGGCGAATTCGTCGCCGTGAATTGCGCCGCGATCCCCGAGTCATTGATGGAATCGGAACTCTTCGGCCACGAGCGCGGCGCCTTCACCGGCGCGGCCAAGGCCAAGCGCGGCTACATCGAGCAGGCACACCTGGGCACGCTATTCCTCGACGAGATCGGCGAGATGCCGTTGGCGATGCAGGCCAAGCTGCTGCGAACGATGCAGGACCGCAGCTACGTCCGCCTCGGCGGCGAGAAGCCGCTGCAATCGGACTTCCGCCTGGTCTGCGCCACCCACCGCGACCTCAAGGCCATGGTCGATGCCGGCAGCTTCCGCGAGGACCTCTACTATCGGATCCACGTCATCGAGCTGCACATCCCGCCGCTGCGCGAGCGCCCGGAGGACATCCGCTGGTTCGTGCGGCATTTCGTCGAGGAGTTCAACCATCACTATCCCGCCGAACCGCGCCGCATCGATCCGCGTACCGAGCGCGTTCTGCTGGCCTATGCCTGGCCGGGCAACGTGCGCGAACTCAAGCACGCGGTCGAGCGTGCCTGCATACTATCCCCGGGGCCGTTGCTCGATGCCGAGGCGTTCTTCGGCGCCAGCGGCGACATTTCGGCCGACCTGCCGCAGGCCTCGCAGTCACTGGCCGACTACCTGATCGCCTGCGAGAAGGACTTCCTGATCCAGTCGCTGGAGCAGCACGGCGGCCACATGACGCGCACCGCCGAAGCGCTCGGCATCACGCGCAAGACGCTGTGGGAAAAGCTGCGGCGGCTCGACATCCGCGTCAAGGGCGAGCCCTGAGCCAGACGCCGGGACGCGGCTACTCCTTCGACGGCGCCAGTTCCGGGTACTCCTGCACGATGGTCGAGCCATCCTGGCGCCAGGCGTGGCAGCCGTTGATGAAGCGCGGCGTGTTGCGCGGTGACCAGTTGCGCGGATCGGGCTCGATCGCCATCTGCGTACCGATGCGGTCCGGCCATGAAGCCTGCATGTAAGTGTTGGCCGCCTGGGTGACCAGTTCGGTGAGGTGGGTGCAGCCCTGGATGCCGCCCAGGCGCTCCTTGACCGCCTGCGAAAAGCCACCGCCGATGCGCAGCCCGATCAGGCTGCGGTAGGCCTCGTCGACGCCGCCGCACATCGGCCAGGGCGCGATGCTGGTCTTGGCACGGACATCGCGAACTCGATCGTCGGCATCCATCACCAGCGACAGCGTCATGGTATGCATGTACTCGCCTTCGCGCACCGGCGGCCGCGAACGGAAGGGCACGTCCTGGCCCTTGAGGTCGGTCACCGTAGCCTCGATTTCGAGCGCGCCGTCGGCCAGGCGAAAGGCCCGGCAGGTGATGGTGCGGGTGTGCAGCAATTTGCGAGCGTCATTGGTGGACATGGCTGCCCCTTCCTGAAATGGTGACCGGTGTCATCGTGTGTCGCCGATACGTGAGCGCATCGCGGCCTGCAAAGCATGAAACGGCAGCAACGCGCATTTGTGCCGGCTGGGGTAGGCATGCGCCGGTCGGAACATCGCCAATTCCGGCCAGTCGGCAGGGGCAGCGGCCTGTCCATGCAGCAGCGCTTCGAGCGCATCTGTCGCCGCATCGATCGCCGCCGCGTCGAGGCCTGCGCCACGCGCGCCAAGCAGCGAGGCCGCTGCCTTGCACAGCAGGCAACCTTTGGTCTGATGGGCGATGGCGGTGATATGTCCGTTGCTGAGCGCGACCTGCATGACGACGCGATCACCGCACAAGGGATTGTTCAGCTTCGCCTCGCCATCCGCCGAGGCCAGTTGGCTCGCGCCGTATGCTGCGTTCGCCAACCGCTTGATGGCATCCTGGTAGAGCTCAAGCCCGTCGCTCACGCCAGCGTCCTTACCGCCGCCGCCACGCCGTCGATCAGCGCGGCAACATCGGCTTCGTCGTTGTAGAGCGCAAAGCTGGCGCGCGCGCAGGCATCGACGCCGAGCGCGGCCAGCAGCGGCTGTGCACAGTGGTGACCACCGCGCAGTGCCAGTTGGTGATGGTCGAGCACCTGGCAGACGTCGTGTGGATGCAGGCCGGCGATGTCAAAGGAAATGATGGGCGCGCGCGCCGCGGTGCCCGCAGGGCCGAGCAGGCGCACGCCGGGAATGCGCAGCAGGCCCTCGATCGCCTGTGCGCCAAGCCGGGTTTCACGGGCATGGATGTCGGTCCAGTCGAGCGCCATCATCCAGTCCAGTGCGGACGCCAGGCCCACGGCCTGGGCAATCGGTGGCGTGCCGGCCTCGAAGCGGCGCGGCAGCTCGGCCCAGGTGCTTCGCTGCGGCGCGACCTCGTCGATCATGCCGCCACCGCCGAGGAAGGGTGGCAGCGCGGCAAGCACCTCGGCCTTGCCCCAAAGCACGCCGACGCCGCCCGGCCCGAAACACTTGTGACCGGAGAAGGCATAGAAATCGATGCCCAGCGCCCGCACGTCCTGCGGCCCGTGCTGCACTGCCTGGGCACCGTCGAGCAGTACTTTCGCGCCGACCCTGCGCGCCGCGGCGACGATCGCCGCGACATCGGTCCAGGCGCCGGTGACGTTGGAGCACTGGGTAACCGCGACCAGACGGGTACGCGCCGACAGCAGGCGTGGCAAGGCCGCCGGATCCAGTTCACCGGACGCGGTGACGGGCAACAGGTCAAGCTCGATCCCTGCCCGATCGCGCAGCATCTGCCAGGGGACGAAATTGCTGTGGTGTTCGGCCTGCGAGATCAGCACGCGATCACCCGGCCGCAGCGTCGCGCCGAAGGCATGGGCAACGAGATTCAGCGCCGCCGTCGCGCCAGAGGTGAAAATGACTTCCTCGGCCGAATTCGCGTTCAGGAAGCGCGCGACACGGCGCCGGGCGGCATCGAAGGCCTGGTCCGCCGCCTCGGCCAAACGATGGCTGCCGCGCAGCACGTTGGCACGGCTCAGCGTCTCATGGCAAACCACCGCATCGAGTGCGGCTCGGTGAATCTGCGCCGTGGCCGCGCTGTCGAGGTAGTGCAGCCCGGGATTCGCTGCCAGCAGCGGAAACCCGGCACGAAGCACAGATGCCTCACTCATCGCGACTCCAGCGCACGCAGCGCGTCTGGCGTATCGACATCGGCAAAAATCGCGTCGTCGTCGCAGGGCACCCGGACGATACGTTCTGCGTGAAGGTTCAGCAGCTCGCGGGCGCCGACGTCGCCCTGTACCTGCCGCATTTCCGCAAACAGGGCACGCGGCCAGAGGATGGGGTTGCCACGGCGATCACCCTTCATGGGCACCGCGATGTTGCCGCGCGCCGGATCAAAGGCGGCGATCAGGCGGTCGATGTGGGTGGCCGTCACCATGGGCATGTCGCCCAGCACCACCACCACGGCATCGGTGTCGCCCGGCAACGCGCCGAGTCCGACGCGCAGCGAGGACGCCATGCCGGTTTCATGGTCGGCGTTGTGGGCAAATTCCAGGTCCAGCCCGGCAAGGCTCCCGCGCACCGCATCGGCGTCGAAGCCGGTGACGACGACCACGGCGATGCTGCGCGAGGCCAGTGCCGCATTCACCGCACGCCTGACCATGGCTACGCCATCCACCGACTGCAACAGCTTGTTGCTGCCGGCCATGCGCCGACTGCTGCCCGCCGCCAGCACCAGCGCGACGACGCGGCGGCCGGCGGCGACACGCCGCGGCGCCGGCGCGACGGCTTCCGGGTCTTCTTCCGCTTCGGGCGCGTTGCGGATCAGGCCACCGACGCCCATGGACATGATCTCGGCACCGCCCATGGGCATGCCGGCCAGCATGCGCTGCAGCACCCGGTCGAGGCCATTGCTGCGCCGGGAACGGGCGCAGCCCGGCAGGATGAGTACGGGCACATCGCCGATGCGGGCCAGCAACAGCATGTTGCCCGGCTCCACCGGCATGCCGAAATGGATGATCTCGCCACCGGCGGCAAGGATCGCCGAGGGTATGGTGTCGGCCCGGTCCTTGGGTACCGTGGCGCCGGAGATCATGACCAGGTCGCAGCCGGCCGCGAGGGTCTCGTGCAAGGCCAGGGCCACCGCATCGCGCTGGTGCCGACAGCGCTGCACCAGGCCAAGATGGCTGCCCAGGTCGTCGATGCGGCGCCGGCTGCTGGTCACGGCCGTGGCGTAGTTCCTTTCCGGATCGCCCGGCGGTTCGGTGACGATCAGCGCCGCACGCTTCGTCGCGAACGGGCGCAAACCCAGGGCAGGTCCACGACCGGCCTCGATGGCACAGCGGTCGACAATGTTGCGCCCTACCGCCAGCGGAATGATCTTGACCGTGGCCACGACGGCGCCGGCACGCACAGGCGACAGTGGCGCGAGGGTGGCGACCGTGACCGACTCGTCGATGGCGTTGATCCGGTCGATGAAATTTGCATCCACCGAAAACAGGCCGCGTTGCGTCGCATGCAGATTGCAGCGACCGGTATAGGCGCGGCGCGTGACGATACCCTCGGCCTGCAAATGGGCGGCTACCGCCGCCGCCGCCGCATCCTCGGCCAGATCGTCCGCCGCCAGGCGCGCGCCATACACGCTGCGATGGCCGGCGGCGATCAAGGCCTGAAGGTCGGCGCCGGTGACACGGCGACCTTTTTTCAAATTGCCGCCGTTGACCCGCAGGCTGTGCGCCAGCAAGAGGCCTTCGCACTCCCCGACCGGAAACTCGCCGAAGATCACGCGGCGGCGCCCTTGTAACGGACGCGGATGATCTCGGCCAGTATCGACACCGCGATCTCGGCCGGCGCCCGGCCGCCGAGGTCGAGTCCGATCGGCGAATGGATGCGCCCGGTGAGGCCGCCGAGACCGGCGGCACGCAGGCGTTCGAGGCGCTTTTCGTGGGTACGCCGACTGCCCAGCGCACCGATGTAGAAAAGCGTGCTCGGCAGCGCCAGTTCCAGTGCCGGATCGTCGAGCTTGGGATCGTGTGACAGTGCCACCAGCGCGGTGGCCGCATCGAGGCCAAGGCGGGCCAGCGCCTCGTCCGGCCACTCGTCGCTGAGCGTCACGCCGGGGAAGCGCTCCGGCGAGGCAAAGGCGCCGCGCGGATCGATCACCGTGACTTCATAGCCGGCCGTGGTCGCCATGCCCGCCAGGGCTTGGGCGATATGCACGGCGCCAACGATCAGCAAGCGCGGCGACGGCACGTAGGCGCGGGCAAAGCTGCCGGGCAGGGTTTCCAGGGCACCGCAGCGGCCTGATTGCCGCAGGGATGCCGCCTCTGCCAGTTGCGCGGGCGCGAGGCCAAGTTCTCCGCTGCATCCGGCAGCATCCACCATGCACTGCGCGCCGTCGGCAAGGCGCGTGACGACCACCAGCGCACGGCGGCCGGCCTGCGCTTCGGCGATGCGCGCCAGCGTGGCCGCCTTCATTCCACCGGCTCCACGAAGACCTGCACGCGACCACCACAGGCCAGGCCGACCTGCCAGGCCTGTTCATCGCTGACACCGAATTCAAGCAGCCGCGGCTGGCGGCTTTGCATCACCGCCTGCGCCGCCGCGATCACCGCGCCCTCGATGCAGCCGCCCGACACCGAGCCGACGAAATGGCCATCGGCATCGACGACCAGATGGCTGCCCTCGGGACGGGGCGAGGAACCCCAGGTGCGGACCACGGTGGCCAGCGCCGCGGAGCGGCCTTCGGCACGCCACTGGCGCAGGGTTTCAATCGGTGAATCGCCAAAGGCATTCAAGTCGCCGCTCCTGGTGGTTGCCGTGTATAAATTCGGGGCTGCCGACACCGGGCCCCGGCGCGCTGCTCCCACTTCAGGAATTCTCACACGCGGGGGATTTCAAAAAAACCATCTTGCAGGGATTGACATGAACTTGTTCCTCTGCATACAGTGTACAGTATCCGGAATTCGACTTGCCGACCGACGGCGATTTTGGCATTGCGCTTCGCCGCCGACCGATCCCTGATCGAGGATAGCGTCAAAGACCGCGGGGCATCCGGTCCCGCCCATAACAAACATGGAGGTGACACGCATGAGCAGAACCCGCGTCGTACTTGATGAAAACGAGATCCCGACCCACTGGTACAACATCGCTGCCGACCTGAAGAACCCGCCCTATCCGCCCCTGGGCGGCGACGGCAACCCGGTGTCGCCGGAACAAATGCTGGCGATCTTCCCCGGTCCGATCCTCGAACAGGAAATGTCCGCCGAACGCTGGATCGCCATTCCCGAAGAAGTCCGCAAGATCTACGCGCTGTGGCGTCCCAGCCCGCTGTGCCGCGCCGAGCGCCTGGAGCAGATGCTGGGCACGCCGGCAAAAATTTTCTACAAGTACGAAGGCGTTTCGCCCGCCGGCTCGCACAAGCCCAACTCGGCCGTGCCGCAGGCCTACCTGAACAAGATCGCCGGCACCAAGCGCCTGATCACCGAAACCGGCGCCGGCCAGTGGGGTTCCTCGCTGGCCTTCGCCGGCCAGGCTTTCGGCCTGCCGGTCGAAATTTTCATGGTCAAGGTCTCCTACAACCAGAAACCCTATCGCCGCCTGATGATGCAGACCTGGGCCGGCGACGTGGTGGCCAGCCCGTCCGACCGCACCAAGACCGGCCGCGACATCCTTGCCGCCGACCCGGACAACCAGGGCAGCCTGGGCATCGCGATTTCCGAGGCGATCGAAGCGGTGGTAAGCAACCCCGGCAGCAAGTACGCGCTGGGCTCGGTACTCAACCACGTGCTGCTGCACCAGACGGTGATCGGCCTCGAAGCCAAGAAGCAGTTCGAGAAGTTCGGCGAGTATCCCGACATGATCTTCGCGCCCTGCGGCGGTGGCTGCAACTTCGCCGGCGTCACCTTCCCCTTCCTCGCCGATGCCGCCGCCGGCGACAAGCGCGCGCAGAAGATTCGCCACGTCGCCGTCGAACCGGCCTCCTGCCCGACGCTGACCAAGGGCGTGTATGCCTATGACTTCGGCGACGCCTCGGGCTTCACGCCGATGATGAAGATGTACACCCTGGGCCACGACTTCATGCCCCCCGGCATCCATGCCGGCGGCCTGCGCTACCACGGCGACAGCCCGCTGATCTCGCAGCTCTACCACGAGAAGCTGATCGAGGCGGTGGCCGTGCATCAGACCGCCACCTTCGAGGCCGGCGTGATGTTCGCGCGCGCCGAGGGCATCATCCCGGCGCCCGAGTCGGCCCACGGCATCCGCGCCTGCATCGACGAGGCGCTGCGCTGCAAGGCCAGCGGCGAAGCCAAGACGCTGTTCTTCAACCTCTCCGGCCACGGTCATTTCGACATGGCGGCTTACGAGGACTATTTCGCCGGCAGGCTCTCCGACTTCGAGTATCCCGAGGAGGCGATCAAGGCCTCGATGGCCAACCTGCCGAAGTTCGACTGGCCGCCGAAGGCCGCGTGACAACTGCATAGGAAAGCAGAAAGGGGGGCGCACGCCCCCTTTTCTTTTCTCGGTGGCGAAATGATGGGCGCCATCGCGATCGACCAAGGCCGAACACAGAAAGTCGGCGCCGGCACCACGGCGTCTCCCCGTTTGCCGGTAATTTTTCGCCACCTTTGCGGTCGACGGACAGCGCCGCCGGTTCCCCCGGGGGCCCTGATTGACGCCGTTCAATGGGCACGTGATACTAGTTTCCGCAACAAATTCCCATGCCTTCCCCCATGTCCGAGATTTCCGATGCGCAGTCCGAGCAGACGATCCAGCAGCGCTCGCTGGCCAAGTACCGCAAGCGCGCCGCCGCCTACGACGCGAGTTGCGGGCCGACCTGGCCAATCCGCGAACGCGCGATTGCCGCCTTGTGCTTGCAGGCGGGACAGCGGGTGCTCGATGTCGGCTGCGGCACCGGCCTGAGCCTGGAGCTGTTGCGCGCCGGCGTCGGCGCCGGCGGCCGGGTCTATGGCTGCGACCAGAGTCCAGAGATGCTGACGCTTGCGTGCCGGCGTCAGGCGGAGGCGGGCTGGGATAACGTGCACCTGCTGCACAGCGCCGCGCAGCAGCTGGAACTGCCGGAGCCGGTCGACGCCCTGCTGTTCCACTACACCCACGACGTGCTGCGCTCGCCGGTGGCGCTGGCGCGGATCCTGGGCTGTGCCCGCCCCGGCGCGCGGGTGGCGATCGCCGGCATCAAGTACTTTCCGGCCTGGCTGGCGCCGCTCAACCTGTGGGTGTATTTCAAGAACCACGGCTACAACGGCGCCCCCGGCGAACTGGGGACACCGTGGGATCGCATCCTGCCCGCCCTCGACGATTGGCGGATGACGCCGACCCAGTTCGGCATGGGCTACATCGGCACCGGCCGCGTCGCCGCGGCGAACGCCGCATGACGCCACACGCACCACCACGGGCCGCCACCGGCGTCGCGAGTGTGCCATCGTGGCGCCGCATCGCGCCGGCCCTGCTGGCGCTGCTCGTGCTCAACGGCATGCTGAGCTTCAGCACCTGGTGGCCGACGCCGGGCATTGTGCCGGACAGGCGCCTGGCGCCGGAGTTCATCGGCCTCTGGCTGGTGCTGCTGGCGCTGGTGGCTTGGCGCGGGCCCTTGTCGCCGCGTACCCTGAGCGCGCTGGCGCTGGCCTACCTGCTGCTGGTGCTGGGCCGCTACCTCGACGTCACCGCGCCCAGCCTGTTCGGCCGCGAAGTTAATCTGTACTGGGATGGCGCGCAGATCCCGCGCTTTCTGTGGGTCACGGCGCAGGACTTTCCCTGGTGGCTCAGCGCCGGCGTGCTCGCCGCCGCGCTGGTGCTGCTCTGGGGCCTGCATCGCCTGCTGCGCTGGGCCATCGCGGTGACAGCGGAACACGCCGTGCCGCATGCGCTGCGCGCGCGCTGGGCCTGGCTCGCCACCGCCGCGGCGACGGTGCTGGTCGCCGCCAACTACGCCGGCGTCAAGGCGACTTGGCCGGTAGTTTCCAAGCCGGTGGTCCCGACCTACGTGCGCCAGGCCGATCTCCTGCTCACCTCGATGTCGGCACGGCGGCTCGGCCAGGTGCTGCCGCCGTCCACAACGCTACAGACGGCCCTGGCGGCGCCTGCCGGCCGGGCGCTGGGCTCGCTGGGCGGACACGACGTGTATCTGATCTTCATGGAGTCCTACGGCGCGGTGACCTACGACAACCCGCGCGCGGTGGCCGGGCTGGCGGAGGCGCGGCAGCGCTTTGCCGACGACATCGCCGCCGGCGGCCGGCAGGTGGTGTCGGCTTTCATCAGCTCGCCGACCTACGGCGGCGCCTCGGATCTCGCGCATCTGAGCGTGCTCTCGGGTATCGACCTGTCGAATCCGATGCGCCACGATCTGCTATTGACCACCGACCGGCCGACCCTGGCCACGCTGTTCCGCGCCCACGGCTACCGCGTTTTCGGGCTCTACCCGGCGCTGTCGTGGGAGTGGCCGGAGCGCGCCTACTACAGCTTCGACGAGTTCCTCGCCAGCCGCGAACTGGACTACCGCGGTCCGCCGCTGGGCTACTGGAAGATTCCCGACCAGTTCGCGCTGGCGCGCTTCGAGCAGCTGCATCCGCGCGGCGCCGATGCGCCGCCGCGCTTCGTCTTCTTTCCGACCATCACCTGCCATTTTCCGTTCAGCCCGGTGCCGCCCTACCAGCCCGACTGGCAGCGCGTGCTGACCGCTAAGCCCTTCGATGCGCCCGAGCTGGCGCGCGCGGCCAGCGAGCAAGTCGCCTGGCTCAACATGTTCCCCGACTACCTGCGCATGGTCGAGTACACCTATCGCTGGCTGGGCGGCTTCCTGCGCCAGGCGGAAGCACGCGAAACAGTGTTCATCCTGCTCGGCGACCACCAGCCCACGGCCAACATCAGCGGCGAAGGCGCCTCGTGGGACGTGCCGGTGCATATCGTCGCGCGCGACCCGGCGCTGCTCAAACGCTTTGCCGAGCAGGGCTTCCGCGCCGGACTCAACCCGCCGCGCCAGTCGCTGGGCGGCATGCACGAGCTGACCGCGATGCTGCTGCGCGCCTTCGCCGAACCGGGCACAGTGGCGACGCTGGTCGCCGCTCAGCCCGGCGCCTGGGCGGACCGATGAGCACGGCGGGTTTATCAACTCAGCCCCGGCCGCGCTGGCTGGCACCGTGCGTCGTGGTGCTCGCCGCGCTGCTGCTGGCCAGCCTGGCGCGCTACCGGTTGGTCGAACCGGCGGCGCTCACCGCGCTGTGCGACGCCATGCCCTGGGACAGCCCGACCTGCATCCTGCGCAGCCTCACCGTGCGGGCCTTTGCCGCGGAACGCCTCGGCACGCTCGCGCTGGCCGTTTCCGTGCTGGCCCTGCTGACGCGCTGGCGCACGCTGGGGCTTTTCGCGCTGGCCGCCGCCACTGCCGGCCTGGTGCTCTACTCGACGCGCTGGGCCGCGCCGGCGCTGCTGCTGGCGGCGCTGGCGCTGTTGCCCGCTACGGCTCCGGGACCGGCGCGATGAGGCCATCCGCTGGCAACCGCCAGCGCCAGCAGCAGCGCCGCGTAGAGCAGCGCCTGCGTATTGGCCGGACCTTCGAGGATGGCCACCAGCAGGGCGCAGGTCGCGCACACGACGGCCAGCAGTTTTTCTTCGCCCGCCGCGGCTGGCAGGCGGTCGCCCAGCCAGGCCAGCGCCAGGAGCAGCAAGGCCGGTGCGGCAATGCCATACCAGGGCAAAGGCCGGTAGCGCGCATCGAAGACCAGGCCCAGGGCGTCGACGGCGGCAAGGAACAGCAGGCCGGCCTGTGCGGTTGCCAACAGCCGCGCACCCTTGGCTGCCGGCGCCGCGAAGGCCCCCACGACGCCAACCCGCACGGCTTCGATGCCGCCCTCCAGCACTTGAACCAAACGACCGGCCGCCGCCGCACCGCAGACGAGCGACAACAGCAGCGCCGCCCCACCGGCCGCCCACTCCCAGGCATCGCGGCTCCCCAGGGGCAAGGCCTGGGCCTGCAACAGGCCGAAGGCGGCGATCAGCGCGCCGGCCACGGCGAACGTGGCGCGCCCGCCGCGCCGCCATCCGACCGCCATCCCGGCGACTGCACCGACCATCGCTGCAAGCGGCAGCCAGATCCCGTGCGGATCGGGCGGCAACGGGCCGGCGAGCGGCACGCGCTGAATCCCGTCGGCATCGAACAGGCCCCAGGCGCCGCCCATCGCGCCTTCCAGCGCACGCTTCCAGGGTTGGTCGAAGGCCTCGATCAGGTTGAATTCCAGCGGCTGCACCGCCTGCCGCGCCAGCATTGCGCGCACGAAATGCGCTTGTTGGAAGCGGCCCGGCGCGGCGGGACCGCGCTGCCGGCCGGCTGCGGGCCAGCCGGTTTCGGCGACGAAGATCGGCGTGCTGCCGAAGTGCTGCCGCAACTGCGCGGTCACCGCGTACACATGGTCGACGGCCTCGCCGACAGCGACCGGATCGTCTTCCCAATACGGCAGGATGTGCGCCGCGACGACATCGACATGCCCGCGCAGCACCGGCCCGTGACGCAGCCAGAATTCCCAGACGTCGGCATAGGTGACCGGCACCGGCGATTCGCGCCGGGCGCGGTCGAGCAGCGCGGCCAGTGCCTCGGGCGCCAGTTCGCGGCGCAGCAGAACCTCGTTGCCGACCACCAGCACCGACACGACGTCGCGATACTCGCGCGCCAGTTCCAGTGCGCGGCGCAACTGCGCTTCGTTGGCCGCCGCATCGCGCCCGATCCAGGCGCCGAGCACCACGCGCAAGCCGAGGCGGCGGGCGATTTCCGGCACGACATCGAGGCCGTGGTCGAGGCCGTAGGTGCGCACGCAGCCGGTCACCGCCGTGAGCAGACGCAGATCGGCCTCGATGACTTCCGGCGCAATCCGCAACGCCGGGTCGAAGGGTGTCTCGCCGTCACGGCGGAAGGGTGCGTAGGAGACGCAGGGGAGTTGTACGCCGGAAGTTTCGGGCAGCGCCGCCGGGCGGCCTTGCCACGCAGCCCAAGCCAGGGTCAGCGCCAGTACAACACCAAGCAGGAGCTGGACAGCGACCGGTCGGGCAACGCCCGTGGGCACGGCGGCAGGCTCGGAATTGCAGGGAGGCATTGGTGACGGCGTCGGCAGCGGGCGTGAAGGCGATCGCGGAATCCCCGGACAGTACGGGTTTGTTAACCGTAGCACGGAAGCTTGCGCTGCAAGCCACAGCCGTCGACGCCGCCGGCGTACCGGGGGTTCTGCTGCGCACCGGCAACGACGACGCCGGCATGGCGCAGGATACCGGTCCCGCCGCTACGGCCGGCGGCCAGCCGCCGCCCCAGCAAAAATCAGGCGCCGCCGGGCGCTGGCTGGCCGCACTGGCGATCGTCGCGCTGGTGCTGCTGACCAACCTCGCCGCATGGCGCGCCTTGAATCCGCCGCTGGCGGCACCGGATGCGCCGCCGCGGGTCGCCGGGCTTGCCTACAACGCCTTCCAGCGCTGGGAAAGCCCGCTCTCCCTGCGCTTTCCGACCCGCGAGGAACTGGCCGCGGACCTGCGCCTTATGGCGCCGCTGAGCTCGCGCCTGCGCACCTACAGCGCTGCCGAGTTTCCCGAATTGCCGGCGCTGGCGCAGCAGTTCGGCCTGCGCCTGAGCATGGGGGTCTGGCTCGACCACCGGCCGCAAAACAACGAAGCCGAAATCGCGGCGGCGACGCAGGCAACGCGCGTGCAGCGCAGCGTCGAGCGCGTCATCGCCGGCAACGAGACCCAGCTGCACCGCACGCTGGCGCCGGCCGTGCTGTACGCCTACCTCGACCGTCTGCGTACCACGCTGGCGGTACCGGTGTCGACCGCCGAGCCCTGGCATGTCTGGCTGCGCCAGCCGGAACTGGCCGCGCATGTCGATTTCATCACCGTGCATCTGCTGCCGTATTGGGAGGG
Source organism: Rhodocyclales bacterium (assembly GCA_016215645.1). Lineage (GTDB taxonomy): Bacteria > Pseudomonadota > Gammaproteobacteria > Burkholderiales > Rhodocyclaceae > Sulfuritalea. Next base: position 18,773 of record JACRIX010000048.1, read on the forward strand.
CGTGCCGGTGGAAGCCGCCGTCGACGAAACCCTGCGACGTTACGCCCAGGTGCAGGCGCGCTTTCCCGGCAAGCATGTGGTGATCGGCGAAATCGGCTGGCCCAGCGGCGGCGCCGCGGTCGGCGTGGCGCGGCCGACGCCGGCAGCGCAGGGCATGTTTGTACGCTCCTTCCTGGCGCGCGCGCAGGCGGCGGAGCTCGACTACTACCTGATGGAGGCCGTCGACCAGCCGTGGAAACACGCGACCGAGGGCGCCGTCGGCGCGCACTGGGGCATGCTCGATGCGGCACGGCGGCCGAAGTTCGAACTCGCCGGCCCGCTCTATGCCGACCCCTACTGGCAGACCAAAGTGGCCATCGCCTCGGCCCTCGGGCTGGGCGCGATGCTGCCGTTCCTGCTGACGTTTGCCGGCATGCGGCTGGCCGGGCGCGTGGCCTTCGCCCTGATCGCCCAGGCCGTGATCTCGTTCGCCGTGCTGCTGGGCACGCTGCCGCTGGACAATTACCTGCGCCTGCCGGATATCGCCGTGCTGGCGCTGCTGGTGCCGGCGCTGGGCTTCATGGCGGCGATCCTGCTGACGCAGACGCTGGAATTCGCCGAGCTGTTCTGGGAGGGCAGCCTGCGTCGGCGCGCCGTGCCGCGGCCGCTGCCGCCCGGAACCGCGCCGCCCTTCGTCAGCATCCACGTGCCCTGCTGCAACGAGCCGCCGGCCATGGTGATCGCCAGCATCGACAGCCTGCTGGCGCTGGACTGGCCGGCGCTGGAAATCCTCGTAGTCGATAACAATACCAGCGACCCGGCACTCTGGATGCCGGTACAGGCACATGTGCGCCAGCGCCAGGATGCCCGCGCGGCCAGCGGCGACGATGGCCCGACGCTGCGCTTCTTCCACCTGCCGGCACACCCCGGCTTCAAGGCCGGCGCGCTGAACTTCGCCCTGGAACAGGCCAACCCGCAGGCGGAGTGGATCGCCGTGGTCGATGCCGACTACCTGGTCGATCCCGGCTGGCTGCGCGAGCTCGGAGGCTACTTCGCCGACCCGTCGGTGGGCATCGTGCAGGCGCCGCAGGCGCATCGCGACTGGGGCGACCAGCCGCTGCGACGCATGATGAACTGGGAATACGAGGGCTTCTTTCGCATCGGCATGCATCACCGCCACGAACGCGACGCCATTGTCCAGCACGGCACCATGACCCTGATTCGCGCCGACGCCCTGGTCCGCGCCGGGGGCTGGGACCCGAACTGCATCTGCGAGGACACAGAACTAGGCCTGCGCCTGTTCCGCCAGGGGCGGCGTGCGGTCTATGTCGATCAGGTATTCGGCGTCGGACTGGTGCCGGCCGACTTCGGCGCCTACCGGCGCCAGCGCCGGCGCTGGGCGCAGGGTGCGATGCAAATCCTGCGTCGCCATGCCGGCGCGCTGTTCGGTCCCTCGCCGCTGCGGCGCGGCCAGCGCTACCATTTCGTCGCCGGCTGGCTGCCGTGGATTGGTGACGCCCTGCACCTGGTCTTCAGCCTCGCCGCGGTGGCCTGGACGCTGGGTTTCCTGCTTGCCCCGCAATGGTTCGGCATGCCACTGGCGCTGTTCGTGGTGCCGCTGGCGGTGTTCTTCCTCGGCCGCCTGGTGCTCGGCCCACTGCTCTACTGGCGTTGCGTGCCCTGTCCGCCGGCTGACATCGCCGGCGCCGCGCTGGCCGGCATGGGGCTGTCGCACAGCATCGCGCGCGGCGTCCTCGCTGGCCTGGCCGGGCGCCCCGCTGTGTTCCATGTCACCCGGCGCAGCACTGCGGATGGACCGCCGCCACCGACGCAAGCGCGCGGCGCGTTCGCCGAGGTGCGCGAGGAAGCGGTGCTACTGTCCGGGCTGCTGGCCTGCATTGCCGCGCTGACCGCGCATCGCACGTCGGGGGACAGCGAGCTGGCGCTGTGGATGGCCGTGCTCGGCATGCAGGCGCTGCCTTATGGCGCGGCGCTGGTTTGCGCCCTGCGGTCGCGCATCGATGGCGGCCGCACCCGGCCATGCAAGGTATGACGAGAGACCCCGGCGGAAGCGTGGCGCTGGTACCACGACGATCGAACGCGCCCCCGAGGCATTGACGCAAGCTCGAGATCGAAACGTTGCGCGATCGAATGCTGCGCCGCGCAACCGAAACTATCGAAATCGGGATCAGAAAGCGAGATACTGCACACCTCAGTAAACGTCATTTTTGTCGGCTGCAAGCAAGCCGACGAGGCAATCGAGGAGTACCAACATGCTCAGCGTAATTCACCGTGCGCCCGCAGAGATGCTGGCGGGGTTGATGAAGTCCCTGGTCTCGGGAAAGGGACGGGAACTGTATGGCACCCTTCAGGAGATGGGCGTCGGTTTGGCCCATGTCTGCCATACGCTGACGCGATTGACGCAGGAGTCGGACAAGGCCGCGGCCCAGGCCAACCGCATCGTCGACGAGTCGGTTGCGATTCGAACGCTTTCCGAATCAGTGGCCGATCGTGCCGACCTGGCGGCACAAAATGCGCGACGCACGCGGGAAGAATCCGAGGTGGGATCGGCCGAATTGTCGCAAGTCGTTTCGGACATGGGCGCAATGGCCAATAGGGCGCGGGATGCTGAAAGCGGCATGAACCGGCTCGCTGCGGAGATTGCCCGCATCCAGCAGGTAACCGCCTCCATCGAGACAATTGCCAGGCAGACCAACCTGCTTGCGCTGAACGCCTCGATCGAGGCGGCTCGGGCCGGGAAGGAAGGCCGTGGTTTTGCGGTGGTAGCCGCCGAGGTTCGCCGGCTGGCCTCGGAGGCGATGGTCGCTTCAAACGAAATTTCCGACGTCATTTCGAGCGTTCAGGAACACGCTCGGAGCTCCATCGATACCATCGCGGAACTGAGTTCAACTTCCGCCGCGGTGGCAACGACCGCGACGGAAGTTGGAACCCAACTGACAAGAATCCTGAATGACGCGGTAGCCTCCGAAGAACAGGTCAATTCGATCGCGACCGATGCGCGACGCACGCAAAAAACAGCAGACATGATCGCCGCGCTGGCGGCCGAGGGCTTCCGTCGCATGGGACACTTTCAGAACGAACTGACCCAAGCCGCCAATCTGGCCGAGAAGCCGGGCGAGCAAGCGTTCAAGGTCATGGTTACCCAAGGGCTGGACTGCGCCCACACCAGGATCTACAGGTCGGCAAGGACGCTCGCCGACAGGATTGGAAAAGTATTTGAAAGCGCCATCGCGACAGGAGCACTGTCCCGCGACGATCTGTTTTCAGATCAATACAAGCCCATCGCCAACAGCAATCCGCAGAAATACACCAGCCGGTTCGATGACTATGCCGACCGCGCGCTTCCCTCCCTGCAAGAAGCATTTCTTGACAAGAACCCGGACGCGTCATATGCGATTGCGACCGATTTGCGTGGCTATGTTCCGACCCACAACAATCGCTTCTGCCAACCGCTGACGGGCAATCCGGAAAAGGACCTGGTCGGGAATCGTACCAAGCGGATCTTCAACGACAAGACCGGCGCGCGTTGCGGAGCACACACTGAAATCGTCCTGGTCCAAACCTACAAACGGGACACCGGGGAGGTCATGCATGACCTGTCGGTACCCATCCATGTCAATGGACAGCACTGGGGCGGCGTTCGGGTTGGCTATCCACCCGCCAAAAGCTCTCGCTGACCACGCTGATGAACCGGGCCCTCGCTACCAGTCTGCCGGCGCCACCAGCCGCCGTTTGCCGTCGCGGCTGCGCGCGGCGTAGCGCCGCCGTGGCCGCCAGGTTGCGACCGAAGGGGCCGTTCGCTGCCGCCGGCTATGCACTCCTCGGCGAGCATGCGGCAGCCCATCGGATAGTCGGTACCCACGGCCGCCCGGACCGCCGCAAACACCTCCAGGGGCAGGCGCAAACGTTCGGCGTGGTCGCCGCCGTAGCCGTCATCGCGCGTGTTGGTGGCAGATAAGAACGATGCCATGGTGTAGGCATGCGCATAGTGCAGCTCGACGCCGTCGAAGCCCGCTTCGCGCGAACGTTGCGCCGCCCGCGCGAAGCGCTCCGGCAACACCGCCGGCAATCAGCTGGATGTAGGCCTGCGTCCGGCCCTCGCTGTGGCGATGGATGGCCTCGGTCACGCGCCGCAGGCCGTCGATGGTGCGATCGTGGCAGATGCGCAACAGCGGGCCATGGGGCAACGGACTGAACAGGTGCGACACCGCGGCTTCTTCCCGCGTCGGGATGCGGCCCGGCGACGCCTTGAAGGCAAGGCACTGCGGCGGTTGCCACATGCTTCAGCGGCGGATGAAAGTTATGTCTTCGGCAAAGCCGAAGACGGTATCCCTTGCGGACGGCGCTGGCGACGCCCCGAAGGAAGTCCTCTTGGGGGACACGGCGATTCGACTCAGCCGGCGGCCGGTGGCGAATGCGTAGCGGCATATTCGACCGCCGCACGCTGGAATTCGGCGATGGCGTCGTCGCTGATCTCTTCGCCGCATTCGTAGCAACAGGCCTTGCCCTTGAGGCGATCGACCCAGCGGCAGCCGCAGTGGTCGCAGGCCAGTTCCGGCGCGCCATGCGGATTGATGAAAATCACCGGCAGGCTCCGATGAAAGCCAGACCCAGCGATTCAAGGAAATCTTCGTAACCGGCGTCCTGCAATTGGGTCTTGTTCTTGAACAGGAAGAACATGATGTTGCCGCGCCGGATCAGTTGCTTGATGGTCTTCAGCATGTCGCCGCCCAACGCCGCGAGCATGGTCTCCATGGCCTCGCGATCCGCCACCAGCAGGACATCGACGCGGGTAGCGGCCAGCCCGGCAAAGCGCTCGATGCGCACCGACATGCCGCCATTCTCGATTTCCCAGGCCATCATCGGCACCTCGGTCACCACCTGCACCCCTTCACGATGCTTGCCGGGCAGGATGCCCGACGCCTCGCGCGAAACGAAGCCGAGCCGCGAGCCGGAGTCCATCTCGATGAACAGCTCGCGCTGGCGGTCGAGCATGGACTGCCACAGGCTCATGTCGCCGAACAGGTGTTCAGTCTCGTCGATTGCTGTTTTCATCAATGCTTGGGGGTGGCAAGTTCCAGGGTTTCAATGAATTCCAGCACGCCCGATTCGTCAAGCGCGTCGCGTTGCCGCAGGACGAAGGGCTTGATGTCGAGCAGGCGCGCCAGATGGGCCATGCTCACCGTACCGTCAGCGCCGACTCTTTCGATGGCCGCGTCGTTCAGCACCAACAGTAGCCCCCAGTCGTCGGGATAGTTGCCGGCAAAAGGCACCGGCCCGGTTTCCCGCACGCGACTCCCCGGCCACCACAGCCAGGCCTGGCCGTGCTTTGCGGCAAAGGCTTCGGCGCCGATGAAAGCCACGGCGAGCGGCGGCCCGTCGGCCTCCTCGACCTCAGGCAGGTGTGCCAGGATGCGCAACCAGCGTTCTTCATCCATTCGCCATCAGTCGGGGATGACAGCGGTGGCCTCGATCTCGACCCTGGCCCCATGCTCGACGAAGCCGGCGACCTGCACCGCCGTCATCGCCGCGTTGTAATGGCCGATCAGGCGGCGGAACACGGCGCCGAGTTCCTTCTGCTTTTCCCAGTATTCCTCCTTGCTGCCGAGGTACCAGGTCATGCGCACGATGTGCTCGGGTCCGGCGCCGGCCTCCGCAAGGATGGCGATGACATTCTTCAGCGCCTGTTCGGCCTGGCTGACGATGTCGTCGCCGGGGAACTCGCATTTCTCGTCCCAGCCGACCTGGCCGGCAACGAACACCATCTGCCCGCGCGCCATGACGCCATGGGCATAGCCCTTGGCCAGCGGCCAGCCAGGGGGAAGCAGCGTCTTTGCGTTCACTTGGTTTCTCCTTGGGTGGCCTGGCGCAGGCGGAAGCGCTGCAGCTTGCCGGTTTCGGTGCGCGGCAGACTGGCCGCGAACTCGACCTGGCGTGGATATTTGTAGGGCGCGATGCTCTGCTTGACGTAGTCCTGCAGTTCCCTGGCCGCCTCCGGCGTCGGCTCATTGCCCGGGCGCAACACGACGATCGCCTTGACCACCTGGCCGCGTTCCTCGTCGGGCACGCCGATCACGCCGCACTCCGCCACCTTGGGATGGCGCAGCAGGGCGTCCTCGACCTCGGGGCCGGCAATGTTGTAACCGGCCGAGATGATCATGTCATCGGTGCGCGAGTGGTAATGGAAATAGCCCTCGGCATCCAGCGCGTAGGCGTCGCCGGTGTAGTTCCAGCCGTTTTTCACATAGCTCGCCTGGCGCTCGTCGGCGAGGTAGCGACAGCCGGTGGGGCCCTTGACCGCCAGCTTGCCGATCTCGCCGGTCTTGGCCGGCCGGCCAGAGTCGTCCATGACGCAGGCGACGTAACCGGGCACCACCTTGCCGGTGGCGCCGGGCAACGCTTCCTTCTCGTCGGCCGAGATGAAGATGTGCATCAGTTCGGTGGCGCCGATGCCGTCGATCATCTCGATGCCGGTGGCCTCCTTCCACAGCGCCCGCGTCGCCGCCGGCAGGGCCTCGCCGGCCGAGACGCATTTGCGCAAGCTGCTGCGGCGCAGCGGCCCGGCGATGGCGGCGATGGCGCGGTAGGAGGTCGGCGCGGTGAACAGGATGCTCGCTTGGTAGTTGAGCACGGCATCGACCAGGTCCTGCGGCGCGCCCTGCTCCAGCAGCACCGTCGAGGCACCGATGTGCAGCGGAAACAGCAGCAGGCCGCCGAGGCCGAAGGTGAAGGCCAGCGGCGGCGTGCCCATGAAGACGTCGTCGGGCGTCGGGCGCAGCACATAGGGCGGCCAGCAGACGCAGGAGGCCATGACGTCGCGGTGAAAGTGCATGGTGGCCTTGGGCTGGCCGGTGGTGCCCGAGGTGAAGGCGAGGATGCAGGTGTCGTCGCGCGCGGTGTCGACATTGCTGAACTCGGCCGACTGCTTCGCCATCGCCGCTTCGAGGCCGTCGGCCGAGGCGTCGTTGAACCAGCGAATATGCTTCAGGTCAGGCGATTCGGCGGCGGCGAGCTTGAGTTCCTCTGCCAGACGCATGTCGCACAGCGCATGCGTCACCCTGGCCTTGGCGATCACGTGCTTGAGCTCCTTGGCGCGCAGCAACGGCATGGTCGCCGTGGCGACAGCGCCGACTTTCATCACCGCGAACCAGCAGGCGGCCATCATCGGGTTGTTCGGCGCGCGCAGCAGCACGCGGTTGCCAGGCACCACGCCGAGGTCCTTCACCAGCACGTTGGCAATGCGGTTGGCCTTCTCCTGTAGGTCGGCGTAGGTCCAGCGCAGCTTCGGCGCCTGGATGCAGACGCGCCCTCCGCGGCCTTCCGCCACGTGCCGGTCGAGCAGTTCCGTCGCGCAGTTCATGCGCTCGGGGAACTTCAGTTCCGGCAGGTCGAAAAGAAACTCCGGCTGCGCCTCGGGCGGCGGCAGCTTGTCTCGGGTGAAGGTATCGACATGCGCCGAATAAGCCATGACCGCCTCCCGTCAAATGCGAACGCCCAGCTTGTAGCCTTCCTGGATCGCCGCATCGAGGCCGCGCGGCACCGTGGCGTCGCCGCCGCCGTGCAGTTCGTCGATCATCCACTGGAACTCGTAGAACAGGTCGTGGTTGGCGCGGCGCGGGCTGGAAACGATGACGTTGTCGCAGGGAACAAGAATTTCCTCGCCCTTGGCCGTCTTCACCGTCGCGCCTTCGGCCGTGACCTTGAGCAGTTGCGCCGAGCAGATGGTCTTGATGCCGAGTTCATCGACCCAGGCGGTATGGCGCCACTTGAAGGTCGGCATGATGTCGCCGCCGACGCGCTTGTCCTTCTCGATCACCGTGACTTCGTGGCCGGCCTTTTGCAGGAACTCGGAAATCGTCAGGCCGATCATGCCGCCACCGATCATCACCACGCGCTTGCCCACCGTCTTCCTGCCGTGGGCGACGTCCAGCGCATCGATCAGCGTCTCGCTGCCCGGCATGTACTTGAAGGACTCGAGGTCGGTGCGGGCACCGGCGGCAACGATGCAGGCGTCGTATTCGTGGAGGATGCTGCGCATGAACTTGGCGTTGGCCTCGGTGTTGAGGCGGACTTCGACGCCGAGCTTCTTCGCCATCACACCGTAGTAATCGATCACGCCTTGCAGGTCGGCCGGGCGTGCCAGGTCATTGGCGGCATAGGCGGCGAGGTTGCCGCCGATCTTGTCGGCCTTGTCGAACACGGTCACCGTGTGGCCGCGGCGGCGCGCCGTGATCGCCGCTTCCATGCCGGCGGGGCCGGCGCCGATCACCATCACGCGCTTTTTCTCGGTAGCCTCGGTGACGTGGTACTCGGGCTCGACCTCGTGGCCCAGCATCGGGTTCATGGTGCAGGTGTAAGGCAGGTCGCGGAACAGGCGTGAAAGGCAGTTGAGCGAACCGATGCAGGGACGCACTTCCTCCATGCGATCCTCGGCGGCCTTGTGGATCAGCTCCGGATCGGCCAGGAGCGGGCGGCAGATTTCCCAGTAGTCGAAGATGTTGTCCTTGACGCACTGGTTGGCCATGGCCGGATCGGGCAGGCGGTTGCCGAAGGCCACCAGCGTGTTGGGGAACATCCTCTTCGCCTTTTCCGAGAGGAAGTTCCAGTAGCCGGGTTCGACGTCGCGGCCGAAGGAGGATTCGGGCGCCTCCTGCCAGCCGACCGTGACCGAGATCATGTCCACGCCGCAGTCCACCGCTTGCTGCATCAATTCGAAGGATTCGTCCTGGGTATTGCCGCCCCACTTGTCCATCAGCTCGGCGCCGTTGAGGCGCACCGAAAGCGGATGGTCCGGCGTGGCCTGCTTGATGGCGTCGATCAGCTCGCGCATGAAGCGACCGCGGTTCTGTACCGAGCCGCCGTATTCGTCGCTGCGCTGGTTGGTGAAGCGCGAGTTGAAGTTGGCCAGCAGGTAACCCATGAAGCTGGTGATCTCGGTGGCATCGAAGCCGGCGCGGATGGCACGCCTGGCGGCGTCGGCATGCTGCTGCACCGTCACCGCGATCTGCTCCTTGGTCATCTCGCGCGGCGGGCGGAAATGCGGCAGGGTCTGCGGCACCACGGAAGGCTGGATGCAATAGCCGAGGTCGATGCCGCCGTAGCGGCCGGCGTGCAGGATCTGCTGCATGGCCATGGCGCCGGCATCGTGGATGTAGCGCGCAATCATCTCGAATTGCGGCAGGAACTTGTCGTCGTGGATCGCCACCTGGCGGAAGTAGGCCTTGCCCTCGCCCCAGGGATCGGGATAGGCGCCCTGGTTGGTGATCAGGCCGCAGCCGGTACCGGCGATGACGCGCACCCGCGCCAGTTCGCGCGGCGTGATGCTGCCGTCGCGGCCGTTGTAATTGGAGACGCAGCAGGCGCCGTACTTGATGCGGTTCTTGACCTCGAACTTGCCGACCCTGCCCGGCTTGAACAGGTGATTGAGCTTGGCTTCCCCTGGGCGTGTCACGACGATTTCTGTCACAGCGATGTCTCCTGATGGCCCGGCATTCGGCGGGCATTGAATTCTGTATTGGATACTGTATACATTACGTGCAAACCATTGGAGCGTCAATACGAGTCGCCGAAGATTTCGGGATGACTGTGCTCCCAGGCCGCCGCCAGTTGCGGATCCCGCCGCGCCACCTCGGAGTGATCGACACGCCCGGTGCGCGTCATGTAGCTGTAGGCGAAATCCAGCGGCGCAAGATGGATCAGTTCGTCCATGCGCTCGTACCAGCGGATGCTGGCGCTGGCGGCATCGAGGATCTTCTGCATCGGCGGCAGGCGGCGCTCCTGGTAGAGCGCCAGCGCCTCGGGCAGGCTGCCGGCGTCGCGCAGCGCCTTCCACAACGCAATCGCATCCTCCATCGCCAGCCGGGTGCCGGAACCGATCGAGAAATGCGCGGTGCGCAGCGCGTCACCCATCAGCACCACATTGCCGAAACTCCAGTGCCGGTTGGTGATCGCCGGAAACTGGCGCCACCAGGACTTGTTGGAAAGAATCGGCTGGCCATCCAGATCCTTGGCGAAGACCTGCTCGCAATGGCGGATCGTCGCGGCCTCGTCCATGCCGGCGAACCCGGCGCGCTGCCAGGTCGCATCGGTCACCTCGACCAGGAAGGTGCTCATGGCCGGGCTGTAGCGGTAGTGGTGGGCACAAAACACGCCGTGCTCGGTCTCGCGGAAGGTCAGCGACAGGCTGTCGAAAACCTTGCTGGTGCCGTACCAGATGAAGCGATTGGGCCGCATGTCGGTTTCGGTGCCGAACTTCTCGGCATTCTCGTTGCGCACCCATGAGAAAGCGCCATTGGCGCCGACGATCAGGTCGGCGCCGGCCAGCGCGGGATGGTCCAGGGCGGTCACCTCGCTGTCGAATTCGAGCTTCACGCCCAGCGATTCGGCATGGGCGTAGAGCCGGCTCAGCAGTTCCAGCCGGCCGATCGAGGCAAAGCCGTTGCCGGTGATGGGCACCGGCGTGTCGTTGTGCACGATGGTCAGGTTGGGCCAGGTTTCCATCAGCGGCGTCAGCAACTGGTACATGGCTTCGTCGTCGGCGCGCAGGAATTCCAGCGCCCGGTCGGAGAACACCACGCCGAAACCCCAGGTCGCGTCACGCGGGCCGCGCTCAAACACCACGACGTCGTGCGCCGGGTTCTCGCGCTTCATCAGCGCCGCGAAGTAAAGTCCGGCGGGACCGCCGCCGATGATGCGTAGCTTCATGCGCCTGCCTTCTCGGTTTCGATTTTTGCCGCGATCATTTCGCGCAAAGCCCGCTTGAGTATCTTGCCCACCGGGCTGAGCGGGAACTGGCTCACCACCTCCAGCCGCTCCGGCAGCTTGAAGCTGGCGATCTTCTGTGCGCGCAGGAAGGCGATCAGTTCCTCGAAGCCCAGGGTCTCGCCGTCCTTGGCGATAACGAAGGCGCAGGCCTTCTCGCCGAATACCGGATCGGGCATCGCCACCAGCGTGACCGCCTTGACCTTGGGGTGGCCGAAGATCAGGTTCTCGACTTCCTCGCAGCTGATCTTCTCGCCGCCGCGGTTGATCAGGTCCTTGCGCCGCCCCTCGGTGAATACATGGCGGCCCTGCTTCCTGACGATGTCGCCCATGCGGTAGAAGCCATCGGGCGTGAAGGCCTCGGCCTGTTTCTCCGGCGCCTTGTAGTAGCCCTGGATGGTGTAGGGACCGCGCGTCACCAGTTCGCCGGGCTCGCCATCCGGCACCTCATTGCCATCGTCGTCGAGCACCTTGATCTCGTCGTCCTCGCACACCGGCACGCCAGAACTGGTCAGCAGCAGGTCGTCCGGCGCATCCAGCGGCACCATGTTGATCAGGCCCTCCGCCGTGCCGTAGATTTCCTGGGCGATGCAGCCGAAGCGCTGGCGCAGCCGCGTGCGCAACTCCGGTGCCAGGCGGGCGCCGCCGTTCTGGATCACCTTCAGCGAGGACAAATCGTAATCGTCGGGTACGGGGGAGTTCAGCCAGTTGGAGATCAGCGGCACGACCGCCGCGATCACCGTCACCTTCTCACGCGACACCAGAGAGAACACGTCGACGGCGTCGCCCGAAGGTGCCAGCACCACCGTGCCGCCGTAGTACCAGGTGCCGAGCATGCCGGGCGAGGCCAGGTTGTAGTTGTGCCCCAGCGGCAGGATGGCCATGAACACCGTGGCCTCGTCGAAGCCGCCGGCGCGGCCACAAAGTCGCGCGTTGAGCACGTAATCCTCGTGGGTGCGCGGGATCAGCTTCGACAGCGAGGTGGTGCCGCCCGAGAGCAGCATGGTAGTGACCTCGCCCGGATCGGGATCGTGCCCGGCCAGCCGCGCCGCGACATCCTCATCCGACAATGGCGCGGTGATCATCGCGCGCAGGTCGATCTGCCCGAAGCCGGGCTCGCCGGCGACAAGGACATGGCGCAGAGCCGGCGCATCGGGCCCGACTTCGCGCGCCATCTCGCGATAATCAAAGTTGCCGATACGATCGGGAATCACGTAGGCCGTGGCGCCCGAGGCCGCAAGGAAGTGGCGGATCTCGGAATGACGATGGGCGCGCAAGGCGGTGACCGGAATCGCGCCGATGCGCGTCAGGGCGAAATAGGCGAAGACGAATTCGGGGCCGTTGGGCAATTGCAGCACCACGCGATCTTGCGCCCGGATGCCGGCGTCAAGGAAGCCGCAAGCCAGGCGCCGTGAGCCGGCGACCAGATCGGCGTAGCTCAGACGCAGCTCGCCGCTGACCAGCGCCGTCTTGCCCGGATGGCGCGCCGCGCTGCGCTCCAGGAGTTGCGGAATGGTGATGCCTTCCCACCAGCCCCGCTGGCGGTATTTGGCCGCCACGTCGGCGGGCCAGGGCACGCAGCCTTCGAGCATGTTCTCCTCCTTCTTGTCGCCGGTTGTACCGGTCTGTACCGACAGGACAGCTGTCTGGACTTGCACTCTAGAGCAAAATCTTATCTACTTGTAGCGAATAGCATCAATACATGTCATTCATCGCATGAATATCTCGGAATTCGATCTCAACCTGCTGGTGGTATTCGAGGCGGTGCTTGCCGACGGTTCGATCAGTCGCGCCGCAGAGCGCCTGAACCTGTCGCAGCCAGCCGTCAGCAATGCCCTGGCGCGCATGCGCAAGGCCACCGGCGACCGGCTGTTTGTGCGACTTGGCAACAGCATGGTGCCTACCCCCTACGCCCAGGGGATCGCCGATCCGATCCGCCAGGCGCTTGCCGGCATCCGCGTCTCGCTTGGCGCCAGCCAGGAATTCGATCCCGCCACATCGCAGCGTGGCTTTTCGATTTTTCTCACCGACCTGGGCGAAGCCTATTTCCTGCCGCGCCTGCTGGAACGCCTGAATCGCATAGCACCGGGCATCCTCCTGCGCACCCTGCCGATGCCGGCCGAGGCGGCCGAAAACGCCTTGCGTAACGGCGAAGTCGATCTCGCCATCGGCAACCTGCCCAACCTGGGCGCCGGCTTCTACGTGCAGCGACTGTTCCGCGACCGCTACGTCTGCGTGTTGCGCCGCGACCATCCAGCGATCGGCGAGCGCATCACGGCGAAGCAATTCGCCGCCGCCTCGCATGCCATCGTCACGCCGGGCGGATGGGGCCACGGCATCATCGAACGCACGCTGATCGCGCACGGCCTGGAGCAGCGCATCACGCTGCGCATGCAGAACTTCCTGGTGCTCGCCAGCATCGTCGCCACCACCGACATGGTTGCCATCGTTCCGCACAGCGTCGGCAGCCAACTGTCGCAACACAACGACGTCAAGCTGCTGCCGCTGCCGATCGCCATCCCCGCCTTCGACGTCAAGCAATGCTGGCAGGAACGCTTCCACGGCGATCAGGGAAATCGCTGGCTGCGGCAGCAGTTCATGGATCTGTTCTCGGGCTAGTAGGTTCCCGCAGCGACGCCGCGCGCTGGCACTGATGAAGCCTCTGCGGAGCAAGGCGTTGGAGCAAAGAACGCTCTGATGAAGCCCTTGCGCAGCAGGGCGGTCGAGCAAAGTACGCTCTCCTCGCCGCTGCGTATCCTCGCCGCTGCGTATCCTCGCCGCTGCGAACGGCGGGGCGGCGGTTTTTAGCAGATAGCCATTGCCGAACCGGATTGACTGGCTCAGTCCAGCTGCCGTCATCCTAAATACTTTGATGTCGGTCAATAGATGACCACAATCTGCCAGCAAGCAGCCGAACAAGGGACCATATGTCTGGTAAAAAGTCAAGTATGAAATCGCTCCTTGCACTCATCATTCCACTTTCACTGCTGGGCTGCGACCGCCCGGCAGAGTCCCCGACCTTGAAGTACAGCAACGCACCGGCGTTCACGACGCTGCCGACCTACCGCTTGGCGATCCACCCGCTGCATAACCCGCAAAAGCTCGCTGAAGCCTACCAGCCTCTGGTCGATCACCTGAACCGTCAACTGGCCGGGGTGCGCATCGAACTGGAGGCCTCGCGCGACTACCAGGCCTACGAACAAAAGTTTCGCGCCCGCGGGCCGGAACTCCTGCTGCCCAACCCCTGGCAGACGCTCGAATCCATCAAGGTCGGCTACCGTGTCATCGCCATGGCGGGCGATGCCGCAGACTTCAAGGGCATTTTCATCGTCCGCAAGGACAGCGGGATCAAGACCCCCGCCAATCTCAAGGGCAAGGTTGTCAGCTATCCGTCGCACACGGCCCTGGCAGCCTGCGTCATGCCGCAATACTTCCTGCATCAGAACGGCATCGATGTCAGGAAGGACATCCGGAACGTCTATGTCGGCTCACAGGCATCTTCGATAATGAATGCCTACCTTGGCCAGTCGTCTGCAGCCGCCACCTGGCCGCCACCGTGGCGCCTGTTCGAGAAGGACCACCCGGCAGAGGCGGCGCAACTCCATGTGATCTGGGAAACGCCCGCGCTGCTGAACAATTCGGTGATGGTGCGTGACGATGTGCCGGCCGCGATCAGCGAGAACATCCGCCAGGTGCTGCTGGATCTGGCGACCGTGCCGGAGGGCAAGGCGATTCTGGCCGGCATGGCCACAGCCCGTTTCCATGCGGCCGACAATGCCACCTACGACCGGGTACGCGATTTCGTGGCCACCTTCGAGAAGGCCGTGCGGCCGGTGGAAAGCAAATAGATGTTCTCGCCGCTGAAGCGCCTCTTGGCTGGCACCGTACGCCGGCAATTGACGGTCGGCATGATCGGTGTCATCAGCGTGGTGGTGTCGCTGTTTGTCGTGGACATGACGCTTCGCCAGCACCAGGCGATCGATCTGCAACAAGCCAGCCAAGCGGCTTCCCTGGCACGCAGCGTCGCCACGTCGTCCGCCGTCTGGGTCGCCTCGCGTGATTTCGCCGGCCTGCAGGAAATTGTTGACGGGCTTGATTCCTACCCCGACCTGCGCTTCGCCGTCGTGCTCGATCCAACCGGTCTGGTGCTGGCACACAACGAGCCGAACCGGCGCGGTGCGTACCTGACCGATCTGCCGCAAGTCGCCGAACTGAAGGTGCTGCGCCAGGATGACTCGCTCATCGATCTTGCCAACCCCATCCTGATGGGCGGGAAAACAATCGGCTGGGTGCGCATCGGCCTGGGCCGCGCGTCGTTTCAAGCGCAATTGTCCGACATGGCACGCGATGCCTTGATCTATGTGCTGCTGGCGATCATGCTTAGCAGCCTGGTGGCACTGTGGGCCGGCCGTTACCTGACCCGCCGGCTGAGCGCCATTCAACAAGTGGCCGACGCCGTTGAAGCGGGCCAGATGGACATGCGCGTCGATTTGACAGGCGACGACGAGGCGGCGCGGTTGGGCAGGCAGTTGAACGCCATGCTGGACGCGCTGGCCCAGCGTGCAGATGAATTGCGCAAGAGTGAGCAGCACTTTCGTGCGTTCTTTGAGCGCTCCATGGCCGGCATGGCGGAGACCTCGCCGGAAAAAGGCTGGATCGAGGTCAACGATCGGCTATGCGAAATGCTCGGCTATGCCAGGGATGAGCTGGCCCGCATGTCCTGGGCAGAAATCACCCACCCGGACGATCTGGCCGCGGATGTCGCTCAGTTCAACCGTGTGCTCGCAGGCGAAATTGACGAATACACGATGGACAAGCGATTCATGCATCGCGATGGTCATGTGGTGTTTACCCAGCTGGCCCTGCGCTGTGTGCGCCGAGAAAATGGAACGGTCGAATATTTCGTGGCATTGTTGGACGATATCTCATGGCGCAAGCAAGCTGAAACGGAACTCATCCTGCACCGTGATCACCTCGAAGCCCTGGTCAAGGAGCGCACAGTCGCCCTTTCTATCGCCAAGGAATCCGCTGAAGCCGCCAACCGCGCCAAGAGCACCTTCCTCGCCAACATGAGTCACGAGCTGCGCACGCCGATGAACGCAATCATGGGCATGACCGATCTGGCACTTCGCAGGGTGACCGACCCAAAATTGCGTGATCAGCTGGGCAAAGTCACCCAGGCTTCCCGGCACCTGCTTCACGTCATCAACGACATCCTCGATATCTCCAAGATCGAGGCCGAGCGCCTCACTTTGGAGCAAGTCAGCTTCACGCTCGGCGATGTGCTGGAAAACCTCATGAATCTGATCCGCCAGAAGGGCATCGACAAGGGGCTCAAGCTGCGCGTCGACCTCTCGCCCGAGGTCTCCCGTCTCAAGCTGCTGGGCGATCCCCTGCGCATCGGCCAGATTCTGCTCAATTTCGCCGGCAACGCGATCAAGTTCACCGAGCAGGGTGCCATCACGGTGCGCGCACGGACGATCGAAAACAATCCGAGCGACGTGTTGCTGCGCGCCGAGGTAGAAGACACTGGCATCGGCATCGCTCCCGAAGATCAGCCGCGCCTATTCACTTCCTTCGAGCAGGCCGACGGATCGATGACCCGCAAGTACGGCGGCACTGGGCTGGGGCTGGCCATCAGCAAGCGACTGATCGGGATGATGGGCGGCGAGGTCGGTGTCGAGAGTGCAGCAGGGCAAGGCAGCACCTTCTGGTTTATCGTCCGGCTTCGCAAGTCTGGCGACGCTGTCTCGGCAGCACCGACTTTTTCACAGGATACGGCAGAAGCACGACTGAGAACCCAATTTGCGGGCAACCACGTCCTGTTGGCGGAAGATGAACCGATCAATCAGGAAGTTTCGCGCGGCTTATTGGAAGATGTCGGCCTGGCGGTCGATCTGGCCGAGGATGGCAAGCAAGCCCTTGAGCTGGCCAAACAGAAGCGCTACGTCCTGATCCTGATGGACATGCAGATGCCGAACATGAACGGGGTCGATGCGACACGGGCGATCCGCCAGGAATCAATGAATACGACTACGCCCATTCTCGCCATGACCGCCAATGCCTTCGATGAGGATCGCCAGGTTTGTTTCGACGTCGGAATGAACGACCATATCGGAAAGCCTGTCGATCCAGAAAATCTGTTCGAGACATTGTTGAAGTGGCTGTCACAGTCGCGGACCTGAGCTGTCGATGAATCCGGCCTGGTTGTAGCAGGTAGCAGCCAATGGCCATGCGTATATCCAGTGTCGCCTCATCAACCGCAGGAAAATCGGTACCTTCAGAACCAAGCTGTCGTCAGCGTGCCGACGACGCGGCTAAATCGAGGTTTTCCACGAAGCGATTGATTGCCTCGATCACCGCCACCGCCTGGTCCTTGTGCGCCGAATGCCGGCAGTCGGCGAGCCTGAGCAGTTCCACGCCGAGCGATGCCGTCGCACCCGAAGCAATCGCTTCGATCTGCGCCATGCTGCCGTATTCGTCGTCCTCGCCCTGGATCGCGAGGATCGGGCAGGCGATGTGCGCCAGGCAGTCCTCGATGTTCCAGGCGCGAAAATCCGGGTGCAACCAGATGTCATTCCAGCCCCAAAAGGTACGCTTGACGTCACGGTGGTAGCGTCCTAGCTTGGCCGGCAGGTCGGTCGTTTCGAAGGCAACCTTCGCCGCCGCGATGCTGCGGATGGAAATGTCCTCGACGAAGCAGTGCGGCGCCATCACCACCACGCCGGCCACCGGATGCCCGGCGCCGGCATGCAGCAGGGCGATCGAGGCGCCGTCCGAATGGCCGACCAGTACGGGATTTTCGATCTCCAGCGCGGCCAGCACTTCCGGCAATATGTCGCGTCCCTCGCGGTGCATGTAGTCGGTACCAAAGGGCGCTTCGAGCAGGTCGGACTGCCCGTAGCCATGGCGCGAATAGACCAGCGTGCGGCATCCCGTGGCGCCAGCCAGTCGCGCGGGGAAGTCGCGCCACATGGCCACGGAACCGAGGCCTTCATGCAGCAATACCAGGGTTGGCCGGTTGATCTGGTGAGCAGGGATCAACTGGTATTCGAGGCGGTGGCCGCCGGCCGTGACGAATCCGGAATGCATGATTCAGACGCCGAGAAAGCGGTGCATCAGTTCCTGGTTTCCGCTGAGTTCTGAGGACTCGCCGGCGAACACCACCCTGCCCTTCACCAGCACCACGCTGCGATTGGCCAGCGCCATCACGGCGGCGTAGTTCTTGTCCACGATCACCGTGGCGATGCCTGAGGCGCGGATGGTCTTGATGATGCTCCAGATCTCCTTCGCGATCAGCGGCGCCAGGCCCTCGGTGGCCTCGTCGAGGATCAGCAGGTCGGGGTTGGTCATCAGGGCGCGGCCGATGGTCAGCATCTGCTGCTCGCCGCCCGAAAGCTGCGCGCCGCCGTTGTTGATGCGCTCGCCCAGGCGCGGGAAGGTGTGCAGCACGCGCTCGTAATCCCATTCGCGGCGGCCGTCGATGCCGGGACGGGCGGCCATGATCAGGTTTTCGCGCACGCTGAGGTTGGGGAAGATGCCGCGCCCCTCGGGAACATAGGCAATGCCCTTGCGCGCGATGGCATGCGTCGCGGCGTGGGTCATGTCGACGCCGCGCACGCGCACGCTGCCCTGGCGCGGACGCACCAGGCCGAGCATGGACTTGATCAGCGTGGTCTTGCCCATGCCGTTGCGGCCCATGAGGCCGATGGTCTCGCCCTTCCTGACGCTGAAATCGACGCCGTGCAGGATGTGGCTGACGCCGTAGAAGCTGTGCAGGCCGTTGGCGTCGAGGATCAGTTCAGTCGACGGGCCGCCCCTAGACTGAACCGTCTCGGCCTGCGAGCGTAGCGAGCCATGGTCACCCCCGCCCTCGGGGCGGGGGCTGGGGGGTGGGCTCCCGTGCTCAGCCATGCAGCATCTCCTCGCCGCCGAGGTAGGCCGCCTGCACCGCCGGGCTGGAGCGCACCTGCTCCGGCGAGCCGGATTCGAGCACTTCACCATTCACCATAACGGTAAGGCGATTGGCGAGGGCGAACACCGCGTCCATGTCGTGCTCGATGAGCATGATGGCGTGGTCGTTGCGCAGCTTGCCGATCAGCTCGACCATGCGTTGCGATTCGTGCGGCCCCATGCCCGCCAGCGGTTCGTCGAGCAGCAGCACGCGCGGCCGCGTGGCCAGGCACATGGCGATTTCGAGCTGGCGCTGCTCGCCGTGCGAGAGCGTGGCGGCGACACGTTGCGCGCGATGCGAGAGGCCGGCGGATTCGAGCGCGGCACCGGCCAGCGTGTTGATCGCGTCGTACTGTTCGGCGCGGCCGAACACGTGCAGCGCATAGGGCGTGCGCGACTGCGCGGCGAGGCGGGCATTCTCGAACACCGTGAAGGGCAGGAAGATGTTGGTCTTCTGGTAGCTGCGGCCGACGCCCATGCGCGAGATCTGGTCGGAACTCAGCCCGGCGATGTCGCGGCCGTCGAGCATGACGCGGCCCGAGGTCGCCGGCAGGTCGCCCGAAAGCAGGTTGGTCAGCGTGGACTTGCCGGCACCATTGGGGCCGATCACGACGTGGACTTCGCCGACATGCAGGTCGAGCGAGACGTCGCTGACCGCCACCAGCCCGCCGAAGCGCTTGGTCAGGCCCGCGGTGCGGAGGATGGCCTCAGACATCGGCGCCCTCCTCGGCTTCCGCTGGCGGCTTGCGCTGAAGTTTCGCCAACAGCCCGGCCAGACCTTGCGGCAGATACAAGGCCACCAGCATGATCAGGATGCCCATCGCCAGTTGCCAGTGCTTGGCGGCGATGCCGAACCAGGCCTGATTGGACAGCACTTCCTGCAGCAGGACGAAGGCGAAAGCGCCGATCACCGCACCATGCAGGGTGCCCATGCCACCAAGGATGACCATCATCAGCACGGCGCCGGACTGGTGCCAGGAAAGTATCTCGGGATTGACGAAACCGAACTGCACCGCCGCCAGGTAGCCGGCCAGCCCACCCAGGCCGCCGGCGAGGGCAAAGCTGGCGAGCTGGTAGCGGAATACCGGGAAGCCGAGGGCGCGCATGCGGTGCTCGTTGACTTTGATACCCATCAGCGCGCGACCGAAACTGGAACCCAGAATCCGCCGCAGCAAAAAGTAGCATGCCGCCGTGAAGAACAGCACCAGCCAGTAGAACTGGTCCAGCTTCTCCAGGTTGACCAGCACCGTCTCGCCGAGGTTCATGGTCGGCTTGGCGTAAATGTAGATGCCGTCGGAGCCGCCGCCGAGCTTGGTGTCATGGAAGACGAAATACAGCATCTGGGCAAAGGCCAGCGTCACCATGATGAAATAGATGCCGCGCGTGCGCAGCACCAGCAGGCCGGTAACCAGCGCAAAGGCAACGCAGAGGCCGATCGCGCCCGGCAGGGTCCACCACAGGCTGGCCGCCTCGTACTTCGGCCCCATCAAGGCCAACGCATAGCCGGCCAGGCCGAAGTAGGCAGCATGGCCGAAGCTGACGAGGCCGGTGTAGCCGACCAGCAGATCCAGGCTCATGGCGAAGATGGCCATGATCAGCACCTTGGTCACCAGTTGGGTGTAGAAGGTGCTCTCCAGCATCGGGAACAAGGCGAACAGGCCGACGACGACCCAGGGCAAGCAGCGGGAGAGCGTGCCCGTGTTCATCACTTGCGCCCGAACAGGCCTTCCGGCCGCCACACCAGAATGATGGCCATCAGCACATAGACGATCATGCCGGCCACTTCGGGCACCAGCACCTGGCCGAAAGTCTCGGCCAGGCCGATCATCAACGAGGCCGCCATGGCGCCCTTGACCGAGCCGATGCCGCCGATGACGACGACGACGAAGCAGATGATCAGCACATGGCTGCCCATGCCCGGCGTCACCGAGGACAGCGGCGCGTTGATCATGCCGGCGAAGGCCGCGAGGGCCACGCCCAGCGCGAACACCAGGGTGTAGATCAGCTTGATGTCGATGCCCAGCGACTGCACCATGTCGCGGTTGCTGGCGCCGGCGCGGATCATCATGCCCAGCCGCGTTTTCTGGATCAGCAGGTAGAGCGCAAGGGCCAGCAGCAGGCAGACGCCCGAGATCGCCAGGCGATACACCGGGTAGGAGAGGTTCTCGGTCAGCGGAATCGAGGCGCTGAGCAAGGCCGGCACCGCGACGCCGTGCACGTCATCGCCCCAGATGATCGAGCGCAGCTCCTCGAAGACCAGGATCAGGCCGTAGGTCAGCAGCACCTGATAGAGGTGGTCGCGGGTATAGAGCTGGCGGAACAGCAGGCGCTCGAGCCCCATGCCGAGGATCACGGTCAACGGGATGGCAAGCAGGATCGCCGTGGCGAGGTTGCCGGTCAAGCTGGCCAGCGACCAGGCGAGATAGGCCCCGACCATGTAGAAGCTGCCGTGCGCCAGGTTGATGATGCCCATGATGCCGAACACCAGCGTCAGCCCGCTCGCCACGAGGAACAGCAACAGGCCGTATTGCAGGCCGTTGAGCAACTGGATCAGGATGAAAGCCAGGTCCATGGTTCGGGTCGGGTTGGAAAGTCGGCGCTGGTACTACGGCGATTCAGGCATCAATGACGAAGGTGCAAGGCGATGCGCGGACGAAACAAGGGCGGTAGTCGCCTACCGCCCTTGGTGTCACGCCCGGATCAGGCCTTGCAGCCGCGCGCCGGATCGGCCAGGGCCTTCCAGGCCACGCCCATGGTCTTGTTCTCCTTGCCGACCACCTTGCGCAGGTACATGTCCTGCACCGGGTTGTGCGCCTTGGAGAGGGTCCACACGCCACGCGGGCTGTCGATCTTGGCGGCTTCCATGCCCTTGATCACGCCGGCCTTGTCGGCGACGTTGCCCTTGACGGCGTCGAGGCCCGCCGCCAGCAACTGGCCGGCGTCATAGCCCTGCACCGCATACACGTCGGGCTGCAGCTTAAAGGTCTTGGCATAGGCCAGGCGGAAGGCCTTGTCCTTCTTGGTGTCGAGACCATCAGCATAATGCAGCGTGGTCTCCACGCCCTCGCCGGCGTCGCCCACGGCTTCGAGCACGCCGTCGGTGAGGAAGCCCGAGCCATACAGCGGGATCTTGCCCTTGAGGCCGGCCGCCTGGTAGTCCTTGAGGAATTTGGCGGCACCGCCGCCGGCGAAGAAGGCGACCACGGCGTCCGGCTTGATGCTGGCGATTTCGGTCAGCAGCGCCTGAAACTCGACCTGCGGGAAGGGCGTGTACAGCTCCTTGACCAGCTTGCCGCCTTCCTTTTCAAAGCCTTCCTTGAAGCCTTCCATCATCTCTTCGCCCGCAGCGTACTTCCAGGTGATGAAAACGGCGGTCTTGTGGCCCTTGGCCTTGAGCACCTTGCCCAGGGCATGCGTGGTCTGCCAGTTGGAGAAGGAGGTACGGAAGAAGTTGGGCGCGCACATCGCGCCCGTCATGGCCCCGGCGCCACCGTTGGGGTTGATCCACAGGGTGCCGGATTCCTTGAGCACCTTGGCCATGCCCATCACCACGCCGGAATGCACGGTGCCGATGACCACATCGACCTTGTCGCGCTGCACCAGCTTGTTGACGTTCTCCGGCGCCTTGGCCGGGTTGGATTCGTCATCCACCGTGACGAACTCGATCTCGCGCCCGGCGAGCTTGCCGCCGCGTTCGTCGATCGCCAGCTTGAAGCCGTTGGTGATGGCGACGCCGAGCTGGGCGAAGGTGCCGGTGTAGGGCAGCATCAGGCCAATCTTGAGCTTGCCCTGCTGCGCCAGCGCAGCGGTCGAGGGCAGCATCGTGCCAACAGCGGTGGCACCCGCGATGGCTGCCGTTCCCTTGAGGAACCCGCGGCGGGCAATAACATCCTTGTCGTTCTGGCTCATAGTTTCTCCTCCATGGTTTATGTGTGCGGCCTGAACCGGCCATTCCGAAACGCGCCTGACTATAGCAGCATCTGAATACCGCTGCGTCACGCCGGGCGCGGGGGAAACGGGGCTTTATTGGGTACTTTTCCGGTCGTCGGACCAGTATAGGAAGCAAACATCAAATCGATGTCATGGGATTGTCAAATCTTCGTCAAATCAGCGCCAATTTCACCCGCGTTCCACCCACCTCGCGCGGCTCGACCGAGATAGTCCACCCGGCCTGTTCGCAGATGCGTTTGACGATGGCCAGGCCGAGACCGAAGCCGTCGCCACCGCGCGCGTCGCCGCGATGGAAGCGGCGGAACAGTTCCGGGATGCGATCGGGCTGTACCCCCGGCCCGGTATCGCTGATCTCGACGACGCCCCCCTCGCTGCGCAAGCTCACCGAACCACGCTCGGTATAGCTCACGGCATTGGCCAGCAGGTTCGACAGCACCACGTGCAGCGCCCGCCGTGGCGCGCGCAACAGCACCGGCTCGCTTTGCTCCACCACCAGGGAGAGTCCCTTGGCCTCGGCACGGTCGCGAACGCTTTCCACCGCCTCGGCGATGCACTCGCGCAAGTCCACCTCGCCACTGATGCCATCGGCTTCTTCGCGCGCCATCAAAAGAAACGCATTGACCAGTTCCGCGAGCCGCGTGGTGGCGGCGGAAATCTTGAGCACACGGCTGCGCGCCTTGGCCGACAGATCGGTTTCGTCGAGCATCAGCTCGCAGGTGGTCAGGATCGCGGTCAGGGGCGTGCGCAATTCGTGGCTGACATCGGCCGTGAAGGCGCGCTCGCGTTCGAGCAGGCGCACCGTGCGTTCGTGGTAGCCGTCGAAGGCCGCGGCCAGTTCGGCCACTTCGCGCTCCGGGTAATGGCGCTCCAGCGGTTCGCCGGCGTGCTTGCCGTCGAGCTGGCGCACGCGATGCGCGAGATCGACGATCTGGTGCGTCAGGCGACCGGACAGCCAGAGCCCGACCAGTACCGTGACCAGCACGGTGATCGCGGCGCTGAGCGCCAGGGCACGCGTGAAATGCCGCCCGCGCTCTTCGTGCAGCGACACGGAATAGGCGACCACAAAGGCGATGCTGCCGATTTCGCGGACCTCGACGCGATAGCGGTCGGCCCCCTGCCCGACGTCGTGGAACCCAGGGTCCAGGCCCCGCAGCTCGGCCGGCAGCTCGGCGCGCTCGGCGTCGTCGCGCGCGACGAAACCCTGTACCAGCCAGCTGGCGCGGAACCACTTGCGCAGCGACAGCGCCTCGGTGTCCGGGCGCACCTGGTAGCGCTGCAGCGCGCGATAGGGCGGCCCGTCGAGGCGGCCGAGACGCTCGTACTGTTCGAGCAGGCCTTCCATCTCGTCGGAAACGATCTGGTCGATGAGCTGGGATTCCTGCTGGCGGTTGAGCTGGTGAATCGCAATCGCATGTATCAGCACCAGCACGACGCCGGCCAGCGCGAAGGTCGACGCAAACTTGAGGCGAAGGCTATGCCTGACGGCCATCGCTGACGGCGAACCGGTACCCCACGCCATGCACGGTCTCGATCGGCGCATGGCCCTGCGCATCGGTCAGGGCGCGGCGCAGCAGGTGCATGTGGCTGCGCAGCGAATCGCTTTGCGGATGTTCCTCGCCCCACAGTTCACGTTCCAGTTCGGAACGGGTGAATACGCGATGCGGAGCGGAGATCAGCATTTCCAGCAGGCGCAGGCACTTGCGCGACAGGTGCACGGTCTTGCCTTCCACCGTCACCGAAAATTCGGCCGGATCGTATTCGATGGCTTCGTAGCACAGACGTCGATCCACCACGCGGCCACGCCTGCGCGCCGCCAGTGCGTTCAGGCGCGCCTCGACTTCACGCAGGGCGAAGGGTTTGACCAGGTAGTCGTCGGCTCCGCTGTCGAAGGCAGCCAGTTTGTCGTCGAGCATATCGCGCGCCGTGAGGATCAGGATCGGCACGTCCTGCCTGGCCTCGCGCCGCAGCTTGCTGCACAGGCACAGCCCATCGACCCCCGGCAGGCCGAGGTCGAGCACGATGGCATCGAAATCCCCGGAAACCGCCAGGTGCATGCCGGTAACGCCATCGCGCGCCAGATCCACGACATTGCCGCGCCCCTCGAGGAATTCATAGAGGTTGGTGGCGATATCGAGATCGTCCTCGATGATCAGGACACGCATGGCCGCTGGCCCGATTAACGCAGCTTGAAGCGCTGGATCTTTCCGGTGGCGGTCTTGGGCAGTTCGGCAACGAACTCGACCCAGCGCGGGTATTTGTAAGGTGCCAGCTTTTCCTTGACGTGGATCTTGAGTGCCTCGCTCAATTGGTCCGTCACTTCGACGCCGGGTTTCAGCACGACATAGGCCTTGGGCTTGATCAGTTCGTCGGTATCGGCATGCGCCACCACGGCGGCTTCGAGGATGTCCGGATGGGTCATCAGGGCCGCCTCGACCTCGAAGGGCGAGACATAGATGCCCGAGACCTTCAGCATATCGTCGGAACGGCCGCAATACTGGAAATAGCCGTCAGCGGTCTCGATGTATTTGTCGCCGCTGCGGGTCCAGTCGCCCATGAAGGTGTGGCGCGATTTCTCGCGGTTGTTCCAGTACAGCGCGGCAGCGCTCGGGCCCTTGATCTGCAGTTCGCCGATATCCCCCTGGGACACCACATTGCCATCCTCGCCAATCAGACGCACTTCATAGCCCGGAACCGGCTTGCCGGTCGTACCGTAGCGCACTTCGCCGGCACGGTTGGAAAGGAAGATGTGCAGCATTTCGGTGGAACCGATGCCGTCGAGAATTTCGACGCCGAGCGTTTCCGTCCAGCGCTTGCCGATGTCCGCCGGCAGCGCCTCGCCCGCCGAGGTGCAGACCCGCAGCGGGGCGATCTCGCCACGCTTGAGCATGTCGGGGCTGGCGAGCAGTGCCGCATAGAGCGTCGGCACCCCGTAGAAGATGGTCGGCTGGTGTTGGCGCAGACGCTGAAACACCGCCTGCGGCGTCGGCCGCTCGCCCATCAGCACCGCCGTCGCGCCCACCGCCATGGGGAAGGTCAGGCCATTGCCCAGGCCATAGGCGAAGAACAGCTTGGCCGCGGAAAACACCAGGTCGTTCTCGCGGATGCCAAGGATCGCGCGACCATACAGTTCGGCGGTCTGTATCAGGTGCGAATGCAGATGCACGGTACCTTTGGGCGTACCCGTGGAACCGGAGGAATACAGCCAGAAGCAGAAATCGTCACAGGTGGTCGCCGCCGGCTCGAAACTGGCGCCAGAGGTTTGCATCAGTTCGCCGAGCAGTAAATTGCCCTTCGCATCCTTGCCCGAGACGATGATGTTCTTGAGTGTCTTGTGCTTGCCGACGATGTTGGCAAACGCCGGCCACAGGGCCTCGGAGACCACCAGCGTCCTGGCGCGCGAATCACCCAGCATGAAATCGTAGTCGGCTGCCGTGAGCAGGGTATTCGCGGCAATCGGAACGATGCCGGCCTGGATGCAGCCGAGAAAGGCCGTCGGGAAATCGATGGTATCGAGCAGGCAAAGCATCACACGCTCTTCCTGCTGCATGCCCAGCCCGGCAAGCACATTGCCGAAGCGATTGACGCGCTCGGCAAGCTCGCCATAGGTATAGCTGCCCTGGTCGTCGATGAAGGCCGCCTTGTTGCCGCGCCCGGCCTGCAGGTTGCGCTGGATCAGATCCCAGGCGGCGTTGTACTGGCGGGGAATGCGCACCCGTGGGGGTGATACGCCGTGGTCGGCGGTACTCAGTTCTGGCATGGCTGTTTCCTCCTCCGCTGTCTAGCGAATAGTGTGTTGACCGGCCCGCGGGCCGGCGTCCGGATCCAATTCATTGCTCTTTTGCAGGGGTTGCGAAAGGACTCACCGTACCACCCTGAAGCCAAGATTTTCGTGGCGTTCGTCCCTGGTATCGCGATCCCGGTAGGCCGCGCGAACGGAAGCCGGCTTGCTGTTCCACGCCCCACCCCGAAACACCCTTACCTCGCAGGTCCCCGTGGAGCGCGGCACTGCGGTATTGGGAGCGCCGGCATAGCCCTGGTTCCAGCAGTCCTCGACCCACTCCCAGACATTGCCCAGCATGTCGTGCAAGCCGTAGGCGTTGGGCGCATAGCGTCCGACCGGCGCAGTATGGGTGTAGCCATCGGCGCAGGGAAACGACGGCATGCCCCGCGCTATCGACTTGAAGGCAGTGTCGGCAACGCTGGCATATTTGCATGCGGCGGCGGCGGAGCTATCCGCCCAGTAGCGGCTGCCGGTCGTCCCACCCCTGGCCGCGTATTCCCATTCCGCTTCGCTGGGCAGCCGATACGGCTTGCCGGTCTTCGTCGATAGCCATGTCGCATAGGCCTGCGCATCATCCCAGCTGACGCAGACAACCGGCTCGTTGTCCTGTTGGGAAAATCCCGGACTTTGCCAGTTCGCCCTGGGGTTGCTGAGGAAACGTCCGCCCCGGGTCGAATTGCAGCCCGGTGGATGGGAACGGCCGGTATCTCTCGCAAAGGCGGCGTACTGACTGCGGGTAACTTCGAATTTGCCCATCGCGAACGACGCGGCCACCTGAACCGGGTGCGCGGGTTGTTCGTCCGCTTCCGCCAGCACGTCGTTCAGACTGCTTCCCATCACAAAGCTTCCCGCCGGCAGTGTCACCATTTGAGGGCATTCCGGACAGTCACGGAATTCCTTGCCTGGCCCGGGCGAGTCATCTGCGCCAGCCCGCGCACCGGAAACGCCGGCGGGCGGCATCAAGGGCGCCAGGTCCACCCTTGGCGTCACCACGGCGGCGGGTTGCATCACGACTCGATTGTCCTGGGTTTCCCGTAGCGCAACGTCGACGGGAGCGCCCGCGCCATATTTCAGCGTCATCCAGCGCGCATACGCGGCACGCGGACCGGAGGGGAACCTTTCGAGATAGGCTTTGAAGTCGGCAAGGTTCCGGCCATCCTTGATTTTTTCCCAATAGGCCCGCTCTTCGCGCGGATCGTATTTGACGATGGCGGCGGCCTGCTCGTGCTCGGGGTTCGGCGCAAGTTTGAGGACCGGGGTGCGTTCGGCAATGCTGTCCTGCACCGGATCAAAATGGAAATGACCGACGATCGAACTGGAGATCCACGGCACCTGATCGCCGGACGTCTCCTGAACCACGGCACTGCGCACCCGACCGAATACCTTGTCGATGTCGCTGTCGCCGCCGGCCAGCGATTGCAGCAAATACTTGGTGTACAGACCGTTCCGTCCTTCGCCGTCGGCCGCGGTTGAACCTGGCGAGGTGGCATAGGCGATGAAGGTTCCCCGTTCCGCCTTGCCGACGCTCATCACGCCCAGCCCGCGGGAAACGGAGCGGCGAGCCTGCTGGAAAGGGTTGTTGCGACAGGCGTCAAGTATCACGATATTCACGCGATTTCCTGCCTCCGCCATGCGCGACAGCACGTACTCCGCGCTCACCGACTTGAACGAAATATCGGCCTCGCTATCGAAGCCAAGATCGGTCGGCAGCAGATAGTTCTGATCCTTGAGCTGAATGCCGTGTCCGGCAAAGAAGAACAGGCCGACGCCTCCCTTCTTCAGGTGGCTGGCGAAGATTTCCACTGCCTCCTTCAGACCTCGCTCGCTGACGTTCTCGCGCACCAGAACCGTGAAACCTTTCTGTTCCAGGGCATACGCGAGGTCAGCGGCATCGTTTGCGGGGTTGGCCAATGGCGCCGCCTTATAGCTGGAATTTCCGATGATCAATGCCACGCGTGTCTCGTCCGGCTTTGCCATCACACGTGGCGACAACAGCAAACAGAGGCCTGCCACCAGGCATGGCAGCAGGCTGCTCATGCCGGCATTCCGAGAAAACACGAAATCGAATATCACAGCTGTATGGCCGAAACCCGCGCCGTCCCCGTCAATGACTCATCGGAAAAAGACTACACATTTCCCGTAGTGAAATCTACAAAACGATGCGAGATTCGGCCCGCGCTGTTGAAATATCTCGAACTGCTAAAGATATGGATAGTCGATAGCTGAATAAAGTCTCGGCGAAATCTCCCTGTGCGGCGAATCAGTACCCTCGGCAACAGCCGCTCAGGAAAACGCCTGGATTCCGGTCTGGGCGCGACCCAGGATCAGCGCGTGGACGTCGTGCGTACCTTCGTAGGTATTCACCACTTCCAGGTTGACCACATGGCGGATCACGCCGAACTCGTCGGATATTCCGTTGCCGCCGAGCATGTCGCGCGCCACGCGGGCAATGTCGAGCGACTTGCCGCAGGAGTTGCGCTTCATGATCGAAGTGATCTCGACCGCCGCCGTGCCTTCGTCCTTCATGCGACCCAGGCGCAGGCAGCCTTGCAGCGCCAGGGTGATCTCGGTCTGCATGTTGGCCAGCTTGAGCTGCACCAGTTGGTTGGCGGCCAGCGGCCGGCCAAATTGCTTGCGGTCCAGGGTGTATTGGCGCGCCGTGTGCCAGCAGAATTCGGCGGCCCCCAGAGCGCCCCAGGCGATGCCGTAGCGTGCGGAGTTGAGGCAGGTGAACGGCCCCTTGAGGCCGCGCACCTCGGGGAAGGCGTTTTCCTCGGGACAGAAGACCTCGTCCATGACGATCTCGCCGGTGATCGAGGCGCGCAGGCCGACCTTGCCGTGGATCGCCGGGGCGGAGAGGCCTTTCCAGCCCTTTTCCAGCACGAAACCGCGGATCTGGCCGCCGTCGTCCTTGGCCCAGACCACGAAGACATCGGCGATCGGGCTGTTGGTGATCCACATCTTGGAACCGGAGATGCTGTAGCCGCCATCGACAGCGCGGGCGCGCGTGACCATGCTGCCGGGGTCGGAACCGTGGTTCGGCTCGGTCAGGCCGAAGCAGCCGATCAGTTCGCCGGTGGCCAGTTTCGGCAAGTACTTGCGCTTGGTCGCTTCGTTGCCGAACTCGTAGATCGGCACCATGACCAGCGAGCTTTGCACGCTCATCATCGAGCGATAGCCGGAGTCGACGCGTTCCACTTCCCGCGCGGCCAGGCCGTAGCAGACATAGTTCATGCCGGCGCCGCCGTATTCCTCGGGAATCGTCGTGCCGAGCAGGCCCATCTCGCCCATCTCGCGGAAGATGGCCGGATCGGTCTTTTCGTTGCGGAAGGCTTCCAGCACGCGCGGCGCCAGCTTGCCCTGGGCATACGAGGCCGCCGTGTCGCGCACCATGCGCTCTTCCTCAGTAAGCTGCTGGTCGAGCAGCAGCGGATCTTCCCAGTTGAAACTTGCCTTGCCGGCCATAGTGATTGTCCTTTTCGTTGAGTTACATGGCCGGCGCACCCGTCAATCATCGAGCGCAGCGAGCCAACTTGTAGCCTCCCCGCGAGGGGAGGATGGGAGGGGCGGGCCTATTTGCGTGCCTTGTTCCCCACGGAATGGCCAACGGTCATCATATCGGGAGTGTCATCGAAGCAAAGTGATTCAATGGATTGTCATACCGCCGTCGGCGGCGAGTATCTGTCCTGTGACATACGCCGAGGCATCGGATGCAAAGAATAAAAACACCGGCGCGATCTCTTCCGGTTCGGCCCAGCGACCCAGGGGAATGCGGTCCAGGTACTTGTCCTTGAACTTCTCGTCGGTGCGGATCACTTCGGTCATCGGCGTCGCGGCACCCGGAGCGATGGCGTTGGCGGTGATGTTGTAGCGCGCCAGTTCCTTCGCCGTGCTCTTGGTCATGCCAAGAATACCTGCCTTGGCCGCGCTGTAGTTGATCTGGCCTATGGTGCCGAGCACGCCGGCGGCCGAGGTGACGTAGATGATGCGGCCGTACTTGCGCTCGATCATGCCGCCGACCACGGCCTGCAGGCAGTTGAAGGCACCGGTGAGGTGGACGCCGACCACCTGGTTCCACTGCTCCGGCGTCATCTTGTGCAGCATCGCGGTACGCGTGATGCCGGCGTTGTTCACCAGGATGTCGATGCGCCCCCAGGCGGCATTCACCTTCGCCGCCATGGCCTCGACCTGCTCGCGGTTGGAGACATCGCAGGCGACGCCGATCGCCGTACCACCAGCGCCGACTATTGCCGCGGCGAGCTTCTCCGCCGCTTCGCCGTTCATGTCCACCACCGCCACCTTGGCGCCCTCGCGGGCGTAGGCGGTGGCGACACAGGCGCCGATGCCCTGCCCAGCGCCGGTAACGATGGCAACGCGATCCTTGAGCTGCATGGTCAGGCTTTCGGCTTGGCCATTACCTGCTCGGCGAACTTGTCGTCGAACAGCGCACCTTCGGCCACCAGTTGGCGGAACTTGATGAAGTCGATGACGTCCTTGCCGGTCGGCTTCTTCGCATCGAAGGCATTGAAGCCGAGCCAGGCTTCGTGGTTCATGTTGGCGGCGAGCCAATGACGATTCGGCAGCTTCATCTGGTCCCAGAAGAACTTCTTCTTGCCGCGGATGCCGTCGATCGAATTGATCAGGCAGTTCGGGAACAGATTGGCGAACTTCCACACCAGGCGATTGACTTCGGCGTCGAGCAGTTCGAAATCGGTGGTGCACTCGGCTATTAGTTTTTTCGCGGCGGCGACCTGGTCGGCGGCGACGGCTTCGCCATAGACGATCTCCCCGTCATCGACATAGGTGTCGGTGCGCACCAGGGGATTCCTCACCCACTGGCCGTCCTTCTTCAGCACCGGCACGGCCTTGGTGACCAAGCCCTTGGACTTCATCTTGTAGGCGCTCCAGGTCTCGCAGGAAATGCAGTTGTACATCGCATCTTCCATCGACAGGAACCAGGGCAGGAAGTCGGTCGA
>JACRIX010000051.1 GCA_016215645.1 Rhodocyclales bacterium
ATGGCGTTGAGGCCAGACGCGGATGGATGCAAGGCGGAGGACGCCGGCAAGGGTAATCCCTTGCCAAGTCCGACAACGCCGCAGACGCCGTGTCTGGCCTCAACCCGAAGGGCCGGGTCGAATTGGGCGCGCTGCGGCGTTGCGGCTCCTGGCGAGGTATGAACATCGCGGCGTCGCCGCGCCTTGCATCGCATCCCAATTCGATCCCGGCGCCACCGTCGCATGATTGTGAACACGCCCTAAGGACTGAGCCCGGAGAGTCCGCCTTGCGCGGCGACCCGGTCCGCCACCCCAATCAGATGTCCGCGTTGCAGTTCGAGCGCGATCTGCAGCAGGATGGGCCGCAGCTGGGCCTCCTTCATGCCGGGTTTGACGCGCGGGTCATAGAGCATCTTCAGCAGCAGCCAGTCGAGCCCGGTGAGGAAGCTGCGCACCGTGCCATGGTGGAAGATCGTCGGCATCGGTATCGCCGTGTCGTTCGCCAGGCCCAGCATGTGGGTCAGCTCTTCGGTCACGCAGCCGATCAGCTCGCCCTTGCCGCGCGCCCGGTCCACCGGGATCATCGCCACGGCACGAACGATGGCGCCCCTGGGCCCGACGCGGAAGCTTGCCAGGCACATGCTGTCGCGATAGAAGCCCTCGCGCCGGCCGTCGCTGTCGGCGCCCATATGGGACCGGGTGTCCGCCTCCAGTTGATCCTCGCGGGTGAGGACCACCACGTAGTTCGCCTGCTCCGCGGTCGCTGCCGCGTCGATGCTGTGCCCGGTGATCTGCGCCAGGTGGATCAGGTGGGTCTCCACCAGTCGGGCATGGAGCGCTTCCTCGCCGACACGATGGACAATCGCATAACGGATCGGCACCGTCCATTTTCGTACCGGATTGACGCGTGTCGAATACCCGCTTTTCAGCGCCAGTTCGACGAAGGCATCCACAAGGGCATCAGGGGTTTTCCATCGCGACTCAGAGTCGGCATTTGCCGCCGATGCGCCGCCCAGCACCAAACCGAGCAGCAGTCCCAGCCATCGGACCGCGAGCCACATGACCGTTCCCCTGCGCGGGGCCGGGTTCCTTCACCTCGCCCACCTTCACGGCGCGGACGGGCGACGAACCGCCCTCAAACCCAGTGTAGCCCAGAACTCCGGGACATCCACTATACGGGGAGCGCTCGCGACCACCGGGTCGCCGTCCCGTCAGCGCCGACTTTTACTATCAGCGGCCGGGAAGCTCACGGGGCCGCAGGTCGAACAGCAGTACTTCGGCGTCCTGGCCGCCGTCGAAGCTCAGGGTTCCGGCTTCGCGGATGCGCGCCCCGTCGCCCTCGGTCATTGCCATGCCGTTGATGCGCACGCTGCCGCGTGCGACATGCACGTAAGCGTGGCGGTTTGCCGCCAGCACGAACTCGGCGCGTTCGGCGCCGTCGAACAGCCCGGCGTAGACGCGAGCATCCTGATACACGCCGAGCGATCCATCGGCCGCATCCGGCGAGATGATCAGGCGCAGGCGGCCGCGCTTCTCGGCCTCGGCGAATTGCGTCTGCTGGTAGCGCGGTGCTACACGCTGGCGGTCGGGCATGATCCAGATCTGCAGGAAGTGCACGCGCTCCGTGGCTGAAGGGTTGAACTCGCTGTGGGCGATGCCGGTTCCCGCGCTCATCATCTGCACCTCGCCGGGGCGGATCACCGAACCCGTGCCCATCGAGTCCTTGTGTTCCAGCGCACCTTCCAGCACGTAGGAAAAGATCTCCATGTCGCGGTGCGGATGGGTGCCGAAGCCCATGCCGGGCTCGACGCGATCGTCATTGATCACCAGCAGGTCGGAAAACCCGACCTGCTTCGGATCGTGGTAATGGCCGAAGGAAAACGTGTGGCGTGAGTCGAGCCAGCCGAAGTTGGCGACGCCGCGATCCGTGGCTTTGCGCAGTTCGAGCATTTGGTTTCCTCCGGTTTTTGCCGCTTAACGGTTCCAGCGTGCGGCGGTGTCGGCGACGCGGGCGCCGAACAGGCGCGCGGTTTCCAGGTCGCCGGGCGGCGGTCCTTCCTCGGGGCTGGAGTCGGACGGCGATTGCGCCATGGCGCCGGAGAAGGCGCCCAGCCAATTGACGTCGTTGCGCTGCGCCGCCTTGCTGTTGGCCGGCATCATGCCGGTGCCGACCCAGACCATGCCCTGCTGCATCGACAGCGCGAACAGGTAGTTGAGGGTCTGCACCTTGTCGCCGTTCATCGAAGCCGAGTTGGTGAAGCCGGCGGCGATCTTGTTCTTCCACGTCGAGCTGAACCAGGCCTTGGAACTGGCGTCGGCGAAGCGCTTGAACTGCCACGAGGGCCCGCCCATGTAGGTCGGCGTGCCGAAGACGATGGCATCGGCGGCGTCCAGCTTTTCCCAGGCGCCCTCGGCCAGCTGGCCTTCGGCATTGATCTCGACCAGCTCGGCGGTGGCGCCACTGACGCTTGCGGCGCCCTGGCAGACGGCCTCGGCCTGCTTGCGGGTATGGCCGTAGCCACTGTGATAGACAACAACGGTGTGCGACATGGTTGATACCTCCGGTTTCATAGCTTCGATTTTGACGATGATGGATTCCGATAAAATCCCCCAACGTCCTGCGGTTTAAAGTTGAGTAGAATTATCAGGTAAGCGCAGTATCAGTGATTGCAAGGTTTTCTGTCGTGAGACTTTTCCCGGCGTAACATCGAAAAATTCGAATCTATACCCCGATTCCATGCTCAAACTGAGCCTAGACGCCATCGAAATCATCGACGCCATCGATCGTGGCGGCTCCTTTGCCGCCGCCGCCGAGGCCTTGCACAAGGTGCCGTCGACGATCTCCTACACCGTGGCCAAGCTGGAAGAGCAACTCGGTTTTCCGCTGTTCGTCCGCCGCGGGCCGCGTGTCAGCCTGACGCCGGCCGGCAGCGAACTGCTCAGCGAAGGCCGCTGGCTGTTGCGCTCGGCGGCGGACCTCGAATCGCGCCTGCGCCGCATCGCCACCGGCTACGAATCCGAACTGCGCCTGGTGCATGACTCGCTGTTGCCGGCCGCCGCGCTGGTCGAACACATCCGCGCCTTCGAGGCGCTGGGTTGCGGCACGCGCCTGCGCATCGGCACCGAAGTCATGACCGGCAACTGGGAGGCCCTGCGCGAAGGCCGGGCCGACCTGGTGCTGGCGATCGGCGATCCGCCGTCCGGGTTTGCCCAGCATGCCACCCGCCTGCGCGCCATCGACTTCGTCTTCTGCGTGGCGCCGTCGCATCCGCTGGCGCGCGTCACGCATCCGCTGAGTGACGAGGATCTGCTGGAGCATACGGCGATCGTCGTCGCCGACAGCGCGCGCCTGCTGCCGGCGCGCAGCATCGGCTTCGTCGCCGGACGCTCGCGCATCACCGTGGCCAACATCGAGGCCAAGATCGAATTGCAGCGCGCCGGCCTGGGTTAC
Source organism: Rhodocyclales bacterium (assembly GCA_016215645.1). Taxonomy (GTDB): domain Bacteria; phylum Pseudomonadota; class Gammaproteobacteria; order Burkholderiales; family Rhodocyclaceae; genus Sulfuritalea. Next base: position 3,431 of record JACRIX010000051.1, read on the forward strand.
GGCTTCCTGCCGCGCTGCCGGATCGCGGCAGCCCTGAAGCAGCGGGAGCTGGTCGAGGTGGCGGTGGCCGAACCGCGCGCCGCCGAACCCTTGTGGCTGGCCTGGACCGCAAGCGATGAAGGCGCGGCGCTGAAGTGGTGGCGCGCCCGCCTGCAGGCGCCCGATGCGCTGGCCGTGCCCTGACGCCCATGGCTTCGGCAACGACCCTTGCATCATGAATCGTCCGTACCCTTGCCCGGCAAAGGGCGAGCAAACTCGACCCGCCCCCCTTCCCGCTGCGCGGTCCACGGCTGGCTTTGCACAGCCAGCCGGCTGCGGCGGCGCGACGCATGCGTCGCGAATTCCCGCCTCGCCCCCTCGCGGGGGGTTCCTAATCGGCTCGCTTCGCTCGATATCACTTGTGGCCCATCCGGTCGTTTCGCATTGAGTCGATGACCACCACGTCCCCCCTCGACCCGCGCCGCGAACGCATGCTGCTGCTGACCCTGGCCGGAATCCAGTTCGCCCACATCCTCGACTTCATGATCATGATGCCGCTGGGCCCGGTGCTGATGAAGGAACTCGGCGTCGGCACCCACGAGTTCGGGCTTCTCGTTTCGTCCTACACCTTCTCGGCGGCCTTCACCGGCCTCCTGGCGGCGATGTTCGTCGATCGCTTCGAGCGCAAGCGCCTGCTGCTCACCATGTTCGGCCTGTTCGCCGTGGCCACGCTGGCCTGCGGCCTGGCGCCGGGCTACTGGACCCTGCTGGTGGCGCGCGGCACGGCCGGCGCCTTCGGCGGCGTACTGGGCTCGATGGTGCAGACCATGGTCGGCGACCTGATTCCCTTCGAACGTCGCGGCCGCGCCAGCGGCACCATCATGTCGGCGTTTTCGTTATCCACCGTCGCCGGGGTGCCGCTCTCGCTTTACCTCGCCAACCATTTCGGCTGGCGCTTCCCGTTCTACTTCATTGCGCTGCTTTCCTGCGGCCTGCTGGCGCTGGGCTGGAAAATGCTGCCGGTATTGCGCGGGCACCTGCCGAGCGCGATGGTGAGCGAGACCGAGCGCGCCCACCCCTTGTCGGCCATGCGCGCCGTGCTGGCCGACGCCAACCACCGTCGCGCCCTGACCTTCATGGCCCTGATCATGGTCTCCGGTTTCAGCGTGATTCCCTACATCACGATCTACATCACCTCCAACGTCAACATCCGCCTGGAGGACATTCCGCTGATCTATCTGTTCGGCGGCTGCGCCACCTTCTTTACCTCGCGCCTGATCGGGCGCCTGGCCGACCGCCACGGCAAGATCCGCGTCTATCGCCTCGTCGCCTTTGCCTCGCTGCTGCCGCTGCTGGTGATCACCCACCTGTGGCCGGTGCCGCTGTGGCTGCTGATCGTCTGGTCCACCGTGTTCTTCATCCTGGTGCCGGGGCGCATGGTGCCGGCCATGGCGGTGGTCACCTCGGCGGCACAGCCGCGCCTGCGCGGCACCTTCATGTCGATGAACGGCGCGGTGCAACAACTGGCATCCGGCATCGCCTCCTGGCTGGGCGGGGTGATGATTGCGGCGGATGCCACGGGGCGGGTGGTCGGTTACAACCATGTCGGCTGGCTGGCGGCATTGGCCACTTTGCTGGCCATCGCCTACGTCGGCCGCATCCACATGCACACCGGATCTCCGCCGCCGGCGGTTGCCCCGTTGCCGGCGGCGGAATAGGCCGCTAGGCGGCGCTCGCCGCGCGCAATGGCAAACGCATGTCGACCACGCCGGGCCCGGTCTTGAGTTCGAAACCCAGCTTGCGCGCGAGATCCTGCATGCGGATGTTTTCGCTCAGGGTTTCACCGCGCAGCTCGCCGATGCCACGATTGCGCGCGCAGGCGATCAGGCTTTCCATCAGCACGCGGCCGAGGCCGCCACCCTTGACGTCCGAGGCGACCAGGATGGCGAACTCCGCCACGGCGTTGTCCGGATCGGCCACCATGCGCGCCTCGCCCAACGAGCGTTCGGTGCCATTCGCATCGCGCTCGATGGCGACCAGGGCGATTTCGCGGTCGTAGTCGATCTGCGTGAAGCGCGCCAGCTGCGAGCGCGGCAGCTTGCGCATGGTGCCGAAAAAGCGCATCCGCGAATCCTCGGGGTCGAGCGAGGCGATCAGGTCGGCCAGGGTGGTTTCGTCCTCGGGGCGGATCGGCCGGATCAGCAACTGGCGGCCGCACCAGTCGATATGTTGTTCGAGTTCCTTGGGGTAGGGACGGATGGCGAAGCGGCGGAAACCGACGCGGCGGCCGCGCTTCTCGACATGGATGCGCCGCTCGCGGGCGACCACCCCGCTGGTTTCGACATGGAGGGCGTCAAGCTCGATGGCGGTGATTTCATCGATGTCGGTGAGCAACTGGGAAACGCGCACCAGGGCGGTGGCGAGCGCGGTTTCGAGGGCCTCGCGTGCATCCTCGGGTGCGTCGCGGACGAAGCCGCCGCGGGCCACGAGGTCCATTGCCAGGCGGCGGTTGAGCGGCGGCAGGGCGACGAAATTGCGCTGACTGGCGATGCCGGCCTCGCCGAGATAGATCACCGGCCCGAACACCGTGTCGTCGGCGACGCCCAGGCGCAGCGCCGGCATGCCGCTGCGCGCGGCGCTGGGCCGCAGGCGGTAGCCACTGACGCGGGTCCCCGGAAACTCGATGCGGGCCCGTGCGCGCAAGCCGCGCGTAGCGATGCGGATGTCCTCGGGCGAGCGCAGCTCGCGCGCCACCAGCGTGTGCTCAAGATCGTTGGCCAGCGCCAGCGCCAGGTCGATCGGGTAGCCGATGCCATCGGCGGTGACGATGGCCTCATCGATGTTGGCCGCCGGGCTTGCCTCGTCGGATTCGATGCCATAGGCCAGCAGCAACTGGCGCGCGGCGCGCGGGGGCAGGACGGCGGCGCCGGCGTCCAGCGTCTCGGCGACGGCGGCGCGGGCGCGTTCGATGTTGGGCACGAAGTCCTCGGCCACCGAGGGCGGCATCTGCAGCAGCAGTTCGCGGTTGCGCTCGTAATTGACGATGCCGAGAAAAATGCCGATGGCCTTCTCCGGCGAATCGTGGGCGAGCACGCCCTGGGCTGCCGCCACTTGCTGCGCCTCCTGCATGGCGCTACCGCCGACCCAGCAGGTAAAGATGTTCTTGACGGTGTTCTTCGCCGCCGCGCCGATTGCCATCGCCACCTCGTTGCCGAAGGCGAAGGGCGAGGGCGAATACACCGTGAGCACGGCGTCGATGCCCTTGTCGGCCAGCAGCGCTTCGAGCGCGGTGGTCCAGCTGGCGGGGCTTAGGTCCGGGGGCAGGGCCAGCGGGTTGCCAGGGGTCGTGCCGACGCGCATCAGGCTGGCCAATTGCGCCGCCGTCTCCGGGGCGAGCCGGGCAAGTTGGCCGCCATACCTCAGCAGGGCGCTGGCGGCGATGCGGCCCAGTCCCTGGCCGTTGCCGACGATGGCCAGGCGTTCGCCGCGCAGCGGACGCACCCGCGCCATGGCCTCGGCGGCGTCGAAGAGATCTTCCAGCGTGTCGATGCGGATCCAGCCGGCGCGGCGCAGGGCCGAGTCATAGACGTCGTCGCTGCGGAAGGGCTGCACACGATCGCCGCGCCGGTCGAGGCGCTCGCCGCGCATCGCCACCACCGGCTTGTTGCGTGCCGCCGCGCGTGCCGCCGACATGAACTTGCGGGCCGCCGGCGCGGTTTCGAACTGCACCAGGATGGCCTCGGTCTCGGGATCCTCCGCCAGCCAGTCGAGCACGTCGGCCAGGTCGATGTCGAGCCCGGCCGCCAGATGTACCACGGCGGAAAAGCCGATGCCCTTGCTCGCGGCGCGATCCAGCGCCGCCGCCGCGATGGCCGCCGACTGCACCACCAGCGCAATCTTGCCGCGCCTGGCCATCACCGGCGAGACGCTGGCGTTGAGACCGCAGGAGGGCACCACCAGACCGCCGCTGCCGGGACCCAGCACCCGCACCAGCCGGGGGCGGGCGGCGTCGAGCACCGCCTTGCGCGCCTGGGCCACCTGTTCCTCGCCCAGCGTTTCGTGCAGGGACGGCCCGATCAGCACCGCACGCGTGCCGCGCTCGCCAAGCTCGGCAACAATGCCGGCGACGTCGCGCAAGGGGGCACAGATCACGGCCAGGTCGGGCACGGTCTCCAGTTCGGAAACATGCATGTGGGCGCCCAGGCCGAACAGCGACTGCTTCCTGGCCCGGGCGCGCAGGATCGGCCCCGTGAAGCCGCCGCCCTCGAGGTTGCGCAGCACGACGTCGGCATAGCATCCGGGATGGCCGCCTTCGGCGACCACGGCGACGGAGCGCGGATGGAACAGGAAATCGAGGTTGCGGACGGTCATGGCGGCGCCGGAAGGAGGTGGGTGCGGTGCAGGGCGGCAGCTGTGGATTCTGCCATAGTGATCAGGCGCGAATGGATGTCACGCTCCAGGCCGGAGTCGGCGATGACGGCACGGCCTGCGCCCGGGGCGGCCAAGCCCGCTACAATCCCGCCATCATGAACGCTGCGCCGACCGACCCCGTCGAATCCTTTATCGCCCGTTGGCAGGGCGTGACCGCCTCGGAACTGGCCAGCGCGCAAAGCTTCGTCATCGACCTGTGCCGCCTGCTCGGCCATCCCGCGCCGCACCCGACGGCCGAACAGGACTACATGTTCGAGCGGCCGGTCAGCTTCCGCCACGGCGACGGCGGCAGCAGCCCAGGGCGCATCGACTGCTACAAGCGCGGCTGCTACGTGCTGGAAGCGAAGAAGTTGAGAGTTCCCAAAGGGACGCAGAGCGCTGGCGCTGGCGGTACGGCGAATGCGGGCTACGACGACGCCCTGCTGCGCGCCCGCTCGCAGGCCGAGAACTATGCCCGCGCCCTGCCCGCCGGGGAAGGCCGGCCGCCCTTCCTGATCGTGGTCGATGTCGGCAACGTCATCGAGCTGTATGCCGAGTTCACGCGCAGCGGCGCCACCTATGTGCCCTTTCCCGATCCGCGCTCGCATCGCATCCGCCTCGCTGACCTGCGCGACGAGGCGATTCGCAAGCGCCTGGCCGCCGTCTGGCTCGACCCGCTATCGCTCGACCCGACGCGCCATGCCGCGCGCGTCACGCGCGAAATCGCCGTGCATCTGGCAGCGCTGGCCAAGTTGCTCGAAGCCGACGGCCATGCGCCCGAGACGGTGGCCGGCTTTCTCACGCGCTGCCTGTTCAGCATGTTCGCCGAGGATGTCGGGCTGATCCCCACGGGCAGTTTCAAGAGCCTGCTCGACGAATGCGCCGCCAACCCGGCCGCCGTGCCCGGCCTGCTCGGCGGCCTGTGGCGCGACATGGACAGCGGCACCGGCTTCTCGGCCGTGGTGCGCGCCGCGCTGCCGCGCTTCAACGGCAAGCTGTTCAAAAACCCAGAGGTATTGCCGCTCACGCGCGAGCACATCGGCATGTTGCAGGACGCCGCCAAGGCCGACTGGACCCAGGTCGAGCCGGCGATTTTCGGCACCCTGCTGGAGCGCGCCCTCGACCCGCGCGAACGCCATGCCCTCGGCGCCCACTACACGCCGCGCGCCTACGTCGACCGCCTGGTGCAGCCGACCGTGATCGAACCCTTGCGTCAGGCCTGGGCCTACGTGCAGGGCGCCGCGGTGATGCTGGCCAATGCGGGCAAGCAGAAAGAGGCGATCAACGAGATCCGCGCCTTCCACCACCGCCTGTGCAGCCTGCGCGTGCTCGACCCGGCCTGCGGCAGCGGAAATTTTCTCTACGTCGCGCTGGAACACCTGAAGCGCCTCGAAGGCGAAGTGCTGAACCAGTTGCACGACATCGGTCACGGCCAGACCCTGCTCGAAGCCGAAGGCCTTACCGTCGATCCGCACCAGTTCCTCGGCATCGAGCTCAACCCGCGCGCCGCGGCGATCGCCGAACTGGTGCTGTGGATCGGCTACCTGCAGTGGCACTTCCGCACCCAGGGCAGCGGCCTGCCGCCCAGCCCGATACTGAAGGACTTCCGCAACATCGAATGCCGTGACGCGGTGCTGGCGCACGACGGAATGGACTACGTGACCGACGCCAAGGGCATCCCGGTCACGCGCTGGGATGGCCGCACGATGAAGACCCACCCGGTCACGGGCGAACAGGTGCCGGATGAGACCGCGCGCCTGCCGCTGGAGCGTTACCGCAACCCGCGCCCCGCGGACTGGCCGATGGCCGACGTGGTGGTCGGCAATCCGCCGTTCGTCGGCGCCTCGACCATGCGCGCCGCGCTGGGCGACGGCTATGTCGAGGCGCTGCGCGGCGCCTGGCAGGCGGTACCCGAGTCGGCCGACTTCGTCATGTTCTGGTGGCATCACGCCGCGCAACTCGTGGCGCAAGGCAAGTTGGCGCGCTTCGGTTTCATCACCACCAACAGCCTGCGGCAGACCTTCAACCGCCGCATCGTTCAAAGCGCCATCGACCAAGGCCTGCATCTGGTCTTCGCCGTGCCCGACCATCCCTGGGTGGACAGCGCCGACGGCGCGGCGGTAAGGATTGCAATGACCGTCGCCGCGCCGGGCGCGGGCGAAGGGCGCCTGTGCAGCGTGAGCGCCGAGCGCGACGGCAAGGGCGAAGGGCTGGACGTGGAACTGGCCGAGCGCAGCGGCACGATCCACGCCGATCTGAAAGTCGGCGCTGACGTGACGGCGGCGCAAGCACTGCGGGCGAACGAAAGCCTCGCCAATCGCGGCGTTCAGTTGTTTGGCGCGGGCTTCATCGTCACGCCGGAGGAGGCCGCACGCCTCGAAAGCGACGCACCGATCAAGCCCTACCGCAATGGCCGCGACCTGACCGACCGGCCGCGCGGGGTCAGCGTGATCGATCTTTTTGGCCGTGACGCGGATGAAGTGCGCCGCCGCTGGCCGGCGACCTACCAGTGGGTGCTGGAGCGGGTGAAGCCGGAGCGCGACCACAACAACCGCGAGGTTCGCAAGCGCAATTGGTGGCTGTTTGGGGAGACCAATCCAAAGTTGCGCCGCCAGCTCGCAGGTTTGCCGCGCTATATCGCTACCGTGGAAACTGCGAAGCATCGTGTCTTCCAGTTCCTCGATGCGTCGATAACGGCCGACAACAAGCTGGTCTGCATCGCGCTGGACGATGGCTATTTTCTCGGCGTGCTGTCGAGCCGTGCGCATGTGGCTTGGGCGCTGGCCGCAGGTAGTTGGCTCGGTGTCGGCAACGACCCGGTCTATGCAAAGTCTCGCTGCTTCGAAACCTTCCCCTTCCCCGCCGCCACGCCCCAACAACAGTCCTGCATCCGCGACCTCGCCGAGCAGATCGACGCCCATCGCAAGCAGGTGCTGGCCGAGCATGCCGGGCTGACCTTGACCGGCCTCTACAACGTGGTGGAAAAGCTGAAAGTCGGCGCTGGCGACACGGCGATTTCGGCGAAGGAAAAGCTGATTCATGAAAAGGGACTGGTCGCGGTACTGAAATCGCTGCACGAGGAACTCGATGCCGCCGTGCTCGCCGCCTACGGCTGGCACGACCAGCCTTCCGACGAAGCCATCCTCGAACGCCTGGTCGCCCTCAACGCTGAACGCAGTGCCGAGGAAGCCGCCGGCACCGTGCGCTGGCTACGTCCCGATTTTCAAGCGCCGGGAAGCACGCAGACCGCGATCGGGCTGGAGTCGGGGGACTCGGGGCGGAGCTCAGTTGGCAAATGCGTCTCTGACGGAGCCACGAGTCCCCCGACTCCAGCCCGGGCACCCACCCCGGCAAGCCAGCAACAATGGCCCGCCACCCTCCCCGAACAACTCGCCACCCTCGCCGCCGCCCTCGGCAACGCGCCACAGACCGAACAACAACTCGCCGCAAGCTTCACCGGCAGGGGCCACTGGAAATCCCGCCTGCCCGACATCCTCGCCGCCCTCGAGGCCCTCGGCCGCGCCCGCCGCTTGGACGACGGGCGGTGGATGGGGTAAGGTTGCGTTCCAGAGCAGATAACCCGCAGGAGACGCCATGTCCGCCGCCGAACCCAGCCTGAGCCAAGCCGATTTGCGCCGCCTCGAAAAGCTCGCTACCGAAGCCGGTCGCACGCCGCGCGCCATGTTGAAGTTCGTCCTGCGCGACGGGTTTTCCGAAACCGAGCGTGTCGTGCGTGCCGTCAAGGCAGGGCGCGCCGACGTGAAAGCGGGTCGCACGCAGTCCCACGCGACGGTCATGGCTAAAGCCGGGGCGATCCTTTCGGGCCATGCCAAGTCGCAACAAGCCGCTTGACTGGTCGGCGACCGCCGAGCGGGAGTTGATCGATGGCCTCGTGCATATCGCTGAAGACAGTCCGCAAGGGGCCCGTCTGGTCATGTTGGTATAGGTTCGATTCATGGGTATCTTCGACCTGATCAAGCTGCTGACGGACAAGAAAATCGACTTCGTGCTGGTCGGCGGTCTGGCGGTTGCCTTGCAGGGTTATCAACGTGTGACGATGGACGTGGATGTCGTCCTGGCGATGGAGTCAGGCAACCTGGAACGCTTCATTGGCGCCGCGCGCGAAGCCGGTTTGCGGCCGACCATACCGGTGCCGATCGAGTCGCTGGCGCGCCCCGAACTTATCGAGCAATGGCATCGCGAGAAGGGCATGCCGGCGTTCAGCCTGCGTGGCGTCGAGGCACAGGCGACGGTTCTCGATGTGCTGGTCAAGCCCGTCGTGCCCTATGCCGATTTGCGCCGCGACGCGCTGATGGTCGAACTGGGGAGCGCGCAGGTGCCGGTTGCCTCGATTCCGCACCTGATCGCGATGAAGACCGGCACCGGACGCGGCAAAGACCAGATCGACATCGAGGAGCTGAAGAAGTTGATGCCGGGGGCCGCGCCATGAGCGGAGAACAGAACCTGGCCCTGATCCGCCAGATTGAACAGCACCGCGCATTCCTGTTGACGATTCTGAGCCAGAACCCGGTGCTGCTGGCCCGCGCGGAACCCAGGGTTCGGGAGTTGCTGCAAGCCCTGCCTTCGCCGCTGCCGGCCGGCGAAGGCAGCCTCAGGCCGCCGGCCTGAACGCAGCGCCGCCTATCGCGTCCACCACGCCAGCGCAATGAAGATCACCACGGCGATGACGCCGTAGGTCTTCCACGGCCGTTCCTTCTCGGCATACGGGTCGCTCAATGCGCGCTCGGCGCCTTCGGGCAGCGTGGCGACTTGCGTCAGCGAGGTGCCGAAGGGGATGTTGATGCGGGCGCGGGCGTTCACCGCCCAGCCGTTGGCATCGAGGATGGGGCCGAGGTTGCGGCTGCGCAGCTTGAACCAGGCGACGATTACCGCCGGGCCGGAAATCAGCAGCAGCAGGCCGGCGACGGCCAGCGGCAGTTGCCACCATTTGAGGCCGAGCAGGCCGGTGACCACGGCGGCCGCGGCGGTGCCGATGGCGCCGACGGCGAGGCCGATGGCGGCGAAGATGCCGGCGAACTTGCCGACGTCGAAAGCTTGTTGCGCGGGCGGCTTGGCCGGTGGCGCGTCGGCCTTCTTCACCGTCGCGGCGGCGACTTCGGCGAGCTTGCCCTCGACTGCCGTGGCCTTGCTCGCGGCGAGCTTCTGCAACTGTTCGGCCACCATCCGCGCGAGCTTCTTGTACGGCGACCAGAAGGCCTGGCGCAGGCTGATCGGGTGATCGACGATCTTGCTGATGGTGGCGTCCCAGTCGCGGCCCTGGCGGTCGTAGAAGACCCCGTTCCTGCCGACCATCAGCTGGTCCGAGTCGCCGGCGGTAAAGGCGGCGGCGATGGTCTGCCTGGCTCCCGGGCGGACGCAGTCGCAATACACCAGGCAGATGCGCGAGAGTCCGGCCAGCGCCGCGTGCTTGCCGGCGTCATTGACCGAAATCACCAGTTCGGCGGCGCGGCCGTCGAGGTAGAGCGTGCCGATCTGGAACGTCGCCTTGCCCTGGCGGGTGTAGAAGTCGCGGAAGGCGACGAAGTTGTTGGCCAGCGGCAGCAGGTCGCGCACGTAGCGCGCGAGGCGTTCGAGGTCGCGCACGGCCTCGGCCTCGGGGGGCAGGCCGGCCGGCTTGGCGGCCTGCCAGGCATTGAATACGGCGAGTTGGTCCTGTATTGCCAGCCAGTCGGATTCGGAGAGGCCCGGACGCGCACCGATCAGGGGCACCACCACGGTCTCGCGGAAGGCGCCGATGCGCTCGGCCCAGGCCGGGTTGATGCCGGAGTCGATGCCGGCGCCCAGCGGCACCGTAGCGCCGGCGCCGACTCTTGCCAGCGGCAGGGCGGCGATGTCGGCGTGGCCATTGCTCAGGGCCGCGCCACCCAGGGCCTTGAAGCTGTCGTCGGAGGCGTTCATCGCGTCTTCGGCGCGGGCGTCGAAGGCAGCGAGGCGGCAGCGGACGAAGAAGTCGTCGAGCTTTTCGCGCACCGCGGCGAGCGCAGTGCAGGCGCCTTCGGTGGCATCGCCCAAAGGACGCGCCGCCGCGCCGGCGGCTTCCCAGGCGGCCAGGGCGCGCGCGGCGTACTCGGCTTCGGCGGCACTGGCGGCCTCCACGCTGACCAGCGCCCCGCCTTCGGGCAGCAGGCCGTTGGCGGCGGCGAGCACGGCTTCGTCCTTGATCGCGGCCAGTGGCACGCCGGCCAGCCTGTTCTCGAACACGCTGCTGTCGGCCAGGCGCGCTGCCGCCCAGTCGATGGCGCCGAGCAGTTCCGGCGCGCGGATGTGGCCGTCATTGTCGGTATCGATCAGTGCCAGCGTGCGCGCGTCGAACTCGATGCCGGTGGTCGGGCAGGACAGCGCGACCCACAGCTTCTGGTCGAGCTCCTTGAGGTTCAGCAGGTCGGCGGCGGTATCGATGCGCGCCTGATCGAAGCCGCCGGCGCGAAAGAATTTGAAGGCATGCGGCATGTCAGGCTCCGTCTGCGACAAAGGGATTGCTGCGACGCTCATCGCCGAAGGTCGACATCGGGCCATGGCCCGGAATGAACTCGACATCGTCGCCCAGCGGCCAGAGCTTATCCCGGATGGAAGCGATCAATTCGCGGTGGCTGCCGCGCGGAAAGTCGGTGCGGCCGATCGATCCGGCAAACAGCACGTCGCCGACGATGGCAAGTTTCGTCGGGGCGTGGAAGAACACCACATGCCCCGGGGTATGACCCGGCGTGTGCAGCACGCGCAGGGTTTGATGGCCGACCGTTACCGTGTCGCCATCCTCCAGCCAGCGGTCGGGGGTAAAGGCGGCGGCCGGCGGAAAGCCGAAGCTGCGGCTTTGCTGGGGGAGCTGGTCAATCCAGAAGGCCTCTTCGCGCTGTGGCCCCTCGATGCGCACGCCGATTTGCTTTGCCAGGCCGCCGGCACCGCCGGCATGGTCGATGTGGCCGTGGGTCAGCAGCAGCTTTTCGATGCGCACCCCGAGGCTGGCGGCGACGGCCTGCAGGCGCTCGGTATCGCCGCCGGCATCGATCAGGGCGCCCTGCATGGTCTCGGTGCACCAGACCAGGCTGCAGTTCTGCTCGAAGGGGGTGACGGGGATGATGCGGTAGTCAAGGCTCATGGTGGGTGACGACTTTCGATCCGGGAATGGGGGTGGAACGGAGCGGCGGGTTCAACCGCCGGCGGGCTTGGCGCGCGCGACGATGGCGGACAATTCCCGGTGCGCCAGCTGGTATTCGGCGCGCAGCGTGTCCAGCGCCGCCAACGCCCCGGCAACGCCGCCATCGCGGCCGATTTTTTCGATGGCCATGCAACTGGTGCGCATGCGCCGGGCGCCGAGGTTCTCGATGCTGGAAAGATAGCGGTGGGCACAGTCGGCCACGCGCTCGGCGTCGCCGGCGGCGATCGCGGCGGCGAGCTTTTCCAGGTGCTGCGGCGAATCCGCGAAGAACAACTCGATGACATCGGCGACCAGTGTCGGCTTGCGCTCGTCCTGCAGTTCGAGCAACTGGTCGATGCGTCGCCGGTCGATCACGGGCGCCGCATCCTCCGCCTCGATGCGCGGCGCAGGCATGGGAGTCGGCGCTGACGCCACGGCGGAGAGCACGGCGCGGATGTCGTTGAGTTCGACCGGTTTCGAGACATAGGCGTCGACGCCGGCGGCCAGGCATTTTTCGCGGTCGCCGGGCATGGCATTGGCGGTCATGGCGATCACCTTGGGCGACTCGTCCCCGGCGTAGCGGGCGCGCAGGCGACGCGTGGCTTCGAGGCCGTCCATCTCCGGCATCTGCACGTCCATCAGTACCACGTCGTAATGCTGGCGCTCCAGCGCGTCGAGCACTTCGACGCCACTGGCCACCAGGTCGGCGCGGTAGCCAAGGTGGGCGAGCAGGTGCTGCACCACCTTTTGATTGACCGTGTTGTCTTCGGCCACCAGGATTTTCAGCGGCAGGCTGTCGGCCAGGTTGGCCGGTACCGGCGGTGGCGGCTGCACCTGCTTGGGCGTGGCTTCGATGCGAATGGCGTGGAGCAGGGAGTCGAGCAGGGCGGCGGGCTTGATCGGCTTGTTGAGATAGGCGGCAAAGGCGGCGGTGTCCATCGCGTCTTCGCGGTTGCGCTGGAAGGTCACCGAGGTCAGCATCACCAGCGGCAGGGCCAGCGGGTCGCGATGCTTGCGGATTTCCAGCGCCAGGGCCATGCCATCCATCTCGGGCATGCTCATGTCGAGGATGCCGACATCGAAGGCGTGGCCGTGGCGGATGAAGTCCAGCGCTTCGATGCCGGAGGCGGCGGCCGAGGGCAGCATGCCCCAGGTCAGTGCCTGCTTCACCAGGATGCGGCGGTTGGTGCTGTTGTCATCGACGATCAGCACGCGCCGGCCGGACAGCGCCGAGGAGTATTCCTTGAGGTAGCTGTTGGCCAGCTGCGGGCCGGAAGCCGCCGCGGCGACCGTGAAGTAGAAGGTGGAGCCGGTGCCGACGATGCTTTCGACCCACATCGTGCCGCCCATCATTTCGGCCAGGCGCTTGCTGATCGCCAGGCCCAGACCGGTGCCGCCGTACTTGCGGGTGGTCGAGGCGTCGACCTGGCTGAAGGACTGGAACAGCATGCCCAGCTTGTCCGCGGGGATGCCGATGCCGGTGTCGCGGATGGCGAACAGGACGTCGTGGCTTTCGTCGCGCCGCGGTACGGCGGAAACATTGATCACGACCTCGCCGCGGTGGGTGAACTTGATCGCGTTGGAGAGCAGGTTGGCGAGGATCTGGCGCAGCCGGGCGACGTCGCCGACCAGCGCGGCGGGCACGCTGTCGTCGATGAAGTAGGCGAGGTTGATGTTCTTCTCGCCGGCCTCGGCGCTGATCAGGTCCATCGCCTCTTCCAGGCAGCGGCGCAGGTCGAAGGGGTAGCGCTCGATCTCCAGCTTGCCGACTTCGATCTTGGAATAGTCGAGGATGTCGTTGATGATGGTCAGCAGGGCTTCGCTGCTGGCGCGCACGGTTTCGGCGTAATCGCGCTGCTCGTCGTCGATGCGGGTGTTGAGCAACAGGCTGGTCATGCCGATCACGGCGTTGAGCGGGGTGCGGATCTCGTGGCTCATGTTGGCGAGGAACATGCTCTTGGCCTGCATCGCCGCTTCGGCCCTGTCCTTGGCGGACTGGAGCTCGCGCTCGCGCGCGACCTGGGCGGTGATGTCGCGCAGGATCGCGGTATAGATCGCCGTGCCTTCGGTTTCGAGCTTGGAGATCGAGGCCTCGGCGGGGAACTCCTCGCCGTTCTTGCGCATGCCGCTGATCGAGCGGCGCTCGCCCATGCGCCGGGCGATGTCGCCCGAGCGGCCGAACTCCTTGACCAGTGCCGCGTGGTCGGCGCGCACATGCGGCGGCAGCAGCAGGTCGAGCATCTGGCCGATGGCTTCATCGCGCGTCCAGCCGAAGATCATTTCGGCGCCGTGGTTGAACAGCAGGATGTGCTGCTTTTCGTCGAAGCAGACCACGGCATCGTCGGCGATGCTGAGGATGCCTTGCAGTTGTGCGGTCGTAAGTGCGCTGACGGGCGATGACGTAGGCAAGCGAATCTCCTCAGTGGGCCAGGCCGCGACGGTACTGCACGGCCTCCGCAATGTGGGCGGCGGCGAGCGGCACGCCGTCCGCGGCTTCTGCCAGGTCGGCGATCGTGCGCGCGACCTTGAGGATGCGATGATAAGCCCGCGCGCTGAGCCCGAGTTGTTGCATCGCGCGTTTCAGCAAGGCGGCGCCGTCGCCGCCGGGCAGGCAGCACGCTTCGATCTCGTCGGGCGTCAGGCCGGCGTTGGGCTTGCCCTGGCGCGCCAGTTGGCGGGCGCGGGCCGCAGCGACGCGGCCTTGCACCGCCGCCGAGCTTTCGCCGCCGCCACGCGCGTTCAATTCGGCTTCGCTCACCGCCGGCACGTCGAGCATCAGGTCAATGCGATCCAGCAGCGGGCCGGAGAGCTTGCCGCGATAGCGGGACACCTGGTCGGGCGTGCAGCGGCATTTCCCCGAGGAATGCCCGAGCCAGCCACAGGGGCATGGATTCATTGCCGCGATCAGCTGGAAGCGGGCGGGAAATTCGGCGCGCCGCGCCGCACGCGCGACATGGATGTGCCCGGTTTCCAGGGGTTCGCGCAAGGCCTCCAGCACGCCGCGCTGAAACTCGGGCAATTCATCCAGGAACAGTGTGCCGTGGTGTGCCAGGGAGATTTCGCCGGGACGCGGCGTGCCACCACCGCCAACGAGGGCGGCGGCGGATGCCGAGTGGTGCGGGGCGCGAAACGGCCGTTGCTTCCACTGCGCCAGCCGGAAGCTGCCGGCGAGCGAATGCACCGAGGCGCTTTCCAGTGCCTCGTCGTGGGTCATGGGCGGCAGCAGGCCGGGCAGGCGTTGGGCCAGCATCGACTTGCCGGCGCCGGGCGGCCCGCTGAGCAACAGGCTGTGGGCGCCGGCGGCGGCGATTTCCAGGGCACGCTTGGCCGGTGCCTGTCCTTTGACGTCGGCCAGGTCGGGATAGGGGCTGAGAGTCGGCGCTGGCGGCACGGCGAACCGGGGCAGCGATTCGTGACCGGAGAGGTGAGCGCATACTTGCAGCAGGTTTTGCGCCGGCAGGATGTTCATGTCCGCAATCAAGGCCGCTTCCGGGGCGCTTGCCGAGGGCAGGACAAAGGCGCGCGCGGTCGCCGTCGCGGCGTCGCGATGCATGGCCGCACACATCGCCAGGGTGCCGCGCACGGCGCGCAACTCGCCGGAGAGGGCGAGTTCGCCGGCGAATTCATGCTGATCGAGCGCCGTCGCCTTGAGTTGCCCGGACGCGATCAGGATGCCCAGCGCAATCGGCAGGTCGAAGCGTCCGGATTCCTTGGGCAGGTCGGCCGGCGCGAGGTTCACGGTGATGCGGCGTTGCGGGAATTCGAAGCCGCAGTTCTGGATCGCGGCGCGCACCCGGTCGCGTGCCTCGCGGACTTCGGTGTCGGGCAGGCCGACCAGGGTGAAAGCCGGCAAGCCGGCGGCGAGATGGACTTCGACCGTGACTTCCGGTGCCGAAAGCCCTTCCAGCCCTCGCGAGCGCAGGACGGCGAGGGCCATGGGCGATTCAGCTTTCGGTTCGGGACGCTGCCCTGGCCGCTTCCAGTTCGACGACGCGGGCTTCCAGCGCCTGCAGTTTGGCGCGCGTGCGCGCCAGCACCTCGCGTTGCACGTCGAATTCCTCGCGTGTCACCAGGTCGAGTTTGGCAAACAGGCTGCCCAGTGCCGCGCGCAGGTTCTTCTCGACCTCACCGGCCGGCGTCGACGCCAGCAGGGAGGAGACACGGGACGACATTTCGTCGAGCAGTTTGGGATTGAGCATGGTCGGAAGAGAGTGGCAGGGACGAAGAAAAGTCTAGCACAGCGCCGACGTGGCCCCGCCTTGGGCCCGGGTAGGCACCAGCATGGTGCGTGTCGCCCGGCTTTGGTGCCAGCTTTGGTGCGCTGCAATCGTCGTGGCGCCATGTGGACCTCTCAGGGTTATGTTTTTAAAGTGAAAAAATGATTGGCACGGTCTTCGCATAACTGCGTCCGTAGTTTTCCAAATTTCTTCCTAGGAGCTTCACTATGCGTAAGACACTGATTGCCGCCGCCATCGCCGGAGCGTTCGCCCTACCCTCCGTTGCCATGGCCCAGGCCGCCGCCGCGCCGGCCAGCCCGCACACCTTCTCGCCCAACGTCGGCGTGGTATCCGACTACCTGTTCCGCGGTGTCAGCCAGACTCGTGGCGGCGCTGCCCTGCAAGGCGGTGTCGACTATTCGCATTCCAGCGGCCTATATGCCGGCGTCTGGGCCTCGACCATCACGTGGGTCAAGGATGCCTATGGCAGCGGCACGACCGAGATCGACTATTACGGCGGCTACAAGAACAGCTTCGGCGGCAGCGACTTTACCTATGACATCGGCGCCATTGCCTACACCTATCCCGGCAAGGCCAATGCGATTCCCGGTACCAACGTGAATCCGAATACCAATGAAATCTACGGTGCGCTTGGTTACAAGTGGGTCACCGTGAAGTACTCCCGCGTCGTGTCCGATGGCTTCATCGGCTGGCTGGGTAACAACGGCAACACCAGCACCCGTGGGTCTGACTATCTGGAACTCAACGGCGCCTATGACCTTGGCAACGGTTGGGGCTTGAGCGGCCACTATGGCCATCAGAAGGTGAAGAACGTAAATGTCACCGCCGCTACCGCCAGCCCGAGCTACAACGACTGGAACATTGGCGTTACCAAGGATGTCGGCTTCGGTGTTGTCGGCCTGACCTATTCGGCGACCGATGCCAGTGGTTCCTGCGGCAACCCGCTGCCTGCTGCCAATGCATCTGCCTATTGCTGGGGCACCAACCGTGGCACGACGGGCTTCAAGGACGTGGCAAAAGACACTCTGGTCCTGAGCTTCAAGAAAACTTTCTAATCAACTGAACTAAGTTCCGCCGGCGACCCGGCCGGCGTCGGCGGGACTGCAACAAACCTAACCTCCACATCATTAAAGGAAACAGCCATGAAACTCGTTACCGCCATCATCAAGCCGTTCAAGCTTGACGAGGTGCGCGAGGCCCTCGCCGCCGTCGGCGTGCAAGGGATCACCGTCACCGAGGTCAAGGGGTTCGGCCGGCAGAAAGGTCATACCGAGCTCTATCGCGGCGCTGAATACGTCGTCGATTTTCTGCCCAAGGTCAAGGTCGAAGCCGCGATTCGCGACGACCTGCTCGACCAGGTCATCGAAACCATAGAGAAATCCGCCAGCACCGGCAAGATCGGCGATGGCAAGATTTTCGTCTTCGACGTCGAACAAGTCATCCGCATCCGCACCGGCGAAACCGGTGAGGAAGCCCTGTAAGGGAGAGCTGAAATGAAACGCCTATTCGCAACACTGCTGACGGCACTTGCCATCGGCATTTCCGGCGGCGCGTCCAACGCCTGGGCCGCCGATGACAAGCCGGCCGCTCCGGCGGCGACGGCACCCGCAGCGGAGGCTCCGGCCGCTGCTGCTGCCGCTGCCCCGGCGGCCACCGCCGCCGCACCCGCCGCACCCGCCGCCGCACCGGCGGCAGCACCGGCACCGGTGCCCAACAAGGGCGACAATGCCTGGCTGATCGTGGCCACGGCCTTCGTGATCCTGATGAGCATCCCCGGTCTGGCGCTGTTCTACGGTGGTCTGGTGCGCAGCAAGAACATGCTGTCGGTGCTGATGCAGGTGTTCGTCACCTTCTCGGTGATCAGCATACTGTGGGCCGTGTATGGCTACAGCGTGGCCTTCACCGAGGGCAACGCCTTCTTCGGCAGCCTCGACAAGCTGTTCCTCAAGGGCATCACGCCGGACTCGGTCGCCGCCACCTTCAGCAAGGGTGTAGTCGTCTCCGAATTCATCTACGTGGCCTTCCAGGGCGCTTTCGCGGCCATCACCTGCGGCCTGATCGTCGGCGCCTTCGCCGAGCGCATCAAGTTCTCGGCGGTGCTGCTGTTCATGGTGCTGTGGTTCAGCTTCAGCTACCTGCCGATGACGCACATGGTCTGGTATTGGACCGGTCCGGACGCCTACACCACGGCGGAGGCCGCCGACAAGGCTACGGCCACTGCCGGTTACCTGTTCCAGAAGGGTGCGCTTGACTTCGCCGGCGGCACGGTGGTGCACATCAACGCCGCCATCGCCGGCCTGATCGGCGCCTACATGGTTGGCAAGCGCGTCGGCTACGGCAAGGATTCGATGGCGCCGCACTCGCTGACCATGACCATGATCGGCGCCTCGCTGCTGTGGTTCGGCTGGTTCGGCTTCAACGCCGGTTCGGCGCTCGAAGCCAACGGCACGGCGGCCCTGGCCTTCGTCAATACCTGGCTGGCCACCGCGATGGCGGCCACCGCCTGGATGGTGGCGGAATGGCTGATCAAGGGCAAGCCCTCGATGCTGGGTGGGGCCTCGGGCGCTGTCGCCGGCCTGGTCGCCATCACCCCCGCCGCCGGCTTTGTCGGCGTGGTCGGTGCGCTGGTGATCGGTCTTGCGGCCGGCGTGATCTGCCTCTGGGGCGTGAATGGCCTGAAGAAGCTGCTCGGCGCGGATGATTCGCTCGACGTGTTCGGTGTGCATGGCGTCGGCGGCATTCTCGGCGCGTTGCTGACCGGCGTGTTTGCGGCGCCCAGCCTGGGCGGCAGCGGCATCTACGATTACGTGGCCAACAAGGTGGCCGACAACTACGACATCATGGGCCAGGTCACCATCCAGGCGACGGCGATTGGCGTTACCCTGGTGTGGTCGGGTGTCGTCGCCTTCGTCTGCTACAAGATCGTCGATATCTTCGTCGGCCTGCGGGTACCGGAAGACGAGGAGCGCGAGGGTCTGGACATCACCTCCCACGGCGAATCGGCCTACCACAACTGATACGCCTCCCTGCCCCTCCGCCAGGAGGGGCTGCCGCCGGAATCCTCCCCTTCCGGCGGCTACTCAACGGGCGCCCGATGCGGCGCCCGTTTTTTCTGGCGCGTGGAACCTGCCCGGGTCGATGCGGTTTTACTTGCCGAACGCCAGGCAGGGATCGGGACGTTCGGCGCGCGCCGTGAACCAGATCACGTCAAAGGCCGGCGCCGGACCCACCCGGTCAGCCTCGTAGCGCGACGCATCGGTATTGGCGGGGCTGACCTCGACCAGCCCGATGCTGAGCACGCGTGTCCCGGGGCGACGCGTTTCAAGGTAGTGTGGTACCCCGATGTCACGGCGGGCATGGCCGCGGCCGAGGATGAAGATGACGCCATGCCTTATGTTGGCGAGTGCCACGTCGGCCAGGGTGGCGTCCCGCAGGCGTTGCGCGCGCACCAGGCCATCGCGCAGCGGCGCCGATACCTTGCCGCAATGGGAGGCCTCGATAATCCCGGACAAGTATTTGTCGCGCGCGCCATCCCAGGCGGCATTGAGGCCGAGACGCTCGCCTTCCGCTGCGGGGAGTGTCGAAAAGCCGTCGCGCACGACCGGTCGCAGCGCCGCGCGCGGCAGGTTGGCCGCCCGCAGAGGCATCCCGGCCATCTGCGCATCGCTTGCCAAACCGCGATAGTGCGACCAATTCCAGCCGCGCATCAACGGTCCCAGGTCGCCGCCCGTGGTTGCTACCTCGTCGATGGCGGGCTGCTGGTCAATATCGAACTGTTCCATCAGCAGCGCGGGCCGTGCCCCTGCCTCCCGGCGGGCGGCGAGGATCCGGCGCTGAAGGCGGTGATGCTCGGGGTTGTCATGGGTTTCACCGAGCAGGAGGATCTCTGCTTGTGCGGCGCGGCGCAGCAGTTCCATTTCATCGATGAAGGTGGCACTCGCGGGGTCCCAGATTCTTCCGGCCAATGGGTGGTCGCGGTCGCGCAGGACCAGTTCGGGTATTCCGGCACAGGCGGAGCACACCAGGACCAGCGCAAGCGTGAGCGAATTCCGCATGGTGCCATGCCGCCGCATCAGTCAGGCGCCCGATCGAGTATGTCCAGCAGCTGTCGGGCCGCCGGAATTCCCGCCGTTTCGGCCTCCGTCAGCCAGCGACGTGCTTCTACCGGATTGCGTTCGATTCCCCGTCCCGCCGCGTAAAGTCGGCCGGCGTTGAACTGGCCCGGCGGGTAACCGCTATTCGCCGCGGCGAGATAGTTCGCGAAGGCTGCCTTCTCGTCCCTGGCAACACCCCGACCTTTTTCCTGGAGCTCGCCAAGATTGTTTTGCGCCGAGGGCTCACCCTTGCGTGACGCCTCCGCATAGAGCTTTGCGGCACGCAACAGATCGACCTTGCCGCCGACGCCTTCCGCATGCATCCAACCCAGCAGTGCGGTGGCGCTGGCGCGGCCGTCGCGCGCGGCACGTTCGAGACGGGTCGTGGCGCAGCCGACATCCGGCGGCTCGGCTTCGAGGCAAATCCGTCCGAGGCGTTCCGCGGCGGCCACATGTCCCGCATCCGCCGCCTCTCTCAGCAGTGCGAGCGCGGTTCCCGGGTCGTTGTCCTCAATGCATTGGGCATGCCGGAATCTGGCTCCGCCAAAGCCCTTCGCCAGCGCTGCGGCAAATCTGGTGCAGGCCTGCGCCAGACTCTTGTCGCCGGCGAGCCCGTGAAGCGCGATTGCGCCGAGGGCATATTCCGCGGCGCCGATGCCGCGTCCAGCCATATTCTCCAGGCCGGTACGGGTGCCGGCAAATCGGCGGGGGAATTGGGCGAGATAGGCGGCAAACATCGCATCGTCGCCGCGGGACAGGGCTTTTTCCGCTGCCCGGACGGCACGCAGCGCGAGCTCGGCGAGCTTCTGATTGGCTTGGGTGTCATCCGGAGCGACCCCAAGCACGTTGTTCAAGGCAGTTGACTCTTCCTCGATCACCTCGAATTCGGTACGTGGGTCAAGCTGTGCCGGCGCAACAGTGTTTTGCTTTGACTTGCCTGAACGCCTGGCGCTTGCCTGCGGCTTTTGCTTAAGCTTCTGAAGCTTCACCGTGGGCTTTTTCAGGGTGGTCCTGGCCCACACCGAGTCGCTGGGCAAGGCAATTGTCCCCAGCGCCAGTAGCAAGCATGCGGCAATGCGGTAATATGTCTGCAAATCAGAAGGTAACGGCACATTGATGAAGTCGATTATCAATCTTGGCACCGCACTGCACAAGCTGATCCTGGCGACAGCACTGGCTTTCGCCCTGAGTCCCGCGGCTGCGCAAAGTATCAACGAGGATGCGGCGATAGCCGTGGCCAGGGCGAGTGGCTGTTTTCGCTGCCACAACGTCGACAAAGCCAAGAAGGCACCGTCGTACAAACGGATTGCCGCAAAGTACAAGGGCAAGGACGGCGAGGCCGCGCTTGTGAAGCATCTCTCCGGCGCACTGAAGGTCAAGGTGGAGGACGGCGGCGACGAGGAGCATGAACCGCCGCAGACCAAGGACAAGGCGGAGTTGCTGAATCTCGTGCGTTGGATACTTAGCCGGGAATAGATCGTAGGCGTTTGCCATCATTCGACCAAATGGAAACAGGCCGCATTGCGCGGCCTGTTTCCATTTGTCCTGGCGTGACCTACCAGTGCTTCATGACGGCGGACACTCCGAACACGTGGTTGCTGTAGCGAGGTGAAGTCATCCCGTTCAGCAGCACGTTTTGCACGGAGTTGGCGCTGACGTTGTCGTAGGCCCAGTCGTACGCCCGCAGGTTTTCATACATATAGTTGAAGCGAAGGTCCATTTGTTTGCTGTAGGCCATTTTGGCGAACAATTGCAGGGAGTGCAGCCGCGTCCATGTATCGGGTAGCGGCGAAGCCGCAGCGAGGCCACTGGCGGTGTTGACGCCACTCTTGCCCACCCCCTGGTTAAAGACGTAGGTTCCGCCGAGGTCCCATTTTTCTTCGGGTTGATATTTCAGTCCGAATCCGAGCGACCTGTCCAGGTAAGCCATGCGGCCATACCAGTTGTTGGTGTCAAGCGCCCCCGATGTATTGTTTCGAGTCCAGGTCCTGCCGGTTTGGTCGATTCCCGACTCGGCCAGATTGAGGAAGGCGAACGTGGTCAGGTTCTCTTCCGGTTGGAACTGGACGTCGAAATTCAAACTTCCACCCTCGGCACGATTTCGCCCCAGGCAGGTATCCGACAGAGGCCCGGTTACGCCGAGCTGCTGCAGGGCGTCTGCGTATTGGCCGCAGTTCGGTCCGCGCGCATCCTGCCGGAAAACATCGATGCTGCTCTGAAACGTTACGGTCTCACTGAGCGTCCAGTTGCCCGAGGCGCGCACGCGGTTTTCGTCGTAGTCGGCATACATGAACGAACGCATGCTCGGGTTGTTGGTCAGCCGGTTTGCTGCCTGGAATGCCGCGTCGGTATAGGTATTGCGGAAGAAGGTGTTCTTGTCATAGTCGGCGCCGTAGCGCACGGTATGGGCATAGCCGACATTGCCGACAAAGTCTTTGCCGATCGGCCGACGCAGGTCAAGCGAGAGTTTGTCTGTCTGCGTTCGGGTGCGGTCGGTCAGTGTATATTTTTTGTCATTGTGCTCAACGCCGGCACGAAGCACCGTCTTGTCCATGATTTCATAGTCGCCATCCAATATGAACTTGTGTTCGGTGGTGCTAACGGGAGCGTTGCTGCGGACGCTTGCCGTACCCAATGCGCCCTGGGTACCGTCGCGCGAGGCATAGACGTATTGCGCAATCGGGGTTTTGTTGTCGCTGTCGCGATACTGGTAGGCGACTTTGAGACTCATCTTGTCCATGGGCTTGGTAGTCAATGCGATGTCGAGCATCGTGTTGACCACCTTGCCCTCAAGCGACGCACGTGGCATGGGAATGGCGATGGCCCCGGGATTCGTCGTGTAGGGCAAAAAGGCTTCGTTTTGGCGCGCGATGCCGTAGCTGAATTTGCTGGTGAGGCGCGTGGCCTTGCTGAAGTTGTAAGCCCCTGTCGCGTTGATCTGGTGGTAATCGTTGCTTGGCGCCAGGGACAATCTGTTGATTGTCGTTCCGGCAGTCGTGCCCGTGAAGGCATTGGCCCAGGTAAAGGAGTTCAATGCATTCTCGAAACGGGAATAGTGGTATCCCAACTGGAATTGAGCTTGCTTGGTCGCGTACGAAAGGATCGCCTCGACTTGCTGCGTCTTGTCGTCGATCTGATAGGGGAGTATCGCGGCACGTGCGGTTGCGCCAGAGTGCGTCGCGCCAACCAGGCGGGTCCCGTCGCGCCGGTCTTCTCGATAGCGAACCTTGAAATCCCAATCGGACGCCAATGCGGCGTTCAAGCCAAGCCGGTATATGTCTCGTCCCTGCTGGATGTTGAATTGAGTCGCGCTTGCCATGCACCCTGCGGTAAGCAAGGTGGCATTGGCTGCTGCGGCACAGCCGGGGGCGAGCGTGAGATTGCTGGTCCCCAGTCCGGTGTAGATGAAGCGAGCCGTGTCCGTCTGTGATTTCTTCAATCCATCGAAACTGAAGGTGGCATTCCACAGTCCCTGCTCGCCACCTTCCACTTTCAGCTTTCTGGAATCAAGGCCAAGGTTGGCGCCATGAACCTGCCAATACTGCGCGTCGTTGGTATCGCCACGCGATATCCAGTTAAAGCCGCCGAGTGGAAAACCACCCTTGTCGGTCAGTCCTGAAAATTGACCGAAACGCAGCGAATCCTTGGAGTTGTAACCGACGCCAAGTTCCACATAATTGTCGGCCCAGCGTGACATGTCGGCGTCGCGAAACATGACTTCCGAATCTCGAAAGAGCTTGATCGTCAGCAACTCCTCGGCAAACGTCGGTGTCGCTGCTACCGAGGAGATCACCGCGACCGCAATCAGCGTGAGGCGGGAAGGGCATTCGGACGTGTGAGATATTGACTTCATTTCATCACCTTCGCGTATATTTTCGTTGCATCAGCGATGCAAACGGGCTCCCGACGGATGGTTGGTGCCGTGAATCTTTGAGTGGCAATTGACGCAGCCACCTCCCACGAATCTTTCGGCCGGACTTGCTGATGTTCCCAGTTGATTGCCACTGAACGCCTGGCTTGAGTGGGTGGCCCCCGATGTCTGGTGGCACTGCTGGCACAGGTAAGGCGCACGAACCTTGAGCATTGGCGCAATATTGGTGCCGTGGGGGGCATGGCAGTTGGTGCAGTCATCCTGTGAGGGGCGGTGCTCCCAGAGAAAGGGGCCGCGGAACTGGGCGTGGCAGGTGTAACAGGTTTCGTTGACCGTATTTTTTTGCAGGGATGCGCGCTGCGATGAAGAGCCGTGCGGCGCATGGCAGGACGAGCAGGAAAAGAATCCTGCCTTGGTTGGATGCGTCGACAGGCGATGCATTTCAGCGCGGCGATCCTGATGGCAGTCAAAACAGACGCTTGCCTGGGTTTCGGTAACCATCACCGGATCCTTGGGCGCGTGCAGTCGGTGGCAACTGGCGCAGGACTGCTTGGTCTGCTCGTGCTTGCTTCCCTGCCAGTGAATTCGGGCCCCCTTGTCATGGCAGGCCAGGCAAGCTTCGTTCTGGGGTTCGGCTGCTGACTTTTTGCCAAAGGTTATCGGGACCAGCCCTTGTACCCTCGGCGTCCTGTTGTGGGCGGTCAGATCACCGTGGCAGGTGCCGCACATGGCATCCTCGGGGGAGCCGGTGATTGACTTTCCTTGCGCTTGTGGCGTACGTGAATCGCCCTTGACGCCGTGCTTGGTCTTGGTGATGGTGTAGAAGCCCTCGTGGCATTCGATGCAGGGTTTGGTGACCCCGCTCTCGGCGCGAGACCTGGCAGGTGCGGCGTCGTCTTTGCCAGCGGTCTGAGCCGTGGCGGAGATGGAGAATCCCATGGCCAGCATCATTGCCAACGCGGCAAGAAGGGTGCGACTTGTTTCGATGATCTTTTTCATAGGTCTCGTTCCGACGATGCGTTCGAACATTTCGCGGCGATTGCGCGAGAAATTGCCATATGCATTCATGTCCGCCAGCCAAATCTTCAGAATTCACATTACTAAAGTGCTATTTGACTTTGATTCAAACAGACTTTTTGAATATTTACAAGCAAAACCGTTGGTTCCTTCCGTATTTCGCCTGCTGGCCCTGTCAGTTTTTTGCAACAGGTCGTCGGATTACACAGAGAGCGCTTTTCGGGTTTTGAAATCGCTTTATGAACAATGGATTGCCTGGATTAGTGCAAGTGTCGCCTGATAATAGGCCCGCGTCATGGACGTAAAAAAAGCCCCATACCCGTAGGTATGAGGCCTTGGCGCCCGCCCGAGCGGAACGTGGGCCTGTGGCCGGGGGCTTACTTGGCGCGCGTTGCGATGTAGTCGGCAACGATCTTGAATTCGTTGCCCTTCATGTCATCGGTGACGCCTTCTTCCTTGTGCGTCTTGTTCTTGGTCAGGCGTGACACCACGCATTCCCAGTCGCCCTTGTATTTTTCGTGGATGTTTTTCATCGGCGGGCCGGTTTTCTTCTGCACGTAGGCATGGCACTGGGGACAGCCGACACGTTCGATGATCGCCTTCGCGGCGTTTTCATCCACCGTTCCCAGTGGGGCGCCGGTGGGTGAGGGGCAGGCGGGCAGGTCGGACCCGTCGCGATAGGCGAGCTTCTTCTTGCCGCCGGGCGCAGCCGCATCGGCCTTGGCTGACTCGGCCTTGGCGGCAGGCTCCGGTTTCCTGGCCTGCGCCTGGGCTTCGGCATCGCGTTTCTGCTGGGCCAGTGCCTCCGCGTCTCGCTTGGCCTTGGCCTCGGCTTCCTGCCGTGCGCGGTCGTCGGCGTCACGTCTGGCCTTGGCTTCGGCATCACGCCTGGCGGTCGCCTGGGCATCGGCGTCGCGCTTTGCCCGGTCCTCGTTCTCGCGCTTTATCGCCTCCAGCCCGGCCGTATCTTTGCGTGCCCTGGCCTCGGCTTCGCGCTTGGCGAGATCTTCCTTTTCCTGCTTGGCCCTGGCCTGGGCATCAGCCTCACGCTTGGCCTGAGTCCTGGCTTCGGCGTCCTGTTTGGCCCTGGCTTCGGCATCCCGCTTCGCCTGGACCTTGGCTTCGGCGGCGGCCTTGGCCCTGGCTTCGGCATCCCGCTTTGCCTGGACCTTGGCTTCTGCGGCGGCCTTGGCCCTGGCTTCGGCTTCCTGCCTGGCCTGTTGCGCCGCAAGCCGCTTTGCCTCGGGGCTGCCCGGCTTGGGCTTCGCCGCCTCCGCCGCTGCCTGTTCATCGAAGGTCGTCGCGGCGATAAATTCCGCCATGGCGCGGATATCCGCCGGGGCGACACCCTTCAGTTCGCCGGCATGGGCGGCGGCGGCTGACGTCGCCGCCGATGCCCTGGTCGGGTCGCCCTTTAGCGCGGCTCGCATCGCCTTCACCGAAGGTGCGATGCCGCGCGCTTCGTAGAAATGGCACTGGGAACACTGCTTCTGTTCGAACAGCGCGCGGCCACGAAGGGTGCCGGTTGCTCCCTGTGCCTGGGCATCGCCGGTGCCCAACATGCCGAGCGCAAGCAACGCCAGCGGCAATGGCCCGGAGTTCGGTCGGAATCTCATGGTGCCGCCTCAGCCACCCTGCTTGTTGAAGAATTCCATGGCCTTGATCAGGCTGCGTCGCATGCGATTGAATGCCGAACTGAGTTGCGCGACTTCGTCGCTGCCGCCCTCGTTGAATTCCCCGATCTCGAAATTTCCGCGACTGATCTCTTCCGCAATCCTGGCCATCTCGCCAAGGCGATTGATGATCAGACCGGAAAGCATCACGTTGAGCAGCACAAAGACCGCTCCGAAGACGCCGGTGAGCGTGAACATGAAGGTCTTGAACATGCGATCGGCATTGGCGACGGGCACCGACATGGGTACCATGACGATCTGCGCGCCGACGATTTCCTTGAGCTTCCAGCCATAGCCATTGTCGCCGTAGATCTTGAACATCTGCGGCGGCGCCTTTTCCGGCGTGGTATGGCAGCCGAGGCAACCCGACTGCTTGATTTGAATCGGGCGTGCCAGGTAGAGGTAGGGGCCCTTGTTGGTTTCGCGAATTCCCCATTCCTCCGTCTTGGTAGTATCGGCACGGAAGGTGTTGATCACTCGGGCCTCCCAGTCGGCCGGGCGGTGCTTGACGTTGGTCGGATTCAGTGCGACCTCGCGGTAACCGTATTCCGGATAGCGCTTCTGCACCGCCTCCATGACCTTGTTCGCGGCATAGGCCGGCACACCCATCATCAACATGTCCTCTTCTTCCGAGGTTTCCCGCAGATTGGGGCCGACTTCATTCACGGCCCAGGTGCGGGCGGAGAGGATGGTTTCCATCAATACGCCGGCATTCGACAAGACTTCGTCGCGCGCGTTTTCGGTCAATTGCTTGTAGGAAAAATAGCCGGAAGCGGTCAGCGCCAGGCCGAACACCACCAGCAACATCACATTGAACTTTCCCCTCAGCTTCATGCGAGATCTCCGCTAGATTTTCGGCGCAGAGCATAGCACGCAGGTTTGCGCGGATTGAAGCGTCAGCCCCAAGGCGCGAAATGCGTGCCGCTGCCGATGTCTACAGTAATATATCCAAAGAATGAAATATTCGTATTGTTGGTGATTTTTCGTACCGCGCCAAACGTTGTTTGCTTGGTCGGTAAGCAAGGAGAGCGGGGAAATCGTGTCGCAGGTCAGCGCTCCAGTTTCGACAACCGTCATCGCGGGCGACATCGCGGGTGCCACGGCGTATTCGGCGGCAGTGATCGAAGGATTCGAGCGCGTCCTCGCCGCGGCACGGGGCCTGGGTTTCGTCACCCAGGAGCCCGGCCGTCCAAACCTGACCCTGACCTTGGCTCCGGATCAGGAACTGGCCTTGCCACTCGATACCCTGGCCAGCACCGCGGCGAGCTTTGATGCGACCGCCAGTCCCTTGCGCCTGCGCCTGGTATTGCATTTCGGTGTCGTTTTTCGCACCGAATCGCCGGAGGGCACCAGCTACGTCGGATCGGCCATCCGTTCGACGCAAAGTGTGTTGCGGCGCTCGCCGGCGACTGGCGGTTTGCGCGCCACCGCAGAATTTGCGGCGCACGCGGCGACCATTGGCAACCTGCCGTTTCGTTTGCAGCCCTGTGCCGAGCCAGCTGCCCTGGACGGCCTGAGTCGGTTGGTGTTCGGAGTCGCGCCGGGGGCATCGCCGGCAGGATCAGGCAATGGTGGCGTCGACGCCGAGTTCATGGCGTATGCCAAGCGACGGCTGGCGCAGGAGATCGGTCCGTTTGCCAACGCCCTGGTCGATCGCACCGTGCGCTCGGTTACTTCCACCGAGCAGGTCGTGGCCTTGCTTTGCAATGAAATCGACAACCCGGCGGCGCGCAAGAAGTTCGAAGATGACTTGAAACGTTTTGCCAACATGCGGGCCTGAGCCCGATAGAATCCGCCTTCGGCCATTCCGGACTTCCAAAAATGGGTTTCTTCAGCAAGCTGCTGAATCAGTCGCAACCTGCCGCCTGCCTGCTGTCGGAAACGCATGCGGTGGTGCGCCAGATCGTCGGCGTACTTGGTTACGACGTTGTGGCAACGGCGGACTACGGTTCGCGACTGGCCCCCGCGCTTAATTTTGCGGTCGAGTATTTCGACAGGCAGATCGCGCAAATCCCCGGTCCGCTGGACATTTCGGCGGCTCACTACATGCACCATCCCCTGGTCCACGCGCTTTTTCCCGCACGCCAGGAGATCGCCCACGGCATTGGGCGCAGCGTCGATGTCAAGCAGCCGCTGGCCTTTCTCGCCGGCGCCGATCAGCCCGAGGTTTTCGCCCTGCTCGGTGTCCGTCGGCAGAAAGTGCCCGGTGGCTCCGGGGACCCGGTGTTTTGCGACCATACGCTGCGTTGCCTTGCGGCGACCGAATCCGGGGCTCGCCAGGGTTTGCGCACGGCGGCTTTGATGCGCGTGGTGGCGGCCTATGGCGAGCATCTCGACAAGCTGCGCAAGCACGAGAAGTTGCCGCGGGCCGCCTGGAATATCGAGAATCGCGCGGACCTGACGGTCGCTGAGGGTGACAAGGACGCCATGGTGTTTGCGGGCGAGGAGTTACAGCCGGAAAAGTTGCTGCGTGGCATGGTGGCCTGGTTGCAGCGCCCGGGCGACCACCTTCAGGTTATTGCGGAGTCGCGGACTGCCGCTGCCGATGCCGCCCACCAGATCGAGGCGCTGCCGGAACTGCAAATTCGCGATCGCCGCCACTGGTTGGTCTGCTATGTGCGCTTTCCGACCGCCGAAGGTGTTGCCGCCATGCATAACGAACACGGACAGCACCGCTACATTCGCCTATAGCGTATCGGTTGGTTCAGCGGCTGGTTTCCGCCAGCGCCGCTTCCGGTGTGAGAATGCAGAACAGCCCTCGCAGGCCGTCGCGCCGTGCCAATTTCAGCAATGCCTTGTCGGCCGTGACCAGCCAATCGGCCGCTCCGTCGCGCGCCAGTTCGAGGAACTTCTGGTCATCGCGGTCCTTGCAGCGGGGCAGCGCGGCACACGCTGTGCCAGCGGAAATCGCCGGAATCTGCGCTACCCGTTGTTCATAGGCGGCAAGCGCAGCCTGCTGCCGGTCGGCGGAGAGCGCAAACATCGGATACGTCAGGACGCGGCGAAACTCCTCCAGGCAGGCCTCGCCGGTCAGGGCCAGCCATTCGCCCGCGTCGACCTTGTCACGCAGCGGCGTAAAGCGACTGTCGGCGAATACATAAAGGGACACCAGCACGTTGGTGTCGAACACCACGCGCCGCCGTGTGCCCGAAGTAAAAACGGGTGCGGACCTGGACGGTTCCGCACCCGTTGCCTGATCTCCGGGCGGGTCCCGGGCAGGGCCCGTTTCCGGATGCACCCTACTTCTTCTTCGGCGCGTCGAGGCGGAACTTGACGAAGGAGCCGGGCGCGTCTTCCAGGGCCTTGAACTTGCCCTTGGCCGGGTCGCGCGCCGGCACCTTGTCGTCATCCAGATTGGTGATCCACTTCTGCCAGTCGGTCCACCAGGAACCTTCGTGCTGCTTGGCACCGGCAAACCATTCGTCGGGGGTGTCCGGACGCTTGTCGTTGGTCCAGAAGCCGTACTTGTTGGCCGAAGGCGGATTGACGATGCCGGCGATGTGGCCGGAGCCGCCGAGGACGAAGCGCACCGGGCCGCCCAGGGCCGTCGAGCCGAGATACACGCTGCGCCACGGGGCAATGTGGTCCTCGATGGTGGAGATGAAATAGCAGGGCGTCTTGACCTTGCTGATGTCGATCGGCGTGTCGAGCAGGGTGATGCCGCCCGGTACGCGCAGCAGGTTGTTCAGGTACATGTTGCGCAGGTAGTAGCTGTGCATCTTGTAGGGCATGCGCGTGGAATCGGAGTTCCAGTAGAGCAGGTCGAAGGGGAAGGGTTCCTTGCCCATCAGGTAGTTGTTGACCACGAAGGTCCAGATCAGGTCGTTGGAGCGCAGCATGTTGAAGGTGGTGCCCATCTCCGAGCCTTCCAGGTAGCCGCGCTCCTCCATTTTCTTTTCGAGGCTGGCGACCTGGCCTTCGTCGATGAAGACACCGAGTTCACCGGGGATCGAGAAGTCGAGCAGGGCGACGAAGAAGGTCGCCGAGGCGATGCGCTTGTCCTTCTTGGCCGCCATGTAGCCCATGGTCGAGCCGAGCAGCGTGCCGCCGAGGCAATAGCCGATGAGATTGACTTCCTTCTCGCCGGTCTGCTGGCAGACCACGTCGATGGCGGTCAGGGCACCCTCGGTCATGTAGGCGTCGAAGCCCTTCTGCGCCAGCTTGGCGTCGGGGTTCACCCAGGAGATGACGAAGACGGTATGGCCCTGGTCGGTACACCACTTGATCCAGGAATTGCTCTCGCGCAGGTCGAGGATGTAGTACTTGTTGATCCAGGGCGGGATGATCAGCAGCGGACGCTTCCACTGCTCCTTGGTGGTCGGGCTGAACTGGATCAGCTGGATCATCTCGTTCTGGAAGATCACCTTGCCCGGGGTCGAGGCGACGTTCTTGCCCATCTCGAAAGCCGACGGGTCGGTCATCTTGACGCGCAACTGGCCGCCGCCTTCCTCGATGTCGCGAAGCAGGTTGTTGAAGCCCTTGAGCAGGTTCTGGCCGTTGCTCTTGACCGTCTCGCGCAACACTTCCGGATTGGTCATGGCGAAGTTCGACGGTGCCAGCGCATCGATGAACTGGCGCGTGAAGAAATTCACCTTCTTCTTCGAAATGTCGTCGAGGTCCTCGACGTTGCTCACCGAGTCATGGATGTGGCGGGCGGTGATCAGGTAGGACTGCTTGATGAAATCGAACAGGAAATGTTCTTCCCACTCGGCGTCGGCGAAGCGCTTGTCACCTTTCTTCGCCTGGGCCACGGGCGCGCCCTGCATGCCCATCATGCGCATCGTCGAGTGCTGCCACAGCGAGAAGTAGTCCCACACCAGGTTCATCTGCGCCTGGGCCAGTTTGTAGGGGTTGGCCAGCATTTTGGCCATCATGTCCATGAAGGCCTGGGCAATGCCGAGATCGTCGGAAGGCGCGGAAATGCCCTTCTTCATCTGCCGCTTCATGTGATCGGTGATCAGGTGCGAGGCGCGCTCGGCAACTTCGGCATAGGTCTTGGCGATTTCCTTGGGATCGGGCAAGGCGTGGGCTTCTTTGGCGGACATGGAGACTCCTTGGGTTAGCTGACGAAACGGATGAACCCGTTTTCTTGAATGCGCTGCATGCTTCCTGCGTGTTCCAGGTAATTCAGATGGGCGATCGACTCGCCCATGGCAAACATGGTCTGGTGCGGATCGGGGATCTCGCGGTCGAACAGCACGGGAATCAGTTCGGCGGCCGACTTCGGGGCATGGCGACAGGCGTCCAGCAGCAAGGCACAGCGTTGCGCGTGGTGCGCATGCAGTTGTTCGACGCGAGCATGGATGCCGCGAAACGGTCGCCCGTGCGAGGGCAGCACCAGCGTATCGGCGGGCAGGCCCAGAAATTCGTCGATCGAGGCGAGGAACAATCCCAGCGGGTCCGCCAGCGGCGTGCTGGCCATCACCGAAATATTGGTCGAAATGCGCGGCAGCAGCATGTCGCCGGAAATCAGGATGCCGAGCCCGGCGCAATACAGGCTCATGTGTTCGGGGGCGTGGCCGTGACCGACGATGGTGCGCCATTCGTTGGCGCCGATGCGCAGCCTCTGGTCAGGGAACAAGCGCCGGTAGGTGGCCGGGATTTCCGGTACGCCGCGCTTGTAGCCGTTGCCGCGCTCGACCAGTCCGTCGATGCGCGACGGCTCCAGGCCGTGCTGGCGGAAGAAGTCGACCATGGCGCTGATGCGGTAGCCGGCGACCTGTTCCACCATCATGTGCGCCGCGAGGTATTCGCCCTGGGCGATCCACAGTCCCGCGCCGGTTTCGTGTTCCAGCCAGGCCGCCAGGCCCAGGTGGTCGGGGTGGCAGTGGGTGACGATGGTGCGCGTCAATCGCCGTCCCATCAGCGCCGACTTCCAGGCATCCTTGATTGGATCCTGCGCAAAGCCGGTGTCGACCGCCGCGTAGCCTTCGTCGTCTGCCAGCAGCCAGGTATTGATGTGGTTCAGCGCAAACGGCAGGGGCATGCACAACCATTCCACGCCGGGTACGAGCGACACCGCCACGCCGGGGGCGGGGGCGGTTTCGTGCGGATAGGCGATCGGAGCGTTCAAGCCGCGTCTCTTTGCATCGTGGAGGGGAATCTGCTTAAACTTGCCGGCAGGCGATCTGCCATTTTATCCAATTTTCAGGGCCTTATGTGCGGTGCAGCATTTTGCCGCCTGAGCCCGCCGCCATGAACCAGACCCAAACCATCACTGAACTGGCTCGCGATTTCGGCGTTACCACGCGCGCCATCCGTTATTGGGAATCCCACGGCCTGGTCTCGCCGGCGCGTGAAGGCGGCAATCGCGTCTACAGCAAACGCGACCAGACGCGCCTCAAGCTGGCCCTGCGCGGCAAGCGGCTTGGGCTCAGCCTGGCCGAGATCAAGGACCTGATCGACATGTACGACACGGCCGAGGACGAGTCCACCCAGCTACTCTCCTTCCTCGGCGCGCTGGAACAGCGCCGCGCTGCGCTGGAACAGCAGCGCGACGACATCGAGGCGGTGCTCAAGGAAATCAGCCGCTTCGAAAGGCAGTGCCGCCAGATGCTCAAGGCCGATCAGGCCGCACCGGAACGTCCCCGGGAACCCCAGGCGAGGCCGCGGTAGTTGACGTTGACGTCAACGTCAACTACCATTCGCCACCCGCTTCCCCGGCCGGAGAAAACATGCCCCACACCGCACGTCCCGTCCAGAAACGCTTCGAGCCGCGCAACCCCGGCTGGGAGGCGGCGGTGCGCGACAGCTTCGCCCGTCAGGGGGTCATGACCCTGATCGGTGCCGAAATGGGCGCGCTGGCCCCCGGGCATTGCGAGATCCGCCTGCCCTTCCGCGCCGACCTGACCCAGCAGAACGGCTTTTTCCATGCCGGCATCACCAGCACCATTGTCGATAGTGCCGGCGGCTATGCCGGCTACACGCTGATGCCGGCCGGGTCCGACGTGCTGACCGTGGAATTCAAGCTCAACCTGCTGGCGCCGGCCGATGGCGACTACCTCGTCGCCGAAGGCCACGTACTGAAGACCGGGCGCAACCTCGTCATTGCGCGCGGCGAGGTCTACGCCATCAGGAACGGCAACGCCACCCACTGCGCGACCATGCAGCAAACCCTCATGACCATGCACGGCAAGGAGAACAAATGACCACCCCCACGCTCATTTCATTCGCTGCCCCCCAAGGGGGCTCAGGCCTCCCTTGGGGCGGCCCGGCAGGAGGTCTGTAATGCTCGGAATCAACTTTGACCTCGGCGAAGACATCGATGCATTGCGTGACGCGATCTGGGATTTCGCCAGGAATGAGATCCTGCCGCGCGCGGCCGACATCGACCGCGACAACCTGTTTCCCGCCGACCTGTGGCGCAAGCTGGGTGAGATGGGCCTGCATGGCATGACCGTGCCGGAGGAGTTCGGCGGCACCAACATGGGCTACCTGGCCCATGTCGTGGCGATGGAGGAAATCTCCCGCGCATCGGCCTCGGTAGGCCTGTCCTACGGCGCGCACTCCAATCTTTGCGTGAACCAGATCCGCCGCAACGGCAATGACGCCCAGCGCAGGAAGTACCTGCCCAAGCTGGTCTCGGGCGAACATGTCGGCGCGCTGGCGATGTCCGAGCCGGGCGCCGGCTCCGACGTGGTGTCGATGAAGCTGCGCGCTGACCTCAAGGGAAGCGGGGCAGATGCGCGCTACGTGCTCAACGGTTCAAAGATGTGGATCACCAACGGCGGCGATGCCGACACCCTGGTGGTCTATGCCAAGACCAGCCCCGACGCCGGTGCCAGGGGCATGACCGCCTTCATCGTCGAAAAGGGTTTTGCGGGTTTCAGCAAGGGCCAGCATCTCGACAAGCTGGGCATGCGCGGCTCCAACACCTACCCGCTGTTCTTCGACGATTGCGACGTGCCGGTCGAGAACGTGCTGGGCGGCGTGGGCAGCGGCACCAAAGTCCTGATGAGCGGGCTTGACTACGAACGTGCGGTGCTCTCCGGCGGCCCGCTGGGCATCATGGCCGCCTGCATGGACGTGGTGCTGCCCTTCATCCACGAGCGCAAGCAGTTCGGCCAGAGCATCGGCGAATTCCAGTTGATGCAGGGCAAGCTGGCCGACATGTATTCGACCTGGCAGGCCACCCGCGCCTATGTCTATGCGCTGGGCAAGGCCTGCGACCGCGGCGACCATGCACGCACGCTGCGCAAGGACGCCGCCGGCGCCATCCTCTATTCGGCCGAGAAGGCCACCTGGATGGCCGGCGAAACGATCCAGGCCCTGGGCGGCGTCGGCTACACCAACGACTACCCCGCCGGGCGCCTCTGGCGTGACGCCAAGCTCTATGAGATCGGTGCCGGCACCAGCGAAATTCGTCGCATGCTGATCGGCCGCGAACTCTACAACGAGACCATGTGAGCGCCATGAGCGGCAACCTACAGAGTTGGCAGAAACAGGAGGCCGCCGTGCGAGCCAGCGCCGGCAGCATCGGCACGCTGGCGCTGGAAACCCTGCGCGAGTATTCCGGGCTGGAAATCTTCCGCAAGATGATCGCCGGCGAGCTGCCCTACCCGCCGATCGCCGATACGCTGGGCTTCATGCTGATCAGCGCCGACAAGGGCCACGTGGTGTTCCAGGGCACGCCCGAACATCGCCACTACAACCCGATCGGCTCGGTGCACGGCGGATTCCATGCCACGCTGCTCGACTCCTGCGTCGGCTGCGCGGTGCACACCACGCTCGACGCCGGGCAGGGCTACACCACGCTGGAGCTCAAGGTGAATTACGTCCGCGCCCTGACCGACCGCGTCGGCCCGGTGCGCGCCGAAGGCAAGGTGATCCATGTCGGCAAACAGGTAGCGACCGCCGAAGGCCGCATCGTCGATGTGCAGGGCCGCCTCTATGCCCACGCCTCCACCACCTGCCTGGTGTTCCCGCTCTAGGCCATGCATCTCCTCGACACCTACCGCGGCACGGTTTACCCGTGGCACTGCGACCACATGAACCACATGAACGTGATGTGGTACGTCGGCAAGTTCGACGAGGCGACCTGGAACCTGATGTCGCACCTCGGAATGAATGCCGCCTTCCTGCGCAAGCACCATCGCGGCATGGCGGCGGTGGACCAGCGCCTCAGCTACCAGCGCGAGCTGCATGCCGGAAACACGGTGGCCATCCGCACGGGAGTCGTTTCCGTCGGCGAGAAAAAGATCATCTTTTTCCACGAAATGCGCGACGCCGACACGGACGAAATCTCGGCCATTACGCTGCTGACCGGCGTGCATCTCGACACCCAGGCCCGCAAGTCTTGTTCCTTGCCCGAAAGCGTGCGCGAACGGGCGCGGGAACTCATGGTGGACTACGTCCTGCCATGGTCCTGATGCGGTGCTGGGCGTGAGCGAGGGAACCCCCATGAGCGGACTGAAAGTCGGCGCTGAGCGCACGGTGATCCAGGTCCTCGGCAGCGACCATGTGGCCGAGATCGAACAGGTGCGCCAGTTCTTTCGCAACTACGCCGGCTGGCTCGGCGTCGATCTCTCCTACCAAAATTTCGACGAGGAGATGGCCTGTCTGCCGGGGCGCTATTCAGCGCCCGAGGGCCGCCTGTTCCATGCCACGGTCAATGGCAAGGGTGCCGGCTGCGTCGGTATCCGGCCGCTGGCGGAAGGCGTCTGCGAACTCAAGCGGCTGTATGTCGATCCGGCATTCCGCGGCCTGGGTGTCGGCCGCGACCTTGCGCTGGCGGGGATACGCGCCGCGCGCCAGATCGGCTATCGCAAGATCCTGCTCGACACGCTGCCGGCGATGCGCATCGCCGTCAAGCTGTACCGCGAACTCGGTTTCGACGAGGCTCCCGCCTATTACCAGACCGCCGTGGAGGGCACCCAGTTTCTTGCGCTGGACCTCGAGAACTGGTCCGAGGACGCGCTCAACAACCGGACCCTGCATCACTTGTTCGACTTCAATCGCGCCTGGTCGAACAAGATGCGCGAGGTCGATCCGGGCTATTTCGAAAAACTTTCCCACCTGCAGACGCCCGAGTTGCTGTGGATAGGCTGCTCGGATTCGCGGGTGCCCGCCAATGAAATCGTCGGCCTGTTGCCGGGCGAGGTCTTCGTCCATCGAAACGTCGCCAATGTCGTGGTGCATACCGACCTCAACTGTCTGTCGGTGATCCAGTTCGCCGTCGACGTGCTCAAGGTCAAGCACATCATGGTGGTCGGCCATTACGGCTGCGGCGGCGTCAAGGCCGCGCTCGACGGCGCCCGAGTCGGCCTGGTGGACATCTGGCTGCGCCACGTGCGCGACGTGCGCGCCAAGCACCTGCGCGAAATCGACACCCTGCCGCCGGAGGCGCGGCACGACCGGCTGTGCGAACTCAATGTACTGGAACAGGTCGCCAATGTCTGCCAGACCTACGTCGTGCAGGACGCCTGGCAGCGCGGCCAGCCCCTGACCATCCATGGCTGGATCTACGGCCTCAAGGACGGGCTGATGCGCGACCTCGACATCACCGTCAACGCCGCCGACCAGCTTCCCGGCCGCTATGCCGTTGCGCTTTCAACCTTGATCTGAAGGAACCACCATGTCCGACCCCATCGTCATCGTCTCCGCCACCCGTACCCCCATGGGTGGTTTCATGGGCGACTTCGCCTCGCTGAGCTGCGCCCAACTCGGCAGCGTCGCCATCAAGGCCGCCGTCGAGCGCGCCGGGCTCAAGCCGGAACAGGTCGATGAAGTCATCATGGGCTGCGTGTTGCCCGCCGGCCAGGGCCAGGCCCCGGCGCGCCAAGCTTCCCTGGGTGCCGGGCTGCCGCTGGCGGCAGGCGCAACCACGGTGAACAAGATGTGCGGCTCGGGCATGCGCGCGGCAATGTACGCCCACGACATGCTGGTCGCCGGCAGCGTCGACGTCATGGTCGCCGGCGGCATGGAGTCGATGAGCAACGCGCCCTACCTGCTGCCCAAGGCGCGCGGCGGCTACCGCCTCGGCCACGGC
This sequence comes from Rhodocyclales bacterium, assembly GCA_016215645.1. Lineage (GTDB taxonomy): Bacteria > Pseudomonadota > Gammaproteobacteria > Burkholderiales > Rhodocyclaceae > Sulfuritalea. The sequence continues at coordinate 40,856 of JACRIX010000051.1, forward strand.
GAAGTGAAGGACCACATGTTCCTCGACGGCCTTGAAGACGCCTACGACAAAGGCCGCCTGATGGGCACGTTCGCCGAGGATTGCGCTGGGACGTACAAGTTCACACGCGAAGCGCAGGATGCCTATGCCATTGCTTCGACCACGCGCGCCAAGCAGGCCAACAGCGACGGCAGCTTTGCCTGGGAGATCGCGCCGGTCACCATCAGCGGCAAGAAGGGCGACACCGTCGCCGACCGTGACGAGCAACCCTTCAAGGCCCAGCTCGAAAAAATCCCGACGCTCAAGCCGGCCTTCCGCAAGGACGGCACGGTGACGGCCGCCAACTCGTCGTCGATTTCCGACGGCGCCGCGGCTCTGGTCATGATGCGCGCATCGACCGCCGCGAAGCTTGGCGCCAAGCCGATCGCCACTGTTGTCGGCCATTCCACGTTTGCGCAGGAACCCGGCCTGTTCACCACCGCGCCGGTCGGCGCCATGAAGAAGCTGCTGGCGAAGAACGGCTGGAGCGCCGACAGTGTCGACCTCTGGGAAATCAACGAAGCCTTCGCCGTGGTCACCATGGCCGCGATGCACGACCTCGAACTGCCGCACGACAAGGTCAACGTGCATGGCGGCGCCTGCGCCCTGGGCCACCCGATCGGTGCCTCCGGCGCGCGCGTCATCGTCACCCTGATCGGCGCGCTGCGCAAATACGGCAAAAAGCGCGGCGTCGCCAGCCTGTGCATCGGCGGCGGCGAAGCAACGGCCGTCGGCATCGAACTGGCTTGACCCTGCCATGACCCTGCAAACCCTCACCTACACGACCGAGGGGCGCATCGCGCGCATCACGCTCAACCGTCCCGAGCGGCTCAATGCCATCGTGCCGGCGATGCCGCGCGAGATACGGATCGCGGTCGATCGCGCCAATGCCGATGACGAGATTCACGTCATCATCCTGCAAGGCGCGGGGCGCGCCTTCTGTTCCGGCTACGACCTCAAGGATTTCGCCGAGGCCGACGTCGATACGCCCTGCACCCAGTCGATGCCCTGGGACCCGATGGTCGATTACCGCACCATGAAAGGTTTCACGGACGACTTCTTCAGCCTCTGGCGCAGCCACAAGCCGACCATCTGCAAGGTGCAGGGCTTCGCCGTCGCCGGCGGCAGCGACATCGCGCTGTGCTGCGACCTGGTGGTGATGGCCGAGGATGCCCAGATCGGCTACATGCCGGCGCGCGTCTGGGGCTGCCCGACCACGGCGATGTGGGTCTACCGCCTGGGTGCCGAAAAGGCCAAGCGCATGCTGCTCACCGGCGACACCATCGACGGCAGGACGGCGAAGGAATGGGGTCTGGTGATCGACGCCGTACCCGAGGCGGAACTGGAAGAAGCGGTGCTGAAGCTGGCCCAGCGCATGGCCGGTGTACCGAAGAACCAGCTCATGATGCAAAAGCTCATGATCAACCAGGCCTACGACAACATGGGCCTGGCAAACACGCAGATGATCGCCACGCTGTTCGACGGCATCACCCGCCACTCGCCCGAGGGACAGTGGTTCAAGCACTACGCCGAAGAGAAAGGCTACAAGGAGGCCGTGCGCCTGCGCGATTCCGGCGAACCGATTCCCGGCAGCAAGTCATACAAGGATTACTAGGATGAAAGCCATCGTGGAATTGTCGCTGACGCGGGATCGGGAGGGCGGGTATCCGGATCCGGTAAGTAAAGGGGGAGGAGCGGGCGCGGCCCGCGACGGAGGACATGGACGGAGCCGGATACCTGCCGTCCTTGGCGCCCCCGTCCCCTGCCAATCAACACGGCAGCTCATGCGTCTCGAAGCGTACAAAGCACTGTGGAGCAACTGAAATGCTACTGAGCCCGGAACAGGAACAGATCCGCGACATGCTGCGCGATTTCGCGCGCGAACAGCTCGCGCCCAAGGCCGCCGAATGGGATCGTACGTGCCACTTTCCGCGCGAGGAGTTGCGTCAGCTCGGCGACCTTGGCTGCTGCGGCATGGTGGTGCCCGAGGTTTGGGGTGGCGCGGGCCTCGACTACGTTTCGCTGGCACTGGCACTGGAAGAGATCGCAGCGGGTGACGGCGCCACATCGACCATCATCAGCGTGCAGAACTCGGTGGTCTGCGGCCCGATCAATGCCTTCGGCACGGACGCACAGAAGGAGAAATACCTGAAGAAACTGGCCAGCGGGGAGTGGCTGGGCTGCTTCTGCCTCACCGAGCCGCACGTCGGGTCGGACGCCGCGGCGATCCGCACCAAGGCAGTCCGCGACGGTGACCATTGGGTATTGAACGGCGTCAAGCAATTCATCACCACCGGCAAGAACGCCAACGTCGCCGTGGTCTTTGCCGTCACCGATCCGGGCGCGGGCAAGAAGGGCATCTCGGCCTTCATCGTGCCTGCCGATACGCCGGGTTACATCGTCGCCCGCGACGAGGAATAGCTCGGCCAGCAGGCCACGGAATCGGCGCAGATCCTCTTCGAGAACTGCCGCATCCCGGCCGGGTACCTGCTCGGTCTCGAGGGCCAGGGCTACCGCATCGCACTCGCCAACCTGGAAGGCGGGCGCATCGGCATCGCCGCCCAGGCGGTGGGCATGGCCCGCGCGGCTTTCGAGGCGGCGCTGGCGTATTCGCAGGAGCGCGAGAGCTTCGGCAAACCGATCTTCGAGCACCAGGCGGTGAATTTCCGCCTGGCGGACATGGCGGTGCAGATCGAGGCGGCGCGCCAGCTGGTGCACCACGCCGCCAGCCTCAAGGATGCCGGCAAGCCCTGCCTCAAGGAGGCTTCGATGGCCAAGCTCTTCGCCTCGGAAATGGCGGAGAAAATCTGCTCCGACGCAATCCAGATCCATGGCGGCTATGGCTACGTGAATGACTTCCCGGTGGAGCGCATCTACCGCGACGTGCGCGTCTGCCAGATTTACGAAGGCGCGTCCGACATACAGCGCCTGGTGATCGGGCGCTCACTGGCCGGCGCATCGTAATTTGCATCAAATGATGCTATATTTGATGCAAGCCCTTATTCCCCGGAGTACGCCATGAGGACCACCGTGACCCTGGACGACGACTTGCTAGCCGACATCGAGAAGCTCAGCGGCATTCGCGATCGCTCGCAGTTGCTGCGTGAGGCCCTGCTGGCCCTGCGCCACCAGATAGCCTCGCAGCGCCTGGCGCTGCTTGGCGGCAGCGAACCCGCGCTGACGCTGACGCCGCGCCGGCGCGCCGCTGCGCTCGGCGCCGCCGAGCCCGTGCCCGCCGTATATGCCGCGGGAACCGGCCGTCGCAAGGCAAGGAAAGGCTGAACCTCGGGTGAACGTGCTTGCCGACACCTCGGCCTGGGTCGAGCACCTGCGTCGTGGCCATTCACGGATGAGCCACCTGCTTGCCGCCGGTGAGATCGTGGCGCACGACCATGTGGTGGGTGAGTTGTGCCTCGGCGGCCTGCGTGGCGAGAAACTGGCCGCCGTGCAAGCCCTGCGCCATTGCCACGTCGCCAGCCACGAGGAAGTGATGCACCTGATCGCCGAACGCCGCCTTGCCGGTCGCGGGCTCGGCTATGTCGATAGCCATCTGCTTGCGGCCGCACTGATCAATCGTTTGCAACTATGGACCATGGACAAGGCCCTGCAGCAGGTGGCGCACGAGTTCGGCTGCGCGCTGAAGGTGCATTGAACTTTCCAGCGGAGAAAACCAGTGACCGACAAACTCCCCATCGTTTTCTACTTCGACTTCACTTCGCCCTACTCCTATCTGGCGAGCGAGCGCATCGATGAACTCGCGGCGAAGTACGATCGTCGGGTGCAGTGGCGGCCAGTCATGCTCGGCGCGGCCTTCAAGGCCTCGGGCATGCCGCTGCTGGTGACCATCCCGCTCAAGGGCGAGTACAGCAAGCGCGATTTCGATCGCTCGGCGCGCTTCATGGGCATTCCCTACCGCTTTCCGCCAATGTTTCCAGTGTCCTCGCTGTCGGCGGCACGGGCCTACTACTGGCTGCATGGACAGGATTGCGGGAAGGCCCGCGAATTCGCCCACGCCGTGTTTCGCGCCTACTGGACGGAGGGCCGAGACATCAGCGATACGGCGGTGGTGCTCGACATCGTGAACAGCCAGGGCCTGGAAGTCGGCGCCTGCGAGACGGCGATCGCCACCCAGGAGATCAAGGACAGGGTGAAGAACGAAACCGACGCGGCAATCGCCCTGGGCATGTTCGGCGCCCCTTATTTCATGGTCGACGGTGAGCCCTTCTGGGGCGCCGACCGTCTGCCGCAGATCGAGAAGTGGCTGCAAACAGGAGGCTTCTAGTGTCCATCATCAAGTCCAAACTCAACACGCGCAGCGACGATTACCGCGCCAACGTTGCCGCCATGCAGGCGCTGGTCGACGACCTGCGTGCGAAGACCGCGCTGGTCTCGCAGGGCGGCCCCGAGGAACATCGCAAGAAGCACGTCGCTCGCGGCAAGCTGCTGCCGCGCGAGCGCATCAACGGCCTGATCGATCCCGGCGCGCCCTTCCTCGAATTTTCGGCCATGGCCGGTTGGAACATGTTCAACAACGAGGTCAATTCCGGTGGCGTGGTCACCGGCATCGGCCGCGTCCGCGGCGTCGAATGCATGATCGTGGCCAACGACGCCACGGCGAAGGGCGGCTCGTATTACCCGATCACGGTCAAGAAGCACCTGCGGGCGCAAGAGATCGCGGCGCAGAACCGGCTGCCCTGCATCTATCTGGTCGATTCCGGCGGCGCCAACCTGCCGACCCAGGACGAGGTCTTCCCCGACCGTGACCATTTCGGCCGCATCTTCTACAACCAGGCCAACATGAGCGCGGCAGGCATTCCCCAGATCGCCGTCGTGATGGGCTCCTGCACCGCCGGCGGTGCGTATGTGCCGGCGATGTCCGACGAGTCCATCATCGTCAAGAACCAGGGCACCATCTTCCTCGGCGGCCCGCCGCTGGTGAAGGCCGCGACCGGCGAAGTGGTGAGCGCCGAAGACCTCGGCGGCGGCGATGTGCATACGCGCATCTCCGGCGTCTGCGACCACCTCGCCGAAAACGACCACCATGCGCTGTCGATTGCGCGCCGCGTGGTCGGCAACCTCAACTGGAAGAAGCCGATGTCGCTGGACCTGGCGACGCCCGAGGAACCGGCCTACGATCCGGCCGAGCTGATGGGCATCATCCCCGCCGACCCGCGCAAGCCCTACGACGTGCGCGAGGTGATCGCCCGCGTGGTGGACGGCTCGCGCCTCGACGAGTTCAAGTCGCGCTACGGCACCACGCTGGTCACCGGCTTCGCGCGCATCCACGGCTATCCGATCGGCATCGTCGCCAACAACGGCATCCTCTTCGGCGAGTCGGCGCAGAAGGGTGCGCACTTCATCGAACTCTGCGCCCAGCGCGGCATTCCGCTGCTGTTCATGCAGAACATCACCGGCTTCATGGTCGGCCGCAAATATGAGAACGGTGGCATCGCCAAGGACGGCGCCAAGATGGTGACGGCGGTGGCTACGGCCCAGGTGCCGAAATTCACCATGATCATCGGCGGCAGCTTCGGCGCCGGCAACTACGGCATGTGCGGCCGCGCCTACAGCCCGCGCCTGCTGTGGATCTGGCCCAACGCGCGGGTTTCGGTGATGGGTGGTGAACAGGCCGCCTCGGTGCTGTCCACCATCAAGCGCGACGCCATGGAAGCCGCCGGCAAGACCTGGCCCAGGGACGACGAAGAAGCTTTCAAGGCGCCGATCCGTGCCCAGTACGAAACCCAGGGCCATCCGTATTACGCGACGGCGCGACTGTGGGACGACGGCATCGTCGATCCGGTGCAGACCCGGCGCACGCTGGGCCTGGGAATTTCGGCCTCGCTCAATGCCCCCATTCCGCCGACCAAGTTCGGCGTCTTCCGCATGTAATCCGGAGCGACCATGTACACCAACATCGTTACTGAAATCGACCTCGGCGTCGGCATCATCACCCTTAACCGGCCGGAGCGCCACAACGCCTTCGATGACGCGCTGATCGCCGAACTCGCCGATGCCATCGACCGCATGAGCCTTGATCCGGCGGTGCGCGTGCTGGTGATTTCCAGCACCGGCAAAAGCTTTTGCGCCGGCGCTGACCTCAACTGGATGAAGCGTGCCGCCGGCTACGGCGAAGACGAGAACCTGCGCGATTCGCGTGCGCTGGCGGGCATGCTGCGCCGCCTCGCGCAATGCCCGAAACCGACCATCGCCCGGGTGCAGGGTCCGGCCTACGGCGGCGGCGTCGGCCTGGTCGCCTGCTGCGACATCGCCATTGCCACCTTCGATGCGCAGTTCTCGCTGACCGAGGTCAAGCTCGGCATCATCCCGGCGGTGATCAGCCCGCATGTGATCGCGGCCATCGGCGAGCGCTACGCACGGCGTTACATGCTCACTGCCGAGCGTTTCTCCGCCGCCGAGGCCTACCGCATCGGCCTGCTGCACGAGATGGTGACGGACGAAACGGCGCTCGACGAAGCGCTGGGCGAGATCATCGACGCCCTTTTGAAGAACGGCCCGCGCGCGCTGGCCGAGTGCAAGCAACTGATTTTCGCGGTGGCCTGGAAGCCGCTCTCCGATGAGGTGGTCGAGGACACGGCGCAGCGCATCACCCGCCTGCGTGCCAGCGAAGAGGGCCGCGAAGGCATGAGCGCGTTTCTGGAGAAGCGCAAACCCAACTGGATTGCCCAGGGCTAAGCGATGTTTACGAAAATTCTGATTGCCAACCGCGGCGAGATTGCCTGCCGGGTGATAAAGACCGCGCGGCGCATGGGCATCCGCAGCGTCGCCGTGTATTCCGAGGCCGATGCCGGCGCACGTCATGTGCGCCTGGCCGACGAGGCGGTCTGCATCGGCGCGCCGCCGCCGCGCGAGTCCTACCTGGTGATCGACAAGATCATCGGTGCCGCGCTGGCGACCGGCGCCCAGGCCATTCATCCCGGCTACGGCTTCCTCTCCGAGAACGAGGAGTTCGCCGAGGCCTGCGCGAAGAACAACATTGTCTTTGTCGGCCCGCCGGTATCGGCGATCCGCGCCATGGGCCTCAAGTCGGAAAGCAAGAAGCTGATGGAAAAGGCCGGCGTCCCGCTGACGCCCGGCTACCACGGCGACAACCAGGAACCGGCCCATCTCAAGAAGCAGGCCGACGCGATTGGCTACCCGGTGCTGATCAAGGCCTCGGCCGGCGGCGGCGGCAAGGGCATGCGCGCGGTGTGGAAGGCCGAGGAGTTTGCCGATGCGCTTGCCTCCTGCCAGCGCGAAGCGAAGTCCTCCTTCGGCGACGAGCACGTGCTGATCGAGAAGTACCTGCAGCGTCCGCGCCACATCGAGATCCAGGTCTTCGGCGACAGCCACGGCAACTGCGTGTATCTGTTCGAGCGCGACTGCTCGGTACAGCGCCGCCACCAGAAAGTGGTCGAGGAGGCTCCCGCGCCGGGCATGACCGCCGAGCGTCGCGCGGCCATGGGCAAGGCGGCGGTCGATGCGGCACGCGCCGTGGGCTATGTCGGTGCCGGCACCGTGGAGTTCATCGTCAACCAGGAGGGCACGTTCTACTTCATGGAAATGAACACGCGCCTGCAGGTGGAGCATCCGGTGACCGAGATGATCACGGGTCTGGATCTGGTCGAATGGCAGCTGAAGGTCGCCGCCGGCGAGCCCTTGCCGCTGGCCCAGAAGCAATTGCGCATCCACGGCCACGCGCTGGAAGCGCGCATCTATGCCGAGGACCCGGACAAGGGCTTCCTGCCGTCGATCGGCCGCCTGATCCACCTTGCGCCGCCCGCCGAGACCATCAACGTACGCGTCGATACGGGCGTGGAACAGGACGACGAAATCTCGCCGCATTACGATCCGATGATCGCCAAGCTGATCGTCTGGGACGAGAGCCGCGAGCGGGCACTGGCGCGAATGCTGCAGGCGCTGGCGGACTACCGCGTGGTAGGCGTCTCCAACAACATCGGCTTCCTCTCGCGGCTGGTGGCCTGCCCGGCGTTTGCCCAGGCCGAGCTTGACACCGGATTGATCGAGCGCGAGCGCGGCTTCCTCTTCCCCGAGGGCGGCGAGCCGCCGGCGGAAGCCTGGCTGGTGGCGGCGCTGGCAGAACTGATCCAGGATCGACAGTACGCGGCCGCCGAGGCCCTGGCCGGCAATGATCAACACTCACCCTGGCATGTCCGCGACGGCTGGCGGGTCAACAGTACGGCGCGGCGCGAAATCCGCTTGCGCGCCGGTGAATCCGAAAAGGCCGCGCATGCGATTTACGCCGGCAGCGGCATCGAGCTTGAGTTCGAGGGCCATCGCGTCGCCGCGGCCGGACGTTTCATCGACGGCGGTCAGTTGCGCGTCGACCTCGGCGGCCGGCGCATCAGCGCCACCGTGGTGGCCGCCAATGAGAAGCGCCACGTCTTCATCGACGGGGTTTGCCACCTCTTCTCCGCCATCGATCCACTATTCCATACTGGCAGCGGTGGTGGCGCGGAGGGAGGGCTCACTGCACCGATGCCTGGCAAGGTGATAGCGCTGATTGCGGCGGTGGGAGGGAAAGTGGAAAAGGGAGCGCCGCTGCTGATCCTCGAAGCCATGAAGATGGAACACACCATCGCCGCACCGTCGGCTGGGACGGTAAAAGCCTTCCGTTTCAATGTCGGCGAACAAGTCAGTGACGGTGCCGAGCTAGTAGAATTCGAGGCTGACAAACGTGGCCACGAACCCGCATGACCCTCCCGAGTAAAGTACGTATCGTCGAAGTCGGCCCGCGTGACGGCCTGCAGAACGAGAAAAAGCCCGTTGCCACCGAAACCAAGGTCGAGCTGATACATCGCCTGGGCAGGGCCGGCCTCAAGTGTATCGAGGCCACCGCCTTCGTCTCGCCCACGTGGGTGCCGCAGATGGCAGACGCTGCCGAGGTGTTCGCCGCCATCCAGAAGCTGCCCGATGTCAGCTACCCGGTGCTGACGCCCAACATGAAGGGCTTCGAAGCGGCGCTGGCGGCGGGCGCGAAAGAGGTGGCGGTATTCGGCGCGGCTTCCGAGTCCTTTTCACAGAAGAACATCAACTGCTCCATCGCCGAGTCGCTGGAGCGCTTTCGGCCCATCGTCGAGGCGGCCAAGGCGGCGGATGTCAGGGTGCGCGGCTATGTGTCCTGCGTGCTGGGGTGTCCGTATGATGGTGAGATCATGCCGCTGGCCGTGGCCGATGTCGCGGTGGCGCTGATCGAGATGGGCTGTTACGAAGTCAGCCTCGGCGACACCATTGGCGCCGGCACACCCGAGCGCACCAAGGACATGATTGAAGCCGTGGCGCGCCGCGTGCCGCTGAAACGGATTGCCGGCCATTTCCACGACACCTTCGGCATGGCGACGGCCAACATCTACGCTTCGCTGCAGATGGGCATCGGCATTTTCGACAGTTCCATCGCCGGTCTCGGCGGTTGTCCCTATGCCGCTGGCGCCTCCGGCAATGTCGCCACCGAGGACGTGGTCTGGCTGCTCAGGGGGCTGGGCATCGATACCGGTATCGATCTCGATTCCCTGGTCGATACCGGGAGCTGGATTTCAAAGAAGCTCAAGCGCGAATCGGCCTCGCGTGTTGCGCGCGCGCTGCTCGCCCGGCGCGAAGCGCAAAGTGCCGCCGTGGCGTGATCCTCGGTAAAAAGCATGATGACGTCGCCATGGAGCTTGCGTCGCCGTGCGTCGACCTCTGCCGGATGGATGGGGCCGACGAATTTTGCATAGGCTGTTACCGTACCCTGGACGAGATCGTTCGCTGGGCGAATGCCAGCGATGACGAGAAGCGGGAAATTCTTGCCGCCGTCGCGCAGCGTCGTGGCCGCCTCGATCCTGAGGCCGACCTGAACTGCAAGGACCGATGAAGCTCCCGGATTCGATCCAGGTCATCGAACGCGGTTGGCTGTCGTCGAACAACGTGCTGTTGTTCGAGGGTGATTCGGCCACCCTGGTGGATGCCGGCTATGTCGGCCATGCGCCACAGACGGTGGCCTTGGTAAAGTCGGCGCTGGCGGCACGGCGCGGTTCGCCCGGTTTGGGCCGCATCATCAATACCCACTCGCATTCCGATCACATCGGCGGCAATGCGGCGCTACAGGCGGCCTTCGCCTGCCGCATCGTGATTCCCGCCGGCATCGAGCGCATGGTCGCCGAGTGGGATACCGACGCCTTGCTGCTCGACGCCGCCAGGCAGCAGGGCGAACGCTTCGCCCATGATGCGGTGATTACCGCCGGCGACGAGTTCGAGATGGGCGGCCTGGTCTGGAATGCCCTTGCCGCGCCCGGCCACGATATGGAAGCGCTGATCTACCATTGCCCCGCCCAGCGCATCCTGATCTCGGGCGATGCGCTGTGGCAGGACGGCTTTGGCATCATCTTCGGCGAAATCATGGGCGCCAGGGATGCCTTGCCGGCGACGCGCCGCACTCTGGAAGCCATCGGCCGGCTCGGCGTCGATGTCGTCATCCCCGGGCATGGCGCGGCCTTCGGGGACTTCGATGGCGCCCTGGCGCGCGCCTTCCGCCGCCTCGATTCCTTCGAGGCCGACCCGACGCGCGTCGGCCGCAATGCGGTACGCGCCTGTTTCACCTTCAACCTGCTCGATCTGCAGCGCCTGCGCGAGGATGAACTCCCGGCCTACCTCAAGAGCGTGCCTTTCTTCCACAGTGTCAATCAGCGCATGCTGGGTTTCTCCGACGACGACTTCGCGTCCTGGCTGCTGGGCGAATTGCTGCGTTCGCATTCCATCGAACTGCGCGACGGCTGGATCTATCCGACCATCGCCCCCTGATTGGTTTGGCCGGACAGGTTCGGTACGAATCCGCTATGCTTCCATCCATGGAAGTCGTACTCATCAGCGGGCTCTCCGGCTCCGGAAAATCCATCGCGCTCAACGTGCTGGAGGACGCCGGCTACTACTGCGTGGACAACCTGCCGGCGCCGCTGCTCTCCGACCTGATTGGCCACCTGCGCCTGGAGGGGCATGAGCTGGCCGCCGTGGCGGTGGATATGCGCGGCGGTTCGAGCATTGCGGCCCTGCCGCCGCAGCTGCGCAAGCTGGAGTCCCACGGTGTAACGCTGCGCTTCGTGTTTCTCGACGCCCGCGATGAGGTCCTGATCCAGCGCTTCTCGGAAACGCGCCGTCGGCATCCGCTGGCGGAAGGCGACGTGACGCTTGAGGAGGCGATCGGGCGTGAGCGCGAAGCTCTTGAGATGCTCGCCTCGATGGGGCACCACATCGACACCAGCAATCTGCGGCCGAACGCGTTGCGCGCCAGCATCAAGGATTTCATCACCCTCGACGAGGGCAGCGGAATCACGCTGCTGTTCGAGTCCTTCGGTTTCAAGCATGGCATCCCGCTCGACGCCGACCTGGTGTTCGACGTGCGTTGTTTGCCCAACCCGCATTACGACCCCTTGCTGCGCCCGCTGACCGGGCGCCATGCCGAGGTGATCCGCTTCCTCGAGGCACAGCCGGAAGTTGCGCGGATGGAAGCGGACCTGTGCCGCTTCATCGGCGACTGGCTGCCGGCCTATGTGCGCGACAACCGCTCCTACCTTACCGTGGGCATCGGCTGCACCGGCGGACAACATCGTTCGGTATATCTGGCCGAACGGCTTGCCGTGCATTTCCGCGCTTCGGCGCGCGTGCTGGTACGGCACCGCAGCCTGATCGAATGAGCGACAGCCTGCCTGACGGGCTGCGCGAGCTGCTGCGGACGGCCGCCGGCGCCGGCGGTGGGCCGTGGCACCGATTGTTGCGTCCGGGCGACGGGTTGCTGCTGCTGGTTTCGGCCGCGCTGGTCGCGGTCTCGTATCCGCTGCTCTGGCGCGGCGGCGTTGCCGATCGAGCCATCGTCAAGCGCGACGGACAGCTCGTGACCGAGCTGGCGCTGAATGTGCCGCGCCGCTTCGAAGTCGAAGGCGCCATCGGCACCACGGTGATCGAAGTCCAGCCCGGCCGGGCGCGCGTGCTCTCCGATCCAGGGCCGCGCCAGTATTGCGTGCAACAGGGTTGGCTGACGCGGGCGAATGCCGTGGCGATCTGCGCGCCCAATCATGTCACGCTTCAGCTTGGAGGGCGCGGCGGCGCCAACGCGGGGTATGACAGTATCAACTATTGAGCTGCCGGTGACAGCCGACGACCGTCGCGTCGCGCGCTATGCGGCGGCGGCGATTGCGCTGTCGGTCGCCGAGGCCGCGCTTCCCAGTCCATTGCCGGGCATCAAGCCCGGGCTGGCCAACATCATCGTGCTGGTGGTCCTGGCGCGCCATGGCTGGCGCGATGCCGCCTGGGTCAGTCTGTTGCGCGTGCTGGCCGGCTCGCTGGCGATCGGGCAGTTTCTCGCTCCCGGGTTTTTTCTCGCCCTGGCCGGAGCCGTGTGCAGTCTCGCGGTGCTGGCCCTGGCGCAGGCACTTCCGGTTCGCTGGTTCGGCCCGGTAACGGCCAGCGTGCTGGCGGCCTTTGCCCATATCGGCGGCCAGATCCTGCTGGCCCGCGCCTGGCTGGTGCCGCATGACGGCGTCTTCTACCTGCTGCCGTTGTTCGCCACCGCGGCGCTCGTCTTCGGCACCATCAACGGCCTGATCGCCGCGCGCCTGCTGGCCTTGCCCCAGGGAAAGGCGACCTCGTGATCGTCCCGCTGTTTCCCTTGCATTCGGTGCTGTTTCCCGGCGGCCGGCTGCCGATGCGCATCTTCGAGCAGCGCTACATGGACATGGTCAAGGTCTGCCTCAAGGAGTCGAGTTCCTTCGGCATCTGCCTGATCGCCAATGGCGAGGAGGTCGCACGCCCCGGGCGAAAGCCGGCGTCGCCCGAAGCTGTCGGCACCCTGGCGCACATCACCGACTGGGACATGCCGCAACTCGGCGTGCTCAATATCGTCGCCCAGGGGAGCGACCGCTACCGCGTGCAAAAGCATTGGGTCGAGCCATCGGGCCTGCTGCGCGCCGAGGTAGCGCTGATTGCCGCGCCTGCCGTGCTGCCGGTTCCCGGCGCCTACGCGCGCCTGGTGCCTTTGCTGCGTGCCATCGTCGGGGACATGGCGGCCGATGCGCCGAATGCGCCGGCCAAGCCGCATTGCTTCTTCGATGCCGGCTGGCTGGGCATGCGCTATGCCGAAGTATTGCCGATTCCGCTGGCGGCGAAGCAGAAGCTGCTGGAGATCGAGGACAGCCTGGACCGGCTGGAGATCATCTATCGCTTCCTCGAATCCAAGGGTTTGTTGCCGGAGGCGTAAAGCGATTCGAGGATGCGGCGCACCGGCGCAGGCAGGGCGGCACTTCCGAGGTGGTCGAAGGCCAGCCATGTCAGGCCTGGCTCCATCGTCTGTCGCCCCGGTTTGACCGCCATCACTAGTGGCGCGATGCGCAGCCGGAAGTGGCTGAAGGCGTGGTCGAGAGTCGGCGCTGGCGACACGGCGATGATCCGACAGGCAAAGTGCCGCGCCACCCATTCTGCGGCATCGCTGCCGGCCGGCAGCTCCGGCAGGGACAGCAGGCCGCCCCAGATGCCGGCGGGTGGCCGGGTTTCGAGCAGCACGCGGTGTTCGTGCAGCAATACCAACAGCGTTGCCTCGCGTTGCGGGACGACCTTGCGCGGCTTGCGCATCGGCAGTTCCGCGGTATGTCCGGCGGCCTTCGCAATGCACATGTCGGCGAGCGGGCAGGCAGCGCAGCGCGGCTTGCTGCGGGTGCAGACCATGGCGCCGAGGTCCATTTGTGCCTGGTTGTAGATGTCACCCGCGCGCGTTGGCATCAGGTCTTCGGCCAGGGACCACAAACGCTTCTCGACGGCGCCGCTTCCCGGAAAGCCCTCGATGCCGAATGCCCGGCACAGCACGCGCTTGACGTTGCCATCCAGGATCGGCGCGTGTGCGCCGAAGCAGAAGGTGGCGATTGAATTGGCGGTCGAACGGCCGATGCCGGGCAGGCCGGCAATGACATCCGGGTCGCGGGGGAATTTGCCGTGGTGCGCGCGCATCACGGCTTGCGCGCAGGCGTGCAGGTTGCGGGCACGGGCGTAGTAGCCCAGGCCGCTCCAGAGCGCCATCACGTCCTCCACCGGGGCGGCGGCAAGCGCCGGCAAGGTCGGAAAGCGACCCAGAAACCGCTGGTAGTAAGGCACCACGGTCGCTACCTGGGTCTGCTGCAGCATGATCTCCGACAGCCAGACCCGATAGGCGTCGCGCGTGCTCTGCCAGGGCATGTCGTGGCGGCCGTGGCGCTTGTGCCAGCGGATCAGGCGCGCGGCGAAGCCGGCGCCCAAATCAATTCCGGGGGGCGACAAGGCCAGGCGAATTGCCGGCGTCCGCAAGTTTGGCGCGGAGGGCGGCCACCTCGGCTTTCAATGCATGGTTTTCCTGCCGTAGCGCAATCTGGGAGGCGATTTCGAACTGGTCCCACACATTTGGCGGTAGTGCGAAACGCTCGCGCAGACTTTCGCGCTCCTCTGCCAGGTAAAAGCGGTTGACCCCATCGAAGTAGGCTTGGTCATAGCGAAACCTGCGCAGCAGTGGTTCCCATTCATGATGGTTGTGGGCCGGCGTTCCTGGCAGCACGGCCTCGAGCACGATGACCCAGGGTCTGAAGCGGTGCAGGTCGATACCCTTGAGAACTTCATGCTCCATACCCTCGACATCGATCGATACCAGGTGAAGCTCGCGTCCGGCAAGGTGCTGATCCAGCACGTCGTTCAGGGTGACACAGGGGACTACCATCTCGGCTGCCGCATTCTGGCCATGCGCCTGCCAATGCGTTATCGTCGTCGGCATTGCGCTGCTGAGCTGCGTGTGCGGAAAAATGCGGAGATTCACATGACCGGATTTCGCGCCGACGGCGACATTCAGAAACTGATCTTCGGGCCGGCTTTGCGCCCACTGCTTGCCAAATGGCAGCGGTTCAAGGGCAAGTCCTCGCCAGCCACGCTCATAGAGTGCATAGGTGTTGCTATCCTCGACCGGCAGTGAAGCGCCGACATCGAGGTAGCACCCTTGCGCAATGTCGCCGAAGACACGCTGCAAAATGACATCTTCAAAGTTTCGCGTATAGCAAATCACGGTAGGGGCTCCGCTTGCGCGGCAACCGGCTTCACCCGGCTGGCGGCGAGCTTTGCGCGCTGTCGCGCCTCGTCGGTGGTATCGGCATTCGCCACCGCCACGCCCATGCGCCGCTTGACGAAGCTTTCCGGCTTGCCGAATAGCCGCAGGTCGGATTCCGGCACCTGCAGCGCCTCGGCCGCGCCTTCGAAGGCGATGCCTTTTTCCTCCAGTCCGCCATAGATCACGGCCGAGGCGCCGGGGCGGCGCAGGCTGGTATCCACCGGCAGGCCCAGTATCGCCCGCGCATGCAATTCGAATTCCGAGAGGCGCTGCGTCGCCAGCGTCACCAGTCCCGTGTCATGCGGACGCGGGCTGACTTCGGAGAACCACACCATGTCGCCCTTGACGAACAGCTCGACGCCGAAGATGCCGCGGCCGCCGAGGTTGGCGGTCACCGCCCTGGCGATGTCGCGCGACTTCTGCAGCGCGACCGGCGTCATCGCCATCGGCTGCCAGCTCTCGACGTAGTCGCCATTCACCTGCACGTGGCCGATGGGCTCGCAGAAAAAAGTTTCCACGTCACCGGAAGCGCCGACGGCACGCACCGTGAGCTGGGTGATCTCGTAGTCGAAAGCGATGAAACCCTCGACGATGATGCGTCCGGCCCCGACACGGCCGGCCGCCTGCGAGTAGTCCCAGGCCTGTTGCACGTCGGCCGCTGATTTCGCCAGCGACTGGCCCTTGCCGGAGGATGACATTACCGGTTTGATCACACAGGGATAACCGATCCCGCCATCGATCGCGGCCTGCAGCTCGGCCAGCGTGTCGGCGAACTGGTAGGGCGAGGTGGCCAGCCCGAGTTCCTCGGCGGCCAGGCGGCGGATGCCCTCGCGGTTCATGGTCAGCTGCGCGGCACGCGCGGTGGGGATGATCTCCGGGCGATGGCCGGCGACGCCGTCGCGCTCGATCTCGACCAGGGTGGCGGTGGCGATGGCTTCGATCTCGGGCACCACCAGCGCCGGCTTTTCCTTCGCAATCAGTTCGCGCAGCGCCTTGCCGTCGGTCATCGTCACCACATGGCTGCGGTGCGCCACCTGCATGCCGGGGGCATCGGGGTAGCGGTCGACGCCGATCACCTCGCAGCCCAGGCGTTGCAATGCGATAATGACTTCCTTGCCCAGTTCGCCGCAGCCGAGCAGCATGACCTTGGTCGCGGAAGGGGAAAGCGGAGTGCCGATACGTTTGGCGATGCCCATCAGGTGCTCCAGAAATAAAAAGCGTCGCCGGATTTTAGAGCCTGTTGGCTGCCAACCCCATGAACCAGCCGTTCCAGATTCAATTCGACAGCCGTTCCCTGCGTGATGCCCTGGGCGAGTTCGCCACCGGGATTGCCGTGGTCACGACGCGCGGCGCCGACGGCCAGCCGGTCGGTGTCACCATCAATTCCTTTGCCGCGGTGTCGCTCGAGCCGCCGCTGGTGCTCTGGAGCCTCGGCCTAGCTTCGCCGTCGCGTGCGGCCTTCGAGGCCTGTTCCCATTACGCGGTAAATATCCTGGCCGTCGATCAGGTCGAGTTCTCGCAGCGTTTTTCGCAGGCGCAGCAAGACCGCTTCGCCGGTATCGATCTGAACGTCGGCGCTGGCGGGACGCCGTTGTTGCCCGATTGCAGCGCCTGGTTTGAGTGCCGCAACGAGACCCGTTACCCCGGCGGCGACCATGTGATCCTGCTTGGCTATGTGGAGAATTTCCGGCGCGAATCGAAAGCGCCGCTGATTTTTCACGGTGGGCGTTATCGCGAGCTCGCCGATCCGTCGGGCGCCCAATAAAAAAATGCCCCGCCGGATTCGGGCGGGGCTAGCGGCCTTAGAGATCAGGCCGAGGAGGAGACGGTTGCGGAACGATCAGGTGCGCTCTTTGCGCTCAGTGGCGCTCAGTGGCGTTGTGCCTGGGGGTTCCAGCTGAAGAGGGTGCGCAGCGCGAGGCTGGCGCGGGTCAGCAGCGAGGGGCCGGTCGCACGGCGCGGCGCGGCATCCTGCGGGTTCCACGAAAACAGCGGTTGCAGGCTGTTGCCGGCATCGGCTACCGATCCCGCGAGCAGGCGGAAGTAAAGACCGAGGCGCTGGGTCATCAAGCCCTGGATGCGCTGCATTTCGAGGGCGCGGGCTTCCTTTGCTTCCCGGATGAACTTTTCTGTGTCGATCTGGTACATGATGGACTCCTTTTGCTGCGATGCAATAATCTATGCCTGCAATGTAATTACTTCTTGATAAAACAACAATATGTAATAATGGAACAACATTAGTGAAAAATATTCCATAATAAGCCGATGGATCGCGCTGCCGAGATGACTGCCTTTGTGACTACCGTAGAAACCGGCGGCTTTTCTGCTGCGGCGCGGCAATTGGGTCTGACGCCCTCGGCCCTGTCGAAACTGGTGACCCGGCTCGAAGACCGGCTCGGCGCCCGCCTGCTCCAGCGCACCACGCGCCGGGTACAGCTCACGGCCGAGGGCGAGGCCTTCTATGCCAGGGCGCGGCCCATCCTCAAGGCGATGGACGAAGCCGAGGCCGAGGTCGCCGAGGCGGGTACCAGTCCGCGCGGGCTGTTGCGCCTGCACTGCGGCTCGACCTTTGGCATGCACCAGCTGGCGCCGGCGATTCCGCGCTTCCAGGCCCTGCATCCGGCGGTCACCATCGACATCACGATCAGCGACGAGCGTCTGGACATGATGCAGGAGGGCGTCGATCTCGCGATTCGCATCGGGCCGCTGGAGGAATCCTCGCTGGTGGCACGGCGCATCTGCAACCTCGAACGGGTGATCTGCGCGTCGCCCGCCTACCTCGCGCGCCATGGTACGCCGCGCACGCCGGACGACCTGCAACAGCACAACTGCCTCTGGATCACCAGTTTGCCGGCCCTGCGCCGCTGGCCCTTCGATACCGACGACGGCATTCGTGTGGTGAACGTGGATGGCAATATCGTCACCAACAACGCCGAGACCGTGCTGCAACTGGCACTGGCCGGAGTTGGCGTCACGCGCCTGTCGGACGTGGTGGTCGCCGAGGCCATCCGCAACGGCGGCCTGGTCGCCATTCTTGCCGATTGGCATCATGTCGAGCCGATACCGCTGTTTGCCACCTACCCCAGCGGCCGCAACCTGTCGCCCAAGGTGCGTGCCATGGTTGATTTCCTGGTCGCCGAGTTCGGCAATGCGCCGTGGCGCCGCGCCGCTTGAGCCCATTCCAACAATTCGAGACGATACCCATGGCCACACTGATACTGCATCCCGGCAAGGAAAAATCCGTCCTGCGCCACCATCCCTGGCTGTTCTCGGGCGCCGTGGATCGCCTGGAGGGCCGTGCGCGGCCGGGCGATACCGTCGATGTCGCCTCCGCCGCCGGCCGGCCGCTGGCCCGCGCCGCCTGGAGCCCGAGTTCGCAGATCCGCGCGCGGATCTGGAGCTTCGATGCCGAGGACGTCATCGATCATGCCTTTTTCAAGCGCCGTGTCGCCGCCGCAGTGGCGCGGCGCAAGTCCCTGCCCGAGCTTGACGGCCAGCACGGCCTGCGCCTGATCCACGCCGAGTCCGATGGCCTGCCCGGAATCATTGCCGACCGTTACGGCGATACCGTGGTGCTGCAGCTCAGCAGCGCCGGCGCCGAGAAGTGGCGTGGCGCCATCGTCGACTCCCTGCTCAAGGCCACGGGCGGCACGCGCGTATACGAGCGCTCGGACCTCGATCTGCGTAGCCTCGAAGGGCTGGAGCCGGTCACCGGCTGGCGGCACGGACAGGCTGCCGACGAGGAACTGGTGATCGAGGAAAACGGCGTGCGCCTGGGTGTCGATATCGTCGACGGGCACAAGACCGGCTTTTACCTCGACCAGCGCGACAACCGCCGCCGCGTCGCCGAGCTTGCGGCCGGACGGCGCGTACTCAATTGTTTTTGCTACACCGGCGGCTTTTCGCTACAGGCGCTGGCCGGCGGGGCGCGCGAGGTGGTGTCGATCGACAGTTCCGGCCCGGCGCTGGAATCGGCGCGGCGCAACCTGGCGCTGAATCCGCCGCTCGACGCCGGGCGCGCGATCTGGCTCGAAGCCGATGTTTTCGGCGAGCTGCGCAATCTGCGCGCCGCCGGCGAGCGCTATGACCTGATCATCCTTGATCCGCCGAAATTCGCCCACACCGCCGCGCATGCCGAACGCGCCGCGCGCGCCTACAAGGACATCAACCTGCTCGGCCTGCAACTGCTGGCGCCGGGAGGCTTGCTGATGACCTACTCCTGCTCCGGCGGCATAAGCGCCGAGCTGTTCCAGAAGATCGTCGCCGGCGCCGCGCTCGATGCCGGGCGCGCGGCGCGCATCGTCCAGCACTTGCACGGCGCCGCCGACCATCCGGTGGATCTGGCGTTTCCCGAAGGCGAATACCTCAAGGGCTTGCTGTTGCAGGTGGATTGAAAGTTATGTCTCCGGCCGGGCCGGAGACGGTATCCCTTGCGGACGGCGCTGGCGATGTGGCAACCGCGCGCCGATTTTCGCCGCCGCCGATGCTCAGCGCCTGCGTTTCTCCTCCGGCGGCGGCGCCGGATTGAAACTCTCCAGCGTGTCCAGCGTCAGGCGGTAGCCGGCATTGCCCCAGGGCGTGTTCGCCGAGTGCAGGCTCAGGGTGCCGCTGACCTTGACCGTGTCCATGCTGTGCAGGTTCGTCACCGGCTTCTTCGTCACCACGTGGATGATCTGGTTGGCGGGCGGCGGCGGGGTATGGATGCAGGCGCCGAAATAGGGCACCAGCAGGAATTCGGAAACCTTGCCGCCCTTGTTTTCCAGGGGGATGGCAAAACCGGGCAGGCGCACCCTGGCGCCGGCCAGCGCCGGATCGGTGGGGGCGTTGTCCCACATCTGGCGGATCTTCTCCAGCGCTTCCATGGCCCGCGGGTCGTTGTCCTGCAGCTTGCCGAGATCCAGTGCCTTGAGATCCTTGCTCGGGTCCCAGCCCTTGGGTACCAGCGCTTCCCACTTGATGTCGCGGAAGTCATCGGCGGCCTGCAGGGGCAGGGCGAAGCAAAGGGCGAACAGCAGCACCAGGTGTTTCATGGCATTCCTCAGTTTCTCGGGGTCAGGCCGTCGGCCAGCGACATGCGCCAGGCGCGCCAGCCCGGCACCAGGCTGGCCAGCAGACCCGTGGCAATGACCCCGCCGAGCAGCGCAAGTTCCTGGCTGCCCGGGAGCCGCGTCGCCAGCACCACGCCGAAGCGCTCCAGCAGCCAGGGAGCGGCGAGGCCGCTGCCGACGGTGAGCAGGCCGAGGCCGAGCAGGGCGCCGGCGGTGGTGACCAGCACGCCTTCGACGGTCAGCATCAGGAAAATGCGGCCGGGTCCGGCGCCCAGCGCGCGCAGGATGGCCAGTTCGCGGCGGCGTTCGTTGAGTCCGGCAAGCAGCGTCGCCGCCAGCCCCGCCAGGCCGATCAGCACCACCAGCGCCGAGATTGCCAGCAGCGTGCGTTCGACCATCGCCACCGCCTGCCACAGTTCGTCCAGCGCCACGCCGGGTAGCACCGCCAGCAGCGGCTCGCCGCGATACTGGTTGATGAAGCGCTGCATGCGGAAGACATCGCTGCGCTGCTTGAGCCCCACCAGCGCGGCGGTGATCTCCTTCGGCCGCAGGTCGAATTTGGCGACGAATTCCGCCGGGATAGCCACCCCCGGCAGCGGCGCGCCGCCGATCCAGTCGAGGTGCAGCGCGCTGATCGATTCGAGGCTGACAAGGACGGTGCGATCGACCGGCGTGCCGGTGGCGGCGAGGATGCCGACGACGCGGAAGGGCTTGTCGCCATGCTCCGGACCGTGTTCGACCAAGCCGTGGCTGAGCGTGACCTTGTCGTCCAGCCGATAGCCCAGACCTTGCGCCACTTCGCTGCCGAGCACGGCCTCGAAGACGCCGGCAAAGGCTTTGCCTTCGCGCCAGCGCAGCGCTTCCCGGTCGCCAAAGCGGAAGCGGCTGAAATAGTCGGCGCTGGTGCCGAGCACGGCGAAGCCACGATGCGAATCCCCCAGTGACAGCGGCAGTGCCCAGTCGACTGCAGGATGCGAGGCCAGCGCCCGATAGCTCTCCCAGCCGATGTTGTTGCTTGCCGCGCCGGCGTGGAACACGGCGTAAAGCATCAATTGCACGCCGCCGGTGCGCGCGCCGACCACCAGATCCACGCCCGACACCGACTGGGTGAAGCTTTGCCGCGCATCCGTGCGAATGCGCTCGACGGCCAGCAGCAGGGTGACCGCCAGGGCGATGGCGACCAGGGTCAGGCCCAGCGTCAGGCGCCGGCTCCAGGCCGAGAGCGCGGCCAGGCGCAGCACGGCTTTCATGCCTCAACGCTCCGTGCCGCGCGATTGATCTCGTCGAGGGCCACGCTGCGATCGAAATGTCCGGCGAGGCGGCGATCATGGCTGACAAAGACCAGCGTCGCACCGACGGCGGCGGACTCCTGCAACAGCAGGTCGATGAAGATCTGCTGGCGTTCCGCATCGAGAGCCGAGGTCGGTTCATCGGCAATCAGGATTTCCGGTCGGCCGATCAGGGCGCGTGCCGCCGCGACGCGTTGTTGCTGACCGACCGAAAGCTCCGCTGCGGGCTTGCTCCAGCTCGCCGTATCGAGATCGAGATGGCGCAGCATGCGTTCGGCCTCGGCACGCGGAACGGCGCCGGCGCGATCCCGTCGCCGCGAGGAGAAGGTGCAGGGCAGCAACACGTTGTCGAGGGCCGAGAGCCAGGGCAGCAGGTTGAACTGCTGGAACAGGAAGCCGATGTGGTCGGCGCGGAAGCGGTCACGGGCGCGGCCGCCGAGTTGCGTGAGGTCGGTGCCGAGCAATTCGACCGTACCTTGCTGCGGCAGGGCGACACCGCCAAGCAGGCCGAGCAGGGTGCTCTTGCCGCTGCCGCTGGGACCGTGGAGGAAGACGCGTTCGCCGGCGCCGAGTTCGAGCAGCGGAATGTCGAGGCAGTTTTCCGCCTGTCGCGGCCAGCGAAAGACCAGGTCGGAAATTCGCAACGCGGTCATGCGCCGGTCGCTACCAGGCGAGCACGGGGTTCTTCGGCGTCAGGCGTCCCGCGCCCTGGCCTGTGGGGCCGGCGCGCCTGGCGTCGAGGCGGTAGAGGCGCTTGAAGCTCTTGAAAATCGTCGTCTCCACCGATTTCAAGGCCGCCGGTGTGGCACAACTGAATTCATACGCGGCATCGATGTCGGCATGGGCGGCCGGTTTGTTGCCGTCGAACGTCGGCATCGCGATGCGGACGGGCTCCGGCTTGCAGCCGGCCGCCGGCGTCGGCACGAACAGCGCCGGATCGGCCAGCGCCTGTTGCGCCGCGGCCAGCGCGGCCCTTTCCTTGTCGCTACGCGGAGCGCGTTCGAAGCCGACGGCGACGTCCAGCGGCAGCTCCAGGCGCAGGCTGAGCCTGCCCTTGTCGATCACGACTTCGAGGCTGCCTTCACCGTGCACGTGGCCCTTCTCGGCGTGGGCGGGCAGGGCGATGGCGAGCAGGCAGATCAAGAGCGACAGTGTGCGCATGTGCGGTCTCCGGGTGACTCAGTGAGCATGTCCGTTACCCAGCGCCACCACCAGGATGCCAGCAGCAAGCAGCAGGCCATGCCAGCCGACCGATCGGGTCTCGCGCTTGAGGCGCGGCATCAGGTCGGCAATCGCGATGTAAAGGAAGCTCGCCGCGGTGATCGTGAGGATGTAAGGGATCCAGTCGCGGACGTTGTCGAAGGCAAAGTAGCCGATGATGCCGCCGGCCACGGCGGTGAGGCTGGAGACGCCGTTCCAGAGCAGGGCGCGGCCGCGCTTCCAGCCGGCAGCGAGCAGGATGGCGAAGTCGCCGGCTTCCTGCGGCACCTCGTGGGCGATGATGGCCGCCGTCGTGCCCCAGCCGAGCACGGGGTCGGCGAGGAATGCCGCGGCGATCAGCATGCCGTCGGTGAAGTTGTGGAAGCCGTCGCCGACCAGGATCGACAGGGTCTCGCCCTGGCTGCCGGCGACGCCATGATGGTGGTGATGCCCATGGGTATGGTCGTCACATTGCCGGTCGCCCTGATGCGCATCCGGGTCGGTGCCGGCGTGGGCGTGGCGCCACAGCGCGTACTTTTCCATCATGAAGAAGGCGAGGATGCCGCCCAGCAGCAAGGGAAATACTTCGCGCGGCGTCAGGCCGGTTTCCAGCGCCTCGGGCAGCAGGTGCAGGGTGGCCGTGGCCAGCAGCAGGCCGGTGGAGAAACTCACCGTGAAGCCCAGCCACGCGCGTGGCAGGCCGAACATCACCAGCGCCGCCGCGGCGACGCTGAGGACGCCGCCGAGCAGGCAGGCGAGGACGATCTGGGTGAGGAGCGGGGCGGACATCGGGCAGAAGCAGTACGGCGCGAGTTGCAAGTCGGCATTGAATCACAGCAGGAGCGCAAACGCAACCTTGTTGCATTTAAATGCGGGCTGTGGTTTCATTCCGCCATGGCTCCTGCCCTCGCCTCCGTCGAAGCCGAAGCATCCGCCGACCTGATCCGCGCCGCCGGGGTCAAGGTCACGCGCGGCCGTGTGCGGGTACTCGATGCGCTGCATGCGGCGCGCCAGCCGCTGTCGCACGCCGAGGTGGAAGCGCGGCTGGGCGATGCTTCCGATCCGGCGGTGGATCGCGTCACGCTCTACCGCATCCTCGATTCGCTGGTCGCCTGCGGCCTGGCACTGAAGGCGGTTGATACGCGCGGCGTGTTCCGCTTTTCCGCCGCCGGCGCCCAGCGCCAGCATGCCAATCACGTGCATTTTCGCTGCACCGACTGCGGCGGCGTGTTCTGCCTCAAGGCCGAGCCGCCGCCGCCGCCGCGCCTGCCGCGCGGTTTTCGTTTGAACGAAGTGGCCTTCGACCTGCGCGGCACCTGCGCCGGCTGCTCGTCACGGGTGGGAGTGTGAGCCTGCCGCGCCGTGGCCTGCTGGCGTTCTGGCTGGCATTGCAGCTGCTGCTGGTGCAGCAGTTCGCACTGGCGCACCACGTTCGTCACCTGGCCGAGAATCTGGCGGCGCACACCACGGCGGCGGCAACGACGGTAGGTGACGGCGAGGAAGGCGAAAGTGCTGCCCACGTACTGTCGCACGTCTGCACCACCTGCCTCGCCTGTCTTGGATTCGGTACTGCGCTGGCGAGCGGCACGCCGGCGCTCGATGCCATTGGCACAGGGTCGGCGTTGGCCGCTGTCGCCGTCTTGCCAGCGCCGACTTTCCATCGGCCGCTGGCGTTCCGGAGCCGCGCACCGCCCCCGCTTCAGGACTGATCCGGATCTTTCCGTGCCCGCCCATCGCGGCGGGCCCGAGTCCACTTTCCTGGAGCACGACATGAGACACACATCCATCGGGGTGCTGGCGGCGCTGGGCGCCTTCGCCGGCCTCCCGGCGTCGGCCGCCGACGCCGACCTGAATACCCTGCGCGAGGAAATCGCGCAGATGAAGAAATCCTACGAACAACGCATCGAAGCACTGGAAAAGCGCCTGGTGCTGGCCGAATCGACCTCGTCCCAGGCCAAGGCCGCTGCCGAGAAGGCGACTACGCAGACCGCCCGCACCGGGGATGGCCGGGCCAGCGGTTTCAATCCCGAGATCGGCCTCAACCTGCAAGGCGCGCTGACCAGGACCACGCTGGACCCGGCGAGGTGGACAATGCAGGGCTTTGTGCCACCCGGCGAACCCGACGAGATCGGCCCGCCGCGGCGGCGCGGCTTCACCGCGCGAGAAACCGAGCTGACGGTTTCCGCCAACGTCGATCCGAACTTTCGCGGCTACCTGAATCTGGCACTGACGCCGGGCAATACGGTCGAACTCGAGGAGGCGTATTTCCAGACGCTCGGGCTGGGCGCGGGGCTGACCCTCAAGGGCGGGCGCTTCCTCTCCGGCATCGGCTATCAGAACGAGTTCCATCCCCACGCCTGGGATTTTGCCGACGCGCCGCTGGCGTATACCGCCTTCGTCGGCAACAAGCTGACCACCGAGGGCGTGCAGGTGAAGTGGCTGGCGCCGACCGAGACCTTCCTTGAGCTTGGACTCGAAGGCGGCCGCGACAACAGCTTCCCCGGCGGTGGCCGGAACAAGGGTGGCACCGGGATCGGGGCGGCATTCGCCCACATCGGTGGCGACGTCGGCGTATCCAACACCTGGCGCGCCGGACTTTCCTACATCGCCACCCGGCCCGATGCCCGCCGCTACGAGGGCGTTGATGCCGCGGGACTGGCGACGACCGTCAGCTTCGCCGGCAACAGCCGCACCGCGGTTGCCGACTTCGTCTGGAAGTGGGCGCCGAACGGCAACGCGACGGAGCGCAACCTCAAGCTGCAGGGCGAATACTTCCGCCGTACCGAAGACGGCAGCCTGATGTGCGCCGAACGCGACACCAGCGGCGCCTGCGGCGGCGCGGCCGGCCTCACCGACAGCTATCGTTCGGCGCAGTCGGGCTATTACCTGCAAGGCGTGTATCAGTTCATGCCGCGCTGGCGCGTCGGATACCGCCATGACCGGCTGGATTCGGGCACACCGGGTTTCGGCCCGACCCTGGTGGCGACCGACCTGCCGCAACTCGCGCCACACAAGCCGACCCGTAATACGGTGATGGTTGACTATGCGAGTTCCGAGTTCGCCCGCTTGCGCTTCCAGGTGGCGCGCGATACCTCGCGCGGCCCAGGCCGTGCAGACCACCAGGTCTGGCTGCAGTACGTGATGAGCCTGGGCGCCCACGGCGCGCACAAGTTCTAAGGAGATGACATGAGACGAATGTTGATGTTCTTGATTGCGGTGCTCGCCCTGCCGGCCCAGGCGGCGCTCAACGTACTCGCTACCGTGCCGGAATGGGCGGCGTTGGCACAAGAAATCGGCGGCGACAAGGTGCGGGTGTCCTCAGCCACCACGGCCTTGCAGGACCCGCACCACATCGATGCGCGGCCCTCGCTGATCGCGCGTGCGCGCAATGCCGATCTGTTGATCGCCACCGGTGCCGAGCTCGAGGTCGGCTGGCTGCCGGTGGTGCAGCGCGAATCGGGCAATCCGCGCATCCAGTCCGGCCAGCCGGGGTATTTCGAGGCGGCCGGCCTAGTGCGCATGCGCGATGTGCCGGCGCGGCTGGATCGTGCCGATGGGGATGTGCATGCGGCGGGCAATCCGCATATCCAGACCGATCCGCGCAACATGCTCGTCGTCGGCGAGGCCCTGGCCGCGCGCATGGCGCTGGTCGATCCGGCGAATGCCGCTGCCTATCGCAGCGGCTACGCGTCGTTCGTCGAGCGCTGGCGTGCGCAGATCAAGCGCTGGGAAGCCCAGGCGGCGCCGCTCAAGGGCGTGGCCGTGGTCTCCCAGCACCAGGCCTGGGTCTACCTCTACGACTGGCTGGGCATGCGCGAAGTGGCGACGCTGGAACCCAAGCCCGGTGTCGACGCGTCGCTGGCCCATCTGGCCAGGGTGCGCGACCAAGCGCAGCAAAGCCGTTCGCGCATGGTGATCCGCGCTGCCTACAATTCGGCCCGTCCCGCCGAATGGCTGGCGCGGGAGGCGAAGTTGCCGGTGGTGGTACTGCCGTTCACCGTCGGCGGCACGCCCGAAGCGAAGGACCTCGGCACCTTGTTCGACGATACCGTGGCCCGCCTGCTGCAGGCCTTGCAATGAGTGCGGGACTCGACAGCCTGGATCCGACGCTGCTCGCCGCGCCAATGGCGGCGGGGCTGCTGGTGCTGGCGACGCATGTGCCGCTGGGCATCGAGGTGCTCCGGCGCGGCATCATTTTCATCGACCTGGCGATTGCGCAGGTAGCGGCACTGGGTGTCATCGCCGCCGGTCTGTTGCACCTTGACGATGTCTTCGGCGGCGCCGGCACGCAAATGGCCGCCGCCCTGGCCGCCCTGCTTGGCGCCGCGCTACTGAGCTGGACCGAGCGACGCTGGCCCGAGGTTCAGGAGGCATTGATCGGCCTGCTGTTCGTGCTCGCCGCCGCGCTCGGGATTCTGCTGCTGGCCGGAAACCCGCATGGAGGGGAGCATCTGCGCGACCTCCTGGCCGGCCAGATCCTCTGGGTGGGCTGGGCAGGGCTGTTGCCGGTGGCGATGCTCTACGCGCTGGTGATGGGCGCCTGGCTGGTCCTGCGGCGCAAGTCCTTGGGCGGCCGGTTCGGTTTCTATGCGCTGTTTGCCTGCGCGGTGACCGCCTCGGTGCAACTCGTCGGGGTGCTGCTGGTGTTCGCCAGCCTGATTGCCCCGGCTGTGGCGACACGGGTCTTGTCCGGGCGAAGACGCCTGGTCGTCGCCTACCTGCTGGGTGTCGGCGCGTATGCGGCGGGCCTTGGACTTTCGCTATATGCCGACCTGCCCGCCGGGGCCATGGTGGTTTGCTGTCTGGGCCTGATGGCGTTTGGAGGACTTGCTCGAATCAAGGCCTGATCCCTCGTTTATACTGCGCGGTCCCCAACAATCAGCGGTTCCGAGAATCCGCGGCAGCGCAGTGGCCGATGACGACGATCTGATGGATCTGGATTTCACCGTGCCCGGTGCCTTCGAGACGAAGCCCGAGCCGGAGCCGGCGCTCGCGCTGGTTCAGGAAACACCAGCGCCGCCGCCGGAGCCGGCTCCACCGCCGCCCCCGGTGCGTCCGCCCTTGCCGCCGGCATTGTCCGACGCCGCCGAGATGTATGCCTCGGGCAAAGAGATCGATGCCATGCGCCGCCTGGAAGCGGCGATCAAGAGCAACGAAAACCTCGGCGATTCGACCATCCGTGCCTGGGCCTGCCTGTTCGAGGTGTTGCAGGCGCTGGGGCGCCAGCCCGCCTTCGATGCCCTGGCGATGACCTTTGCGCGCCGCTTCGAGAAATCACCACCGACCTGGAGCGCGAGTACCGGAGACGAGAATCTTGCTGCCGAAACCACCGGCGGGCGCGCCCATGTCTCGCTCAACGGTGTGCTCAATGTCGGCGTGGGCGAGGTGCTCAAGCAGGCGATGAAGCTCGCCGCCACCAGTACGCTGGTGCGCATGGATGTGTCCAAGTTGACCGATGCCGACAACAATGGCGCGACGCTGCTGATGCGGGGCATTGCGGCACTGAAACGGGCGAAGAAGGAGTTCGTCTTCGGCAGTCCCGAGCACCTTGCCGAAATCCTCGAAAAGAAGCTGGTGGTCGGCGAGCGCACCAATCAGGATATGTGGCTGCTGCTGCTCGAACTGCATCAGCAGGCCTTCCATCAGGAGGCCTTCGAAGAAGCCGCGGTGAATTACGCAATTACCTTCGAGGTGTCGCCGCCTTCCTGGGAGGCGCCGCCGCCGCGCAGCGACGAGGCGTCCAAGGCACCAGCCAAACCCCTGCCGCTGCCGGAGACCTTTGCACTGAACGGGCAGATGCTCGGTGTCGGCGCGGCGAATTACACGGCGCTGGATGCCTTGCTGAAGTCGCGTGACGAGTTCGACATCGATGCCCGCAAGCTGGTGCGCATCGATTCCACGGCGGCGAAGGAGCTGCATGGCGTGCTGAACCGGTTCAAGGGCGCCGGCAAGCGCCTGCGCCTGGTCGGCCTGAGCACCCTGGTGGCGGTGTATCTCGAATCGCAGGACTTCGACGACGTCGTCGAGCTGAAGCCGCGCGCGATCTGATCGATCCGACAGGAGCACCATGGAGCAATATCACGGCACCACCATTCTTTCCGTGCGTCGCGGCGACCAGGTTGCGCTGGGCGGCGACGGCCAGGTCACGCTGGGCAACATCGTCGTCAAAGCCGGCGCGCGCAAGGTAAGGCGGCTCTACAACGAAAAGATCCTCGCCGGATTCGCCGGCGGCACGGCCGATGCATTTACGCTGTTCGAGCGCTTCGAGGCCAAGCTGGAGCAGCATCAGGGCAAGCTCTTGCGCGCCGCGGTGGAACTGGCCAAGGATTGGCGCACCGACCGCGCGCTGCGCCGCCTGGAAGCCATGCTGGCGGTGGCGGATCGCGAGCATTCGCTGGTGATCACCGGCAACGGCGATGTGCTGGAACCGGAATACGGCATCGTCGCCATCGGCAGCGGCGGCGCGTTTGCCCAATCGGCGGCGCGGGCGCTGCTGGAAAACACCGAACTTGCCCCGGCCGAGATCGTCAAGAAGTCGCTGAGCATCGCCGGCGAGCTTTGCATCTACACCAACCAGAATCATGTCATCGAGGTTCTCGAATGACCCAGATGACTCCCGCCGAAATCGTTTCCGAACTCGACAAGCACATCGTCGGCCAGGATCGCGCCAAGCGCGCCGTGGCCATCGCCCTGCGCAATCGCTGGCGGCGCATGCAGGTGGCCGAGCCGCTGCGCACCGAGATCACGCCGAAGAACATCCTGATGATCGGTCCCACGGGTGTCGGCAAAACCGAGATCGCGCGGCGCCTGGCGCGGCTGGCCAACGCGCCCTTCATCAAGATCGAGGCGACCAAGTTCACCGAGGTCGGCTACGTCGGCCGCGATGTCGATACCATCATCCGCGACCTCGCCGAAACGGCGCTCAAGAATGCCCGCGAAGAGGCCATGCGCATCGTGCGCGACCGCGCCATGGATGCCGCCGAGGACCGTGTGCTGGACGTGCTGCTGCCGCCGGCAAGAGGAGTCGGCGCTGGCGACACGGCGGAAGACAGCGGCACGCGGCAGAAATTCCGCAAGAAGTTGCGCGAGGGCGAGCTCGACGACAAGGAAATCGAAATCGAAGTCGCCGCACCCCAGGCCAGCATGGAAATCTTTGCCCCGCCGGGCATGGAAGACCTGACCCAGCAGATCCAGGGCATGTTCCAGAACCTCGGCGGCGGCAAGAAGCGGCAGCGCACGATGAAAATCCGCGAGGCCATAAAGTCGCTGGCCGACGAAGAGGCGGCGCGCATGATCAACGACGAGGAGGTCAAGGTCGAGGCGCTGAAGAACGTCGAACAGAACGGCATCGTCTTCCTCGACGAAATCGACAAGATCGCAACGCGATCGGAGGTCGGCGGCGCCGATGTCTCGCGCCAGGGCGTGCAGCGCGACCTCCTGCCGCTGGTCGAAGGCACGACCGTGAGCACCAAGTACGGCATGATCAAGACCGATCACATCCTGTTCATCGCCAGCGGTGCCTTCCACCTGGCCAAACCGTCCGATCTGATCCCGGAGTTGCAGGGACGCTTTCCGATCCGCGTCGAACTCGACTCGCTTTCCGTCGACGACTTTCGCCGCATCCTGACCCAGACCGACGCCTGCCTGACACGCCAATACCAGGCGCTGCTGGCGACCGAGGAGGTGACGGTCGAATTTGCCGATGACGGCATCCGGCGCCTGGCCGAGATCGCCTTCCAGGTCAACGAGAAGACGGAGAACATCGGCGCCCGCCGCCTGTACACCGTCATGGAGAAATTGCTCGAGGAGATTTCCTTCGACGCCGGCAGGCGCGGTGGCGAAACGCTGGCCATCGACGGTGCCTACGTCGACGCCCGGCTCGCCGAGCTGGCGAAGAACGAAGACCTGTCGCGTTACGTGCTCTGACGGCGATGCTGGAACGCATCGCCGGAATCGTCTTCCCGATCTACGCCATCGTCGCCGTCGGCTATGCCTACGGCCGCTGGAAGAAGCCCGACATGGGCGTCGCCAACCAGCTCAACATGGACCTCTTCGTTCCGGCGCTGGTGTTCGCCGCGCTGGCATCGAAGTCTTTCCACATCGGCCAGCACCTGCCGCTGCTGGCCGGGGCCGCCGTCGTGGTGCTGGGATCGGGGCTGCTGGTCTGGCCGGTGGCACGCCTGCTCGGCGTGCCGGTGAATACCTTCGTGCCGCCGGCGATGTTCAAGAACTCCGGCAACATGGGCCTGCCGCTGATGGTGCTGGCCTTCGGCGAGGATGCACTGGGCGCGGCCGTGGTGCTCTTCTTCTGCTCCAACTTCCTGCACTACTCGCTGGGTACCTGGATGCTGGATCACCATGCGCGCCTCGGCAATCTCTGGCGCGTGCCGGTGATCGCCGCCACGCTCACCGGCCTCGCCGTCAGCCTGCTGCAACTGCCGCTGTGGCAACCGCTCTGGTTCGGCATCAAGATGCTCGGCGACATTTCGATACCCCTGCTGCTGTTCGCGCTGGGCGTGCGCCTCACCGACAGCCGCCACGCCGACTGGACGCTGAGCCTGGTCGCGGCGGTGAGCGGCCCGGCCGCCGGCATTGCCGTGGCACTGGCGATGAGCCAGCTGCTCGGGCTTGGCGGTCGCGACGCGGCGATGCTGATCGTCTTCGGCGCGCTGCCGCCGGCCGTGCTGAATTACATTTTCGCCGAACGCTACGGCCAGGAACCCGAGCGCGCCGCCTCGATCGTGCTGATCGGCAATTCGGCCTCGCTGGCGATCATCCCGCCGGTACTGGCCTGGGTACTGCCGTGAGCGGCAAATTTTCGCGCGGCGGGAACCGCGGATTGACTCGCCGGGTCGGAGTCAGGATACTTGCTTGGTCGCGGCGGTGTCCTGCGGCGACTCACTGAGGGCCCGAACCTGGATTCTCCCTTCCTGCCGCACGGCGGCATTCCGGTACTGAATTCGACGCTGTTCGACATCAACCAGAGCGATGTCACCGGCCACGTCAACATGGCCAGCCCCGGTGCCGTGGCGGATGCGATCTGTGGCGTACTCGGGCGGCGCTACAGCGGATTCGACGAAGTGCTGCTGCGCGACGGCTTCATCGACATCGAGGATACCTTCTGGGGCCGTCGTGCCGGCTTCCTGCCCTGCGACACGCCCTACCACGACCTGCGCCACTCGATGAGCACGGCGCTGGCGATGACGCGAATGATCGATGGCTACGAGCTGCGGCAGGGCGGCGAACAGCCGGCGCTGGGGCCGGAGCTGGCGACGCTGGGCGTGCTGCTGGCCCTGTTCCACGACGTCGGCTTCATCCGCAGGCTGTCGGAGGCCGGCATCAAGGGCGCCTGCCTGATCCGCGAGCACGAGCAGCGCAGCGTCGACTTCATGCGTCCTTACCTCGCTGCCGGGCCGCTGGCGGCATACGCTGCCCTGGCGGAGCTGATCCACACCACCAATTTCGCGCGCCGTGCCCGCGATACCCTCGCCGGCCTCGCGCCGCGCCTGGTCGATCTGGGCCGCATGCTGGGCACCTCGGACCTGATCAGCCAGATCTCGGGCCGCTTCTACCTGGAACGCTGCCACCATTTCCTGTTCCAGGAATTCGTCGACGCCGGTGCCGATCGTGCCGTTTCGCCCAGCGGCGAAACCGTGATCCTCTATGCCACGCCCGAGGACTTGCTGCGCAAGACCCCGGGCTTCTACGAGCACCTGGTCAAGCCGCGCCTGGACAGCGAGTTCGAGCATGCCTACGCCTACATCGGCGACCATTTCGGTGGTGACGATCCCTATCAGCGGGCCATGCAGCGCAACCTCGACTACCTGCGCGAAATGATCGCCAGCAACGACTTTTCGCGCATGCGACGCAAGCCGGTGCCGCTGATGCCCGACCCCGGGCCCTGAACCGCCGTCCCACCATCCGCAGCGGCGAGGAGAGCGTCTTCTGCTCGATCGCCCTGCTGCGCAGGGGGTTCATCAGCGCCGACTTTTGGCTTAGCGCCGATGCAGCAGGAACTGCGCCGCCATCGCGCCGAGGGTGAAGGCCAGCAGCAGCAAGCCCAGGTTTACCGTGTTCTCGTGGCTCACCAGGCCGACGGAATAGCCGCCCAGCGCCCCCATCAATTGCTGCATCAGTCCCGCCACGGCCGCCGCCGCACCGGCCAGCGCCGGCACCGCGCCGACCGTGCCGGCCAGCGTCGGCGGCATCAGGAAGCCGTGGCCGATGCCCAGCAGCATCAGGGGCAGGGCGAACGCCAGTGGCGTCTTCAGGCCGGCCAGCGCCAGCAGCAGCAGGATGCCGCTCAGCGTCGCCAACTGGCCGAGCAGC
Source organism: Rhodocyclales bacterium (assembly GCA_016215645.1). GTDB lineage: Bacteria > Pseudomonadota > Gammaproteobacteria > Burkholderiales > Rhodocyclaceae > Sulfuritalea. The sequence goes on from JACRIX010000051.1 coordinate 73,843, forward strand.
ATCATGCGCCGCTCGCCCTGGCGGTGGATCAAGCGACTGGTGAGGAAGTTGCCGGCGACATAGGCGAAGGGTACGCACATGATGTACCAGCCGATGTCGGCCGGACCGACACCGTAGCTGCCCAGCACCACCGGCGCGCCACCGAGGAAGACATAGAAAGCCGCGGTGGTCGGCGCCAGGATGGCGACGAAACACAGGAAGCGCGCTTCCCGCGCCAGCCGGCCATACGCTGAAAGCATATCGTGCAGCCAGTGCCGTTGCGGCGCTTCGGTAGCGCCATGGTCCGGCAGCCCACGCCAGGCGATCAGCAGGAGCAGCACGGCCAGCGCCGCAATCAGGACGAAGTTCGACTGCCAGCCGAGTGTGACATGCAGCTGGCCGCCGAGGATGGTGGCCAGCGGCGGGCAGAAGCCCAGTGTCATCCCGACATACGCCATGACGCGGGTGCGCTGCGGCCCGCGAAACAGGTCCTGCACCATGGCCCGGCCGACCACCATGCCGGCGGCGCTGCCGGCACCTTGCACCACCCGCGCCGCAATCAGCCGGGGCAGGTCGGGCGCCAGTGCCGCCAGCACCGAGCCGGCGGCCGCCAGCACCAGGCCGGCGATCAGCACCCGCTTGCGGCCAAAGCGATCCGACAGCGGCCCGTAGAGCAGTTGCAGGGCGCCGTAAGCGACCAGATAGCCGCTCAGCGTCAGCTGCACCGCCGCCTGCTCGCTGCCGAAGATCGCGCCCCATTCCTGCATCGACGGCAGGCAGATGGTCATGGCCAGCAAGCCGAAGGCGATCTGCGCCAGCAGGTTGGCGATCAGCAGGCCGTGCGGCGTGGTGTCGGGTGGGGGCGAGGTCATCGGGCGGTGGCGCCGGCGGTGCGGCGAGATGCCTTGCCGGGCAGGCGCCGAGTATCCTCGCAAGCCGCGGGCGCGGTCAATCGGCAGGCGGGTCTGCGACCACCGCGTGCTCGATCGGCCCGGCGCTTCGGGCGCCGGACGGTCGACGCCTTGCACCCGTGATATAAACTGGCCAAGGGTTCCGTTGATGTCGCGCGGACTTTCCGATGCCCCAGCCAGGAGGCCGTATGAGCCGTATCATGATCGTTGACGACGAGGAAGGAGTCCTCAATGCCTTGCGCCGCCTGATGTTGCGAGCACCCTGCCGCTATGGCCGCCTGGCGTATGCACTGGAGGTCGAAACCTTCGCTTCACCCGACGAAGCATTGGCCCGCGCGCGAACTGTCCCGTTCGACATGATCCTGTCGGACTACTACATGCCGGCCATGAACGGCGTCGAGTTCCTGGCGCAGATCGAGCCGATCCAGCCCGATGCCGCGCGCATGATCCTGACCGGCTGCGATGACATCGAGCTGATCAACAACTCCATCCTTGGCGCCAACATCTTCGGCATGCTGCCCAAACCGTGGAACGATTCGCTGCTGATGTCGATGATTGCCCAGGCGCTCAACCATCGGGACCTGTTGCTGGAAAACCGCGCGCTCAAGGGCGGGACATCCGGTACCTGAGCGCCGGCAGCCCGCAATCTCAATGGCGGTCGGTGCGAACGTACAGTGTCACGCCGCCGCCATCCCGTTGGGCCATGAGCTGGATCTGCCGGATCAGCGGCGGGTCGAGAACGTAGTCGGCCGCCAGCAGCAACACGCCATCGCGAGCGAAGAAATCCCTTGCCAGAACCATGCCGGGAGCCAGCTGGGCCGGCGTCACCGCCTTTTCACTGACGGGCTCCGGTACCGGACCGCCGATCAGTTCGAAAAAGGCATCCAGCACCTGCGGGTCGTAGCGCTTGCCGCGTGACCGTGCCAGCGCCTCGCGCGCTTCGTCGGGGGGGAAGTGCTTGTCGGCGAGCGTGCCGATCTGCAGTCCGTCATAGTCGTTGGCAACGGCGAGGATGCGCGCGCCCAGCGGAATGAACCCGGCCTGGAGACCGTCCGGAAAGCCCTGGCCGTCGAAACGTTCGTGATGCGCGCGGATGATGCCGGCGGCCTCCTTCAGTTCCACCAGCGGCATCAAGGCCGCTTCGCCAGCCGCCGCATGGTGCCGATAGACCCCCAGGTCGTCACCGCTCATCCGGGACACAGGCCGAGCCAGAAGCGCATCGGAAAAGCCGATCTTGCCGATATCGTGGAGCAACGCGGCGATGAAAATGTCCTGCTGGTCCTTCACCGGTACCTGCAGCTTGACGGCAAGCTTGCGCGCCAGGTCGGCGACCCGCCGCGAATGCCCTACCATGGCTCCGCCACGCAATTCCATGAAGCCGGAAAAGACTTTGATCGACACCAGGAAATTCTGCTTGAGGCGATCATTGGCCAGTTTCAGAAAGCTGTTGACCTGCTCGACTTCCGCGGTGCGCGCGGCCACCTTCTGCTCCAGGCCGGCATTGAGCTGGGCCAGTTCCTCGTTCTGGGCCCGGGTCAGGACCAGCAGGCGGGCGTTTTCGTTGCGCAACCGGTGGGTTTCGAGCGCATCGCGGATGGTCAGCTTGAGCGGTTCGTCATCCCAGGGCTTGGATATGTAACGGAATATCTCGCCGCGATTGATGGCGTCGATGGTCGAACTGACATCGGCATATCCGGTGAGCAGGATCCGTGTGGTCGCCGGCCAGCGATCGCGCACCTGTTCGAGAAACTGGGCACCGTTCATCTCCGGCATGCGCATGTCGGAGATCACCAGGTCGACCGCTTCGCGTTCGAGAATCGCCAGGCCGGCCGCGCCGCTTTCCGCGGTGTGGATCGTATGCCCCGTCGACCGCAGCAGGCGCCGCAGCGAAGAAAGAATGTTCGCCTCATCATCGACCAGCAACAGGGTGGCTGGAGTTTCGGTAATGTCACTCATGGGAACTGTTCAGATTTGAAATGGTTTGGGCTGCCGACGCGTTGCTAGACTAACCCGAAACGCCGATTCCCGGCCAAGAGCGCCGCATTTTCCCGGTGCCACGCCTACGTAGCTGCCGCAGTTTGCTGCGGATTTCACCGATTTTCAGGATGTCGCCCATCTGGGACCATCCTGCGCAGGAGGCGGTGCGGCGGCGCGCCGCCGTGCGTATCGTCACGGGCCGGCTGGAGGGGCGAGCCACTACCGCAGCCGAGGATTTCTCGGTCAACCTCTTCGATGAAGTGCTGCATGTACTGGGGATCTGGAATGAATCCGACGCCGTTTGCCGCAACCGACTGCATGGCCGCCCTGCGGACATGCCGCCGGTTCGCCGCCGAGGGTGTCGTCGGTGAAACACAATCCCGGCGGCGCCAGAGCCGCTTCCGACATGATCGACCTTGACATCCGCACCGTAGTGGTTCTCTGCGCGGTTGCCTACGTGCTGTGCACGATGTTTGTCGTCCAATTGTGGCGGCGGAACCGCGACCGATACTCCGGCATGGAGTTCTGGGTGATCAACTACGTCCTGCAGACACTGGCGCTGGGCCTCATCGTGCAGCGCGGCGCCATTCCGGACTGGATGTCTATCCTCCTCGCCAACGTGCTGGTGATGGCGGGCGCCCTGCTGGCCTACATCGGCCTGGAGCGGTTCTTCCGCCATCCAGGGCCGCAGTGGCACAACTACGTGCTGTTCCTTGCGGCCGGTTTCGCCACCGGAGTCTTTTCCCTGGTCCATCCGGACCTGGCCGGGCGCGGGCTCGTCACCTCGCTGTTTCTCCTGGCCATCTGCCTGCAATGCGTGTGGCTCCTCTGGCGTCGGGTCGGGCCCGCGCTGCGCCCGCTGGCATTTGGCACCGGCCTGGTATTTGCCGGCTATAGCCTGCTCAGCATCGCCCGCATCGTCGGGTATTCCGTCGCCACGCCGGGCGACAACGACTTCTTCCAGTCGGGCCAGATCCAGGCGCAGGTGCTGGCCGCCTACATGATGCTCCTGGTCCTGCTGACCTACAGCCTGATCCTGATGGTGAACAGTCGCCTGAGCATGGAAATCCACACCGAGCATGACAAATTCACCGGCGCGTTCCACATGGCGCCTTACGCCATCGCCCTCACGCGCCTGTCCGACGAAATCATCATCGATGCCAACCGGACGCTGGAGACGGTCTCCGGCTATACCCGGGAGGAAGTGGTGGGAAAGCCGGTCCGCAATTTCCGCATATGGGAACGTGACGAGGATCGCGCCGCGGTGACGGAAGCCCTGCTCAGGAAAGGCAGGTTCGAAGCGCAGGAGCTGAGTTTCCGCCGCAAGTCCGGAGAATGGGTGGCGGGGTTGTTTTCGGCGAACATCGTCGTGGCGGACGGCGAAAAACACGTCCTGTCCTGCTTCCTCGACATCTCCGCGCGCAAGCAGGCCGAGGTCTACGGCAAGGAGGTCGAGAGGCAGTTGGCCAGCGCCCAGGCAGAGGCGCTCGAAGTCCAGCATCGAGACCGGCTCGCGGCGCTCGGGCTGATGGATGACGCCCTCGCCGCGCGTGCCAGCGCCGAGGCGGCGCTGGCGTCACTGCGGCGCAGCGAGGAGCGTTACCGGGCGGTGGCCCTGAGCGCCAGAAGCGCGGTCGTGACCATCGACCACGACGGAAACATCGTGGGATGGAACCCGGCCGCGACCAAGCTGTTCGGCTACACCGAGGACGAAATCGTCGGCAAGCCATTGAGCCTGATCATTCCCCGGCGCTTTCACCCCCAGCATGCGAACGGGATGCGGAAGTGCGTGGCCGACGGCCATGTGCCATTGGGCGGCGAGGTGGTCGAGCTACCCGGATTGAACCGTGACGGCGTGGAAATTCCGGTGGAACTTTCGGTGGCGCGCTGGACCTCCGGCGAGGCGGTGTTTTTCACGGGGATCATGACGGACATCACCGGGCGCAAATCCGCGGAACAGGAATTGCGGGATTCCCGCGAGAACCTGCGCCTGCTGCTCGATTCGATGGCCGAGGGCGCCTACGGGGTGGATACGAAAGGCAACTGCACTTTCGTCAACCGCGCGTTTCTCGACCTGCTTGGCTTCGCCGGCGCCGACGACGTGATCGGCAAGCACATTCATACGCTGATCCATCATTCGCATGCCGATGGCAGCCCGTATCCGGCATCGCTGTGCCAGATGTATCGCGCGCATCGCACCGGACAGAGCACGCATGTCACCGACGAGGTGTTCTGGCGCCGGGACGGCAGGGCGATTCCGGTGGAATACTGGTCGAACCCGACCGTTCAGAACGACGGCAGGATCAGCGGCGCGATCTGCACATTCATTGACGTCAGCGAGCGCACGACCGCCGAGGGAAACTTGCGCAAGCTTTCGCTGGCGGTGGAACAGAGCCCGGAAAGCATCGTCATCACGAATATACAGGCGGAGATCGAGTACGTGAACGATGCCTTCCTGCGCGCGACCGGCTACACCAGGGACGAGGTGATCGGCAAGAACCCGCGCATGCTGCATTCCGGCAGCACGCCGCCGGAAACCTATTCCGGATTGTGGGCCGCACTGACCCGTGGCGAAACCTGGAAGGGCGAGTTCCACAACCGGCGCAAGGATGGCAGCGAGTACATCGAGTTCGCCATCGTCACGCCGCTGCGCCAGGATGACGGGCGGACCACTCACTATGTGGCGGTGAAGGAAGACATCACCGAAAAAAAGCGCATTGGCGTCGAGCTGGATGCCCACCGCCATCATCTCGAAGATCTGGTGGCCAACCGCACCGAGGAATTGGTTGCCGCGCGGCATCAGGCGGAGGCGGCGAATCTGGCAAAGAGCAGCTTCCTGGCCAACATGAGCCACGAAATACGTACGCCGATGAACGCCATCATCGGCCTCACCCATCTGTTGCGCCGAGCGGGAGCAAGCCCGCAGCAGGCCGAGCGGCTGGACAAGATCGACGGCGCGGGCCGCCACTTGCTGACCATCATCAACGACATCCTCGACCTGTCGAAGATCGAGGCCGGGAAAATGCAGCTGGAAAGCGTCGATTTCCATCTGTCCGCCGTACTCGACAGCGTCGCCTCCATCATCGGCCAGGCGGCGCAGGCAAAGGGCTTGACGATCGAAACCGATTTTGGCGCCGTGCCTCCCTGGCTGCGTGGCGATGTGACGCGCCTGCGCCAGGCGCTGCTCAACTTTGCCGGCAATGCGGTCAAATTCAGCGAGGCGGGCGCCATCGTCTTGCGCGCCGTGCTGCTCCATGAAAAGGCGAATGTGATTCTGGTGCGGTTCGAAGTCGAGGACAACGGCATCGGCCTTGCGCCCGACCAGGTCGGCCGACTTTTCCACGCCTTCGAGCAGGCCGACAGTTCGACGACGCGCAAGTATGGCGGCACCGGGCTCGGGCTGGTCATCGTGCGGCGCATGGCCGAACTGATGGGCGGCGAGGTCGGCGTCGAGAGCACGCCAGGGCGCGGCAGCGTGTTCTGGTTTACCGCGCGCTTGCAGCGCGGCCACGGCGCTGTGTCGAATGCGGTGGTGGTGGACGCCGGGTCGGTCGAAGCGCGCTTGCGTCGCGACCATGCCGGCGCGCGCTTGCTGCTGGCGGAAGACAATGCGATCAATCGCGAAGTGGCGCTGGAACTGTTGCACGCTGTCGGGCTCGAGGTGGACACCGCGAACGACGGACGCGAAGCCGTGATTCGGGCGGAGGCCGGCGATTACCAGCTGATCCTCATGGACATGCAGATGCCGAACATGGACGGCCTCGATGCTACCCGCGCCATCCGTAAAATGCCGGGCTGGGGCAGCAAACCGATCCTGGCCATGACGGCCAATGCCTTCGACGACGACCGGCGCGCCTGCGAGGACGCCGGGATGAACGATTTCATCGTCAAGCCGGTCGAGGCCGATGCGCTCTACCAGACCTTGCATTCGTGGCTGGCCCTGAGCACGCATCCGCTGCCGGTCGCCGCGGCGGCGGAGCGTGTCGCCGTGCCCGCGGCGAACTCCGGTGACTCCGGCGGCCTGCCGCGCGCGCTGGCCGAATTCGACGGTCTCGATACCGCCCGTGGGCTCCTGGTCCTGCGGGGCAAGGCAGACCTCTATCTGAGGCTGTTGCGACAACTCGCGCGGGGACACCGCGAGGACGCGCTGGAGATGCGAAAGGATTTCGCGGCGGGCCGCGTCGATGCGGTGCGGCAGCGCGCGCACGCCCTCAAGGGCGCCGCCGGCAGCCTGGCGGCAATCCACCTCCAGGCCGCCGCCGAAGCCGTCGAGCAGGCCCTGCGCGAGGCCGATCCGACGGCGAATGTGCCTGCCCTGCTGGAGGCACTGCAAGCGCGACACGGCGCCCTGAGCGCTGTGCTTGCCGGCGTGTCCGCGGTGGAGGGTGGCGGCGCCGCTGCGGTCGCCGACCCCGGCCAGGCGCGCCAGGTGCTCGAAAAGCTGGCGGCGCTGCTCAACCGCGACGATACGGCGGCCGGCGATCTGTTCGAGGCCAACCGGTCGCTGCTGCTGGCGACGCAGGATGCGGAGGCGATGCAACTTGGCCGGCAGTTGGCGGCGTTCGACTATCCGGGAGCGCTGGAAACGGTGCGGGAGTTGCTCCGGCAGGGCGAACGCGATCGGAGCGCAGGCCCATGAGCGCCGCCGTGCTGCACGCCATTGCCGACGTCAGCGTGCCGCGAACCGGCGGCGGGCAACCATCCAGACCGTGGCAGGTGGCGCTGGTCGTGTTTCTGGTATCCGGCGCGCTGGCGACCGCGATGGTTGTCCTGCTGGAGCAGGGCAGGCGCGAGATCCTGCGCGAAAAGGTATCCGTGCAGGCCAGCAGCCACGCCCATGCGGTGCGGCAACAGATCGAGCGCAGCATGGCGGTCACCTATACGCTGGCGGCACAGGTGCGTCAGGGCCACGGACGCATCCGGGATTTCGAAGCGATGGCGAAGGAGTTGCTGCCTTACTATCCCGGCGTCAGCTCGCTGCAACTGCTGCCCGATGGCGTGATCCAGCAGATCGTGCCCCTCGCCGGAAATGAACCGGCCATCGGCGCCAATGTGCTGCAGAATCCGGCGCGCAACAAGGAAGCCCTGTTGGCGCGCGACACCGGCCAGCTGACATTGGCCGGCCCGTATGCACTGATTCAGGGCGGCCAGGGCGCGATAGCGCGCCTGCCGGTATTCCTCGACGACGGCAAAGGCAGGATTTTCTGGGGCCTGGTCGCGGTTGTGATGCGCTTTCCCGATGCCCTGGTCGGTACCGGGCTTGGCCACCTGCCCGAAGAGTACGGCCTCAGTTACGAGCTATGGCGGCTGGAGCCGGAAAGCGGACTGAAGCAGATCATCGCCGCATCCGCGGTCGCCGCGCCGATCGACCCGGTGCAGGCGACCGTGGATCTGGCGCTGGGCAACTGGACGCTCAGCGTGGCGCCAGTCCTGGGCTGGGGCGATCCGCTCGGTCTCGCGCTGAAAGGCGCACTGGGCCTGGTCTTCAGCTTGCTGATGGCGGTTCTGGCGAAGCTGCTGGTGGAGTCCCGCGCCCACGAACGGCGGCTTGAAGTCGAGGTCGCCGCGCGCACGGCGGACATGCTGTCGACGCAAAGCCAGTTGCAGGCGACCCTCTCGGCGGTCCCGGATTTGATGTTTGAACTGGACGCGGAGGGGCGCATCCATGCCATCCATTTCTCTCGCGCCGAGCTGTTGCAGATCCCGGCGGCGGAACTCCTGGGCCGTTTGATAGGGGACTTCGTCGCCGACGACACCCGGCCGGCGATAGCCGACGGCCTGGCCAATGCCTTGGCGAACGGCTATGCCACGGGCGTCGAGTATCAAGTGCTGCTGCCGGAGGGGCCGGTGTGGTATGAATGTACCCTTGCCCGCAAGCCGCCAGTTGCCGGCGAAGCGCCACGCTGCATCCTGCTCGCCCGCGACATCACCGAAAAAAGGCAAACCGCCGACGAACTGGAGCGTTATCGCGACCACCTGGAGGATCTGGTGGCCAACCGCACTGCGGAGCTTACCCGCGCCCGCGTCCAGGCCGAGGCCGCCAACGTCGCCAAGAGCGCCTTCCTGGCCAACATGAGCCACGAGATCCGCACCCCGATGAACGCCATCATCGGCCTCGCCCAGCTTCTGCGCCAGGGCGCGACGCCGTCGCAGCAGGACGAATGGCTGGGGCAGGTCGAGCACGCCGGGCAGCGCCTGCTGGCGATCATCAACGACATCCTCGACTTGTCGAAGATCGAGGCCGGCGGGCTGCAGCTGGCAAGCGCCGATTTCGCCCTCGCCGAGGTGCTCGACCAGGTGGCGTCCGCCATCGGCCCGGCGGCTCGCGGCAAGGGGCTGCGCATCGATATCGACTACGACGGCGTTCCTGTGTGGCTGCATGGCGACGCGATGCGGCTGCGCCAGGCCTTGGGGCACTACGCCAGCAATGCGCTCAAGTTCACCGAACACGGCATGATCGCCCTGCGCGCGAAACTGCTGGAAGACCATGGCGACGCCATGCTGGTGCGCTTCGAAGTCGCCGACACCGGTCCCGGCTTCGCACCGGAGCAGCTCGACCGGCTGTTCCAGCCCTTCGAGCAGGCCGACATGACGACCACCCGCAAGCACGGCGGAAACGGCCTGGGCCTGGCCATTACCCGGCGGCTGGCGCAACTGATGGGCGGAGAAGTCGGCGCTGACGGTACGGCGGGTGAGGGTAGCCGATTCTGGTTCTCGGCCCGCCTGCAACGCGGACACGGCACTGCCCCGCGTGCCGTTGTCACGGCGGCAACAGGCGCCGGCGCGCTGAAGATCGACGCCGCCGACGTCACACCGGCGCCCGATCCGGAACGGGCACGGCGCGTGCTCGATGAACTCGAAGCCCTCCTGCGCCACGACGACACGGCGGCCGGCGATCTGTTCGAGGCGCATCGGCCGCTGCTGCTGGCCACGCTGGACGGGAACGCGACGCGCCTGGACCGGCAACTGGCGGCATTCGACTACCCGGGCGCGTTGCAAACGGTGCAGGAACTGATCCGGCAAGCAGCGGACGGCTGACGAGGCGGGGAAATGGAAACGCATACGACGGGCGACTCTGCAAACCCCGGCCGCGCCAGGGCGACGCTGCTGGTGGTCGACGACGAGCCGGCCAACCTCGGCGTGCTGAACGCCGTGCTGCAACCGCATTTTCGCGTTCGCGTTGCCCGCTCCGGTGCCGATGCGCTGCGCGCGGCCAACAGCGAGCCACGCCCCGACCTGATCCTGCTCGACGTGATGATGCCGGGAATGGACGGTTACGCCGTGCTTGCCCGATTGCGCGAAACCGAGAGCGGCCGCGACGTTCCGGTGATCTTTGTTACCGCCATGGATTCCAGCGAGGACGAACAGCGCGGCCTCGAAAGCGGCGCAGCTGACTACATCACCAAGCCGATCAACCCTGCCATCGTGCTGGCCCGGGTGCGCGCCCAGCTTGAGGCCAGGCAGACGCGTGACATGCTGAAGAAATTCAACCTGCAACTGGAACATCAAGTGGAGGAAGGTACCCACGCGCTGGAGCAGGCCCAGCTGCAACTCATGCAATCGGAAAAGATGGCATCGATCGGCCAGCTGGCGGCCGGCGTGGCGCACGAAATCAACAACCCGATCGGATTCGTCGGCTCGAACCTCGGCACGCTCGCCGGGTATCTGGAGGACATTTTCTCCATCGTCGCCGCCTACGAGACGGCCGCGACGGCGGCCGGCAACGAAGCCGCTTTCGACGAGGTGCGAAGCCTCAGGCAGAAACTGGACTACGACTATCTCAAGGAGGACATCGCACAGCTGCTGGGCGAGTCCAAGGACGGCCTGGCGCGCGTGCGCAAGATCGTTCAGGACCTCAAGGGTTTTTCCCACGTCAGCGACACGGTATGGGAGTGGGCCGACATCCACGAGGGCATCGATTCGACGCTGAACATGGTCTGGAACGAGCTGAAGTACCACTGCACCGTGAAGAAGGACTACGGTCCGCTGCCGAAAATTCACTGCCTGCCTTCACAGCTCAACCAGGTAATCATGAACCTGCTGGTCAATGCCGGGCATGCCATCGAGGGCAAGGGCGAGATCACCATTGCCACCGAATGCCACGGCGACACGGCGGTACGGGTTTCGATCAGTGACACGGGCACGGGTATCGCACCGGCGGCGCTGGCAAAGGTTTTCGATCCATTTTTCACCACCAAGCCGGTGGGCAAGGGCACCGGGCTGGGCTTGTCGCTGGCCTGGAACATCGTCCAACGCCACGGCGGCAAGATCGAGGTGACGAGTGAAGTCGGCAAAGGCACCACCTTTACCCTTACGCTGCCCGTGGAGCCAAGCCAGGCAGAGGCCGCGGACGCCATGCCTGCGTAGTTGCCGCAAATAATTGCGTAAATCACGACTATGAATGGATTTGCTGGCTTCGTACCATTTTCAGTGTCTGGCAATGGAGCGGGGCCGACCCGATAGGCGGAGCGGACGCTGCAGATGCAAGGCATCGCGAGGGAAGATCAAAATGACCAGGATTCTCCGAATTGCGCGAGCGAAGGCAGGTGACATGGCCCGGGTGTTGAACGCCGACGTACCGCAATTGCTGCGAAGCGGCATCGTTCCGTCGGTCTGGGCCGCCAGGCATCTGGCGCGCGACACGCGATACGGCCGGGGCGGTCGTCACGTCGATTCGGTAGTCTGATGCGCGGCGCCATCGACCGTCCGCAGCTGGAGAGCGCCTTGCGGCATGCGCAGGAGCGCAAGGAACTGCGGGTGCACTATCAGCCGCGGGTGGACCTGCACAACGGCCAGATTGTCGCTGCGGAGGCACTGCTGCGCTGGCAGCACGATGGAGCGCTGGTGCAGCCGAACGACTTCATTCCGCTGGCCGAGGAAACCGGGCTGATCCAGCGCATGGGCACCTGGGTGCTGGGCGAAGTCTGCCGCCAGCAGCGCGACTGGCTCGATCGCGGCGTACCGAATGTCACCATAGGCGTGAACGTCTCGCAGCGGCAGTTGCGCGCGCGCGCGGCCGATGAAGAGTTGCCCGCGTTGTGCCGCCGCTTGCTCGACGCGGTGGATCTCGACGCGCGCTGGATCGAGCTTGAACTGACGGAAAGCCTTCTCATGGAGACCCCCGAGCGGACGATAGCGCAGCTGCAGGAGCTCAACGATGCGGGCATCAAGCTGGCCATCGACGACTTCGGTACCGGCTATTCCAGCCTGGCCTACCTGACGCAACTTCCGCTGAGCTATCTGAAGATCGACCGCTCCTTCGTCAATCATGTCTGTACCGAACCGAACAGCGCCGCCGTGGCCCGCGCCATCATCGGCCTGGCGCACAGCCTGCGCCTGACGGTGATCGCCGAGGGCGTTGAAACCGCCGCTCAGCTTGGCTTCCTGCGCAAGGTCGACTGCGATGAAATGCAGGGGTTCTATTTCAGCCGGCCGCTGCCGGCGGACCAGTTCGAGGCGATGCTGGTGGCGGGCGAGTCCATCGCCGTCAGCGCCGGACCGTCGACCGAGACCCTGCTGCTGGTCGACGACGAAGTCAGCATCCTGAGGTCGCTCACACGTCTGCTGCGCCGCGACGGCTACAACATCCTGACCACCACGGACCCGCGCGAGGGCCTCGAAATGCTGTCGATCAATGACGTCCAGGTGATCATTTCCGACCAGCGCATGCCGCTGATGGCGGGATCCGAGTTCCTCCACCGGGTCAGGGAGATCCATCCCGACACCGTGCGCATGATGCTGACCGGCTACGCCGACCTGGAGAGCGTCAAGGACGCCATCAACCGCGGCGCGATCTGGCGCTACCTGACCAAGCCCTGGGAGGGTGACGAGCTGCGCCGGCTCGTGCGCGAGGGTTTTCGCGAGTACGTCCTGCGCAGGGGGAACCATGGCAACGCCATCTCAACCACTCCAGCATGACGCCATGACCCCCATTGAGATCGCCGATATCGCCGCCGCCGAGAGGCCGACCTTGTTGCTGGTAGACGATGAGGACGGCATTCTGTCGTCCCTGAGACGACTGCTGCGACGCGAAACCTACCAGGTCGTCACCGCCAACTGTGGCCAGGCCGGACTGGACGAATTGGCCCGTCGTCCGGTGGATGTCATCATTTCCGACCAGCGCATGCCGGGCATGAGCGGTGTCGAGTTCCTGCGGCGCGCCAAGGAAGTCCACCCGGACACGATACGCATGGTGCTCTCGGGCTACGCAGACCTGCAAAGCATTACCGATGCCATCAACGAAGGTTCCATCTACAAGTTCCTCTCCAAGCCGTGGGACGATGACGTGCTCAAGGCCGAAATCGCGGACGCCTTCCGTCGCAAGGCCCTGCGCGACGAAAACAGGAGACTGAGCCTGGAGCTGCGCTCCACCAACGCCGAGCTGGTCCGCGTGAATGACCAGTTGCAGGCGGCGCTGGACACGCAACGGCGTCGCACCGAACTGGGAGAGGCGGCGCTTGCGGCGGCGCAGGAAATCGTGAACTGCGTGCCGCTGCCGATACTCGGCGTTGACCCGGACGGGCTTCTGGTGTTCGCCAATGCGGCGGCCGCGCGGAGTTTCGCGCGGCGCCCCCTGCTGGGCGCTTTCGTTGCCGAGGCACTGCCGCCCGCGGCGGCGGACCTGGTGGCGCAGGGGCATGGCGAAGCACGCATGGTGATCGACCAGGACGCCTATCGCGCAAGCTGCCATGCCGTCGATTCGATCATGCGGCAGCGCGGCTACCTGCTGATATTCCTGCCGGACCCCAAACCATGAACACCGACGATTTCGCGAACGTGCCGTTGGCCTCGGTGGCTCCGGGGGCGCGGTTGGCCGCCGCCGTGGTCGGCGCCGACGGACACGTCCTGATGACGGCCGGCAGCCAACTCACCGAGGCGATCCTGGAGGGCCTCGCCGCGCGCGGCGTTGTCGCCGTCGCGATCGAGGCGCCGCGCGGCGAGCCCGAACTGGCCGCGGCACGGGACGGCGCGCGCCAGCGCCTCGTCCACTTGTTCCGCGGTTGCGACCTGGATGAGGACGGGGGCGCCGCGAGAATGCTGTTCGACGCGGTGCTGGAGCGCCGCCTGGAGGACTTGCGATGACGACGCCCGGACTGGCGCAGATTGTCGGCGGCCTGCGCACGCTCCCCTCCTTGCCGACGGTGGTAATGGAACTGCTGCACACCATGGGCGACGAGGACGTCGATATCGACCGCCTGGCGCGCGGCATCGGCAACGACCAGGCGCTGGCGGCGCGCACCCTGCGCGTGGCCAACTCGCCCTTCTACGGAATACAGGGAAAGGTGGACACGATTGCCGAGGCAATCACCGTGCTGGGCTTCGTCAATGTCCGTTCGCTGGTGACCACCGCCGGGATCGCCACGGCGTGGCCGACAAGTGCCGCTGCGGGCTTCGATGCCCGGATTTTCTGGCGCCATAGCCTCTCCGTCGCGTCCTGTGCCGAGACACTGGCGCGCCATGCCAGGCTGCGTCCGGAAACCCACTTCCTGGCCGGACTGCTTCACGACATCGGTCGCCTCGCGCTGGTCGCCACGCATCCCGATGCCTTTGCCGACGCCTTGCGTCATCGCGCGCTGAACGATTGCGCCCTGGTCGAGTCCGAACGCGCGGTGCTGGGTTTCGACCACGCCGAGATCGGCGGCGAGCTGTGCCGCCACTGGCGCATTCCCGGCTCGATCGCCGACGCGGTCGAGCGCCACCATCGGCCGGCCCCGGCCTCGGTCGGCGCAACGGTCGGCATGGCCGATGTCGTCCATGTCGCCGATGCAATCGCCCATGCGTTCGATCTGGCGGGAGATCGCGACGCGCGGGTGCCGGTGCCGGAAGCGGCCGCATGGGGGCGCCTCGCGCTCGATGCAACGAGTCTGCGCACAGTGCTGGAAAAGACCGAGCGGCAGTTCCACGGATTCGCCAACATACTGGGGTGATCATGTCCAACGAGACCGAAACGGCACCGGCTGCCGAGCTTTCGCTGGCCCATTTGAAGGCCCTGGCGGAGGCATTGCCGACGGCCATCGCGGCGCACGACGGCGACGTCCTGGTGCTGGTGAACGATGCGATGTGTGTGCTGAGCGGCTATTCGCGCGAACAATTGATGGGAATGAAGTTCTGGGACCTGTACTCGCCCCGGATGCGCGACAAGGCGAAGGAACGCGGTCGGTCGCGCCTGCAGGGCCTGGCGGCGAAAGCACGCTACGAGGTCGCGCTGCATACCGCGCAGGGGGAGGAGCGCTGGGCGGACATGATCGCCACCG
Source organism: Rhodocyclales bacterium (assembly GCA_016215645.1). Lineage (GTDB taxonomy): Bacteria > Pseudomonadota > Gammaproteobacteria > Burkholderiales > Rhodocyclaceae > Sulfuritalea. Next base: position 88,964 of record JACRIX010000051.1, read on the forward strand.
TGATGAGCGTGGATGGCTGCAGGATAGCGCTGGGCAGCTTCCTCGATACCACCGAACGCAAGCGGGCCGAGCTTCTGCAAAAGCAGGCGCAGAAGGTGCTCGCCCAGATCATCGACAGCAACCCCGTGCCGACCTTCGTCATCGACAAGGACCACCTGATCACGCACTGGAACAAGGCCTGCGAACAGATCCTCGGATGCAAGGCGGTTGACATGGTGGGCACGCGAAATCAGCAAAAGGTGTTTTACGGCAAAGAGCGTTCGACCATGGCTGATCTGATTGTTGACGGCAGCATGGAAAAGGTCATCAGCCAGCTGTATGCCGACAAGCGCCTGACCCGCTCGCAACTGATCGAGGGCGCCTATGAAGCCGAGGATTTCTTTCCCCATTTCGGCGAGTCCGGCAACTGGCTGTATTTTGCCGCCGCGCCGTTGACCGATGCCGAAGGCCTCGTCAATGGCGCGGTGGAGACGCTACAGGACTTCACCGAACGGCGGCTTGCCGAATCCGAGCTGATCAAATCCAAGCGCGAATTGGAGCAACTGGTGGCGACCCGCAACGAGCAACTGCGCGAGGCGACGCGCGAGCTCGAGGCGGACGTCGCCCGGCGCGAGAAGGCGGAAGCCGAACTCACCCGGCAACTGGCGGAACTCTCGGTCTTGCATGCCGACCTGAAACAGGCCCAGCAACAGCTGGTGCAATCGGAAAAGCTGGCGTCGATCGGCCAACTGGCGGCGGGGGTGGCGCATGAAATCAACAACCCGATCGGTTTCGTGCAGTCGAACCTGGGCTCGCTGGAGCGCTACTTCGAGCACCTCATGAGACTGCTGGAAGGCTACCGGGAAGGGGAAATCCTGCTCGGCGAAGCGTTAAAGAGCCACGCGGGCGGCACCGAGCTGATCGAACGGATGAAACAGCTTAAGCAGGACGCCGAGCTGGACTATCTGAAGGACGACATACCCGACCTGCTGAAGGAATCCCGCGATGGCATCGTGCGCGTCAAACAGATCGTCGCCGACCTCAAGGACTTTTCGCGCGTGGACAGTCAGCAGCAATGGGAATGGGCCGACATTACCGCTGGCCTCAACTCGACGCTCAACGTGGTCCAGAACGAGATCAAGTACCGCGCCGAAGTCGTCAAGGAGTATGCCGAACTACCCCAGATCAAGTGTCTGCCGTCACAACTCAACCAGGTCTTCATGAACCTGTTGGTGAATGCCGCCCAGGCCACGCCAGAGGGCACGCGCGGCACCATCACGATACGTTGTGGCGCCGAGCCCCGGGGGGTCTGGATCGAGATCGCCGATACCGGCGCAGGGATTCCGGCGGAAAATCTGAAACGCATTTTCGATCCCTTTTTCACCACCAAGCCCGTCGGCAAGGGGACCGGGCTGGGCTTGTCATTGTCCTACGGGATTGTCCGCAAGCACGGCGGGCAGATCGAGGTCGCCAGCGAGGTCGGCGTTGGCACGCGCTTTCGCGTTTCCTTGCCGATGGAGCCGCCGGAGGCGGGCGCCGCGGCATCCTGAAAGGAGTCCCGCGCCGCCGCAATCCTGGGGCGGCCTGAAGCCGCGTCTCAGGCGGCGTCTTTCGAGCGCCCCTCGATCAGCGAATACACCGCCGGCACCACCACCAGTGTCAGCAGGGTCGAGGAAATCATGCCGCCGATTACCGCGATCGACAGCGGCTGGTTGGTTTCGGCGCCGGCGCCCAGTCCCAGCGCGGCGGGGAAGAGGGCGAGGATTACGGTGGCCGAGGTCATCATCACCGGCCGCATGCGGATCGGACAGGCGTTGCGCAGCGCGGCGTCGACCGCCATGCCCTGCTCGCGGCGCTGGTTGGTGAGGTCCACCAGCAGGATCGAGTTCTTGGCGACGAGGCCGATCAGCAGCGTCAGGCCGATCATCGAGTAGATGTTCAGCGTGTGGCCGAAGAGCCACAGCGCGGCGATGCCGCCGACCACGGCCAGCGGCTGGGCCAGCATGACGATGGCCGGTTGCAGGAAGCTGTTGAACTGGCTCGCCAGCACCATGTAGAGCAGCACCAGGGCGAGGCCGAAGGCGAAGCTCATGTACTTCTGGGTTTTGCCGAATTCCTCTGCCTGGCCGATCAGCTTGACCTGGTAGCCGGCGGGCAGGATTTCGGCGGCTGCCGCGCGCACCTGGGCCACGGCGTCGCCGAGCGGGATAGTCGGCGTGCCGTAGAAGGTCGCCGCGTATTGCAGGTCGAAGCGACCGATCACCGCCGGGCCGAGCTTCTCCTCGAAGCTTGCCACCGAGTCCAGGCGCACCAGCTTGCCGTCGCGATTGCGCAGGAAGATCGTCGACAGGTCGGCGGGCTGGGTGAATCTGCCTTCCCTGGCCTTGACGCGGATGTCATAGCGCTGGCCGTCGCCCGGCTCGTCGTTGAACTTGGCGATGTCCACGCCGCCGGTAAGCATGTTCACCGCCAGCGCGACGTCGGCGGTGGACAGGTTGGCATTGGCGATGCGCAGCCGGTCGGGGCGGAACACCAGTTGCGGCAGGTCGAGCTGGAGGTCGGTATCGACGCGGCCGATGCCGGGCAGGACGGCGAGCTTCTGCTGCAACTCGCGCGTCAGGCGACCGACCTCATCGATGTTCTCGCCGGCCAGCACGAACTGCAGCGGTTCGCCGCGCTGGCCGCCGCCGACGATGGAAAAGGGCGCGGCAAAGGCGCGCGCGCCGGGGATGGCGGCGAGGTCGCGGCGCACGTCGGCGATCACTTGCTGCTGGCTGCGGCGGCGTTCCTCGCGCGGCGCCATGCGCACCACCACCGTGCCCTGGTTGACCTGGCCGGCGCTGCCCAGGCCGATCAGGGCGAACTCGGTGCGCACCTCGGGGTAGTTGTTGAGCACCGCCTCGACTTCGCGCAGCTTGCCGTCGGTATAGGCGATGCTGGAGCCCAGCGGCGTACGCAGCGAAACGCGGAAACGGCCTTCGTCTTCTTCGGGGGTGAAGGTCTTGCCGATGTTGATGAAGAAGAAGCTGCTGGCGGCGACGATCAGCGTGGTCAGCGCCACTACCCACCAGCGATGCGTCAGCGCGGCTTCGAGCAGGCGGACGTAGATGCGGTCGAGGCCGCCAAGGATGCCGTCGAGCAGGTGGTAGATGCGCCCGTGCTGCTTCTCGACCTTGAGGTAGCGCGAGCAGAGCATGGGGGTGAGTGTGAGCGAGACGAACAGCGAAACCAGCACGCCGAAGGTGACCACCACCGCGAAGGAGCGGAAGAACTGGCCGAGCACGCCCTGCAGGAAGATCACCGGGGCGAAGATCGAAACCAGCGAGAGCGTCGCGGCGATCACCGCGAACACCACTTCGCGGCTGCCATTGACGGCGGCGGAGACGGGATCGGGATCGAGGTCCTGGCGATGGCGGAAGATGTTTTCCAGCACCACGATGGCATCGTCGACCACCACGCCGATCAGGAGCAGCAGCGCCAGCATGGTCAGCGAATTCAGCGTGTAGCCGAAAAAGTAGATCACCGCGATGGCGCCCATCAGCGAGACCGGGATCGCCACCGCGACGATCAGAGTCGAGCGCAGCGAGCGCAGGAAGAACCACACCACCAGCGCCGCCAGCAGCGTGCCCTCGACCAGGTGCTGCTTCAGCGAATTGACGATTTCGAGGATGAACACGGCATCGTTGGAGACGATGCTGATCCTCATGCCCGGCGGCAGTTGCGGCTCGATCTCGTTGGCCAGCTTGTGCTTGATGCGCTCGGCGATGGCCACGGTATTGGCGTTGGCGACCTTGACCACGCCGAGGCCCACGGTCATTTCGCCATTGAAGCGCGCCAGCTGGCGGTTGTCGGTGAGGCCGTCTTCCAGCTCGGCGATGTCGCCCAGGCGCACGGCGACGCCATTGCGCTGGGCGACGACCAGGCCCGCCAGCGCGTCGAGCGAGTGGAATTCGAGGTCGAGCTTGACCAGGTGCTCGGTGGCCTGGCCGACGACGAAGCCGCCGGCGAGCTGCACGTGCTCGGCGGCGAAGGCATTGGCGACGTCCTGCGCCGAGATCGCCTGTGCCGTCATGCGCTCGGGCAGCAGGTTGACCCGGATGGTGCGGTCGCGCCGTCCGCCGAGGCGCACCTCGCCGACGCCGTCGATGGTCTCCAGCTTCTTCTTGACCACGTTGAGCGCGTACTGGTTGAGCTGCTGCTGGGTGCGGTCGCCCTGCAGCGCCATCCAGAACATCGGCGCGGCATTGGTCTCGACCTTGGCGACGATGGGCGGATCGACGTCCTTCGGCAGGCGGCGCAGCACTTGATTAACCTTCGACTGCACTTCGTTGTAGGCGACGTCCACGTTCTTTTCCAGGCCGAAGGTGACGTTGATCACCGAGATGCCGGGCGAGGAGGTGGACTGGATGTGCTCGATGCCGGGGACGGAATTCACCGAGCTTTCGAGCAGGTTGGTGACGCTGGCATCGACGATGTCCGGGTTGGCGCCCTTCAGTGCCGTGGTCACCGAGACCACCGGAAACTCGATGTAGGGCAGGCGGTCCATGCCGATGCGGCTGAAGGAGATGACGCCGAACAGCACCAGCACGGCATTCAGCATCCACGCCAGGACGTGGCGCTTGACTGATAGCTCGGGCAGGGTCATTTCGCTTCGGGCTTGGGGCCGCCTTCGGGCTTTTTCGCCGTGGCGTCAGCGCCGACTTTTGCGGCGTCCTTGATCCCCACCACGGCGTTGTTGGTGAGAAAGCCGGCGCCGTCGAGCGCCACGGTTTCGCCGCCGGCGAGGCCTTCGAGGATCTCGACGCGGCCGCCGCGCTTGGCGCCGGTCTTGACCACCTTCTGTTGCGCGCGCTTCTGTCCCTCGACTTCACTGACGACATACACCACCTTGCCCGCCGGCCTCAGCACCACGCTCTGCTCGGGCACCGTCAGGGCGGTGGCCTTGGCGGCGATGCGCACCGTGGCATTCACCGTGCCGCCGCCGCGCAGCAGGCCCTCGCGGTTGTCGATGTCGGCCAGCACGTCGAGCGTGCGGCTGCCTTCGACGACGCTGGGGCGAATCTCGTGGATGCGGCTTTCAAATACCTTGCCCGGCGCCAGCGGCGAAGTCATGCTTACCGTCTGGCCCGGCTTGATGCGCGTCGCGGCTAGCTCGGGGAAGGGCAGGTGGGCGCGCAGCTTGTGCGGAGCGACCAGTTGGAACATCGGGTCGCCAACCTTGACGTAATCGCCGGGAGCGACGATCTGCACTTCGACGACGCCATCGAGCGGCGAAGTGACGCGGGTCTTTCCCATCGAGCGCCGGCTGTTCTCGGCGCGGGCGCGGGCGGCGGCCAATTGCTCGTTGACGGCGCTGCGCTGCGCGGCGATGTCCTCGCCGGCGTTCTTCGACAGGAAGCCCTTCGCCACCAGCGCCTGCTGGCGTTCCAGCAGGCGATCCTGTTGCGTCGCCAGGGCTTCGAGCCGGCGCGCCTCGGCCTCGTCGGCGCGATTGGCCAGCGTGGTATCGCCGGCGTCGATCACGGCCAGCAGTTGCCCTTTCTTCACGCGCTGCCCGGTGCGGGCCAACACCTGCAGCACGCGCCCGGGTACTTCGGCACCGACCTTCGGATCGGCCAGGACTTCCAGCGTGCCGAGGGTCTCCTCGACCACTTCGAATTCGCCGCTGCCGACCTGGGTCACGGTGATCAGCGCCGGCGGCGGCCCGGCCTTCCTTTCCTCGGCCTTCTGGCCGCAGGCGGCAAGCAGCAGCAGGGCAAGGCCGGCGGCGAAGGTCTTGTGCATCAGGGCAGGACCGATTCGAGGGCGAAAAGTTCGGCGACGCTCTCGCGGCGACGGATCAGGTGGGTCTGCGTGCCGTCCACCATGACTTCGGCGGCGCGCGGCCGGCTGTTGTAATTCGATGCCATGGCCATGCCGTAGGCGCCGGCCGAAAGTACCGCCAGCAGGCCGCCCTCTTGTAATGCCAGTTCGCGGTCGTGGCCGAGGAAATCACCGGATTCGCAGACCGGGCCGACGATTTCGTAGGGCATCGCCGTATCGCCAGCGCCGACTTTTGCCACCGGCACGATGTCGTGCCAGGCGTCATACAGGGCCGGGCGCATCAGGTCGTTCATCGCCGCGTCGACCACGGCGAAATGCTTTTCCGCGCCGGGCTTCAGCACCTGCACGCGTGTCAGCAGCAGGCCGGCATTGCCGACCAGCGAGCGGCCGGGTTCGAAGATCAGCTTTTCGTGCCGGCCGGTGAACTTCGCCAGCATCGGTGCCAGGTAGTCGGCGGTGGCCGGCGCCGGTTCTTCGCGGCGGTACTGGATGCCCATGCCACCGCCGAGGTCGATGTGTTCCAGCACGATGCCGGCGGCGGCCAGACGATCCACCAGGGCCAGCACCTTGTCGGCGGCCTCCGCCGCCGGCGCCGGGTCGAGCAGTTGCGAACCGATGTGGCAGTCGATGCCCTTTACCGCCAAATGCGGCAGCGTGGCGGCGCGGCGATAGGTGTCGAAGGCCTGATCGAAGGCGACGCCGAACTTGGCGGTCTTCAGGCCCGTGGAGATGTAGGGATGGGTCTTGGCGTCGACGTCGGGATTCACTCGCAGCGATACCGGCGCGCGACGATTCATGCCGCCGGCAAGCTCGTTGAGCTGTTCCAGCTCGCTGGTTGATTCGACGTTGAAACAGTGGATGCCGGCTTCCAGCGCCAGACGCATTTCCTCGCGCGACTTGCCGACGCCCGAAAACACGATCTTGTCCGCGCTGCCGCCGGCGGCCAGCACGCGGGCCAGTTCGCCGCCGGAGACGATGTCGAAGCCGGCGCCGAGGTCGGCGAACAGCTTGAGGATCGCCAGGTTGGAATTGGCCTTGGCCGCGTAGCAGACCAGCGCGCGCTCGCCCAGTCCGTGAGCCATCAGCGCATCGCGATAGCCGACGTAAGCGGCGGTCAGCGCGAGCCGCGAATAGACGTAGCAGGGGGTGCCGAAACGCGCGGCGATGTCTTCCAGCGCCACCGATTCGACATGCAGGCCGCGCGAGCCCTGGTGCGTCAGACCCATGGGCGCGACTCGGTCCGGGTTTCCTCAGTTGTCACGGAAGTCGAGACGGAGGAAGCGACCAGGGATGCCTTCTGGGGTGCTTGCGGCGGTGGCGTCAGCGGGGTTTTGGTGCCGCAGCCGGCGAGCGCGGCAAGGGCCGTGGCGGCAATCATGAGGGTAGGCGTCAGGCGCATGGTGTCGGAGCCGGGGGCGGATGAGCAAGGACGGTAGTATATGCGGCACGCGGCCGGGACAGACTTCTGTATCCTGCCGGCGGCGAACACGAAAGGAAGCGGCAATGGAGGAAAGGGAATTCACGCTCGCGGCGGATGCGGAGCTTGCGCGCATCGAGGCTGCGCTTGAGACCGCGAGCGACAACGGACCGGCCGAATTCGATTTCGAGACCAAGCCCGGCGGCATCATCGAGATCGAGTTCGAGAACGGTTCGAAGATCATCGTCAATCGCCACACGGCGGCACGTGAGATCTGGCTGGCGGCCAAATCGGGCGGCTTCCACTTCCGGCCCGAGGGCGGGCGCTGGCTGGGCACCCGGGATGGCGAGGAACTGATGGCGGTCTTGTCGCGAACCGTGTCCGAGCAGGCTGGCGTTACGGTGGAGCTTTAGGGCTTCTTTTCTGCTGGCTTGGGCGCGACCGTCCTGTCGGCGGTGGGTTTGTCGGCAAGTGCCTTTTCTGTCGGCGGCTTTTCGCCAGCCGGCTTTTCAATCAACTTGGGTTTCGCGTCCTGTACCGGCGCCGGCTCCTGCTTCGCGCCTTCCTCTTCCGACGGCGGCACCGAGGGCAGGAGTTCCTTGTACACCAGTTCCTTGCTGGATCTGCCCCCTGGCTCGTTGGCGACTACCGGGACCAGGCCTTCGGGCGTTTCCATCCAGCTTTCGGGGACGTTCTTCAGGGCGTGCTCCATGAAGCCGATCCAGATCGGCAGTGCCGCCGCGCCGCCGGTCTCGCCGTTGCCCATGCGCCTGGGCTGGTCGAAGCCGATCCAGGCGACGCCGACGATGGTCGGCTGGTAGCCACAGAACCAGGCATCAATGTAGTCGTTGGTAGTGCCGGTCTTGCCGGCGAGGTCGCTGCGCTTGAGTATGGCAGCGGCGCGAGTGGCGGTGCCGCGCCGCACCACGTCGTGCATCATGCTGTCCATCAGCCAGGCATTGCGTGCGTCGATCGCGCGCAGGCTTTCGTCGCCCGCCAATGCCGGCTGGATTTCCGCCACCACCGTGCCGCTATTGTCGAGGATCTGACGCACGATGTAGGGTGTGATGCGGTAGCCGCCGTTGGCGAAGATCGAGTACGCGGAAAGCTGCTGCCAGGGGGTCACCGCGCCGGCGCCCAGGGCCATGGTCAGGTAGGGCGGGTGTTTTTCGGCCTCGAAGCCGAAGCGCGTCACATAGTCCTGGGCATAGTGCGTGCCGATCGAGCGCAGCAGGCGGATCGAGACCATGTTCTTCGACTTGGCCAGTGCCGTGCGCATGCTCATCGGGCCTTCGTACTTGCCGTCGTAGTTCTTCGGCTCCCAGGCCTGGGAACCCGTTTCCTCGGCCGAGATCGAGATCGGCTCGTCGGCAATCACCGAGGCCGGGGTGTACCCCTTCTCCAGGCTGGCCGAATAGATGAAGGGCTTGAAACTGGAGCCCGGCTGGCGCCAGGCCTGGGTGACATGGTTGAACTTGTTGCGGTGGAAATCGAAACCGCCAACCAGCGCGCGAATCGCGCCATCCACCGGACTGGCAGCGACGAAGGCGGCCTCGACGTCGGGCAATTGCAATATCTGCCAGCCCTTCTCGTACTTCTGCACGCGGATCACCGCGCCGCGGCGCAGGCGCTTGTTAGGGGCGGCCTTGTCGTCGAGCATGCGGGCGGCGAACTTGAGGCCGTCTTCGCCGATCTTCAGCACCTCTCCGCCGCGCAGGTAGGCGCGCACCAGCTTGGGCGTGGCTTCAAGGACAATGGCCGGCAGCAGGTCGTCACTGTCATCGAACTCGGTCAGCAGCTCTTCAAGGTTCTCGTCCTGGTCGGCCGTGACGTCCTTCATGTCGACATAAGCTTCGGCACCGCGATAGCCGTGCCGCCTGTCGTAATCCATGACCCCGCGGCGCAAGGACTGGTAGGCGGCCTGCTGGTCGGTGCGAGTGACCGTGGTGATCACGCGCAGGCCACGACTGTAGGCATCCTCGGGAAAGCGCTCGACGGCGATCTGCCGCGCCATCTCGGCAATGTAGTCGGCACGAACGCCAAAATCGTTGACGTCGCGCTTGATGTGCAGCACTTGCACCTGGGCCGCCTTCATTTGCGCTTCGTCGATGTAGTTCAATTCGTGCATGCGGCGCAGCACATAGCGCTGGCGCAACTGCGCCCGCTTCGGGTTGGCCACCGGGTTGTAGGCGGACGGGGCCTTGGGCAGGCCGGCAAGCATCGCCGCCTCGGCAACGCTGACTTCCTTCAGCGTCTTGCCGAAGTAAATCTGGGCCGCGGCGGAGAACCCGTAGGCGCGCTGCCCGAGGTAGATCTGGTTGATATAGATCTCGAGGATCTGATCCTTTGTCAGATTGTTCTCGATTTTGAAAGCCAGTAACATCTCGTAGAGTTTCCTCGTCAGCGTTTTTTCACTGGAAAGGAAAAAATTGCGCGCTACCTGCATGGTGATGGTCGAGGCGCCCTGGCGCTTGCCGCCGCCCACGAAATTCGAGTACGCTGCGCGCAGCACCCCCAGGGTGTCGATCCCGGGGTGCTGGTAGAAGCGTTCATCCTCGGCGGCCAGAATCGCTTGGGTCATGAGCGGGGGGACATCCTTGAAGCTGGCGAAATTGCGCCTTTCCTCGCCGAACTCGCCGATCAGGTGGCCATCGCTGGAATAGATGCGCAAGGGAATCTTGGGCTGGTAGTCGGTCAGTACTTCGACTGAAGGCAATTGGGGATATGCCAGGATCAGAACGATGCCCGCAAGTGCGATGGCCGCCAGCACCATGCCGCCTGTCAGCAGCAGGAAATAGAGAGCCCAGCGGACGGGGGTGTTCAAGGCGGGGAACGGCACGGAAGTCAGGCTGGGAAGGCGGGGCGATGGATTATAGCTGTGGTACTGATGACACGGTTTTGCAGGCGGTAGCTATTAATTTTGCTTTACACTGGATATAGTTGCTGCTAGCATCTGAAGTAAATTATCCGTATAGCTTCTAACGCAATATTTTTAAAGGAAAAATCCTTTGCAGATCGATGTCTCGGCTCTAAAGTCGATCTTCAACCCGAAGTTGCGCCCGTTGATCGGCGTCGACATCAGCTCCACGGCCGTGAAGATGGTCGAGTTGGCGGATGCCGGCAAGGGGCAGCCGCGGGTCGAGCGCTATGCGATCGAACCCCTGCCAAAGGATGCGGTGGTGGATGGCAACCTGGCGTCGGTCGATGCCGTCGCCGAGACCCTCCAGCGCTGCTGGAAGCGACTCGGCACCACGACGAAGTTCATTGCCATGGCGCTGCCGAGCGCTGCCGTGATCACCAAGAAAATTACTTTGCCGGCCAGCCTGCGCGAGCAGGAGATGGAAGTTCAGGTCGAGTCCGAGGCCAACCAGTACATTCCGTTTGCCCTGGAAGAAGTCAACCTCGATTTCCAGGTCATCGGCCCCGCTCCATCCAGCCCGGACGACGTCGAGGTGCTGCTGGCTGCCTCGCGCAAGGAAAAGGTCGAGGACAGGGTTGCTGCCGCCGAGGTCGCTGAACTCAAGCCGGTGGTCATGGATGTCGAGTCCTACGCCGTGCAAGCGGCCTATGAACTGGTGACCAAACAGTTGCCCGGGGAAGGTGCCGGTCAGATCATCGCCTTGATCGACGTCGGCGCTGCGGCAATGAAGGTCACGATCCTGAAGGACAACCAACAGCTTTACTCCCGTGAGCAGGCTTTTGGCGGCGGGATGCTTACCGACGAGATCATGCGTGCCTACGGCATGGGGCCGGAAGAGGCGGAGAACCTCAAGCGCTCCGGAACGCCCCCGGATAATTACGAGACCGAGATTCTCCATCCGTTCATTGAAAACATGGCGCAGGAGGTGGCACGCGCCCTGCAGTTCTTCTTTACCTCGACGCCGCACAACGAAGTGCATCACATCATATTGGCCGGTGGTTCAGCTTTGATTCCGGGAGTTGCCGAAATCGTCGGCCAGCGCACCAATGTCAATACCATTCTTGCCGATCCCTTTGCCGGGATGGCAATTTCGCCGCGCATTCGCGCCAAGCAGCTCGCCACCGACGCCCCATCGCTGCTGGTCGCTTGTGGCCTGGCCTTGCGGAAGTTCGATCAATGATACGGATCAACCTACTTCCCCACCGCGAAGAAAAGCGCAAGGCAAGGCGCCAGCAGTTCTATGTGATGCTCGGCCTGGTGTCGGTGCTTGCCGCCGTCATCTGGTTTCTCGGGTTTTCGGTCATCAATCGCGAGATCAACGTCCAGAACGAGAAGAATGAATTCCTCAAGCGCGAGATTGCAAGCCTCGACAAGGAAATCGCCGAAATCAAGAAGATCCAGGAACAAACCAATGCCCTCCTTGCCCGCAAGCGCGTGATCGAGGCGCTGCAGGCCAACCGGACAGAAACCGTACACTTGTTCAACGAACTGGCCAAGCAGGTTCCGGAAGGCATTTATCTGCGAACCCTGATCCAGACCGGCAACAGGATCACGCTCACCGGCGTTGCCCAGTCGAACGCGAGAATCACCACCTTGATGAACAATCTCGACGAGTCGCCGCTGCTCGAGAGCTCGACCTTGGTGGAGACGCGGTCGGAGGTGGTCAACAATCGACGTCTCAATGCCTTCAGCGTTACGACGGTGATCACCCGGCAGACCTCGGCACCTGGGAAGAAATGATGAAGCTGCCCGCCCTGCCCCCCAAGCTCGCATCCCTTTTCAAGCGCAAGACCGCCGCGGAAAAGCTGGCGGAAAAGCACGCGGCGAAAGCTACCGCAGAGCCGACCGCGCCCAAACGGCCGCTGATCGATGTTCAGCAGCTGGCGATGGATTTCAAGACCCTGGATCCCAAGGACCCGGGGCTGTGGCCTCTGGCGCCGCGAATTGTCATCCTGTTGAGCCTGTTTGCCGGCCTGATCGCCGCTGCCTGGGGTTTTGGTGCGATCGGCTGGAGCGTGCAGCTCGAAGAGCTCGAATCCAAAAAGCAGCAGGAAGCCAAACACAAGGAAGATTGGCTGGCGAAGAAGAAGCAGGCCGTCAATCTTGACGAGTACCGACGCCAGTTGGCCGAAATCGATCGTTCTTTTGGCGCCCTGCTCAAGCAATTGCCGAACAAGGCGGAAATGGGCGACATGCTGGTCGATATCAACAAGGCCGCTCAGGCGCGCGGCCTGGCGGTCGAGTTGTTCCGACCCGGTGGCGAGGCGCCGCGCGAGTTCTACGCCGAGGTTCCGATCACCCTGAACCTGACCGGCAGCTACCATGATATCGGCGCGTTTACCGGTGATCTGGCGCGGCTGCCGCGGATCGTTACCCTCAATGACGTCGCGTTGACCGTCAACGCGAATCAGACGCTGGCGATGCGGACGACAGCCAAAACCTTCCGCTATCTGGATGACGGTGAAATCGCCAGCCAGAGAAAGGGCAAGAAATGAAAATCTTGACCCTGCTGTTTAGCTTGCTCCTTCTTGGCTGCGCGGCTGAAGAGCACCAGGATTTGCGCGAGTGGATGCGTGACGAGGCCAAGGGAATGAAAGGCAAGGTTGCACCCTTGCCGGAAATCACGGCATTTCCCGTCGTCGCCTATGAAACCGAAACCCTGACGCCGCCATTTGCGCCGGGCAAGATCGTGACGCTGGACGTCAGTTCGGACAAAAGCGCGCCCGATCGTTCGCGTCCTCAACAACCGCTGGAGGCGTTTCCGATCGAAGATTTGCGCGTAATGGGCATCATCATGGCAGGCAGCGTGCCCTACGCCCTGATCCAGACACCGCCGCCCAACAAACCCAAGCATGTTCGGGTCGGCGAGTACATGGGCCGTAGTTTCGGCAAGATCACGGCGATCACATCCGAGGCCATTACCGTGGTTGAAACCGTAAAGGATGCAAACGGCGCATGGGTGTCGCAGGAACGGCAGCTGAGTGTGCCGAAAGGAGGACGTTGATGAATACCAGGATTCAGTGGCGGCGGGGCGTGGAATCTTCCGCCGCGCGAATGTTGTCGGCAAGCAGAAGGTACTGCGTTGCTGCACTAGTCTCGACCGGGGCGCTGCTTGCCAGCGCGGATTTGGCGCTTGCAGCGGACAATTCGATCAAGCAGATACAGGTGCGGAGGGATGGAGATCAGGTTTTGCTCAAGGTGCAACTCTCGGCGCCCCTGAAATCCTTGCCCGGCAATTGGAGCGTGGTGGATCCCCCACGGGTAGTGATCGATTTTCCGGATACTGACAATCAGACGGGACAGACGCTGCAACAGGTTGCAGAGGGTGATCTGAAGAGCCTTAATCTGGTACAGACGGACAAGCTGACCCGCATGGTGCTGAACCTGTTCCGGCCGACCAAGTTTTCCACTGAAATGGTTGGCGATGCCTTGTTCGTGAGATTGCAAGGACAGTCGCCACAGGCGTCGGTGCGCGAACCGGGCCCCAGCATATTCCAGCCCACCCCGGCGCCAGCGGCAGAAGGAAAGCCCGTGGGTGCCCCGGCTGACAATGCCGCCGTTCGCGACATCGTGTTCCGTCGCGGCGAAGACGGTCAGGCCAACATCATCATCGACCTGACCGATGGCACGATCCCGATCGATGTCCGCCGCACCGCGACGGGAATTTCGGTCGAATTGCGCGATGTCGAACTGCCGGAGCGCCTGCAGAACCGACGGAACGTGAACGACTTCGCCACGCCGGTCTCAAGCATTACGGCGAAGGCCTTGGGCAATGTGACCAACCTTGAAATTGCCGCGCGCGGACGCTGGTTCCACCAGGCCCACCTGGCGAACAACCAATTGACCATCGAGGTCCGCCCGATCCCGGTGGACGATGCCAACAAGCTGGTGCAAAGCGGGGAGCAAGGGCAGAAGATCTCGATCAACTTCTTTGAAGCCGACGCCACGATGGTGGTGCGCACGCTTGCCGAGATATCCGGCAAGAACATCATGATCGATCCGTCGCTGGCAGGAAGGCGCCTGACCATTTCGCTCGACAGCGTGCCTTACGATCAGGCGCTGGAAATCGTCATGACGCAGATCAATGCGGCGATGCGGGTACGGGACAACATCGTCTTGTTTGGCGATCGCGCGATCCTGCAAAAGCGCGACGAGGACATCGCCGATGCGACCGCGCGGGCCGCTGATATCGCGCAACTCGTTACCGAAGTGTTCCAGCTGAGTTACCTCAAGCCGACCGATTTCCAGAAGCTGTTGCTCGGCGCCAGCACGGGTGGATCGACCAACCAGACATCGTCTACCGGTGCTGCCGGAGCAAGCGGAGGCGGCCAGGCGTCGGGATCGAGTGGCGGCGGTTCAGCGGCGGGATCGGGCAGCGCCAACGTGTCCGGCGAATCCGTGCGCTCCACTACCTCCACTTCGGGAGCGCGCGGCGGCGGCAGCGTCATCCTTTCGCCGCGCGGCAAGATGTTCGCCCACGACGATTCCCGCAAATTGTTCGTCACCGATACCATTTCGGTGCTTGAGTCCGTCCGCAAGATGATCGCGGAAATGGACATTCCGACCAAGCAGGTGCTGATCGAGGCCCGGATTGTCGAAGCGACGACGGGATTCACCAATTCCTTCGGTATCAGGATGAACGTGCTGAACTTCCAGCAGAGGGGCTATCAGGTTCCCGGCACCGATACCACCCGTGCCGTATTCACGAACGGGCCGGTCAACACCGGGAACAGCCTGGATGTGTATGGCGCCAACCCGGTACCCTCGCTAACGGCCAGTACCAGCGTCTTCCGTCCCAGCTACACCCTTGCCGGGGCCGCCAACGTAGGAATGATGTTGTTCAACCAGGCGGCGACAAAAGTCGTGTCGCTTGAACTGCAGGCGGCAGAGTCTGACCAGAAGTCGCGAACGGTATCGGTACCGCGCGTGGTCACCATGGATAACAAGGCAGCGACCATCAATCACACGGATTCGGTGTATATCCAGACGGGCGTCAACGCGCAGACCGGACTGCCTACCTATAACCAGGTGTCGGCGCCGCTGACGCTTACGGTCACGCCGAAAATCAATCCGGACAACCGAATCGGCCTTGAACTGAGCATCGCCAAGGGTTCGATTACCAACGCAACGACCGGTGCGCTTTCGTCGAATACCGTGACCACCAGTGTCATCGTCGAGAATGGTGGCACCGTGGTGATCGGTGGTTTGTCGACGGAAGCCGAATCCCAGGCGCAGGACAGGGTCCCGTTCCTTGGCGATCTGCCCTATGTCGGATTTTTGTTCAAGACCACGACCAAGAACACTTCGCGTGCCGAACTGCTCGTATTCATAACACCGCGCATCGTCAGCGAAGCCCTGACCCTGCGCTGAGCCGAAGCCATCGGGGGCCGGCGCTTGCCGGCCCCTTTGTTTTTGCACTGCTACAATTCGGCGGTGAATTCACGCAACAACATATTTCTCGTGGGCATGCCGGGGGCGGGCAAGACGACCGTCGGCAGGCAGCTTGCGCGTCGCATGCAGCGCAGCTTCATCGACGCCGATCACGAGATCGAAGCGCGAACCGGTGTGCGCATACCCTTGATTTTCGACATCGAAGGCGAACAGGGCTTTCGGGATCGGGAGAGCAAGGTCATCGAGGATCTGGCGGCAAGCCATGACCTGGTGGTTGCCACCGGTGGCGGCGCTGTCTTGCGTCCCGAAAATCGTGCCGCTTTACGCCAGGGGGGCACGGTAATCTACCTGAATGCCGCCCCAGGGCTGCTTTATGAAAGAACCAGGCTCGATCCCAATCGTCCCCTTTTGCAGGTCGACGACCCGCGCAAAAAGCTGGAAGATCTCTTCGCCCAACGCGACCCTCTGTATCGCGAGGTCGCCGACATCATCGTGAATAGCCTGGGTGGAAGCATCGGCCAGTTGGTCAAGCAAGTTGAACGTCAGCTGCAAAAGCAATGCGTCGCTTGAACGTCGCCCTCGCCGATCGCAGCTACCCGATCCTCATCGGAAGGGGGCTGCTTGCGAAGGCCGAGATCGTTCGCGAACACTTGCGGGCCCCGCGGATTGCCCTGGTCAGCAACGTCACCGTGGCGCCTCTGTATCGGGCATCGCTGGAACATGCGCTGGCGACGCTCGGCGTCGACGTGACGCCCATCATTCTTCCCGACGGCGAGGCTTACAAGACATGGGAGTCGTTGAACCAGATATTCGACGCCCTGCTACTCGCGCGCTGTGACCGGGCAACGACGATTGTTGCGCTCGGGGGCGGGGTCATCGGCGACCTGGCCGGATTTGCCGCGGCCAGTTACCAGCGCGGCGTGCCGTTCATCCAGATTCCCACCACATTGCTCTCGCAGGTGGATTCCTCGGTGGGAGGCAAGACCGGCATCAACCATCCTCGGGGCAAGAACATGGTCGGCGCCTTCTGGCAACCGAAACTTGTTCTTGCGGACACCGACACCCTGCAAACCTTGCCGGCGCGCGAACTTTCCGCGGGTATGGCCGAGGTGATCAAGTACGGCCTGATCCGCGATCTGCCGTTCCTCGAATGGCTTGAGGCCAACATGGAGGGGTTGATGTCGCGCGACGGAGAACTGCTGGCGCAGGCCGTGGAGCGCTCCTGTGCCAACAAGGCCGAAGTCGTCGCGGCGGACGAATTCGAAACGGCGAAGGAGGGCGGGCGGGCGCTCCTGAACCTCGGCCACACTTTTGGCCACGCCATTGAGACCGGGATGGGGTACGGTCAGTGGCTGCATGGCGAGGCGGTCGGCGCCGGCATGGTGATGGCTGCCGAGTTGTCGCGCCGGCTGGGTTGGATTGCACAAGCCGATGTAGATCGCATCGTCTCGCTACTGAAGCGCGCTAACATTCCGGTGCGCGGTCCCCGGCTTGGTGCGGCCCGCTACCTCGACTTGATGTCGCATGACAAAAAAGTGATTGCCGGAAGCCTGCGCCTGATTCTGCTCAAGGGCACGGCCAATGCGGTCACCAGTGCCGAGGCGCCGCGCGAGGAGATCGCCGCCGCGATCGATGCCTGCTGCGATGCCTGAACTCGCACCCTACGCCGTCGATGACGGCAATAGCCGCGGCCGCGCCCATGCCGAGCCGCGCCCCAAGGCCCGCAGCGAGTTCCAGCGTGACCGCGATCGCATTGTCCACTCGACGGCATTCCGGCGACTTGAATACAAGACGCAGGTCTTCGTCAATCACGAGGGCGACCTGTTCCGCACGCGTTTGACCCACAGTATCGAAGTTGCCCAGATAGCGCGTTCGGTGGCGCGCAGCTTGCAACTGAATGATGATCTCGCCGAAGCCATTGCCCTGGCACATGACCTCGGACACACGCCGTTCGGCCACGCCGGACAGGACGCATTGAACGAGTGCATGCAGGGACATGGTGGCTTCGAGCACAACCTGCAAAGCCTGCGCATCGTCGACCGGCTGGAAGAGCGCTATGGCGCTTTCGATGGCCTCAACCTGATGTTCGAAACTCGCGAGGGCATCCTCAAGCATTGCTCGCCGGCCCGCGCCAGGGAGATCGGCGACCTTGGCCGCCGCTTTCTGGAAGGCCGGCGCCCCTCGCTCGAAGCGCAGATCTGCAACCTGGCGGACGAAATTGCCTACAACAATCATGACGTGGATGATGGCCTGCGCTCCGGTGTCCTGACCCTCGAACAATTGCAGGAAATTACCCTGTTCGCCCGTCACGCCGCCGAAGTCGATGCCGAGTTTCCCCACATTGCAGGCCGTCGTCGGGTTCATGAAACGATCCGCCGCATGATTGATGCGCAGGTCACCGACCTTCTGGCCGAATCGGCGCGCCGCATCGTTGCGGCGGCCCCCGCGTCATTGGCCGACGTGAACAATGCGCCGGAGTTGATTGGATTTACCGAGGCGATGAAACAGGAAAATCACGCGCTCAAGTCCTTCCTGCGCGAACATCTCTACCGCCACTTCGAAGTGCTGCGCATGACCGCGAAAGCGCGCCGGGTAATTCAGGATCTGTTCGGTGCCTTTGTTGCGGATCAACGACTATTGCCGCCCCAGTACCAGGCCATGGCTGCCGCAGCCAGCATCCAGCGCGCGACGGCCGATTACATTGCCGGAATGACCGACCGCTACTCGATGAAGGAGCACCGCCGGCTGTTTGCGGTGAGTGAGTTCTAGGCCTGATTGCTGCGTTGCAGCGTATTGAATTCCACCTCTTTTGGCGGTATATTTAAACGTCCGCCAGTTTCGGCGGAACGTCCAAGGCCGGGGAGAGGCAACACCCCGGCTTTTTTGCCGGCCGCGTTTTGCAGATATTTCGGCCGATTGCCGGTCGCATTTCCGAGGAAAGACACGATGGTCCTCCCCCAGCGCCAGGGTCTCTACGACCCGGAAAACGAGCGCGACGCCTGCGGCGTCGGCTTCGTTGCCCACATCAAGAATCAGAAGAGCCATGCCATCATCGAGCAGGGCCTCAAGATCCTCGAAAACCTCGAGCATCGTGGTGCGACCGGTTACGATCCCCTGTTGGGCGACGGCGCCGGCATCCTGATCCAGATTCCCGACCAGTTCCTGCGCGAGGAGATGGCGCGCCAGAACGTGGTACTGCCGCCAGTCGGCATGTACGGTGTGGGCATGGTTTTCCTGCCGCGCGGTGACGCCAGCTTACGTTCCTGCGAGGCAGTAATCGAGCGCGCGATCCGTTATGAAGGGCAGGTACTGCTCGGCTGGCGCGACGTGCCGGTGGACAACAGCGGCCTGGCGCAGGCGGCCAAGGACATCGAACCGGTGATCCGCCAGGTCTTCATTGCCCCGGGCCCCGGGATCACCGATACCGACGCCCTGGAACGCAAGCTCTACATCCTGCGCAAGGCCATCGGCCACAGCATCCAGGCGCAGAAGCTGCCCGACGGAAAGATGTTCTACGTGCCCTCGATGTCGGCGCGCACGGTGGTCTACAAAGGCATGTTGCTGGCCAACCAGGTGGGCACTTACTACCTCGATTTGCAGGATCCGCGCGCGGTGTCTGCGATGGCACTGGCGCACCAGCGCTTCTCCACCAACACCTTCCCGACTTGGGATCTGGCCCATCCTTTCCGGATGATTGCGCACAATGGCGAGATCAACGCCCTGCGTGGCAACGTGAACTGGATGCGGGCGCGCGAGCACGGCATTTCCTCGCCGGTGCTGGGCGAGGATCTGGCCAAGGTCTGGCCGCTGATCTACGACGGCCAGTCGGACTCGGCTTCGTTCGACAATGCCCTCGAACTGCTGGTCATGGGCGGCTACAGCCTGGCCCACGCCATGATGATGCTGATCCCCGAGGCCTGGGCCGGCAATCCGTTGATGGACGAAGAGCGTCGCGCCTTCTACGAATACCACATGGCCCTGATGGAGCCCTGGGACGGTCCGGCCGCCGTGGCCTTTACCGATGGCCGCCAGATCGGCGCCACGCTCGACCGCAACGGTTTGCGTCCTGCCCGCTACCTGATCACCGATGACGATCTCGTCGTGATGTCGTCCGAGATTGGCGTGCTGCCCATCGCCGAGGAGCGCATCGTCAAGAAGTGGCGCCTGCAGCCGGGCAAGATGTTCCTCATCGACCTGGAGCAAGGCCGCATCATCGACGACACCGAGCTCAAGCGCACCATGTCCACGGCCAAGCCCTATCGCAAGTGGATCCAGCAGTCGCGCTACTTCGTCGACGACCTGCCGGAAGCCAAGGCCGCGGAAAGGTTCAATGGCCCGCTGCTGAAGGTTCAGCAGGCCTTCGGCTATTCCCAGGAAGACTTCAAGTTCATCCTTGAGCCGATGGCGACCCAGGGCGAGGAATCCACCGGGGCAATGGGCAACGACAGCCCGCTGCCGGTACTCTCCGACCGCGCCAAGCCGCTGTTCAACTACTTCAAGCAGCTCTTCGCCCAGGTGACGAACCCGCCGATCGATCCGATCCGCGAGGAGATCGTCATGTCGCTGATCTCGCTGGTGAGCCCGAACCCGAACCTGCTCGGCGTCTATGAAAAAGTACCGACGCCGCGCCTGGAGGTGCATCAGCCGGTGCTGACTCCCGCCAACATGGCCAAGCTGAAGAAGATCGACCAGCTGACCAACGGCACCTTCCGCTCCATCAGCATCGACATCACGACGCCGGCCGTGCAGGGCTCGGCCGGCCTCAGCCGATCGCTGTACTCGGTGTGCAACCGCGTCGAGGCGGCGGTGAACGAGGGCTTCAACGTCATCATTCTTTCCGACCGCCGCGTCGATCACGCCAACGCGCCCATCCCGGCGCTGCTGGCCTGTTCGGCGGTGCACCAGCACCTGGTGGGCATCGGCCTGCGCACCTCCTGCGGCCTGGTGGTCGAGACCGGCGCCGCGCGCGAGGTGCATCACTTCGCCACGCTCGCCGGCTACGGCGCCCAGGCCATCCATCCCTGGCTGGCCTTCGAGAGCATCGCCGCGATTGCCGGACAGCTGCCCAACAAGCCGACCGTGTATGACGCGCAGAAGAACTATGTCAAGGCGATCAACAAGGGCCTGATGAAGGTGATGTCCAAGATGGGCATTTCCACCTACCAGTCCTACTGCGGCGCGCAGATTTTCGAAGCCGTCGGCCTCTCATCCGACCTGGTGCGCAAGTATTTCACCGGCACCCCGACCAAGGTCGAGGGCATCGGCCTCAAGGAGGTCGCCGAAGAGGCGCTGAAGACCCACGCCGATGCATGGAGCGCCAACCCGGTGCTGGCCGACATGCTCGACTGCGGCGGCGAGTATGCCTTCCGCGTGCGCGGCGAAGAGCACATGTGGACGCCCGACGTCATCGCCAAGTTGCAGCATGCGACGCGCTCCGGCAAGTACGACACCTACAAGGAATACGCCAGGCTGATCAACGACCAGACCCGCCGCCACATGACGCTGCGCGGCCTGTTCGAAATTCGCCCGGCCGGCCCCGCTGTTTCTATCGACGAGGTCGAGCCGGCGAAGGAGATCGTCAGGCGCTTTGCCACCGGCGCCATGTCGCTCGGCTCGATTTCCTCCGAGGCGCACAGCACGCTGGCCGATGTCATCGGCAAGGGCCGCATCTCGCGCGACATACGACTCAAGGCCGGCGACAGCCTGCGCTCCGCGATCAAGCAGGTGGCCTCGGGCCGCTTCGGCGTCACCGCCGAGTACCTGGCCAATGCCGACCAGCTGCAGATCAAAATGGCCCAGGGCGCCAAGCCCGGCGAGGGCGGCCAGCTGCCCGGCCACAAGGTCTCCGAGTACATCGGCTTCCTGCGTCACTCCGTTCCGGGTGTCGGCCTGATCTCGCCGCCGCCGCACCACGACATCTACTCGATCGAGGATCTGGCGCAGCTGATCCACGACCTGAAGAATTCCAATCCGCAGGGCAGTGTTTCGGTCAAGCTGGTGTCCGAAATCGGCGTCGGCACGGTGGCTGCCGGCGTGACCAAGGCCAAGGCCGACCACGTGGTGATCGCCGGCCATGACGGCGGCACCGGCGCCTCGCCGATCTCGTCGATCAAACATGCCGGCACGCCCTGGGAACTCGGCCTCGCCGAGACCCAGCAGACCCTGGTGTTGAACCGTCTGCGCGGTCGCATCCGGGTCCAGGCCGACGGCCAGATGAAGACCGGGCGCGATGTCGTCATCGGCGCGCTGCTTGGCGCCGACGAGTTCGGCTTCGCCACGGCGCCGCTGGTGGTCGAAGGCTGCATCATGATGCGCAAGTGCCATCTCAACACCTGCCCGGTCGGTGTCGCCACCCAGGATCCGGTGCTGCGCGCCCGTTTCAGCGGTCAGCCCGAACATGTCGTGAATTACTTCTTCTTCGTCGCCGAGGAAGTACGCGAATTCATGGCGCAACTGGGCATCCGCAAGTTCGACGACCTGATCGGCCGTTCCGACCTGCTCGACATGAAGAAGGGCGTCGAGCACTGGAAGGCGCGCGGGCTGGACTTCTCGCGCATTTTCTATCGTCAGCCGGAGATCGACGGCGTCGCGCGCCGTCACTGCGAGACCCAGGACCACGGCCTGGGCAAGGCGCTCGACCACACGCTGATCGCCAAGGCCGGCGGCGCACTGGAGCGTGGCGAGAAAGTGCTCATCGAGACCACCATCCGCAACCAGAACCGCACCGTCGGCACCCTGCTTTCGCATGCCGTCGCCAGCCGCAAAGGCGCCGACGGCCTGCCCGATGGCAGCATCACGGTAAGGCTCACGGGCACGGCCGGCCAGAGCTTCGGCGCCTTCCTGGCGCGCGGCATCACGCTCGACCTGACCGGCGAGGCCAATGACTACGTCGGCAAGGGCCTGTCCGGCGGCCGCATCATCGTGCGTCCGCCGCAGGCCTTCCGCGGCACGCCGAGCGAGAACATCATCGTCGGCAATACCGTGCTCTACGGCGCCACCGAAGGCGAGGTCTTCTTCCGCGGTGTCGCCGGCGAACGTTTCGGCGTGCGCAATTCCGGCGCGCAGGCCGTCGTCGAGGGCACGGGCGACCACGGCTGCGAATACATGACCGGCGGCACGGTGGCCGTGCTCGGCCTTACCGGGCGCAATTTCGCCGCCGGCATGTCGGGCGGCATCGCCTATGTCTACGATGTGGATGGCATGTTCGCCAAGCGTTGCAACATGTCCATGGTGGCGCTGGAGAAGCTGCTGCCCGAAGCCGAGCAGGCCGACGACGGCACCCGCCATCGCGGCCGCAGCGACGAGGCACAGCTGAAGCAGATGATCGAGGACCATGCGCGGCTGACCGGCAGCGAGCGGGCACAGGAAATCCTTGCCGAGTGGGCCAATGCCCGCGGCAAGTTCCTCAAGGTGTTCCCGAACGAGTATCGCCGCGCGCTGAAAGAAATCGCGGCAACGCAACTGAAGGAAGCAGCATGAACAGGGCATTCCCCCCGGCCCCCTTGCCTGGCAAGGGGGTGACGATGGTTCAGTCGCCGTGCTGCGCGCGCCGACTTCCGTGCATTGACTCGCTGCCTCTTTGGGGCGGCCCTGCGGAGGCAGCATAATGGGCAAGCCAACCGGATTCCTCGAATTCCAGCGCATCTCGGAGAGCTACGAGAAGGCGGAGTCGCGTGTCAAGCACTACCGCGAATTCATCCCGCACCTGAACGACGACCAGGCGCGCACCCAGGGCGCGCGCTGCATGGACTGCGGCATCCCCTTCTGCAACCACGGCTGCCCGGTCAACAACCTGATCCCGGACTGGAATGACCTGGTCTATCGCGGCAAGTGGCAGGAAGCCATCATCACGCTGCACTCGACCAACAACTTCCCCGAGTTCACCAGCCGCATCTGCCCGGCGCCCTGCGAGGCGGCCTGCACGCTGAACATTCCGCAGACGCCGGTGGGCATCAAGTCGATCGAGCGCGCCATCATCGACAAGGCCGGCGAGAACGGCTGGGTGCTGCCGCAACCGGCGGCGAAGAAGACCGGCAAGAAGGTCGCCATCGTCGGTTCCGGCCCGGCCGGCCTCGCCGCCGCGCAGCAACTGGCGCGCGCCGGCCACGCCGTGACCGTGTTCGAGAAGAACGACCGCGTCGGCGGCCTGCTGCGCTATGGCATCCCCGACTTCAAGCTCGACAAGCGCCTGATCGACTGGCGCATGGCGCAGATGAAGGTCGAGGGCGTCAAGTTCGTCACCGGCACCATGGTCACCGGCGCCGCGCTGCCCAAGGGCATCGTCAATGACGCGAAGAAGACCGTCACGGCCGAGCAGTTGCAAAAGGATTTCGACGCCGTGGTGCTGGCCGGCGGGGCCGAGAGCCCGCGCGACCTGCCGATTCCCGGCCGCGAACTGAAGGGCGTGCATTTCGCGCTCGAGTTCCTGATCCCGCAGAACAAGGAAGTCGCGGGCGACCGCAAGAACCCGATCAACGTTGCCGGCAAGCACGTGCTCGTCATCGGCGGTGGCGACACCGGTTCCGATTGCGTCGGCACCTCCAATCGCCACGGCGCCGCCAGCATCACCCAGATCGAACTGCTGCCGCGTCCGCCCGAGCAGGAGAACGGCGACCTCACCTGGCCCTACTGGCCGCTGAAGATGCGCACCTCGTCCTCGCACGACGAAGGCTGCGCGCGCGACTGGGCGATCGGCACCAAGGAATTCATTGGCGGAGAGGGTGAAATGCGTGGCGTCCTCAAGGCCGTCAAGGCCGTGCGCCTCGAATGGAAGGACGGCAGGATGAGCGAGATCGCCGGTTCCGAATTCGAGATCCCGGCCGACTACGTCTTCCTCGCCATGGGTTTCGTCAGCCCGGTCGGCGGCGTGCTCGATGCCTTCGGCATCGAGAAGGACAATCGCGGCAACGCCCGGGCCGATACAGAAAGCGACAAGTCCTACGCCACCAGCGTCACGGGCGTGTTCGCCGCCGGTGACATGCGTCGCGGCCAGTCGCTGGTGGTCTGGGCCATCCGCGAAGGCCGCCAGTGCGCGCGCAGCGTCGACCAGTACTTGATGGGTAGCACCACCCTGCCGCGTTGAGCACGCCTTGAACGTCGTCATCCTCGCCGCGGGCAAGGGCAAGCGGATGCACTCCGACTTGCCCAAGGTGCTGCATCCGCTGGCGGGCAAGGCCCTGCTGGCCCACGTCATCGATACCGCCCGCCAGCTGGGCGCTGCGCGCATCTGCGTAGTCTATGGCCATGGCGGCGAGCAGGTGCGTGAAGCGCTCGATGCCCCGGACCTGAGCTGGGCCAAGCAGGAGCCGCAACTCGGCACCGGGCATGCCGTAATGCAGGCGTTGCCGCATCTCGCCGTATCCTCAGCGCCGACTCTCGTACTTTATGGCGACGTCCCGCTGACGCGGGCCGCGACGCTGCGCCGCCTGATCGATGCTGCCGGTGACGATTCCCTCGGCCTGCTCACCGCCCGTGTCGACAATCCGCATGGCTATGGACGAATTGTGCGCGTCGGCGGCGAGGTCGTGCGCATCGTCGAGGAAAAGGATGCCGACGACGCAGAGCGCGCCATCCACGAAATCAACACCGGCATCCTCGTCGCCCCGACGGCGGCACTGGCGCGCTGGCTGCCGACCCTGGGCAAGCGCAATGCCCAGGGCGAGTATTACCTGACCGACATCGTTGCCCTGGCCGTGGCCGAAGGCATGCCGGTGGTCACCGCCCACCCGGATGCCAACTGGGAGACCGAGGGCGTCAATGGCAAAGTGCAACTCGCACAGCTCGAGCGGATCTTCCAACGCAACCTGGCCGAGCGCCTGCTGGAGCAGGGCGTCACCCTGGCCGATCCCTCGCGCATCGACGTGCGCGGCGAACTGGTCTGCGGCCGCGACGTCAGCATTGACGTCAATTGCGTGTTCGAGGGGCGCGTGGTGCTTGGTGACGGCGTGCGCATCAAGGCCAACTGCGTGCTGGAGGACGCCGTGGTCGGCGCCGGCAGCATCGTCGGCCCCTTCGCACGCCTGCGCCCCGGCACCGAGCTGGGCCGCGAGGTGCACATCGGCAATTTCGTCGAGGTCAAGAATTCGACGATCGCCGACCAGTCCAAGGCCAACCACCTGGCCTACGTCGGCGATGCCACCATCGGCCGCCGCGTCAATGTCGGCGCCGGCACCATCACCTGCAACTACGATGGCGCCAACAAGTTTCGTACTGTGATCGAGGATGACGTCTTCATCGGCTCGGACACGCAACTGGTGGCGCCGGTCACCGTCGGCCGCGGCGCCACGCTGGGTGCCGGCACTACGCTGACGCGCGATGCACCCCCTGATCAGCTCACCGTGTCGCGCGCCAGGCAGGTGTCGATTCCCGGCTGGAAGCGCCCCGTCAAGAAGAAAAAGGACTGAGTCATGTGCGGCATCGTAGCGGCGACGGCAGCACGCAACATCGTTCCGGTGCTGATTGAGGGCCTGCTGAAACTCGAATATCGCGGCTATGACTCCGCCGGCCTGGCCCTGCTCAATCCGACCCTGACACGTCTGCGCAGTGTCGGCCGCGTCGCTGAACTTGCCGCGCAGGCCGAGGGCCAGGTGGCGCATCACGGCATCGCCCACACGCGCTGGGCCACCCACGGCGTGCCCTCGGAACGCAACGCCCACCCGCACGTCTCGGCCGGCCTCGCCGTGGTGCATAACGGCATCATCGAGAACTATGCCGAGCTGAAGCAGGAGTTGATCGCCGCCGGTTATGCCTTCACCTCGGACACCGATACCGAGGTGATTGCCCACCTGATCCAGGAGACGCTGAAATCCAGCGCCGACCTGTTCGAGGCGGTGCAACGCAGCACGGCCCGCCTCATCGGCGCCTATGCCATTGCCGTGCTGCGCGAATGGGACGAGACGATCGTTGTTGCCCGACATGGCGCGCCCCTGTTGCTGGGCCTGGGCCAGGGTGAAGATGGCGGCAACTATGCCGCGTCGGATGCGTCGGCCCTGCTGCAGGTGACGCGGCGCATGATCTACCTCGAAGAGGGTGATGTCGCCGAACTGCGTCGCGATGCAATCCGGATAGTCGGCGCTGGTGGTACGGCGGTGG
Source organism: Rhodocyclales bacterium (assembly GCA_016215645.1). GTDB lineage: Bacteria > Pseudomonadota > Gammaproteobacteria > Burkholderiales > Rhodocyclaceae > Sulfuritalea. Next base: position 115,585 of record JACRIX010000051.1, read on the forward strand.
AACGCCCGGCGCATGAAAGCACGCTCTCCGCCGATGACGTCGAGCTGGGCGAATACACGCATTACATGCAGAAGGAGATCTTCGAGCAACCGCAGGCCCTGGCCGCGACCCTCGAATTGATCGGCGGCGCGCAGGCCATCAGCCCCAACCTGTTCGGCGTCGCCGCGCCGGAAATGCTGGGCGGCGTGCGCTCGGTGCTGGTCCTCGCCTGCGGCACCAGCTTCCATGCCGGCCTGGTGGCGCGCTACTGGATCGAACAGCTGGCGGGCATTCCCTGCAGCGTCGAGATTGCCAGCGAATACCGCTACCGCGCCTCGGTCCCCAACCCGGAACAACTCGTCGTCGCCATTTCGCAATCGGGCGAAACGGCCGATACCCTGGCGTCGATCAAGCACGCCAAGGCCCAGGGCATGGGCCGTACGCTGGCCATTTGCAACGTGCCGGAATCGGCCATTGTGCGCGAATGTGCACTGCGCTTCCTCACCCGCGCCGGTCCGGAAATCGGTGTCGCTTCGACCAAAGCCTTCACTACCCAGCTCGCGGCGCTGTTCCTGCTGGCGGTGACACTCGCCAAGCAATCCGGGCGACTGGCGCCGGAGCAAGAGACAAGCTACCTTGCCGCCTTGCGCCACTTGCCGGTGGCGGTACAAAAGGTGCTGGCGCTGGAGGACGCGATCAAGGCCTGGGCGGAACGCTTCGCCGACAAGCAGCATGCGCTGTTCCTCGGCCGTGGTCACCACTATCCGATTGCGCTGGAAGGCGCGCTGAAGCTCAAGGAAATCTCCTACATCCATGCCGAGGGCTACCCGGCCGGAGAACTCAAGCACGGCCCCCTGGCGCTGGTTGACAAGAACATGCCGGTGATCAGCATCGCGCCGAATGACGCCCTGCTGGAAAAGCTCAAATCGAATCTCAAGGAAGTCGCCGCGCGCGGCGGCGAGCTGTATGTCTTTGCCGATGCGGATTCGGTGGTCGATGAAGAGCCCGGTGTACACATCCTGCGCCTGCCCGAGCATTACGGCCTGTTATCGCCGGTACTGCATGTCGTGCCGCTGCAACTGCTGTCCTACCACGTCGCCCTGGTCAAGGGCACGGATGTGGACAAGCCGCGCAACCTGGCGAAAAGCGTCACCGTCGAGTAAGGGCCATCATTGCCAACCTGTCGAGCTGTATTCTGGTGGGGCAACGAAGCGCGTCGCGACCGATTCTCTGATTCTCTCGGAGGTTATGCGCAGCGCGCCGGATGACACGCTCGAAGAATTGAAATGGCGGCATCAAGGGTGAATGCTCCCGAAAAACCTCCAAGGCCATCAGTGTGAGAACGGAATTGGCCATAGCGGCCCGCCGCTGGAGAATACGGATCAAAGCCAAATTTCACACTGGTCTCTTCGGAATATCGACAGTTTGGCGAACTTCGTGCCGGTTCAATGCTTTCCACCCATGCCAATTGGTTCAGGCACCATATGGACTATGCGGCGAAACAAGGTTTCGAATTCGTTGGCCGTGTCGTTTGCGTACATCGGGTCGTGATTCGAACGAAATCCCTCCAGCGCTGCCTCCCAGTCGGCATCGGAAAGGACTCGTTCCGCCAGCGGCAGGATCAGTGTCTCTTCGCGCATCATGTGGCCCCAGTAGAACTGCGCATAGCGGTCGACGACGCCGAGAAATTCGCGGTCGGCGCCGGGGGCCCTGGCGGCAAGCCGATTGAGTGCCGTCGAAAGGCTCGCTGCACGTTCCTCGCTGGCCTGGTGCTCGATTTCCAGCGCGTCGATCACATCGCCCGACTCGCGCGTCCGTGTACGCAAAGGGGCAAACAGGTACTTGTCCTCCGCGGGATGGTGGAGTCGCTCGGAAAACTGGGTCAGGTAGTGAACAATCGCCCCCAGCAAAGTCATGTCCGGTGTGCCGCCCTTGACGATGCGCTTCGCCAGGAACTCCAGCGCGTGGACCACGGCAGCCATCGAACGATGTTCGTCGCGAACGTAGGCCAGGGCCTTGTGTCTGGTGCTGTCACCTTGGGTCATGCTGTCTCCATCCCGTGATGGCGGCTGCCGAAGTACACCTCTCCGCCGTGGCAATAGGCAGGAAGCGCCGTCAGCCCGGTGCCTGCACACGGCCCATCGATGCATTCGCCACTGTCGAACCTGAAGAAGGCGGTGTGATGGGCGCACATGATCAATCCTTCCGATGCGATGAAGTTCTGCGGCTCATAGTTCAAGGGCAGGGAGAAATGCGGGCAGCGATTCACATACGCCCACACCCGCGACTCCTGGCGCAGCAGCAGGATCTTGAAGTTTTCCTTGCCGGCGCCGAATGTCACTTCGAGGCCGCCGCCGTCGGGGATGTCCGCGATGGCACACAAGCGCGCGCCATTCGCCGGACAATCAGGATGCTGTCGCCATGTCATGCGGGCTTCCCTCCGGCGCCCCCAGGGACCAGGACCAGGGGCGAATCTCGATCGACTTGAAGAGGCCTGCGCGGGAGTAGGGATCGTCCGCCATGAAATCCGCCACGGCGGCAATATCCTCCGCTTCCACGACCAATAGCGTGCCATTCATCTCCTGGCCATCGACCGTCAGGGTCGGGCCGCCGAGATGGACCTTCACCCGATGTCCTCCGGGGCTGCGCAGGAATGTCCGATGGCTGGCCCGGGTTTCCGCGCGGACCTTGGCCTTGCCCGCATGATCTGTGCCGAGAACGAGAAAGTACATTTCTTCACTCCCCGGGTCAGTGTTGGGGTTCGAGCACAAAATCGAAATCCACCTTCCATTCCTCGCCGTCCGGCAGGTAGTGCACCACCAGCGAGTTCTTCACGCCGAAGACCGCGTCGGTTTCGATGAACTCATCTCCTTCGGTGAACAGCTGGGTGATGACCGGCTTGAAGCCCGGCGCCGAAACGATGAAGTGGATGTGGGCGGGCCGGTAGGGATGACGTCCG
>JACRIX010000010.1 GCA_016215645.1 Rhodocyclales bacterium
ATCTTCGGCTATGCCACGCCGGGCCAACTTATCGACAAGGTGATGATCAGCCAGTTGATCGCGCCCGAGGACCGTCAAAAGGTGGCCGACAACGTTCGTCGCCGCACCGAAGGCCTGGTGCAGGAGATGCGCTACACCTTCGTCGGCATGCGCCAGGACGGGCGCCGCATCGATGTCGAAGTGCATGGCCGCAGCATGGAATTCAAGGGCAAGCCGGCCGTCATCGGGCTGGTTCTGGATATCACCGAGCGGCGCCAGGCCGAGGCGGCGCGCCTGACCGAAGCGGCGCTGCGAGTGACCGCCGCCGTGTTCGAAGCGCGGGAAGGCATGGTGGTCACCGACGCCGAGCGCATCGTGCTGCGGGTCAACCGGGCATTTACCGAAAGCACGGGATACACGGCCGAGGACGTCGTCGGTCGCGAAATGAGCCAACTGCTCAAGTCGAGCCGCCACGACGAGGCGTTCTTCGCCGCGATGTGGGAAACCATTCGCCAGTCCGGACTGTGGCAGGGCGAAATCTGGAACCAGCGCAAGGACGGCGCGGCGTATCCCGAATGGGTGACCATCACCGCGGTCAAGAGCAGCGCCGACGTGCTCACCCACTATGTCGTCACGCTGACCGACATCACCGACCGCAAGCGCCTCGAAAGCGAGATGGCGCAACGCATCGAGGAACTCAAGGCGCTCAACGACCGCCTCGAAGAGGCACAGACCCAACTGTTGCAGGCGGAAAAAATGGTGGCCGTCGGGCAACTCGCGGCCGGCATCGCCCACGAGATCAACAATCCCGTCGGCTTCGTCAATTCCAATCTCGGCACACTCAAGGAATACGTGACCGCCTTGCTGCAACTGATCGATGCCTACGGCCCGCTTGCCGACGCTTGTCCGCCAGGGCATCCGGCCTTGGCGGAAGTGAATCGGCTACGCCAGGACGTCGACTTCGCCTTCATTCGCGACGACGCCCTGTCCCTGCTCGCCGAATCGCGCGACGGGCTGGAGCGGGTCAAGCGCATCGTCGTCGATCTCAAGGATTTTTCGCGCGTCGGCGAATCGACATGGCAGCCGGCCGACGTACACAAGTGCTTGGACAGTACGCTCAACGTCGTGTCGAGCGAGCTCAAGTACAAGGCCACCGTCGTCAAGGAGTACGGCGTGCTGCCGGAAATCATGTGCATGCCGTTCCAGTTGAACCAGGTGTTCATGAACCTGCTGGTCAACGCCGTGCATGCCATCAAGGAGCATGGCACGATCGCGCTGCGTACCGGCCGCGCGGCGGAGACGGTGTGGATCGAAGTCGAAGACAGCGGCGTGGGAATCCCGGCGGAAAATCTGACGCGAATCTTCGAGCCGTTCTTCACCACCAAGCCGATCGGCGCCGGCACCGGACTCGGCCTGTCGGTTTCCTACGGCATCGTCCAGAAACATCGGGGCCGCATCGAAGTGCGCAGCGAACTCGGCAAGGGCACGGTGTTCCGCGTGATTCTGCCGATTAGCCCGCCGCCTGAAGCCGACCTGCCGGCGCAAGAGCCGGCCCGCGCCGAGACCTGAGCGCCGGTACGACGCCTAATTCGCCGCGTGTTGCTGCGACGTGTGGGTGGTCTATCCGGCGACGTGGCGCCAAAATGGCGCCAGTGATACACTGAGCGCCCTAGCAATCGTTGGAGCGTGAACATGGGAACCGCCATCGCCAAGCAAGATCGCATCGGTGCTCGCGTGCCCCGCGAGGTTTATGAAACCTTGTGCCGCGCCGCCGAACTGACCGGCGCCACGGTCAATCAGTTTCTGGTGCAAGCCGCGCTGAAAGAGGCGCAGGAAGTCATCGAGCGCCAAGAAGTCATCCGTCTCTCGCCGCGCGACTGGAGCTGGTTGCTCGACCTGATGGAAAAGCCCGCTAAGCCGAATGCCAAACTGAAGGCTGCGCTGAAGCGTTACCAGAAGGCCAAGCGCGATGATGCAGGTACGAGCTTTAGCTGGGGATCATGACCGGCAGGAATTCGACTGCGGCTGCCAGGAACTGAACGACTGGCTGCGGCAGGTCGCCCGTCAGCACCAGGACAAGGGGCTGTCGAAAACCTTCGTCGCCGTTCGCGAAAATGAGCCAAGCCGCATCTGCGGCTATTACGCGCTGACGCTGGCGGAACTCGAGAACCGGCATCTGCCCGCAGCCTGGCGCAAGAAACTGCCGCGCCGCATCCCCGGCGTGCGGCTGGGCCGCTTGGCTGTCGACAGACAATATCAAGGCAAGGGGCTAGGCGAACTGCTGCTGGTCGATGCCCTGACGCGGGCGCAGCGCATCTACGCCGAAGCGGGCGGAATCGGTTTGTTCGTCGATGCGCTGGACGAGCATGCGGCGGTGTACTACCGGGCCTTCGGCTTTGAGCCATTGCCGGATAACCCGCTGCTGTTGTTCCTGTCGGCAAGGGTCGCAGCGTAAGCGAGCGGCAGAGCGGAGCATGGCCTGTTGCCTGCGAGCAATTGCCTTTGACGTCGGCGCCGCAGGCCGAGGGCCGGTGCGGCGCCTCATACGCTCCCGCCCCTGACGGGGTTCCCGCAGCGCCAGAGCGCCGGCCGGCCGGTCGCTCAAACTCGCTGCGCTCAAACATCGCGACCGGACTTCCCCGTCCGGCACTCCGTCGCCGCGGCGGTCGCGAAATCGGCGCCACCCCGACCCTCGACCTGCTCGACCGAGCGCCTCGCCGTCGGCCCTGGTGATCGCAGAGATCCGGGGGCTGTCGGCCGAAGCGGGGGTTGACGGCTTGCCGTTTGACTGACAGCAATGCGGCAGTTGCGGCCGGTGTAATATGCCACTCGGCAGTTGTCGGCCGGAAGGGGCAGCCGAAGATCGCTCCCCCATGGCGGCCATTGATGCCGCCAAATCACCATCGCAGGCGTAGGACTCTGAATGTCCGACAAGGAAGCCACAGCCCGCGTCAAGATCGACAAGCACACCATCGAGTTCTTGGGCATCTGGGAGCAACTCAACAACCCCGGTTTTAATTCCATCGAATTCGATGGGATTAGAAAGCAGGCCGGCTTGAACAGCTTCATCTTGACTGCCAAACGCTGGATCGACGCGACGGGTGCCATCGGCTTGATTTCCAAGTCCGGCCGCTACGGCGGCACCTACGCCCACCAGGACATTGCCTTCGAGTTCGCCTCCTGGGTCTCCGTTGAATTCAAGCTCTACCTCATCAAGGAATTCCAGCGACTGAAGGAGGACGAGAACCGTCGCCTGTCGCTGGCCTGGAACCTCAATCGCACTCTGTCCAAACTCAATTACCGCATCCACACCGACGCCATTCAGGCGCATCTGATCGCGCGATGCGCGCTGGGTTGAGGAAGGCGCAGGCGGCTTATGTCGCAGGCGGCCTATTGCCAGTAACCAATCGCCTTACTACGATGGCGACCGTAAGGACGAAAGGAGCTTGCAATGTCAAACGACGCCACGCTTACCAGTAAGGGGCAAACGACGATTCCCAAGGAAATTCGGGATCGTCTTTCCATGAAGCCCGGCGACCGGATGACGTTCACGTTGATGCCGGACACCACTGTGGTCATGCGCGTGAAGACCAAGAGCATTACCGCGCTGGCCGGTATGTTGCACAAGAAGGGTCGCAAGCCCGTTCCGGTCGAGCTGCTGTCGCAGTGATGCTGGGGAGCGATGCCAATGCTCACCGGCGCTGTCGACGAACTGTCCGACTATCGCTGGCTGCGCTGGGTTCATTAGCGAGACGGGCTGTCGCCTGACGGTGGCGCCGCAGGCCGAGGGTCGGCGCGGCGCCTCATACGCTCCCGCCCCTGACGGGGTTCCCGCAGCGCCGCAGCGCCGGCCGGCCGGGCGCTCAAACTCGCCGCGCTCAAACATCGCGACCGGACTTCCCCGTCCGGCACTCCGTCGCCGCGGCGGTCGCGAAATCGGCGCCACCCCGACCCTCGACCTGCTCGACCGAGCGCCTCGCCGTCGGCCCTGGTGATCGAAGTTCGGAGGCTGTTCATCGTCGAGAACGAGGAAGCCATCTGCGCCAAGCCAGAGTTTCGGCGGGTCCTGGAATGAAGAACACGACCTCGGCCCGCGACGAAACCTGAGCGCCGGAACAACGTTGCCCTATCTTTCTGAGCATAGAAGCATTGGCCGCCATGGCTGCCGTGTCGAATTGGAGACCGGAGCCGTCAAGCGGGCTACTTACAACTACGCCGACTGACGATAGCAACTTGTCCGGCTGCAGGGCGAAAATCGGCAACAACCGGCACCTCGACTATCTTCTCCATATCAGACGCTGATGCTGCGGTCATTCATACGGGCCGTCGGTTGGGCGCGCACCAGTTTCTCAGTCCACCTGCAAGAAGACCGAAGATATATAGTTCGTACTAGGTAGCGTGAAAGCGAAGGGGAGCATCGCGTGAATTTCGACGCAAGACTGAGCGGGCAGAATAAGCCAACAGTTCCAAGCCTCGGTGGACGTCGCTATCGGGTTCGCACGGTGCTGGCATGGGTGGTTGTCGGTTGCCTGCTTCCGGGCATGATTGCAGCTTGGGTGCTATTCATACGCGAATACGTTGAGGGTCGCGCCCAGCTTGAGAAGGCGACAATTGCGACAGCGCGCGCGTTGTCGCTGGCGGTCGACAGTCATCTACTTAGGGGAATGGCCGCTGCGCAGGCGCTATCGATCGCCGTGCCGGTCGCCCGTCAAGACGTGGCAGCGTTTCATCAGCGGGCACGCGGTGTGTTGGCTCTGTCGCAGGCCGGCGACATAGTCGTGTTGAGCGACGCCACTGGCCAACAACTCGTTAATACGCTGCGGGAATTCGGTGAACCGTTACCACGCCACGGCAATATGGAAGTTCTTGAGCGTGTCTTCGCCACGGGAAAACCAATCATTTCCGACATCTATCTCGGCGGCGTGCTACGCAAGCCGGTCATGAGCATCGATGTACCTGTCATTCAGGGCGGGAAGGTGGCATACGACGTCAGCCTTGGCATGATGTCGAACCGCTTCAACGACATCCTCTTGGGACAAGGCTTACCGGCGGGCTGGGTCGCCGGAATATTTGACAGCACCGGCACTCTGGCCGGGCGACTCCCGTCACCGGAGAAGTTTGTCGGCCAAAAAGGTACGGCGGAGTTTATCCAGCGGATTAAGGAAGCGCCCGAAGGCGCGATGGAAACCATTTCCAGGGAAGGCATACCGACGCTATCTGCCTGGAGTCGTTCGTCAGCCACCGGTTGGAGCGTCGGCATAGGCATCCCACGCGCGGAACTCGAAAACAATCTGAGACAGACGCTCGTGGCGCTAGTGGGAGGATTCTTGCTTCTTCTGATACTCGGGCTCACCTTGGCGTGGATGGCAGCAAAAAGAATTGCGGGTTCAGCTCGGGAACTGGCTGCGTCCGCAATTGCCCTGGGAGCCGGTGAGCGCGTGGCGGTTCCGACAACCAACATTACGGAAGCTGCGGAGGTCGGCGAGGCCATCGGACGCGCATCGGAACTGCTGAGTGAGCGTGCCGCAGAACTGGAGAAGGAGAGGGCATACCTTGAACTGCGGGTGCAGGAACGCACCGCCGATCTGGCCCGCAGCACGAAAAGGCTGAGTGATGCACAGCGTATCGCCATGATTGGCGACTGGGAACTGAATCATGTGCACAACACCCTCACTTGGTCGGACGAGATTTTTCACATCTTCGAGATTGATCAAGGGAAAGTCGGGGCCTCCTACGATGCCTATTTGGCAGCGATCCATCCTGATGACAGGGAGCGGGTGAGCCAAGCCTATGAGGCGTCGGCGAAGAATCGGCTGCCCTACGAAATTTCTTACCGGTTGCTGCTCCCAAGCGGCACGATCAAGTACGTCCGAGAATGTTGCGAGACGAGCTATGCGCCAGATGGCAAGCCGTTACGCTCGAACGCGACGGTGCAGGATGTAACGATGAGCCGTCTCGCCGAGGAATCGTTGAAGGAAAGCGAGGAGCGCTTCCGTACCGTCGCCGACTATACCTACGATTGGGAATACTGGCAGGGGCCGCAAGGCGAGATCCTCTATATCTCGCCTTCCTGCCAGCGCATTACGGGCTACTCGCAGGCGGACTTCATTTCCCACCCGCACCTACTGTACGACATCATAGCCACCGAAGACCGCCACGTAATGGATAGGCATCTTGCGGACACCCGCCAAGAACATGAAGGCAACCTTGACTTCCGCATTGTGCGCAAGGACGGTGGTATCCGCTGGATCGCGCAAGGCTGCCGCGCCGTGTATGCCAATGATGGGCGTTTTCTCGGCCGACGCGCGAGTAACCGCGACATCACCGACCGCAAGATCATCGAGGAGCAAGTGCAGCAGCTCGCCTACTTTGACACCCTGACCGGGCTGCCTAACCGGCGCATGCTGTTCGATCGGCTCGAACGAGCGCTAACGCAGGCCAAGCGTTTCGAGCGTTCGCTGGCGATCATGTTCCTCGACCTCGACAACTTCAAGAAGATTAACGATACGCTCGGCCACGACGCTGGTGACGAACTGCTCAAGGAAGTCGCAGTACGTCTAGAAGCCTGCATCCGTAGTGGCGATACCGTTGCGCGACAAGGTGGCGACGAGTTCATCATTGTGTTGGCCGAGATTGCCGAATCTAGAGATGCGGCTTTGGTCGCCGAAAAGATTGTCGCCATTTTGACCAGCAACCCAGTGCGTATCGCTGGTCAGTCGCTAGAAGTGACGACAAGCATCGGCATTGCCGTTTATTCGGTTAATAGCAGCGACGATGCGCGGGAACTCCTGAAGAAGGCGGATAAGGCGATGTATGCAGCCAAGGCTGCGGGGCGCAACGGTTATCGCTTTTTCGAGGACTGATCATTAGCGCCCCGTTACGGGGCCAGCGCCTAATGTCTGTTTCGGTGACACTCGACCGACTCCTCTGGGCACTCAAGCGCCACTGACCTATCCGCCCGCGCCCTCCGTTCGGCAGAGCAGGCTGAGGGTCGGTGTGGCGCCGATTTCGCGACCGCCGCGGCGACGGAGTGCCGGACGGGGAAGTCCGGTCGCGATGTTTGAGCGCAGCGAGTTTGAGCGACCGGCCGGCCGGCGCTGCGGCGCCGCGGGAACCCCGTCAGGGGCGGGAGCGTATGAGGCGCCGCGCCGACCCTCGGCCTGCGGAACACCGCCGCAGCCGGGACCTACCAGCCTCACTCCTC
>JACRIX010000011.1 GCA_016215645.1 Rhodocyclales bacterium
CGCAGGCCATGGCGTTGTTCGAGATGACCTATTTCGTGGGCCAGCACGGCGACCAGCTCGTCGTCGCAGGCGGCGAGTTCCACCAGGGAATCGGTCATCACCACGAGGCCCGAGGGCAGCGCCAGCGCGTTGGCCCCGATCGCCTTGCTGGCGCGCAACTCGATGCGGTAACCAGCGGCCCCGGGGATGCCCGCCGTCATGTCGGCGAACAGCGTGCGCAATTCCATCTGCCGCCGGGGTGGCAGCCGCGTCGGTTCAAGCAGCGTCGCGTCGAGGCCCGTCAGCGCCTCCTCCCCAAGCATCCGATCGGTTGCCACGGGCAGGTTGAAGGCGATCCCTTTCGCCAGCGCAGGAATACCGTGGACCACACCGGCCCAGAGCGCGACGACGGTAAGCAGCAAAGCGAGCAGGACGTATCCGAGCCGGGTCTCGAAATGGTGCAGCAGGCGGCCGAGCCCGGCCTTCGGCGCGTCGTAGAACAGCGCATCGATCGCGTCGTTGTCGTCGACCTCGCAGCGGGAGCCGTCGGCGAACGCAAGATACCGCCGCGTGTTGCCTAGCCGCGACGAGGCGCGCACCTCGGACAGACGGCAGCTGAAATCGATCCCCTCGCCGGTTACGCGCAGGTGCCCGGGCGCTTCGCGGTGGATTGTTACCCGATGTTGCCGCGACGATTTGCCGTCGTAATAGCTGCCTTCGAGCGGCGTCATAAGCCGAAATCAAGGCCGAGCAGATCGCCGGCCTCGTCGCCCGTCGCGGCCGTCTTTTCGGTTTCCGTGGCGACGAAGCCGTCGATCTCGTCCGCTGGTTGCAGCGACAGGCCCTGCAACTGGTAGCGCGCCACGCGAATCGCCGCCCAGGGTGCCATCAGGCCGAGCGTGGCGATGATCGCGAGGGTGTTCACGAGGTGGAGCTTGAACAAGTCCCAGGTCTTCCATTGACAGGAAAAACGCATGTTTCCGAGCCGCGTGTGGCCCCAGGCAAGCCGCGCCACGGCGGCGTCGCGGTACGCGGCGAACAGGATGTAGAGCGGTAGGGCGCCCAGCCCCAGGGTCACGACACTGCCGACCAGGAACAGCAGGAAGAACAGCGCCGCCTTGAAATACACCAGGTAAAACCCGCCTGGCCGGGCGTCGAATGCGAACGGCGTGGTACCGAAGGCGCTATGCCCGAAAAAGAACTGCCGCCTCCTGAACGCGTAATACGGGTAGAGCAGGCCGAGCGAAAGCGGCACCAGAAAAATCGGCAGGATCAGGAACTGGCTCGTCATGGTGTACCCGGGAATGGCATGCTTGGCGAGGCCGGACTGGGGCGGAAAGCCGACGCCGAAACTGAAGCGTACGCCCCGGTAGGCCGAATTCACGGCATTGAAGCGTGCCGCCTTGATGACGACGTAGGGAATCGCGACGATGTACAGCAGCCCGAGGAGATTGGTCTTGAGCAGTTCGGCGACCAGGCCGAAGGCCATCAGGATGCCGATGACGATAAAGCGTCCCTTGAGGATGGCCGTCGGTTCGGCAAGGTATTCGAAGGAGGCGTCCCGCAAAAGGGTGTTGCCGTAGAAATACCGCTTGCGGCGCACTTTCGCCCATGCCGAATAAATGCCCAGGGTGAGGATGGACAAGCAGACGTTGACGATCCAGATGCGGAAATATTCTCCGGCTTCGCCGGTAAAGCGCAGCGTTGCCGGGGCATTCTCCGCCGCGGCCGGCGAATTGTTTTCGGTGGGCAAGGCGATCTCCCGAAGGCGCAGGCTCAGCGCCGTTCGCCGGCGCGGCGCGGCGGTCTAGAAGCGATTCGGTTCCCTGGCTCCCTGGACCGCCCAGACGAGGAGGACGATCCAGCCAATGAGCGGAACGAACCAGAGCAGGAGAAACCATCCGCTGCGGTTGGTGTCATGCAGGCGCCGCGCGCCAACCGCCAACGAGGGCAGCAGCATGACGAGGGAAAAAAGCGCCGACAGGGTCTGGCTGATCATGGATGTCGCCATTGACGCCAGCAGCGAGAACAGGAAGAACCACCAGAACTCCGAACGCGAGGCGCGCCCGTCGAAGTTCGCGTATTTCGAAAAACAGGTCTTGATCGATTCACCGAAGGTCATGTTCGAGCTCCCTTTCAGGGGTCATCAGGATGGCGATTGAGTGCGTGTACAGGACGCCGAGGGCGTGCTTGCTTGCCCGTAGCATACGGATTGCGCGGCCATATGTCCATTGGGTCGCAATCCATTCCGGATACGGTTGGCGCCGTGCGCCGCCTCAGGCCGCGAACAGCGCTGCCGTCGCCGCCGGGTTGGACGGGAAGTAGAAGTGCATGTAGCTGGCAGTGAGGCGCTGCAGTCGATAAACCGCTTCGCCCGGCCTGCCAGTGGTGCATTCCGCCCGCGCCAGAGGCTCCATCGAGGAGTCGCTGCACGAATAGTGGAAGGTATGGCCCTGCAACACGCCTTCGGGCAGCTCAGCGCGCAGCTGGCCCAAACCCGCGAGGCGTGTCTGCATCTGCGTCGTTCCAGGCAGCAGGCCGAACATGGCGTGGGTGCCGCCATTCACGGTGCCCAGGCTGTCGAAACAAGCCATCATGCCGCCGCACTCGGCGAGCAGGGGCTTGCCCGCCTCGACATGGGCGCGCAGCGCGGCCGCCAGCGTGGTGTTCGCCGCCAGCGCCGGGCCGTGCAGCTCCGGGTAGCCGCCGGGCAGCCAGACGGCATCGCAGGCGGGCAGCTGCGCATCGGCCAGCGGCGAGAAATACGCGAGCCTCGCCCCCAGGGCTTCGAGGCATTCGAGGTTGGCCGGGTAGTGGAAGCAGAAGGCGGCATCGCGCGCGATGGCGATGGTCCTGCCCGCCAGCAACGGTTCAAGAGTCGGCGCTGGTGCTACGGCGAATTCGACCGCCGGCGGCAGTGCGGCGGCCGGCGTCCGGGCGAGCGCGTCGGCCATGCGCTCGATGCGCTGGGCGAGGTCGGCGATCTCGGCGGCCGGCAGCAGGCCGAGGTGGCGCTCCGGCAGGGCGGCATCGGCATCGCGCGGCAAGGCGCCATACCAGGCGATGTCGGCGGGCAGGGTGTCGCGGCAGAGCTGCGCGTGGTAGTCGCTGCCGACGCGGTTGGCCAGCACGGCCGTGATCGGCGCGCCGCCGCCTTCGCCTTCGCGGAAATGTTTGAGTCCCCAGGCCACGGCGCCGAAGCTTCCGGCCATGGCGCTGGCATCGAGCACCAGCAGCACCGGCAGGCCGAGTCGGCGCGCGAGTGCGGCGGCTGAGGGTTCGCCGTCATGCAGGCCCATCACGCCTTCGACCAGGATCAGGTCGGCATTCTCGGCCGCCCGTGCCAGACGCCATTGCGCATCCGCCTCGCCGCACATGCGGAAGTCGATGTTCTCGCAGGGCGCGCCGCTGGCCATGGCATGGATCTGCGGATCGAGGAAATCCGGCCCGCACTTGAACACCCGCACCCGTCGGCCCTGCCGGGTGTGCAGTCGTGCCAGCGCCGCGACCACGGTGGTCTTGCCCTGGCCGGAGGCTGGGGCGGCTATCAATAGCGCAGGACACGCGACCATTGTTAGAACTCCATCCCCGGCATGGCCTTGATGCCGGCCTTGAACGCATGCTTGACCATGGCCATCTCGGTAACGGTATCGGCGGCGGCGATCAGGTCCTCGGGTGCGGCGCGGCCGGTGACGATCACGTGCTGCATGGGCGGGCGCGCGGCGAAAGCGGCGAGCACGTCGGGCAGCGGCAGCCACTGGTACTTGAAGGCATAGGTCATTTCGTCGAGCACCACCAGGCCGATGGCCGGATCGCGCAGGTAGCCCAGCGCTGTTTCCCAGGCGGCGCGCGCCGCCGCCGCATCGCGCCCCGGGTCCTGGGTTTCCCAGGTGAAGCCTTCGCCCATCACATGCCAACGGATGCCGGGCGAGCGGCCGAGCACGGCCTCCTCGCCGGTATCGGTGCGGCTCTTGACGAACTGCACTACGGCCACCCGCATGCCGTGGCCCAGCGCGCGCGCGGCGACGCCGAAGGCGGCCGATGACTTGCCCTTGCCATTGCCGGTATTCACCAGCAGCACGCCGCGCTCCAGGTCGGCGGCGGCGACCTTCTGGTCGATCACTTCCTTCTTGCGCTGCATGCGTGCAACGTGGCGTTGTTCGCGGCCGTCTGATTCGGTGGTCATGGCTTACTCCGGAATGAAATAGTCGCTGCCGCCGGCATCGATGCGCCGCAGCGGATGGCCGTAAAGCTGCGTCAGGGTGGTGGCATTGAGCACGTCGGCGACGGGCCCCTGTTCCACCCTGCCGTCGCCGAACAGCAGCAGGGCGCGGTCGGCATGGCGCCGCGCCAGATTGACGTCGTGCATCACCGTGATCATGCCCATGCCGGCATCGCGTGCGCGCTGGCCCAGCAACTGAAGCACGGCAATCTGGTGGTTGAGGTCGAGGTGGGAGAGCGGCTCGTCGAGTAGCGCGAGTTGCGGTTCTTGAGTCAGCAGCGTGGCCAGCGCCAGGCGCTGGCGTTCGCCGCCGGAGAGTGTATGCACGTCGCGCTCCTCCAGATCCGCGAGACCGACGGCGGCCAGCGCGGCGCGCGCCGTGCGCGCATCCGCCGCACTTTCCCAGGCCCAGCGTTCCAGCCAGGGATGGCGCCCGACCAGCGCGGTTTCCAGCACGCTGGCGGGAAAGGCGTCGATCTGCTGTTGCAGCAGTACGCCGCGAAGCTGCGCGATTCGCCGTGGCGCCAGCGCCGACATCTGCTCGCCGCAGAGGCGGATGCTGCCACCCAGGGGCTTGCGCAGGCCGGCCAGGGTGTGCAGCAGCGTGGTCTTGCCGGCGCCGTTGCGCCCGAGCACGGCAAGCCGCTCGCCGTTCCCCAGCGCAAAATCGACGTCGCTCACCACCGTGCGGCCACCGATGGCGACCGACAGACCGCGTACCTCGATCAGGGCGGCAGTCATTCCCGGCCTCCCTTGGGTTGGCGGGACAGCAGGTACAGGAATACCGGCACGCCCAACAGGGCGGTGAGCACGCCAACCGGCAGTTGCTGCGGGGCGATCACCGTGCGCGCCAGGGTGTCGGCGACCACCAGCAGCGCGCCGCCGGCCAGGGCGGTGGCGGGCAACAGGACGCGCTGATCGTTGCCGATGGTCAGTCGCACCAGGTGCGGCACCACCAGGCCGATGAAGCCGACGCTGCCGGTGGTCGTTACTGCCACGGCGGTCAGCAGGGAGCCCAGTGCATACACGGCGGCACGCAGGCCGCGCACCTTGACGCCGAGCGTATGGGCCACCAGGTCGCCGCGCGAGAGCAGGTTGAGGTCGCGCGCCAGCGGCACCACCAGTGCCAGCCCGATGGCCAGCACCGCCAGCGCCGGCCACGGCGAACCGGCGTGGGAGAGGTCGCCCATCAGCCAGAACAACATGCTGTGCAGCTTCTGTTCCGGTGCGACGGAAAGGATCAGGGCCACTCCGGCGCCGCAGCCGGCGGCAACGATCACGCCGGTGAGCAGCAGGCGGCTCTGGGTCCAGCTGCCGTCGCCGCGCGCCAGGCCGAATACGGTCAGCATGGCCGCCAGCGCGCCGACAAAGGAGCCGCCGTGGATGACGATCAGCGGCAGGCCGAACAGCATCGCCGAGAGCGCGCCGACCGCGGCGCCGCCGGAAACGCCGAGCACATAGGGGTCGGCCAGCGGGTTGCGCAGCAGTACCTGCATCAGCGCCCCGGCCAGTGCCAGCAAACCGCCGCAGGCGAAGGCGGCCAGCGCCCGCGGCAGGCGCAGGCCGAGTACGATGTCGCCGCCGATGCCGCCATTGGCGCCGGTCAGCCGGGCCCAGACCTCGCCTGGCGAGATGGTGTATGAGCCCACCAGCAGGGCGCCTGCCAGGCTCAGCAGTGCCGCGAGCAGCAGCACGGCGATGACGAGGAGGGCACGGCGGCGGCTGGGCATGGGGCTGTCGCTTTCCCTATTTCGGCGCGTAACGCAGGCCGACGAACAGCTCGCGGCCGGGCACGGCGTAGGCCCAGGCGTTTTCATAGACCCGGTCGAACAGGTTGTTGAGTCGCGCTTCGAGCGACCAGCCACGATCGATCTCGCGCGCCGCGTGCAGGTTGGCCACGGCATAGCCGCCCATGATCCGGCCCTGGGTGGTGGTGTCGTAGCGGCGGCCGATGGCCGTCATTTCGCCGCCGAGGCGCCAGCCCCCCGGTGCGTAGGCAACAGCGAGCTTGAGCATCTGGGCGGGCCGCCGCTGTAGACGGTTGCCGTTGCCGACAT
Organism: Rhodocyclales bacterium; assembly: GCA_016215645.1. Taxonomy (GTDB): domain Bacteria; phylum Pseudomonadota; class Gammaproteobacteria; order Burkholderiales; family Rhodocyclaceae; genus Sulfuritalea. Next base: position 6,259 of record JACRIX010000011.1, read on the forward strand.
CGATCGGCTTCATCAGGTCGAGCCCGCCATCGGCATTCCAGGCGCCAGCCGTGACGCTGCCGGCGAGGCTGGTGCCGGAAATGCGCGCCTTGCCGATATTGACTGCCGGACTGCCGGCGATCAGGTTGTCGATGCGGTTGTCGAAATGCGTCAGCGAGGCGCTGCGCGTGCCGCCGTCCCAGAGCACGGCCATTTCGCGGTTGCGGGCCTTTTCCGGATTGAGGCCGGCATTGCCGAAGCCGGGGAAGTACAGCTGGTTGAAGCTGGGTGCCTTGAAGGCCGTTCCTTCGGCAAGGCGGGCTTGCCAGCCGTCGGCAAATCGGTAGCCGTAGCCCAGCGAGCCGGTAGTGTGGCCGCCAAACTGCGAATTGTCGTCGTGGCGCAGTGCCATCTGCCAGCTGTGCTTGCCCTTGCTGCCCTGGTACCCGGCAATCAGTGAACGCACGCTGCGATCGCGGATCGCATAGGCGGTGGTGCTGGTGATGCTCTGGTCCAGGTTCTCCAGGGCCAGCATGAGGCTGCCGATGTCCAGCCGGATGTCATGCTGCCAGGTGAGCTGCTTCTGGATGGTGGCGAACTGGGTTCGCGCCGGTGCGAAGTTGCTGCTGTTGTCCTCGCCGAGCCCGAGGCGCAATGTCGAGTTCCAGCCCTCGCCCAGGCGATTGCGCAGTTGCAGGCCGAGCACGCGGCTCTTGTCGCGGTTGTAGGCGTCGACATTGACCCCGCCACTATCGACGGAGTTGTTGCTGGTGACTTCCAGCGCGTTAAGCTGGATGTCATGGCCCGGCGCGAATTGATGGCCGATGCGGCCATTGAATGCGTTGTTGCGGTAGCCGTCGGCATCGTCGCGCGGCACCGAGCCGATGGCGATGCGATAGCGCACCGGGTCGGCGGCGATGTTGAATCCGCCGGTGCGATAGGCGCTGGCGGCGATGCTGTAGGACCACGGCCCCGCGCTCCCGGAAACGCCGCCCTGGGCCTCGACGGTGCGTCGCGAGCCGATGCCGGCATAGGCGTCGGCTCGCGGTGCCCCTTCGCCGCGGCGGGTAAAGATCTGGATCACGCCGCCGATGGCGTCGGAGCCGTAGAGGCTGGAAGCCGGCCCGCGCAGGATCTCGATGCGTTCGATCTGCGACAGGGGCAGGTTTTGCAGTGAGGCCGATCCCGTCGTCGCGGAACCGAAGGGTATGCCGTCGATCAACAGCAGAGTGTGTCCGCTACTGGTGCCGCGCATGAAGACGCTGGCAGTCTTGCCGATGCCGCCGGTGTCGGTCACGTGCAGTCCGGGCTGCCGGGAGAGCAGGGTCGGCAGCGTGGTCGGGCCGGCCTGCTCGATTGCGGCGCGGTCGATCACCGTGACATCCGAGATCACCTCGTTGGCGCGGGTGGCCTGGCGGGTGGCGGTGACGATCACGGCGGCGAGGTCGGTGGTCGGTTCGGCGGCAAGGCTGCCGGCGGCGGGAAGCAGGGAAAGGGCGAACGCCAGGCAGGATGGCCTGGCGGCGGACGCGACAAAACGAGACATCATAGCTCCTGGCGGCCTGCGTCCCCGCAGGTCAGAGTGGGTGCCTGAACGAACGAGTCGCGAGGAGCTGGGACGGAAGCAGCCGGAAGGCCGGCGGCCGACGCACACTGCCACCCCGCAGCGCATTCAACCTTGTCCCTGGCCGGTCTCCGGGCTTGGAAGTCTTGATTCGTCGCCTTCCCGGGATTACCCAGTGGCCATGTGACGAACCCGCACTTCCTTACCGTTGCGGGGGCAGCGCCGGAATCGTGCTTGCGCACTCACCGGCTTCCCGTTTCACCCTGCATGCAAAACCATGCGCGGGCACCACGAACACCGCAAAGTATAGCAAAGCCGTCCTATGACATGGGTGTTCCCGCCCGCCGCCGGCGACGCGTGCCGATCGGCTCGGGCCGACGCTGAGGGCTGGGCGATATCGTTTCGCGACTTGATGTTCATCAAGGATATCGGGGATGTTGCAGCGCAATCTTTCACCATTGCGCCGTGGAGGGTCTTTGCATGGGCGCAGCCGCGAGTCATTGAACGCTAATTCACAAGGAGAGAAGAATGAAGGGGAAACTGCTGGGAGTTTTTGCCTTGTCGGCCATTGCCGGCGCCATGGGAAGCGCCTTTGCGCAGGACGCCGCACCGACCTTGACGGCGGCCGAAAAGGAGACCGCCAAGAAGATCTATTTCGAACGCTGTGCCGGGTGCCACGGCGTGCTGCGCAAGGGCGCCACCGGCAAGAACCTGGAGCCGCACTGGACCAAGACAGCCAAGGACGGCACCAAGACCGAGGGCGGCACGCTCAAGCTGGGCCAGGGTCGCCTGGAAAAAATCATTGGCTACGGCACCGACGGCGGCATGGTCAACTTCGACGACATCCTGACCAAGGAAGAAATCAGCCTGATGTCCAAGTACATCCAGAACACGCCGGATGTGCCGCCCGAGTACAGCTTCAAGGACACCATGGATTCATGGAAGGTGATCGTGCCGGTCAAGGATCGCCCGACCAGGCAGATGAACAAGTTCAACCTCAAGAACATGTTCTCGGTGACCTTGCGCGATACCGGCGAAGTGGCCCTGATCGACGGCGACACCAAGGAAATCCGCAGCATTGTCAAGACCGGCTACGCCGTGCATATCTCGCGCCTGTCGAAGTCCGGCCGCTATGTCTACGTCATCGGCCGCGACGGCCGCCTGTCGCTGATCGACCTGTGGATGGAGAAGCCCTCGGTGGTCGCGGAACTCAAGATCGGTTTCGACGCGCGCTCGGTGGATACCTCGAAGTTCAAGGGCTACGACGACAAGTACGCGATCGCCGGTTCCTACTGGCCGCCGCAGTACGTGATCATGGACGGTGACACGCTGAAGCCGCTCAAGGTCGTTTCGACCCGCGGCATGACCGTGGACGGCGAGTATCACCCGGAGCCGCGCGTGGCCTCGATCGTCTCTTCCGAAATCAAGCCGGAATGGGTGGTGAACATCAAGGAAACCGGCCAGATCCTGCTGGTGGACTACAGCGACATCAAGAACCTGAAGACCACCACCATCGAGTCCGCCAAGAACCTGCATGACGGCGGCTGGGATGCTTCCAAGCGTAACTTCCAGGTCGCGGCCAACGCCTCGAACAAGATCGCCGCCGAGGATCCCAAGCTCGGCAA
>JACRIX010000054.1 GCA_016215645.1 Rhodocyclales bacterium
AATTCGTGCAAGGGCATGAACGACTGCAAGACCGCGCAAAACGCCTGCAAGGGCCAGAGCGATTGCAAGGGCCACGGCTTCAAGGCCACCAAGGCCGCCGAGTGCCTGAGCCAGGGCGGCGTGATCGGCGACATCAAGTAAAGGCATCGACGTCGCGGACCGGGGCCCGGCCGACGCCGTGCCCCCTCCTTCCCTCTGCCGGGCTTCTTCCACATGACCATCCTGCTCGGATACGGGGGCAGGTGCTTGACCGGCCTCGTGCCCACTCCCCATCCCCCCTGTCCGCGGTTTGCCACAGCCCTTCGGCCTGACCATCAGAATGTGGCCAGAATCTGAGAACGAAGACGACTGAATGAGGACAGGTCGGAACCTGATTGGCATGGCCGCGCTTGGCTTGGCCGCCACCGCTACGCCTCTGGCAATTGCGTCTGACGCAGACCTCGGATCGATTCGCGTTCATTTCGGCACCGGCGCCGGGGACTGGATGCCGCCCCATGATGATTTTTTTCGCCCGGGCGTCGACCTGGAAACCGATCTGGCGAAAGGAAACGGAAGGCTCCTTACGGTTCGCATTGATCTGAACGGTGACGATGTCCCGGAATCCTTCCTCGGGATCCTTTGCGGCAACGGGGGATGCGAATACCCGATCTTCGACGGGCGAACGCACGCCTTCCTTGGCAGCCTGTTCGGTTCGCATGTCTGGTTGCTGCGAAGTCGATCTCGCGGCCTGCCAATCATTGAGACCTTCAGTCGCCTGGCTGCAATGCGGGCCACCTTGACTCGCTACGAATTCAACGGATCGCGCTACGAGAAAGTGTCATCGCGGGAGATTGGCGACAAGGGAACGCAACTCCTGTTCAAACGCCTGAACGCGGCACCGGGAATAACGTCGCCGTGAACAGGCGCCGCCTTGCCATTTCTTCCGCAACAGTGATGAATGGCCTTGTTGGCATGCCCGGACGATGACGGAACGGAGGAGGCAGACCTTGATCTTCAGCGACACGGCAATAAAGCGGATCGCATCGGCAAGCCTCGCCCTCGGTGCACTTTGCGCGGGCGGTCTGATGGGATTCGTTTGCGGATGGCAGCCCGGGGTACTCGGGTACCTGGCGTGGGCCTTGATGCCCTACGGAGTCCTCGGCCTCATTCTCGTTTGCGCGTACATTTTCCGCGTCAATCGGTCCGTTCGGATGTTGTCTGCCTGGGCTGGCATCCTCATCGCGCTGGGCGGCCCGCTGCTTTATATCGATGCCATGTTCATCCATATCGATGCCCAGGGCGCCCTTTTGGTGCTGATGATTCCCGTGATTCAGACCCTTGTCGGCCTAGCGGTGGCGATCGTGGCAACACTGTGGCAATGGCGCGGTCGTTGATTCGGCGGGCGCGCTGACAACCGGCAAGGCGATCTGCCGTCAATCGATTGCACGGCGACTCGCTCGCGGCTCGACGAACCCCCGCGATCCGGTAGCGAAAGCTCACGAGTGAAACAGACAATTGACGCCGCTATTCTGGCAGGCGAGGTACGCAAGATGCCCATCTTCTCCATCCGGGTGCCGCGGCAGGCCGACGCTGACGGCGCTCCGCCCAGCCTGTATATTGCGTTGGTCGAAGCGATCGGAGTGCGCATGTCGCTCTTGCTCAAGTACCAGAGGCTGATCGCGGCACTCGCCTTCCTCGCGATACTTTTCGCGGTATTCCGACTGAGCGGACTGAAAGATCAATTCACAATCGAATTCCTGCAACAACAGATCCTTTCGAACCGGCTCCAGGGCTTGCTGGTATTCGTTTTGCTGTTCGTGCTGGGCAATCTGATCCAGATTCCAGGCTGGCTGTTCCTGGCGGCCGCCGTGCTAACGCTCGGGCGTGGCCTGGGTGGAATTGCCACCTACGTGGCTGCCAGCATTTCCTGTGTCGCAAGCTTCTTCATCATCCGCTTCCTCGGCGGTGATGTTCTGCGCAAGCTGGACAATCGGGTCGCGATCGATCTACTGCGTCGACTCGACCGCCGCCCCGTTACCAGCATCGTCTTGCTGCGCACCTTGTTCCAGACGGTACCGGCGCTCAATTACGCGCTGGCGATGTCCGGCGTCAAGTTCCGCGCCTACCTGGCGGGAACGCTGCTGGGCTTGCCCCTGCCGATCATGCTGTATTGCCTGTTCTTCGACTATCTGGCCAAGATGCTCACGCTGAACTAGTCAATCAGGCCAGGCTCGGCCCAGCGCCGACCGAAGTCTGTAAGGTTCAGGCATCGCCACCGACCAAGCGGTAGCATTCACTGCGCAGCCGTAATTGCCGGCCTTTTCGGGAGAATACCTTGTCGCTACGTAAATTGTTGGTCATCGCTGCCATCGGGCTCGCCATTGCGGCCTACTTCACGCTCGACCTCGGCCGCTTCTTCAGCCTCGACGCGTTGAAGGCGCAGCAGGCGGGCATCGAGGCCTACCGCGCCGCCAACCCCTGGCTCACGGCGGCGATCTTCTTCGGCGTGTATGTCGCCGTCACGGCGCTGTCGCTGCCCGGCGCGGCCATCATGACGCTCGCCGGCGGCGCGGTGTTCGGCCTGCTGTGGGGCACCGTGCTGGTGTCCTTCGCCTCCAGCCTGGGCGCCACGCTGGCCTTCCTTGCCGCCCGCTTCCTGCTGCGCGACTGGGTCAAGGCGCGCTTCGGCGCGCGCCTGGCGGCCATCGACCGCGGGGTCGAGAAGGACGGCGGCTTCTACCTGTTCACCCTGCGCCTGGTACCGGCCTTTCCCTTCTTCATGATCAACCTGGTGATGGGCCTGACACCGATGCGCGCCTGGACCTTCTACTGGGTCAGCCAGGTCGGCATGCTCGCCGGCACGCTGGTGTTCGTCAACGCCGGCACGCAACTGGCGGGCATCCGCAGTCTGTCGGGCATCCTCTCGCCGGCGCTGATCGGGTCGTTTGCCCTGCTCGGCATCTTCCCGCTGATCGCCAAGAAAATCGTCGATGGCGTCAAGGCGAAGCAGGTCTATGCACGCTGGACCCGGCCGGCGACGTTCGATCGCAACATCATCGTCATCGGCGGCGGCAGCGCGGGCCTGGTCACCGCCTACATCGCCGCGGCGGTGAAGGCCAAGGTCACGCTGATCGAGAAGCACAAGCTGGGCGGCGACTGCCTCAACACCGGTTGCGTGCCCTCGAAGGCGCTGATCCGCTCGGCGAAGTTCCTCTCCCACATCGCGCGCGCCGAAGAGTTCGGATTTCGCCGTACCACCAGCGCCGACTTTCAGTTCAGCGAGGTGATGGAGCGTGTGCAGCGCGTGGTCACGACCGTCGAACCGCACGATTCCGTCGAGCGCTACACCGGGCTCGGCGTCGACGTGATCGAAGGCAGCGCGAAGATCGTCTCGCCCTGGGAAGTCGAGCTCACGCGCCACAACGGTGCCACCGAGCGCATGAGCACGCGCAGCATCGTCATTGCCGCCGGCGCGCGGCCCTTCGTGCCACCGATTCCCGGCATCGAGGAGGTTGGCTACCTGACTTCGGACAACGTCTGGGAACTGCGCGAACTGCCCAAACGCCTGGTGGTGCTGGGCGGCGGGCCGATCGGCTGCGAGCTGACGCAATCCTTCGCCCGTTTCGGCGCCAGGGTCAGCCAGGTCGAAATGCTGCCGCGCCTGATGATTCGCGAAGACCCCGAGGTTTCCGAACTGGTCGCCGCGCGCTTCCGCAACGAGGGCATCGATGTGCTGCTCAATCACAAGGCGATGCGCTTCGTGGTCGAGAACGGCGAGAAGGCGCTGATCGCCGAGCATGAAGGCAGGGAAGTACGCATCCCCTTCGATGCCGTGCTGGTGGCCGTCGGCCGCGTCGCCAACCTCAAGGGCTACGGGCTGGAGGACATCGGCGTGAGCACCACACGCACGGTCGACACCAATGATTTCCTGCAGACCAATTACCCCAACATCTATGCCGCCGGCGATGTCGCCGGCCCCTACCAGTTCACCCACACCGCCGCGCACCAGGCCTGGTATGCCGCCGTCAATGCGCTGTTCGACCCCTTCAAGAAGTTCCGCGCCGATTACTCGGTGATCCCCTGGGCGACCTTCGTCGAGCCCGAGGTGGCGCGCGTCGGCCTGAATGAAACCGAGGCGAAGGAAAAGGGCATCGCCTATGAAGTCGCGCGCTACGACATCGACGACCTCGACCGCGCCATTGCCGACAGCGAGGCCCACGGCTTCATCAAGGTGCTGACCGTGCCGGGCAAGGACCGGATACTGGGCGTCACCATCGTCGGCGAGCACGCCGGCGACCTGATCGCCGAGTACGTGCTGGCCATGAAGCATGGCATTGGCCTCAACAAGATCCTCGGCACCATCCACATCTATCCGACGCTGGCCGAAGCCAACAAGTACGTCGCCGGCGTGTGGAAGAAGGCCCACGCGCCCGAGGGCCTGCTGCGCTGGGTGGCGCGCTTCCATGCCTGGCGGCGGGGGGAGTGAGCATGAAGCACGTCAAGCTCGCGCACCTGCTGATCGCCGTCACCCTCCTCGCCTGTGCCACGCTGGCGCGCGCGCAGGGCTTCGACCACTCGCATGCCGCCTGGAACGCCCTGCTGGCGAAGCACGTCAAGACCTTCGCCAACGGCAACGCCAGCGCGGTCGATTACACCGCGCTCAAGGCCGAGCATGCGGCGCTGAAAGCCTATCTCGGCACGCTCACGGCCGTGAGTGAAACCGAGTACGGCACGTGGAGCAAGGCCCAGCGTCTGGCCTTCCTGATCAATGCCTACAACGCCTGGACCGTCGAACTGATCCTGAGCAAGTACCCCGATCTGGAATCGATCAAGGATCTCGGTTCGGTGTTCTCCTCGCCGTGGAAGAAGAAGTTCTTCAGCCTGCTCGGCCAGGAGCGGCATCTGGACGACATCGAGCACGGCCTGATCCGTGCCCCCGGTGCCTTCGACGACCCGCGCATCCACGTCGGCGTGGTCTGCGCCTCGATCGGCTGCCCGATGCTGCGCGCCGAGGCCTTCACTTCCGAGAAGCTCGACGCCCAGCTCGACGACGGCATGACGCGCTTCCTCGCTGACAGCACGCGCAACCGCTACGACCCGGCGAGCGGCCGACTGCAGGTGTCGAAAATCTTCGACTGGTACGGCAAGGATTTCGAGAAGGGACATATGGTCAACAAGGGCTACGGCGCGCTGAAAACCAGCTTCGCCCGCCATGCCGCGCAGCTCGCCGCCACGCCCGAGACGCAGGCAAAAGTCCGCAACGGCGACTACAAGCTCGACTTCCTCGACTACGACTGGAAGCTCAACGACAGTCGGCGGCGGGGTGGCTGAGGCCATGCACGACGCGGCGTCGGCACGACGGGCGGGAATCATCATGGCTCTGGTGCTCTCACCCGGCATTGCCGCAGCGGCACCCATCTGGGTTGGCCGCTTCGACACCACCGCCACCGAAATCCCCGCGCCCTGGCGCGTGGAGATGCCCAACCGCAATGCGCCGCCGACACGCTACCGCCTGCGGCTCTGGGATGGCGTGCCGGCCATCGAGGCGCACGCGGCGCAGAGCATGGCCCTGCTGGCGCGACCCCTCGCCATCGACCTCGCGGCAACCCCCGTGCTGTGCTGGCGCTGGCGCGTCGATGCGCCGCTGAAGTCCGCCGACATGAACACCAAGGCCGGCGACGATTACGCCGCCCGCGTGTACCTGAGCTTCGCCGTGCCGCCCGACACCCTGGGCGCCGGCGAACGCCTTGCGCTTGGCGCCGCACGGATGTTATACGGCGGCGAGATTCCCGACGCGGCGCTCAACTACCTCTGGGACAACCGCCACCCGATCGGCACCTGGCAGGCCAATGCCTACACCGATCGCGCGCGGATGCTGGTGCTGCGCAGTGGCGCCGGGGATGCGGGGCGCTGGGTGAGCGAACGCCGTGACGTGGGCGCCGACTTTCGCCGCGCCTTCGGCCACGCGCCGCAAGGCCTGACCGGACTGGCGCTCGCCAGCGATACCGACAACACCGGCGAGACGGCCCACGCCGGCTTCGCCGATTTCCGCTTCGTCGCCGCCGGCGACGATTGCCGCTGACATGCCGACCCTGGGAACACCATGATCGCCAAACGCCCACCCACCTACTGGCTGGCAACCGCGAACGCGGCAAGCCGCGGCATCGCGCGCGCCATCCTCACCTCGCAGGACATCACGCCGCTCGACCTCAAGCCCGAATTGCTGTTCGGGGCACCCGCGGCGCCGGGCCTGCGGCCCGATGCCGAATCCATCCTGCTGCTCGACCTGGCGCCGGACTGCGTCGGCGAACGCGGCGGCGCGGCGGCGCTGCGGCTGGTGCAGGCGCTGCCCTGGCGGCCGCGCGTGTTTGGCATCAGCGGCGTGGCGCGCCTGCCCTGGGCCAACGAAATCGAACTGGCGCGCACGCTGACCGGCAACCCGTTGCTGCCGCGACCCGAAGCCGCACCAGGCGAGTTCATTGCCAGCCTGCTGGCACAAACCAGTGATGGCAGCGTCGACCCGGCACGTCTGGAACGGCACTTGCGGGTGCTGGCCGGCGGCGGCGGTGAACTATCCGCCGAAGCGCGCATCCGCCGCATTACCGGCGACTCGGCAGCGACGCTGGCAGCGGCCCTGCTCGGCGCCGGGCTGGTCGCCGATCGCCGCTACCGACTCAGGAAATACCCCGAATGCCTGGTTGGCAGCGATGCCGTGGGCTGGCTGCACGCGCACTACCACTTGCGCCGCGAAGACGCCGTGTTGCTGGGCGATGCGCTGATGCAGGCCGGCCACCTGCACCACGTGGTCAAGCAGCAGCCCTTCGCCGATGCCGAGTTTTTCTATCGCGTGGCGGCGCCGGGACGTGTCGACGCGCTGCCGCTCGACGGCGTCTACACTTTGCTGCGCGACACCCGCGGCCTGGTCGCCGACCGCACCTGGCGCGGGGTAAATTTTCCGCAATGCCTGATCGGCAGCGAGGCGGTCGATCTGCTGGTCGCCACCCACCGCCTCGGCCGCGCCGAAGCCACCGTGCTGGGCCAGAGCCTGCTCGACCTGGGCATGCTGCGCCACGTGGCCGACGCGCATCCCTTCACCGACGACTTCCTGTTTTACGAACTCGTCACCGGGCTGGCGTCGCGATGAAACGCGAATTCCCCGCCGCCACGACGCGGCCCGCCACCGAAGCGCCGCGCGTGGCCGTGGCCATCCTCGGCCGCGCGCCGGTGGCCGGCGAAGCCAAGACGCGGCTGATTCCGCGCCTGGGCGCGGCCGGTGCCGCCGCCTTGCAGGCCTGGATGCTGCAACGCGCCGTGGCCACGGCGCTGGTCGCCGACGTCGGCCCGGTCAGCCTGTGGTGCGCGGGTGATCCGGGCCATCCCGAGTTCGCGCTCTGCCGCGCCTTCGGCAACGTCAGCCTGCGCCGACAAGGTGACGGCGACCTCGGCGAGCGCATGCTGAAGGCATTGGAGGACTCACCGGCGCCGGGTGGCACGCTGCTGGTCGGCACCGACTGCCCGGCGCTTGGCCCCGGCCTGCTGCGCCAGGCCGCCGCCGCGCTGGGGGAACACGACGCGGTGGCGATCCCCGCCGAAGACGGCGGCTACGTGCTGCTCGGCGCCCGCCGGGCGGCGCCGGAGCTGTTCGCCGAGGTACGCTGGGGCAGCTCGCGGGTCATGGAGCAGACCCGCCACCGGCTGCGCAGCCTGGGCTGGACCTGGAGCGAGCCGGCGACGCTGTGGGACGTTGACCATCCGGCAGACCTCGACCGCCTGCTGGCGGCCTGGCCGGAAGCCGGCGAGGCGCTTCGATGAGCGCGTGCCATAGTCCCGCGCTCGCGGCGCTGCTGCTTGCCGCCTGGCAAATGCGAGATACGGGTCCAGGCGCGCGACCAGGCCCACGGCTACGGCGGACGCACCATGGATGTGGCGCTGCCCGGACGATGAACCCCAACCCCGATGGCGCCATGCGCCCGACACACCTGGCATAAGGAAGAAACCATGCACGAACTCGTCAAGGACTACTACGGCAAGCAGCTTGCCGGCACCGCCGACCTCAAGACCAGCGCCTGCTGCGACGCCTCCAGCGTGCCCGGCTGGCTCAAGCACCTGCTGGCGCGCATCCACCCCGAGGTGCTGGAGCGCTACTACGGCTGCGGCCTGGTGGCGCCGCCGCTCCTGGCCGGCTGCCGCGTGCTCGACCTCGGCAGCGGCTCCGGGCGCGACGTGTATGCGCTGGCGCAACTGGCCGGCGCCCAGGGCGAGGTGGTCGGCGTGGACATGACCGACGAGCAGCTGGCGGTCGCCACCCGCCACCTGGCCTGGCACGCCGAGCGCTTCGGCCATGCCAACGTGCGCTTCCTGCACGGCTACATCGAGCGCCTCGACGAACTCGACCTGGCGCCGGGCAGCTTCGATGTCATCGTCTCGAACTGCGTGGTGAACCTTTCTCCCGACAAGGCCGCCGTGCTGCGCGGCGTGCAGCGCCTGCTCAAGCCCGGCGGCGAGTTCTACTTCTCCGACGTATATGCCGATCGGCGCGTGCCCGATGCGGTGAAGAACGACCCGGTGCTGTATGGCGAATGCCTGGGCGGCGCGTTGTACTGGAACGACTTCCTCGGCCTGGCGCGGCAGGCCGGCTTCGCCGACCCGCGCCTGGTGGAGGATCGGCCGCTGGCGGTCACCGATCCGGAACTGGCGCCGCGCACCGGCGGCGTCAACTTCTACTCGGCCACCTACCGCCTGTTCAAACTCGACGGTCTGGAATCCGACTGCGAAGATTACGGCCAGGCCGTGGTCTATCGCGGCAGCATCCCGCAACAACCGCAAGCCTTCGTCCTCGACAAGCACCATCGCATCGACGCCGGCCGCGTGTTTCCGGTCTGCGGCAATACCTTCCGCATGCTCGGGGAAAGCCGGCTGGCGCCGCACTTCGATTTCATCGGCGACTTTTCGCGCCACTACGGACTGTTCGAAGGCTGCGGCAAGTCGCTGCCGTTCGGCGCCAATGCAGGCACGAACGCGGCCAGCGGCGGCAGCGACGAAAGCTGCGGCTGTTGCTAGGCGAGCCTGACGATGGAAGCCATCCTGGTCGGCGTCGCCCTGTTCCTCGCCTTCGGCAACGGCGCCAACGACAACTTCAAGGGCTTTGCCACGGTCTGGGGTGCGGACGTGCTCGACTACCGGCGCGCACTGGTGCTGGCCACGCTGGCGACGCTGGCCGGCAGCCTGGCCTCGCTGCTGCTGGCGCCGTCGCTGGTGGCGCAGTTCACCGGCCGCGGCCTGGTGCCCGACGCCGTGGCCGCCGCGCCGACATTCATGCTGCATGCCGGTGCCGGTGCCGCATTGACGGTGTTTGCCGCGACGCGCGCCGGCCTGCCGGTATCGACCACGCATGCGCTGATCGGCGGCCTGGTCGGCGCCGGCCTGGCCGAGCCGGGCCGCGAAATACACCTGGGCGCGCTGGCCGGCCTGTTCCTGCTGCCGCTCCTGGCAAGCCCGCTGCTCGCGGCGGCGCTGGGCATGCTGGCCGCCCGCGCGCTGCGGCGGCGGCCGGGTGCGGACTGCGCCTGCGTCATCGCGCCGACTCCGGCCCTGGTGGCACAAGGCGACGGCAGCCGCGCGGTGGCCTCGATCGCCGTGTCGCCAGCGCCGACTTTCGTCATCGCCGATAACGCGCACTGTCGGCGCCAGCCGGGGCTGATCGCCCGCCTGGCACTGCCCGATCTCGCCGACCGGGCGCATGTGCTCTCGGCGGCGGCGATCTGCTTTGCCCGCGGCGTCAACGACACCCCCAAGCTGGCTGCGCTGCTGCTCGCCGGGCAGATCCTGGATGCCACGGCGGCGGTGGCCGTGATCGCCGCCGCCATGGCGGCCGGCGGCATCCTCTTCGCGCACCGCGTCGCCGAAACCATGAGCAAGCGCGTCACGCGCCTGGACAACGGCCAGGGCCTCGCCGCCAATCTCATCACCACGGCGCTGGTGCTTTGCGCCAGCAAGCTCGGCCTGCCGGTATCGACCACCCATGTCGCGGTCGGCTCCATCGCCGGTATCGGCGCGGCCGCCGGCACGCTGGACCGGACCACCGTGCGCCACATCGCCCTGGCCTGGGTGGTCACGCTGCCCATGGCCGCCGGCCTCGCCTGGCTGCTGGCCTGAGCGATGTCGCGTCAGGACCTGGCACCCCGGCTTCGGCGGCGACCTGCGCCGGCGCCAACTTCTGAGACAATCGGCCCCATGAGCACCGAACCCGTCCTGCAATCCACGCTGACCTGCCCGCTTTGCGGCCACGTCAAGACCGAAACCATGCCCACCGACGCCTGTCAGTGGTTCTATGAATGCGAGGGCTGCCATGGGCTGCTGAAGCCGAAGCCGGGCGATTGCTGCGTGTTCTGCTCCTACGGCACCGTACCCTGCCCGCCGATCCAGGCGCATGGGCGGGGACATTGCTGCTGAGACCCGCGCTCAGCCGCTCACGGACAGCGCCGATGGTCGCGCTGCCCGAAATTGAAAGTCGGCGCTGACGCTACGGCGAAATCCCGGCAAGGCCGCGCGCCAGGTACCCCGAAACACGCTTCCGCAAATCGCGCCGCGAGCCGACCAAAATCGGCGATTGACGGCTACGCCCGGCGTCGGGCAAACTCCTGATACGCCGGTTGAATTTCCTGTCCCCCTCGAGGAGTCCGTGGTAAATGGAGCAAGTTGCCGAAGTCGGTATCGAAAAGTACGAAATCAAGCGCGAGCTGGGCAGGGGCGCAACCAGCATTGTTTACCTGGCCCACGACACCTTCAACGATCGCGAGGTGGCGATCAAGGTCTTCAAGCCCGAGATCCTGTCCGACACCGAGCACGGCAACACCTACCGCAAACTGATCGCCAACGAGGCCGCCCTGGCCGGGCGCCTCAATCACCCGCACATTGTCGGCATCTACGACGCGCTGCTGGGCCGCGACGACGGCTACATCGTCATGGAATACGTGCAGGGCGAAACCCTCGAAAAGTACGGCCATGTCGAGAGCCTGCTGGCGGTGGACAAGGTGATCGAGATCGCCTTCAAATGCGCCCTGGCGCTCGATTTTGCCAGCCGCAACGGCATCATCCATCGCGACATCAAGCCGGCCAACATCATGCTCTGCTCGGACGGCGCCGTGAAGATCGCCGACTTCGGCGCCGCGATCCTGGCGAAGAACGACGAGACGCAACTGACCGGGGTCGGCTCGCCCGCCTACATGTCGCCCGAGCAGGTGAGGAACGACACCCTCAGCTACCAGACCGACATCTATTCCCTGGGCGTGGTGATGTACAAGCTGCTCACCGGTCGCCTGCCCTTCGAAGCCGACACCAACTACGGCCTGACCCACAAGATACTGAACGAAGACCCGCCCAGCGTCCGCACCCATCGCCCGGCACTGTCCGCGCGCCTGGCCGACATCGTGACCAAGGCCTTGCGCCGCAACACGCCGGAGCGGCATGCCAACTGGCGCGAGTTCACCCAGGATCTGTCGACCATCGCCGCGCTGGACCTGCCCCAGGAAGCCGATTCCGAGACCCAGCGCTTCAACATGCTGAAGGCGCTGCCCTTCTTCCAGGACTTCAGCGAAATCGAGCTCTGGGAAGTGCTGCGCATCAGCATCTGGGGACGCGTGCCCTCGGGCACCTTCCTGGTCGACGAGGGCACCAAGGGCAACTTCTTCTTTGTCATCGCCGACGGCAGCGTGCGCGTCACCAAGGGCAACAAGAAGCTGAGCACCCTGGGCAAGGGGCACTGTTTCGGCGAGATGTGCTACATCCGCCAGGGCGCGCTGCCGCGCACCGCCACCATCGTCGCCGACACGCCCGTCACCCTGTTCAAGATCAAGGCCGACTCCCTGCACCGGGCCTCGGAGAACTGCCAGCTGCGTTTCAACCGCTCGTTCATGAACATCCTGGTCGACCGGCTGGCGCAGGCGACCAGCGAACTGGCCACCGCGTACTGAGGCCGCGCCCTAGCCCGGATATTTCATCAGCCCTATGATTTGCCTGCGCAGATATGCTGGACGGGTTGATCGTGATGTGAGCGTTGGCGTTTGATCAAATTTTGATCAAATAGGCGAATTCTGGACGGACTTCCCCCAACCCCCGATGA